>JAFSMO010000007.1 GCA_017447865.1 Thermoguttaceae bacterium
GGCTAGATTCCACAAGGGATTCAAACCTGGACCGAAACCGTGCTTCAAGAAGGGCTTCCCCGGCCCGAAGGCTGGATTCCACAAGGGATTCAAACCTGGACCGAAACCGTGCTTCAAGAAGGGCTTCCCCGGCCCGAAGGCTGGATTCCACAAGGGATTCAAACCTGGACCGAAACCGTGCTTCAAGAAGGGGTTCCCCGGCCCGAAACCCGGATTCCACAAAGGATTCAAACCCGGACCGAAACCGTGCTTCAAGAAAGGCGCATGCAAGTGCCAGAAGTGCCAGTGTGGTAAAAAGTGCCCGTGCGGCAAAAAAGGCCCCAAGCCGAACTTCAAGAAGGGTTTCCCCGGCCCGAAAGCCGGATTCGGATTTCCTCCTTTCCCGCCGAAAGCCGGATTTGGTTTCCCCCCATTCCCCCCGCAGCCAGGATTCGGAGCTCCGTTTGCTGGCCCGAAGCCGGGATTTGGTGGTCCTTTCCCTGGTCCCCGTCCTGAAATGAAGGGTCCGAAAGGTCCGTGCCCGTTCTGCAAGTAAGGTGACTGGAAAGGTCCGAAAGGCCAAAGGCCCGAAACCTGAAAAGTGATTTTCACATTAAACTGAAGAATGAGTTCCGAAAATTTTCCTTTTGAAGCAACACTGAAGCGTGCGAAAGATGGTGATTCTGCCGCGCTTGGGGAGCTTCTGGAGAATTTTCGGAACTATTTGCTTTTTCTTGCCAGGCTTCAAATCGATCCGCGCATCTGCGGAAAACTGGACGCGGCGGATATCGTGCAGGAAACCTTCCTGGAAGCGTATCAGGCCTTTCCGAATTTTCGCGGTGAGAATGAAGCGTCTTTTCTCGCATGGCTTCGTCAGATTCTCGCGACGACGCTGGCGGCCTCCGTCCGATTCTATGTAGGAACAAAACGCCGTGACGTTCGGATGGAACGTGCAATTTGTCTCAAGGTCGATCAATCGTCGATTTTCTGGAACCAGCTCGTGAGTAACATCAGCACGCCGAGCCTCAAAGTTTCACGCAAAGAAATGGAGCAGCAGCTCGCGATGGCCATGGGCCAGCTTCCCGAGCATTACCGCACGGTCCTGCGTTTGCGGCATTCCGAGAATCTTCCGTTCCAGGAAATCGCGGATCAGATGGGGCGTTCTTTGGATAGCGTGCAGAAAATCTGGGTCAGAGCGCTGGCGCAGCTGAGGGACCTGGTAAAAGGCGAAGAATAAAAAAATTGAGGAAAATCTCCCCGGGGAAACGTTCCTCAATCAGTCCTCTTTAAAACCATTGGATCTTTGGTGAATCAGGCGTTTTTGTGAACGCTCCGCCTTTTATTTCAAACGCGGATCCACCGGCTTTCCTTTATTCATTTTCACTGGCGGCGCGGGTTCTTCCTCCTCGGCTTTTGAGGATTTTTTGTTTTTCTTTCCTTTTTTGCCTTTTTTACCTTTTTCAGGCGTGGCTTCATCGGCGGCTGGAGTGGCTTCTGTGGCTGCAATCGCAGCGGCATTTGCCTGTTCGAGGGCCGGATTGGTGCTTTCATCAGCCGGGACAAAACTCAGCCCCGCCGTCCAGAAAAGAAGCACCGTCACCACGACGTAGAAGGTGGTGTGAACGTAACCGTCCATCATTTCCAGGTCAAAAAGGAACGAAGCGATGATTCCGCCCATGATCAAAAGCGGAATCGCGGCAAATGGCCAGGTCATGTAGGAGAACAGCGCGTCAAAAGCGTTTGCCAACACCGGGGCAAAGAAAATGTAAACAGTCCAAAATGCGAGGTAAAAACCCGAACAAAGAATCGTCCGAAAAATCAGGGCCGACTTGCTCAGGTCCTCGATCGCCTCCGTGTCGCGCAGGAAGAAGTACGGGGCATAAACCAGCGGGGGCGTGACGAGAATCAGCCCGACGTACGCGGCAATCGTGAATTTTTGAAGGATCCCGCCCAGCAGCCAGGTCAAAAGGAAGAGCAAAAGCGCGCTTCCGGCGATGATCGCGAACGTTTTGGGCTTGAAAATGGTTTCCCGCCGCTTGATCGGCTTCAGAACAAATTCCCCACTGGCGTTTGTGCCGCCCGTTTCAAAAGCCTCACCACCGTGAACCTTGACTTTTTTGTCCGGCATCGGGATGGTGATCATGGTTTTGCACTTCGGGCATGGGCCTTTTCGCCCCCCGAATTCATCCTTAACGCTGAAACTTTTGTGGCAGCCGGGGCAAGTTACGATGATTGCCATGATGAGGATCCTCTTTTTTTGACTTTTTTTCAAAAAACAGCGTCCCACCCCATTGACGAAACGGGGAAAACGTGCGACACTATATTAATTAATCGGAGCGCGAAATAGAGGGCCAGTCCTCGATTTCACCCCCGCTCCTTAGTACTAGTATAATCGGTTTTCACAAATTTTCCCAGTACCCACCGGGGAAAATTCCGAAAAAAAACGAAAATTTCCTCCTTTTTCACTTAAAAACCCATGACTCAGTTTGAATATTCATGCCCGAATAACCACTCCGTAAAATTCATCCTCGAAATGTGCGGCAGGACTGCGCAGTGCCCGAAATGCTCCGCGCGTTTTGAAGTGCCGACGCTGGAAGAAGTTCGCGAAATGCTGGGGGACGAAATTACGCCGGAGCTTGAGAAAGAATTCCAGGAAGCAAAGAAAAAACTGGAGGCCCACGCGAAAGCGAAGGCGAAGCGTGCCCAGGCGGCGGCTCATGGTTCCTCTTCTTCCCAGCTGCATGAGTTTGAATTTGAATGCCCGAACGGCGATCAGGTGAAATTCACGCTGGAAATGTGCGGCCACACGGCCAAGTGCCCCAAATGTGGGATCCGGTTCGACGTTCCCAAGCTGGAGCTCGTTCGTGAAATGCTTGAGGGCCAGATCGACGATGAACTTGAAAAAGAATTCAAGAACGCCGAGATCAAATACCAGGAATACTTGAAAGCCAAAGCCCTCAAACGTGCCCAGCTTGAAAAAGAAGCAAAGGAAAAAGCCGAAACCGGGAAAGCTGAAAAGGAAAAAGAGGAAGAAGAAAAGGCGGCGCAGGAAAAAACGGAGCTGGAGGCTAAAGCAAAGCCGGAGCGTGACGCGAAAGGAAACGAAGAAACGGCCAAAAAACCGCCGGAGTTGAAATTTACGTTCGGAATGGAGCCTGAAGATGAATCCCCCGAGGAGTCTCCTGAGGAATCTTCGGAGGAAATGATTTCCTTCCTCTGCCCGAACGGACATCAGCTCGAAGCGCCTGTTTCCAGTGCCGGGAAAAAAGGCAAATGCCCCGAATGCGGCGCGAAATTCAAAGTCCCAACGATGGAATCTCTGGAAGAAACTGCTGCGAGCGGCGAGTTGGAACTGAATCCCGAGAGTGAGCTTTCTCTTGATGAAAGCAAGGCCGCGGAGCAGACGAAGGCGTTTACGGAGAAAGAAACGCAGGCATTCCCGCCGAAAATCTCCATTTCGAAAGATTCGACCGAAAGACCGTTCCTTTATCCGAACCTGGCGATCGGAAAGACCGGCGAGATCGACCTTGGGCTCGACGAGACCATCCAAAGTATTCCGGAAGCCGTGAAAATGGACCCGATGGCGAAATTCTTCTGGACCCTCTGGACGTCCGGGTCGGAACCGGCTGCGGAAGCTGAAAAGTCCGAGGAGGAAACAAAAGACGAAGCGAAACCGGAGGAAAAAGAAGAAAAAACCGAGAAGGATGATTTCCGGGCGAATATCATCGGGAAGTCCATCAAAAGCTCCCAGGCCGGCAAAATTGAGATCCAGACGGCGGATGGAAAGGTTTTCAGTCCGTTGGAATTTTACGAGGACCGGTCGCTCAGCCGGATCGGGTACTTCGAGGCGCTCGACGAAAACGAACGCCCGATCACGCTGGTCATCCGGTGGGAAAACGTGGTGCGGATCGTCGTGAAGAAGTGACGAAAAGCAAAGGGAGGAACGCGGAAATGGTTCCCCCCTTTTTTCTTAACGGTTTTGAGCAGATCCGGGTTTCTTCCGAAGAAGTTTCCCGGATTTTTTATTTATTTATTCTTCGCTTCGCGTTCTTTGAAGACCTGGACCTGAACGGCGGGACGGTTGGTCGTCATCGTGTCGATCCCCGCGTCGAGCAGCTCGTTCATGAGCTTCGGATCGTCGATGATCCACGTGCTGACGACGAAGCCGGCCTCTTTCAGGAGCTTGACCGTGTGCGTATTTTTCATCTGGCCCCAGTCGGGATTGGCGACTTTGAACGGGCAGTCCTTCTGGCTTTCGATGAACCAGGCGACGAATTCCTCGTCCGTTTTGTCGCCGCGATTGCCGCCATTCCGGTACGCGTAGATCCCGGGGCAGTATTCCCACATGCGGCGGATGGATTCGTGATTGAACGAGACCAGCGCCACTTCCTTCACCATGTCGTGCGCAATGATCGCGTCGGCAATCTGGCGTTCCGTGCCGAATTCCTTGATCTCAATGACCGGAATACAGCCGGAACCTTTGAAGAGGTCGAGCGTTTCGTCGAGGGTGGGGCACTGCGTGTTTTTCCAGGCCTCGCCTTTGTACGCGCCAACGTCGAGTTTGCGGACTTCCTCGAAAGTCATGTCGCAGATTTTGGCTTTGCAGGCGCCGTTGGTGGCACGCTCGAACGTCGCGTCGTGGCTCAGAACGAGTACTCCGTCTTTGGTGCGGCGGACGTCAAATTCGCAGGAATCGACGCCGGTTTCGATCGCCATTTTGAAGCCCGCGAGTGTATTTTCGGGCGCGTTGTAATAGTCGCCGCGGTGGGCCATCGAGCGGACCCGGTGCGCGATTTCCGGGAGCTGCGCCTGCACCTGAACGGCAGAAAGAATGAACAGAACGGACGCGGCCGTCAGGAATGAAAGGATGGAGGTGAGTTTTTTCATGGTCAGTCCTTAAAATAAAATGGAAAAAGGATCCTCGGTTCATGGTCTGGGCTCAGGAGGGACCGCCACACCAGTGTGTTGCCTTTCGATTGATCCCTCAATCGGGTCATTCTCCCAAGTCAGGGCCATTTTATCATAAATCCCCATTTTTGTCAAGACCCCGAAATTTTTCAATTATTTTTGGGGTATTTTTTGGGGGGCCTCTTTCTTTTTTAAAAATTTTTTGGTAAAATCAGAAAAAACCTGAAATGAAGCGAGTTTTCGTTCGTCCAAAATATTAGCCCCTTTAGTTTTAGAATCTTTTTAGTTAAAATACAGGAGATAAATCGATGCAGTATGGAATTTTCCTTTTGACGCTTCTGTCACTCGGAGCCTTTGGCGGAGTTCCTGAAGGTGAAAAGTTTGTGAATGAACTCGAAAAACGCATGGATGACGGCCAGTTTGTGAAATTGATCGAGATCGTGGACCTCTCCCTTTTTGGGGATGGGAAATCCGGGCCCGTGATGAACCCGAATTGGACCGATGCGAAAAATGCCGAGTACCTGCCCCTTGTGCTCCGGTTCCGGATCGTGGCTTTGGAGCGTCTGAACCGTTCGTCGGAAATCGATGATTTTATGGAAAAGTTCACGTCCGTTTATGGGGAATCGTGGCGTGCGCTTCAGGTCGCCGCGTCGGTCTGGAGTACCATCGACCATCATGGGCGTGTCGTTGCGGGAAAATTCTATCGCGGAAACCAGCAGAGAAACGGGGAATACGCCGGGGCTTACGAGCGTGACCGTGTTCGTGCGCTTCAGCTCATGAATCAGGCCGCGGAAAAGGCCCAGAAAGAGACCGACCCGATCGCCCGCGGCTGGTTCTACATCGATTTGGCCGAATTCATTCTGAAAGGCCGCGGCGGAAACTGCACGTCGTGGGAACTCCAGGATCTGACCGATCTGAAAACGCTTCCGGAAGCCGACACGGAAAACCCGTGGTCGGAGGGACGCCGGGCCAGCCAGGTCGAAGGCACGCCCGTGAATGAAGACGGATCGCCGCTGATCTTTGCGGTTCCGGAATCGTTTGAGTCCGCAAAATCGGACGGCGAACGCTGGCGTTGGGCGCTGGCAGAAAGCGGAAAAGCCAGAACTCCTCAAGACGAAAAATTTGCGCAGCTTTTCCGCGATGAGGCGACCTACCGCTTAGCGGTTTTCTATCAGCGCCAGTATGGCGAGCAGACTCTTGCCCAGATCTGGGACCGTTTTTCTTCGGCGACCGGCGACGAAACGCAGGAAGAAATGACGCGTGAGTCCAGCCTGCTTCAGCTCGAAACCCTCTCCGATTCGGAAACCATCGCGCGGACGGCGACGGGGATCCGGCGCTTCACGATGCCGGACGGAGCGAATTACATTCAGATCTTCAAGGATCTGGCCTCGAAACCGGGCCGGTTCCAGAAACTGGCGTACAAGCACCTGGCGATGATCGCCATGAACCGCCGGCAGTACCCGCACGCCGTTGAACTTTTCCGGCAGATGAACGCGGTGCAGCTTACGGCGATCCCGGCCGAATTTCATGGCAAGCCGTACGAAGGAATGGATTTCAGTGACTGGACGAACACGATCACAGGCAACTGGGCACGGTTCGAGCCGCTGCGCCAGCAGACCTCCGAAAATCCAATGCTTCGCGTAAAGTTCCGGAACGCGAAAAAGGCCTCCTTCACGGCCGTGCGTCTGGACCTGGAGAAACTCGAGGCGGCCCTGAAAAACGCCATTCGCGAAGCGGCGGCCAGAGGCCCGGTCCCTCAAGGTCAGATGAAGACGGACTTTTACCAGTTTGAACCCCAAAATCTCGTTTCTCGTTTGGTTTACGAGAAAAGCAGGGAGTTCATGACCAACGAGAGGTACGCGTGGGACGTCACGCTGGAACCGGCGGAGAAATTCAAGGACCGTTCGATCGAAACCCCGCTGAAAGTCAACGGGCCGGGCGCGTACTTCGTGGAAATGCATCTGGAAAACGGGAATTCCGCGTGCATCGTGGCCTGGATCCAGGACGTGATGATCGCGACCAAGCAGCTTGACGACGCGACGTGGTGCTACGTCGCCGACTCGCGGACCGGCAAAGCGATTCCGGGCGCCGTGCTCGAATTCACCGGCTGGCGCAAGGAGTGGCTTGAAAACAAAGACTCCCGCCGCCGCGATCTGGTCCAGGTCTTCAAAAACGAAGTCAAGGCGCAGTGCGACGAAAACGGAACGTGGCAAGCCACCAGGAAAAACCTCGACCAGCGTTTCCAGTACTTCATCTCGGCCAAACGCCCGGGCGGCGAGCGCGTCGAGGCGTTCTTTGGCTTGAATCAGTCCCATTTCAACTTCGGCCGTTTTCGTCACGATGACTGGTGGGATGAAATTTCCGCTTTCGGAATGACCGACCGGCCAATTTACCGTCCGGAGCAGTCGGTTCACTATAAATTCTGGTTTGCGCAGGCCCTCTACGATCTCCACAATTACTGGAAGACGCAGGTGGATGAAGACGACGAAAACGACGAAGACGACGAAGAGGAAAAGAGTCCGTACGAGCCGATGGAGCCGTATTCCATGGCCAATGCGGACATGACGCTGATCATCCACTCGCCCAACGGCGACGACGTTGAAGAAATCAAGGTCAAAACCAACGAATACGGCGGCGTTTCCGGTGATTTTGAACTCGCCAAGGACGCCAAGCTCGGCCAGTACCTGATCACCCTTTGGGATTCTGCCAAGGACCGGTGCTACGGCCGGATCACGTTCCGCATGGAGGAGTACCGCAAGCCGGAATTTGAAGTGACGGTGGACGCTCCGAAAGAGCCGGTTATGCTCGGCGAAACGATGAAAGTCGGCGTCACGTCGAAATACTACTTCGGCGCCCCGGTCGCGAACGGAACCGTGAAATACCGTGTTCTGCGCGAAACGTACAACACGCGCTGGTACGCTCCGGCCGCGTGGGATTGGCTCTACGGGCCCGGCTACTGGTGGTACGCGGAAAATTACGGCTGGTTCCCCGGCTGGAGACGTTGGGGATGCCTCGCCCCGGAACCGACGTGGTACAGAAGCTACGGACGTGACGAGGAACTGGTCCTCGAAGGCGAGATCAAACTCACGCCCGAAATGGAAGGCAAAGCCGAAATCACGGTCGATACGTCGATCGCCGCGGCCCTTTACGGAAACTCCGACCACCAGTACAGGATCGTGGCGGACGTGGAAGACGCTTCCCGCCGCATGATCACGGGCGAAGGTCGGGTTTTGGCGGCGCGCAGCCCGTTCAAGGTGAACGTCTGGACCCGCCGCGCCTGGCTGGAGATCGGCGACCAGATTCCGGTCTCGTTTGCCGCGAAGACCCTGGACGGAAAACCGGTCAAAGGTTCCGCGAAAGTCCACGTTTTCGAGCTGAGCTACGATGAAAAAGGCACGCCGAACCAGAAGGAACTTCAGACCGCCGACGTCGTTTTGACTGAAGACGGAATGGCCAACTACACGCTGAAAGCGACCCAGTCCGGCCAGTTCCGCGTCGCGTGCGTCGTGACCAGCGAGGGTGAAAATCCCAAGACGGTCGAAGGCGCGACGATCATGACCGTTCGCGGGCAGAATTTCACCGGTTCGGACCTCCGGTTCAACGACCTGGAGATCATTCCTGACCGGTCCGAGTATAAGCCCGGCGACGTGGTGAAGCTCATGATCAACACGAATCAGCCCGACGCCACGGTCGTGCTCTTTGAACGCGCGCAGGACGGTTTCTGCTCGACTCCGCATTACATTCAGATGAAAGGAAAGAGTCAGATCGTCGAATTGCCGGTGCGTTACTGCGACCAGCCGAACTTCTTCATCGAGGCGCTGACCACGGCAAAATCCGAGGTCTATGCCGTCACGAAGGAAATTTGCGTCCCGCCGGAAAAGCGGATCCTGAATCTGGAAGTCATTCCGGTGAAAGATCGTTTCCTGCCGGGCGAAAAGGCCGAGGTGACGCTCCGTCTGACCGACCAGTACGGGAAACCGTTCGTGGGTGAGACCGTCCTGACCGTGTACGACAAATCGCTCGAGTACATTTCCGGCGGGTCCAATATTGAGGACATTTACCGCCACTTCTGGAGCTGGAAGCGTCACCACTACCCGGAGACGCACAGCACGACGTTCCTCAACTCGTCCAACATGCAGAGACCGGGTTCCTCGATGATGAGCGACCTGGGAAGGTTCCTGAACTTCCAGCTGTACGGCGACCTGCGAGATGATTTCGGCGTGCGGATCGGTCAGGACGGCGGAGTCTTCCTGCGCAAGAGCAAATTCCGCGGCCGGATGCTCAAGTCCATGGCCCGAAATATGGACGCCGATGAAGACGGGATGGTGGTCGAAGAAGAGGCCGCTGAAGAAATGGCGATGGATGCCGCCCCGATGGCCATGGAAGCCCCCGCCGCTGCGGCTCCAGCAAAGGCGATGGGAGAGGTGAGGATGGAGAAAGCCGCGGGATTTGCCATGGCAAACGGCGGCAAGGCGAAGCAGAATCTGCAGAGCGAGAAGAAGGCGGAAGGCGGGTCGGACAAAGAGCCGAAACTCGTCGCCGCGACCATCCGCAAGAATTTCGCCGACACGGCATACTGGTCCGCCAGCCTCGTGACGAACGAAAAGGGCGAAGCCCGCGTGGACTTCCCGATGCCCGAAAACCTCACGACGTGGAAAGTCTGCGCGTGGGCGATGGGCGAAGGGACCCGCGTCGGAAAAGCCGAGACCCAGGTGGTCACGGCCAAGAACCTGATCCTCCGGATGCAGACGCCGCGGTTCATCACGACCTCCGACGAGCTGCTCCTGACGGCCAACGTGCACAACTACCTCGCGACCGAGAAGAAAGTCGTGGTTTCGATTGATCTCGGCGATTCCGGCACGGCCTCGCTGAAGTCGGAAAAGACCGTCACCGCGACGGTTCCGCCCAAGGGTGAAACCCGCGTCGATTGGCTCGTTCGGGCTGAAAACGAGGGCAAGCTCGTCGTTACGATGACCGCCCAGACCGACGAAGAGTCCGACGCGATGCAGCTCAGCGTTCCGGTCCAGATCCACGGAATGGCGAAGCAGGACGCCCGCAGCGGGATGATCCCGAGCGCGACGCTTTCCGAGCTGAAGCAGGATTCGGCCGCCATGGAATTCACGATTCCGGAAGCCCGCCGTCCGAAAGATTCGGCACTGGAGATTCGTTACTCGCCGACGCTTGCCGGGGCGATGCTCGACGCGATCCCGTACCTGGTCGAGTACCCGTACGGCTGTACGGAGCAGACGCTCAACCGGTTCCTCCCGGCGGTTTTGGCCCGCAAGGCGCTGACCGACGCGGGGGTCGATCTTGATGAGATCGCCGGTCAGACGAACAATCTGAACGCGCAGGAGATCGGCGACCCGAAGAAACGCGCCGAGCAGTGGAAGAAACTCCACCGCGACCGCAGCAGCGACCCGGTTTTCAACGACGAGAAATTCCATGAGATCCTCACGATCGGCGTGGATCGGCTGGTCAACATGCAGTGCTCGGACGGTGGCTGGGGCTGGTTCTCCGGCTCCGGCGAACACTCGACGCCGCACCTGACCGCACTGGTGACGCGCGGGCTTTTGCTCGCCCAGCAGGCGGAAGTCTTCGGCGAGCTGGAAAATGCCGAGGCGGTCGAACGGTCCATCCAGTCCGGCATCGCGTGGCTGATGCGCGAACAGCGTGAGGAAGTCGCGGCTCTCCAGCTTTGGGTCGAGTACCAGAAATGGCTCGCATCCTGGAAGAAAGAGCACCGCGATCCGAAGCACCCGGACGTTGACGTTTTTCCGAAGCGGGAACAGATCCCGGCCAGGTACCGTGACGAGTACATGAAATCCCAGGCGGGCGAAATGGACGTCCTGGTCTTTGCGACCCTGGCGCAGGCGGGCGCTTCTTCGACGGACATGAACGAGATGAGCAATTTCATCTTCCGTGACCGCGTGAAACTCTCGACCCAATCCAACGCGCTGGCGGGGATCGCCTACTTCCAGCGTGAGGAAAAAATGCGGTTCCGGACGATTTTCGAGTACCTGACGCAGTTCCTCATCCGCGACGCGGAAAACCAGACGGCGCACCTCTCGCTTCCGTCGTTCTGCTACTGGTGGTACTGGTACGGAAATGACATTGAAACGCAGGCGGCCTACTTGCGTCTGCTCTGCCTCGAAGGGAAGCCGGAAAGCCTCGAAACGGCCGCGTGGATCGTGAAGTACCTGCTGAACAACCGGAAGAACGCGACGTACTGGGATTCCACCCGCGACACGGCGCAGGTTCTGGAAGCGTTCACGCAGTACCTGCGCACGACGAACGAACTGGAGCCGCAGATGAAAGTGGACGTCCTGCTCGATGGTGAAGTGAAGAAGACGGTGGAGATCACGCCGGAAAATCTCTTCACGGCCGATCTGACGTACCTGCTTGAGGGCGAGGCGGTCACCACGGGCACCCACAAGGTGGAACTCCGCCGGACCGGCGACGGGCCGCTCTACTTCAACGGCTACGCCCGCTACTTCACGCTCGAGGACTTCATCCCCAAGACGGGCCTTGAGGTGAAGGTGGAACGGAAGTACTTCCGTCTCCAGCGCATCGAAGCGACGCAGAACGCCGCGGATTCTCACGGGAAGCTTGTGAAGCAGGACGTCGTGAAGTACCAGCGCATCCCGATGAAGTCGGGCGAAGCGGTCACGAGCGGCGACCTGGTCGAGGTGGAACTCACCATCGAGAGCAAGAACGACTACTCGTACATCCTGATCGAGGACATGAAGCCGGCCGGTTTCGAAACGGTGGACGCGAAGAGCGGCTACAACGGAAACGCGCTGCACGCCTACGTCGAATACCGCGACAATCGGGTCTGCTTCTTCGTTCAGAATCTCCGTGAAGGCATTCACTCCGTTACGTACCGCATGCGCGCGGAAACTCCGGGTAAAGTCTCGGCCCTGCCGACCCGGATGGAAGCGATGTACGCGCCGGAACTGAAGGCGAACAGCGACGAGATGAAGATCGAGTGCCGCGACAAAGAGTAAAAAAGTGAGGAGTGAGGAGTTAAAAAAGCCTTCGGCTTTTAACGGGTCGAAGTCTTTCTGAAAGCAGCGTTACGCGCCAGCGCAACTCCACACTCCACACTCCAAACTCCCTCCCCCCACCTTTAATTTAAGAACAAGAAAAGGGTTAATCATGTTTTCAAGACGAAACTTTTTACAGACCGGCGCGATGGCGGCGGCCGGGCTTCTGGCGAACGCTCAGGTTCGTGCGGACGGACCGGGAATTCAGACCGTTGAGTCTCCTCTGGAAAACGCCGACCGGGACCTCTGGGAAAAAGAGGGCCGGCACTTGCGCGTGGGCCTGGTCGGCTCCGGCTGGTACGGGAAAAGCGACCTCTTCCGCCTCATCCAGTGCGGCGGCGAGCACATCGAGGTCTGCGGCCTGTGCGACGTCGATTCCAAAATTCTCGAAGATGCGGGCCGCCTGATCGCAGAACGCCAGGCGAACAAAAAGGTCCCGAATCTTTACAAAGACTACCGCGAAATGCTCGCAAACGAGAAACTCGACGTCTGCCTGATCGGGACGCCGGACCACTGGCACGCCCTTCCGGCCATTGCCGCGATGGAGGCGGGCTGCGACGTTTACCTCCAGAAACCGATCGGCGTGGACGTGATCGAGTGCGCCGCGATGTACAAGACGGCGCGCCGCCTGAACCGCGTCGTTCAGGTGGGCCTGCAGCGACGCAGTACGCCGATCCTCGTGGACGCGAAAAAGAAGTACTTCGATTCCGGCGCGATGGGCGACATTTACACGGCCGACACGCACTGCTTCCTCGGCTGGCGCGGTGCTCCGATCTACGACCAGAACCAGACCCCGCCGCCAAACCTGGACTTTGACTTCTGGTGCGGCCCGGGCCCGAAAAACAAATATTACCGTCAGCTCCAGCACGGCTGGCGGCAGTTCATGGAGTACGGAAACGGCATCATCGGCGACATGGGGGTCCACATGTTCGACCTGACGCGCTGGCTGATGGACCTCGGCTGGCCGAAGCAGATCACGTCGAACGGCGGGCGCTTCGCGTTCCCCGAGGCGACCACCACGATCCCCGACACGCAGGTGGCGCGCTTCGACTACGACGGGAAAACCGTCGAGTGGCACTACCACACCTGGACGGAAGTTCCGGACGGGCGTTTCTACTGGGGGACCGAGATCCTCGGCACGAAAGCGCAGTTCCGGGCGAATTCGTCCTGCGCCGACTTCAAACCCCGCGGCGGCGAGTGGGTGAAGGTGAATTCCGGGACCGAATTTGACCGCTACCCGACTGACCAGACCGAGCCGGGGCTGGAAAAGAACATCGCGGGAGCGAACCGCGCGCACATGTGGAACTTCCTTGCAAGGATCGTGGACCGCGGCCGCCCGGCTTCGGACATTGAGGAGGGCTACATCTCCACGGCCAGCTGCATCCTCGCGAATATTTCGCTCCAGATGGGCGGTGTGGCCCTGGAATGGGATCCGGAGAACATCTGCGTCAAGAACAATCCGGAAGCGAACAAACTCCTGGCCCGGCCGTACCGCGCGCCGTGGAAGCATCCGGAGATCTGAGTATTAAGTAGTCAGTAGTCAGTAGTCAGCGTTTCGGCTGCGCCGAAATATGGGATCGCATTCTCGCTTGCATTCCCATATTCTGCCGAAGGCAGAACGCTGACTACTGACCACTTTTATTGCGGCAGCGTGGCGGCATTTCCGTCGGCGCGATTTGCCAGATTCTGCCAAATTTCTGGGTCAATGCTATAACTCACCCGATGCGAGGAGCCGTCTGCCATCGTCATGCCCAGCGAACCGGCATGGCACGAGCCGAAGAGGTAGTCGTAATCCACGCCCAAGCGGTCCTGGAAGCATCGGTACGACTGCCCGGCGCGGCGCAGCGTGTCATTATCGAAGCCGTTCCACAGGCAGCGGTCGTCCCCGCCCCCATAAGAGTCGCTCGACGAGGACGGCGTGTATTTGTCGGCGCGGAGGTACTTCTCGCCGCAGAGGAACGTGTTGCTGGTGCCGTCACGGATCTCGCCCATCGTGACTTTGCTCGCGACGAACGCCACGCCGGATTGGTCGGATTTGTACCCGAGCGAGGCGGGGCTCAGCGCCAGGCCGTCATTGTACGAGTTGACCGAGGTGGTGTAGAGCCACTGCGTCCCGGTGCAGCCGGCGTAGTCCCCCTTCACCGCCATGGAGTTCAGGTAGGTCGAACTGTTGACGCCGCTTCCGCCGACGGAGTAGTACGGCACCGCGGCCCGGCGTGACGGGCAGTTAAAGAGCGGGAGCGACATTTTGGAGCGCGTCTCGTTGGCGTCTTTGATCGCCTGATCCTCCTTTTGATTCCCGTCCATCCCCAACTGCCAGAGGGCGTTCGCTTCCAGGAACGGGAGGAGATTGTATTGCCAGGAGCCGGGCTGCTTCGGGCCGAACCCCATGTCCGGGTCGCCGTCCACCGTGAAGAGCCAGCCGCCCGAGGGGAGGAATTTGTTCGCGCTCTCGTGGTTCAGCGCGGCTAGGCCCAACTGCTTCAGGTGGTTTCCGCACTGCATGACTCGGGCGGCCTCACGAGCCTGTTGGACCGCGGGAAGAAGCAGACCGACCAACATTCCAATGATCGCGATGACGACCAGCAGCTCGACGAGCGTAAAGGCTTTGGGGGAGGCGGTTTTCATGAGTGGCTCCTGAAAAATGAAGTCTCAAAATCTTTCGGGTTTCTTACGAGTTCAACGCTTCGTGCAGCAGTTCCCACAAAGCGTCCATCGACTGCGGGATCACGTTCGTGCACGCCAGCACCGGCATGAAGTTCGTGTCGCCGTTCCAGCGCGGAACGAGGTGCCAGTGCAGATGGCCGGGAAGCCCCGCCCCGGCGACGCGGCCGAGGTTCAGCCCGATGTTGAAGCCGTCGCAGTTCATGACTTTTTCCATGATCGGAACGATCCGGGAGAGCGTTTGCATCAGTTCGATGTGCTCCTCCTTCGTCAAAAGCTCCAAACGACCGACGTGACGGCGCGGCGTGACGAGCAGGTGCCCATTATTGTACGGGTACCGGTTCATGATGACCAGCGAGCGTTTGTTGCGCTGAAGCACGTACCGCTCGGCGTCGTGTTCCGGCGTGTCGGCCGCGGCCTGGCATATAAAGCATTTTTCGTCGGCGCCTTTCAGAAAGTTCAGTCTGGGAAGGTCCTGCCCGGTCTTTTTCTCGGTGGAGGTCACGTAGGCGAGACGCCACGGGGCCCAAATTTCCTGGTAACTCATCGTTGGTGCGGGAATTCAAAAGGTCTGGCGGGGCGTGACCAGCGGGGATTAAAGGCCCCCTCCATGAGGGGGCTGGCTCGCGAAGCGAGACTGGGGGAGTTACACGGCGCGCCGAATGACTCCCCCCGGCACTACGTGCCACCCCCCCTCGGTGAGGGGGGCTTTAAAAACGACGCTGGAAGCGTCGTCCCCGTAAAGTCAATGGGTTCACCCCGGAAATGAAAAATAAATGAACGAAAAATCGTTTCAACCATTTTAAAGTTTAGCATAAACGGGACTTTTTTTCAACCCCCGGGAGGAAAATTTTCCCGAAAACTTTTGGGGGGGCTTGAAAAAATCGTCAGAATCAGGTAAAATTCACCAAATACGGATTCGATCTGATTTTCCGTGGAGCCGATCACGGACGATCGACCAGGACTTTCTCACGACCAGAGGAAAAAATGCAGAACCAATTAAAATGCGTGCCGGAAAACGCCGTTTTGACCGGCTGGGATTTCAGTACCGGGGCGGTCAAGTGCCTCGCGTTCGATCTGGATGGAAACGTGCTGGCGGAAACCCGTTTCCCCACCGAGCTGGCGATCGGCGAGGACGGCTCGATCGAGCTGAATCTTCTTCAACTGGAAGGCCAGGCGCGGCAGACTCTGCGCGAGATCACCGCCAAACTGCGTGATCTGGGCCGGCTCGACGACTGGCTCGCGGGCGGGATCTCCGCGACGCACCACACGGCCGGGCGCATCGACGGGCTGGGGGGCCAGATCCGTCGCGCCATCTGCTGGAACGATCAGACTCTGGCCGAGTTCCACGCGCTGGGAATGGAACGGCTCGGCGGCCCGGAACGGGTCCAGGAGCTTCTCGGCGGGCCGTGGGCGATCCGTTACACGCTCTCGCACCTCGTGAAAGACGAGCTGAAACTTAGCCCGGAAAAGTGGAACGCCACGCGCTGGATCCAGACCCACGGCGGTCTGTCGGCCGGGTACCTCACCGGGAATTTCGGCGTTTTGAGCGTTTCCTCGGCCGCGAGCACCGGCCTGATGGACTTCCGCACCAAAACCTGGCGGCGTGAAATGCTCGGCGCGCTGGCCGACGAGGAAAACCGGCTGATGGCTTGGAACCAGCTCCCCGAGATCATCGACTGCGACACGCCGGTGGGCTGCGTTGCCGGAATGACCGATTTTGAAGACGCGCAGCTCCCGCCCAACCTCCGCGGTTTCGGGCTGGCGCACCGCTCCGGGCCGCTCATTTTCCCGACCAGCGACGATCAGCAGGCGGGCCTGGTCGGCGGCGGAGCCGTCAACGACGGCGAAATTGCCGTGATTCTTGGGAACTCGGCGGTCGTGAACAGTTCGTGCGCGGTCATTCCGCCGTCGGACGTGAATCTCGACGTCATGGCCCTCAACTGGGGGCCGTACCTGCTCATGCGCTGCTACTCGAACGGCGCGTTCTTCATCGACCGCGTGCTCGGCCCGAATCCGGACTTTGCGGCACTCGAAAAAGCGGCCGAAGCGGTTGGTCCCGGGGCGAACGGGGCGCGGATTTTGCCGTTCATCGTTTCGGAGCCGTCGCTGGGCGTCAACGCGCCGAATCTGAAGTGGATCGGCGAGGAACCGACGGATTCCGGCGTGCGTTACCGCGCGTGTCTGGAGGCGCTGGCGTACCTCATCGCGCTGGGGGTCGAGGAGCATCGGAAGGCGGGCTGTGCCGTCCGTTCCATCTCGGTTTCCGGTGGGCTGGCCAAGAGCGATCTGATGTGCAAGATACTCGCGTCGGTCTTGAAATTCCCGCTTCGCCGGCTCAAGTCGCAGGAAGGCCCCGCGCTGGGTGCTGCGGTCACGGCCCTTTCTGCGCTGGAAAATCACCTGCGGAAGGAAAAGGGGATCGACGAGCGGTTCACCGTTCAGGACGCCGTCTCGCGTATGGTCCAGTTCCGTGAAACGGTTGAACCCGTGAAACCGTGGGAGGCGATCTACGAGGCCGGCGTGGAAGAATTCAAGGGCCGGCTTCAGGCGGAATGAGAAACGGAGCCGCGTTTCCTTCGAGTCCCAATTTTGTTTTTTACCTTTTGGATCCTGATTGAAAATGAGCAAGTCAAAAATCGTGTGCGCGGGCCATTTGTGCCTTGATATTATTCCGGATCTTTCGCCGGTGAAAACCGCGGAGGGCGAGTCGTTCATCATTCCCGGCCGACTGATTCGGGTCGGAGCCGCTTCGATCGCGCTGGGCGGAGCCGTTTCCAACACGGCGATCGCGTTCGCCCGTCTGGGGATGGAAACGGTCATCATGGGCAAAATCGGGGACGACCTGATCGGAAAAACCACGCTGGAAGCCTTCCGCGCGCTCGAAATGCCCAACCTCGATTTCAAGGCGGGAATGATCCAGGCGCCGGGCGAGGCGAGCAGTTACTCCATCGTGATCAACCCGCCGAAAGTCGACCGGTGCTTCCTGCACTGCTCGGGCGCGAACGATACTTTTTCGCCGGAGGACCTGGACCCGAAACGGTTTGAGGACGTGCGTCTGCTTCATTTCGGCTACCCGACGCTCATGAAGGCGATCTACACGGCCCCGGCCGAGTTTGCGGCCCGGTTGAAAGAGATCCGCGAGATGGGGGTTTTGACCTCCCTCGACGTGACGATGCCCGACCCGAACGGACCGGAAGGCGAGACGGACTGGAAGCGTTGGTTTGAGACCGTCCTGCCGTACGTGGACATTTACCTTCCGAGCCTGGAGGAGACGCTTTTCATGCTGAACCGTCCGCTTTTCGAGGAGGTGACGCGCCGTCTGCGCCGGGCGGTTCCGTCTTCGGAAACATCGCTGAACCCGGCCGCGTACCTGAAATTCGAGGAGATCGACGCCCTGGCGAAAGAACTCCTCCGCTACGGCACCGCGGCGGCGGGGATCAAACTCGGCGACCAGGGGATTTACCTCCGGACCCCCGAAAACACGGACCGGCTGACCGAGGGCATGGACCCGACGATCGCCTCCCAGTGGCCGGGGCGGAAGATCCTCGCGCAGTGCTACGAAGTGCCGGTCGTCGGAACGACGGGAAGCGGCGACTGCACGATCGCGGGCTTCCTCACGGGCCTGCTGAACGGCTGGCCGCCGAAGAAGACGCTCCGTTTTGCCTGTGCGGTGGGGGCCTGCAACGTCCAGAAAGCCGACGCGACGAGCGGCGTCCCGACGCTGGACGAAGTCCTCACCCGCGTGAAAAAGTGGCAGACCAAAGAGTGCCTCCTGCACCCCGAAGAGGTGGACGCGGAGTTCGCGTGATTTTATGGAGTGCGGTGATACAGTCGCGCAAGCGACATTCACCGCTTTCCCTTACGGCAATACCGCCTCGAAGAGGCGTTTGCCGCTGAAACACGCTGGACGTTTTCCACGAGAAAACCTTTTTTATTCGCAAAGTTTTGCGGCCGCTAAGTGAAAGCGGCAAAGGAAGCCTCCGGCTTCTGTATTGCCGCACTCCAAACCGCATTCCGCATTAAAAAATGAAACTCAAAACCTTAATTTTAACGCTCCTTCTCGTCTTGACCGGGATCCTGATTTTCGCGGGCCACGCGAGGTCCGCCTCCGCGCCGAGGCTAGTCCGGTTTGAGGGCGAAACTATGGGGACCGCCTGGCACGTCAGTATCGTGGCGGACGCGAAACACCCGGTCACCGGGGAGTCGTACGGCCGGATCCAGGCCGCTCTGGAAGAGGCGCTGAAGGAAGTCGATTTCCGAATGTCCACGTGGAAGGATTTCACCGAGCTTTCCCGCCTCAACGCCAACGAATCGATCGACGAGGACGCGGAACTTTCGCCGGAACTGGCGCTGGTCCTCGCCCGGGCGCTGGAGGTCTCGGCCAAAACCGGCGGCGCGTACGACGTGACGGTCGGGCCGCTCGTGGATCTCTGGAAGTTCGGCCCCACCAAAAACGACGCGGAAATGCCGGAAATTCCAGACGCGGAAGCCATCGCCGCCGCGAAGGCCCAGATCGGTTGGGAGGCGCTGACGATTCTGGGCGAGGTGCCGAACCAGACGCTCCGACGGACGAAACCAGGCCTGAAAATCGACCTTTCCAGCATCGCGAAGGGCTACGGCGTGGACTGCGCGGCCCGGGCGCTCGAAACGCTCGGCGTGGAGAATTACATGGTGGAAGTCGGCGGCGAGGTCCGGACCCGCGGCGTGAACCACCTCCTGAAGCCGTGGCGGATCGGGATCCAGCTGCCGGTTCCCGACTCGAACCAGCTTTTCGGCTCGGTAGAGCTGACGTGCCGGTCGATGGCGACGTCGGGCGACTACCGAAATTTCAAGCTGGAAGGGGAGAAACGCCGCTCGCACATCATCGACCCGCGGACGGGCGTGCCGGTGGAGCACGCGCTCGTTTCCGTTTCGGTACTGGCGGACGACTGCATGACGGCCGACGCCTGGGCCACCGCGCTGATGGTCCTCGGGCCGGAGGAGGGGAAGAAAATCGCCGAGGCCGAAAAACTCCCGGTCCTGTTTCTGATCCAGGACGGCCAGACGATCCGCGAGGAAAGCGTCGGCTTCGAGTTCAAAAAGAATCCGTACTTAAAGAATCCGTGAGATTTGATGCCGTGCGGCTCTGACCCGGGGCCGCGCGGTTTTTTTCGTTCTATTTTTCCCGGGCCCTCTTGAAATTTTTCCAGTTCGGATTATACTAAAAGACGCAAGTTTCACCTCGTTTCCGGAGTTTCTTATGAAAACGATCCTGATCACCATCGCGGCGTCGATTTTAATTTTCCTTTTTTATTTCGTGGCGATCGGCTTTTCGCACCTGATCGGCCGGCGGAAGATGATGTGCTCGTGCGGCCGCGTACGGGCCATGGAAAAGGAACGCGAGCAGATCATCAAGTCGATCAAAAAGATCGAGGACGTTCCAAACCCCGAGCAGTTCCGTCTCCATGAGGGCCAGAAATGAACGCTTCGCTGATCGACGTTTTGGAAAAAGCCGCCCGGGGGACGCGGCGCCTGACCGAAGAGGACGCGCTCGAGCTTTTGAAGTCGAACGACCTGGCCCGGCTGGGGAAGGCCGCGGACGAAATGGCGCGGCGGCTTCATCCCGAGCCGTTCCGGACGTACAACGTGGACCGAAACATCAATTACACCAACGTCTGCGAGTGCCGCTGCAAGTTCTGCGGCTTTTCCTGCGACGACGGCGACCCGGCCGCGTATGTCATTTCCCGCGACGAGATCTTCCGGAAAATCGAAGAAACGATTGCGCTGGGCGGGAACCAGATCCTCCTGCAGGGCGGGCTGAACCCCCACTTGAGGCTGGAGTGGTTCGAGGCGCTGTTTTCCGAGCTGGGCGAGCGTTTCCCCACGGTGAATATTCACGGCCTGAGCGCCACGGAGATCTGGTACCTGGCGCGGCTTGAGGGGATCCCCATGGAGGAAGTCCTCGAGCGTCTGCGGAAGGTCGGCCTGCGTACGATCCCCGGCGGGGGCGCCGAGATCCTGACCGACCGCGTCCGGCAGGCCGTCAGCCCGAAAAAAATCATGACGGACGACTGGTTCCGCGTCATGCGCTACTGGCACCAGACCGGCGGGCACTCGACCGCCACGATGATGTTCGGCCACGTCGAGACGCTCGAGGACCGCGTTGAGCACCTGAAACGGGTCCGCGATTTGCAGGACGAAACGCACGGTTTCACCGCCTTCATCGCGTGGACGTACCAGCCGTTCCGGACGCTGCCGTGCGAAAAGGTCGGCTCGTTCGAGTACCTGAAAATGCTGGCGGTCTCGCGGCTTTTTCTCGATTCTGTCCCGAACATTCAGCTCAGCTGGGTGACGCAGGGGATGAGGATCGGCCAGCTCGCGCTTCATTTCGGGGCAAACGATTTCGGGAGCCTGATGATCGAGGAGAACGTGGTCGCCTCGTGCGGCACGACGTTCCACGCGACGGAAAAGCAGATCCGCGACTGCATCACCCGCGCCGGTTTCGAGCCGAAAAAGAGGAACGTTTTTTACGAGATCCAGGAGTAAATTTAAAGCCTCCCCTGAAAGGGGAGGTGGCCCGCAGGGCCGGAGGGGTTCCGGAACTGGTGCAAATCCGTCCTTTGGTCTGAACCCCCCAGCCTCGCTTCGCTCGGCAGCCCCCCTTTCAGGGGGGCCTTTAAACGCGCAAGAGCCTCCCCTTTCAAGGGGGCCTTTTTGGGGTGGCATAACTGCCACCGCTCGCCAAATGCAAGGCGGTAATGGAGCGCGGAATTACGCGCCGGTCTAAACCACCTCGAAAGACGATTTTACAGGCAAACGCTCATGAAAAGATTTTCGTTCTTACTCGGCTTCCTCGTTCTTTGTTCCTTCGCGGCCGGTTCCGCGAGTATGGGGGCGGAGCTGGATCCGGAGTTCAAAGCCGCCCGCAAGCTGGAATCCCTGTGCGACTATACTTTCTTTTCCAACCCGGAAGAGGATGGGGACTGGGAAAATGGGAAAATCGTGTACGAAGACGATGAAGGCCAGATCCAGGAACTTCCGATCACGGAGGCCTCGCTGGAATGCGAAACTCTTAACGCAAAAATCATCAAGCAGATCATGAAGTTGAAGCATCTTCGTGTGCTTTCCATTCAGTTTTGCAGCCTACAGGACGTGGAATTCCCGGTTCACGAACTCAAAGAGCTTGAAGAGCTTGAAATTCTACAGAATTTCTTTCCTTATGAAGATGACGAGGTGGATGATTCTTCGGAGGAGGAACTTCCTGCTCCCGCTGAAGAACGCCCGATTCCCCAACGCTGGTGCGAGAGTATCGGCGCGTCCCGAACCATCCGAATACTGAGGATCCCCGCGCAAAAGCAGGTCATTCAGGAAGTCCTGAAAATGCCCCGGCTGCAGTCGTTGACCCTGAATAATTTCAAGGGGGGTGATCTGCTCCCGATGCTCCTCCCCCTGAAAGATTCCTTGCGGGAACTGGAAATCCAGTGCGAAATGACTCCTCAGGAAGCCGCCGACGTTTTGAAAAACTTCACGTCACTTCAGGCGCTGGCTTTGGAATGCTTCCGAATGGGCGCTCCATGCGATGATTTTTTGAAAGCCATAAAGCGCCTTCCGCTTCGATATTTGGCAATTTCAGACGGCAAAATCGGGCCGGAAGGAGAAAAAATCCTCCGGGAGTGGGAAACGCTTCAGGAGGTCGTACTGCCGCGGGGTTTCCCGGAGGAACGCTTCAAAGCGCTCGAGAAAATCGAGGTCCCGGTCCTGCTTTACCAACTGAACCAGGACAAGGAATTGGATGGCACTCAAAAAATCGAAATGCGTCAGAAGTTTTTCGATGAGGTATGGCCCCGTTCCTCGCGCATCGACAAAGAGGGGAACTACATCCACTGGGCCGAGATCCACAGCGGTTTGTGGATGGTGCACTGAGCGAGTTCTTATTCTTCCTCCACGTAAAAGTAGGGGAAGCCAAAACCCCATTAACTTGACCGGCGGGACGCCGGCCCTCCGGATCTTACGGTGGCATGACTGCCACCGCTCGCCAAAGCGTAACGCCACGATCCGGAGTGACGGCTTTTTAAAATATTTTTAAAATTAATCCCTTTTTTCTCTTTTTTCTGTTGACAAATCACCCCTCCGGCATACAATAGAGCCCAGAAACTGATTTAAGCCTTTTTCCCGAGGTTCTGCAAATGAAAAAATCCCTGATCCCCCTCGCGTCTTTCGTTTTGGCGCTCGTTTTCGTCCTTTCCGGAGCGGTGCGGGCCGACGTCGTTTTGACCGCCGACATGAACACGTCGTCCACGGAGCTTGGAGATTCCACCGAGAATTACACGACCGGCGCACAGGACACCAATTTCTACACCATTACGGTCAATCCCAACACGGGCTACAACACGGTGGTCTATCAGGGCGTTCTTTCCGGGAATCTGAATCTTACGCTGAGCGGTTCCAGTTCGGACGCTTTCGCCCTTGGAAAGCCGCAGGAGTACAAGGGGAACACGATGGTCAATAACGGGATCCTGATCCTGGCCGGGACCTCCGATTTGAGCACCGGCT
Source organism: Thermoguttaceae bacterium (assembly GCA_017447865.1). Lineage (GTDB taxonomy): Bacteria > Planctomycetota > Planctomycetia > Pirellulales > Thermoguttaceae > RGIG3701. The sequence goes on from JAFSMO010000007.1 coordinate 23,130, forward strand.
CCGTGACCCTTCACGGGGGGAGCAACCTGCACACGGGGAACCATTCCGGCTCTGCGGTGACGCTTGCGAACGATTTTTACTTTGGTTCGGCCTCCGTCCTGAATCCCGGCTGGAACAAAACGCTCGTCTTGACCGGGAAACTCCAGAATGAACCGGGAGTCGTCGGGAAAATCACCATCAACTCGAATAATGGCGCGGTGCGGCTTTCTCCCGCGGACGGGCAAGTCTCCATCACCGGCGGCATCACGGTCAACGGCAGCGGCTACCAGGCGATCGGAGCTTCCACCTACACGGGCCGTTTGCACTTTGGGACCGACGTGACGCTCGCCTCCAAACTGACCGTGAACGGCTACGTCGATCTGGAGGGCCACACGGTTTCCGTCCCGGATTTTGCCGCCGGGGACGCGGGGGTCGTGAAAAACTCGACCGGCACCGGAACGTTCAAGCTCAGCCTCCCGGAAAACGCCGCGCTTTCCACCGGCGCCCATTTCACGGCGGACAATAACGCGGCGCTCGTCATCGAGAAAGACTGGACCGGCGGAACGCTCGGACTGACCGGATCGGGTTCCGGGACTACGACGCTCAAAGCCTCCAGCGGGAACGTGGAGCTCGGCCTGAACGGCGACGGTTCCGTGGTCAAGGATCTGGATCTTGTGACCGGCACCGAGGCGGACCACGTGACCGCGAAAGTCACCGGAACGGGCGCGAAGCAGGTTTCCGGCTCTGTCCTGATGGGCGATTACGCCGTCTTCGACCTGAACGGCCACGACCAGACCGTCACGCAGTTTCACAGTTCCGGCACGCAAGGCCCGCAGGATCAGCGCTACACGACCGGGAACACGCATTCCTCCCTGACGAACAGTTCGGAAACGCCCGCGACGCTCAAGATCACGGGGGAAGGCTCGAACCACGTTTTCGACGGAACCGTTTCCGGGAAGGTGAACATCGATTTGAACCTTGGCGGCTGGTACATCTTCAACAGTCCGAACCCCGACTGGGACGGCACGCTCAAAGTTTCGGGCAGCATGGTGCTCACGGACGGAACGGCCATGCCGGGAACGGTGATTTTGAATAATTCGATCTTCCATAACGGCGCGAAGACGACCGGGAACTACACGTCGGCCATTAAACTGACTTCGGCTGGCGGTTCGATCATGGCCGGCTGGGGCACCAACATGACGTTCAACGGCGTGATTTCTGACGAGCAGGAAGGCACTCCGGGCAAACTCACTATCCGGGGCGACAGCGGGACGGTCATTTTCGCGGCCAAAAACACGTACACCGGCGGAACGTTTTTGGGCGACACGGGCTCGAATGCCGCGAAGGTCCAGCTGAACGTGGACGACGCTTTGCCGGTTGGCGGAGACGTGACGTTCGTCAGCAACGTGGCCTCCTTCATCAACCTGAACGGCCACGCCGCCACGCTCGGGACGCTGAACTCCGAATTTGCCGCCTCGAAGATCCAGAACAGCGCGTCCGATCAAGCCGCTCTGACGGTCGGTTACGGCATCACGGACGCCGCGGTCACGGCCACTTACACCGGCGAGTTCACCGGATCGGTACTCCTTGAAAAAGTCGGGGCCGGAACGCAGATTTTGAGCGGAAAATCCACCACGCTCGACGCGAAAGTCACGGCGGGCGTTCTGGAACTGGCGGGTTCCAGCCAGATGCTCAAGGACGTGGAGATCGCGGGCGGAACGCTTCGCACGAGCGGCTCCGGGACGCTCATCGGCGGGACCACCACGATGGCCAGCGGCACTTATGACGCCTACGGCAACAGCCCGTCGATCAACCCGACCAACGTCACCGGCGGGACCCTCACGAACACGAACACCGGGCAGAAATCGGTCTTCACCCTTTCGGCGGCCGGTCAAACGACCGCGGTCAATTTTGCCGGCAATTCCGAGATCCGCGTCACGGGTTCCGGGAATCTGTCCCTTACCGGCGACAGTTCGGCCAATAATTACACGGGGGACATTTACCTCGAAAACAGCGGCCTGCTTTACCTCGCCAACCCGAAAGTTCTGGGCGACGCGGTCATTCATCTGAACGCCAACATGATCAACCAGAGCAACAGCCCGGTGATTAATAATCAGGTCGTGCTGGAAGGGACGAAGAACGGCCTGCGCGCCGGCTACGGAACCGATAAAGTCGTGACCGTGAACGGCGTGATATCCGGCGACTACGCCCTGAACCTGAACAACGGCGAGCTTAACGCGGGGACCATCACGCTCAACGGCGCGAACACGTACACCGGTGGGACGAACCTCCTCGGAAGCCGCTCCAACGGAAACGGGTCGGCCGTGCCGTACGTCCTGGGGAACGACCAGGCGCTGGGGACCGGGGCGTTGAACGTGAAGGGAAAGAGCGACGTTCAGCTGAACGCCACCGCCGGAAACCGCACGATCTCCAACCCCATCGTGCTCTCTGACGGGATCGAACTGACGGTTTCCCGCACGGGCACGAATCAGGCGCTCCTGACGAGCAAAGTCAGCGGCGCGGGCACCCTGGTCGTTTCGGACGGCGTGACGTTTGGGGGGACCGGCTCCGTCGCGAATCTGCATCTTGCCGCCGGTAGCGTGTACGAGATGAACCTGAACGACCTGAAAGACGCGGGGATCCACGACGTTCTGACGGTTACGGACGCTCTGACGATCGATCCCGGTGTGACGTTGAAATTCGTCGCAGACGCCCCGTCGGATCTGGTCGGCTGGGAATTCAACTACCTGAACCTGACGAATCCGCATGAAGGCTGGAACTCGAACGTGACGTTTGACTTCAGCGCAGCGGGCGATCCTGATCTTTGGCTCCACGTGATGGACGCCTCGGGCGGTTCTCTCCGGATCGATAATAACGCGGTGCCGGAACCGGCGGCGTGGGTTTTGCTCCTGCTCGGCGCGTTCGGGCTAATGAAACTGCGGAGACGACGCTTCTAGCGTCGTTGATTCGGAGGGCCGGCGTCCCGCCGGTCAAGTTAATCACTTGCGAATCGGGGAAGCCAAAACCCCATTAACTTGACCGGCGGGACGTCGGCCCTCCGGATCTTACGGTGGCATAACTGCCACCGCTCGCCAATCTAATTCTTAATTCTCAATTCTTCCCCTCTTGCGCGAAATTTCTTTTGTGGTATAATACACCAAAAATGTGTGGCCCTGGAGCCGTCGCCTGTTGAATCGTTTCCGAAGGAGGTTTTTTTCATGAAAGACGAAACTAAATGTCTGCACGCCGGTTACACGCCGAAAAACTCGGAGCCGCGCGTCGTTCCCATCGTTCAGAGCACCACGTACGTTTACGATTCGACGCGGGAAGTCGCGGCGGTCTTCGATGATCCGACGCGCAGTCTGATCTACTCCCGCTTCGCCAATCCGACGGTGATGGCGGTCGAGGAAAAAATCGCCGCGCTCGAAGGCGGGATCGCCGCCATGTGCACCTCGTCCGGCCAGGCCGCCTCGCTTCTTTCGATCCTGAACCTCTGCCGTGCCGGGGACAGTTTCATCTCCACGCCCCAGATCTACGGCGGGACGATCAACCTCTTCGCCTTCACGCTCAAAAAGTACGGCATTGAGTGCATTTTCGTGGACGCCTACGCCGACGAGGAAACCATCCACAAAGCCTTCAAACCGAATACTCGCCTGATTTTCGGTGAGACGCTGGCCAACCCGGCGCTGACGGTTTTCGACATTGAAAAGTTCGCGAAAGTGGCGCACGAGCACAACGTGCCGCTCATCATGGATAATACTTTCCCGACCCCGGTTTTGTGCAAGCCGTTCGACTTCGGCGCGGACATCGTGGTCCACTCGACGACCAAGTACATGGACGGCCACGCGGTCCAGGGCGGCGGCGTGATCGTGGACAGCGGAAAGTTCGACTGGACCTGCGGCAACTTCCCCGAAATGACCGAGCCGGACGAATCCTACCACGGCACGATCTACACCGAAATGTACGGCAAAGCGGCCTACATCATCAAGGCGCGCATGCAGCTGATGCGTGACTTCGGCTGCTACCCGGCGGCGCATTCGGCCTTCCTGCTCAATCTGGGCCTGGAGACGCTGGCGATCCGCATGCCGCAGTACTGCAAGCACGGGCTGGCGATCGCGGAACTGCTGGAAGCGTCCGAAAAAGTCGAGCGCGTGAAGTACCCCGGACTGAAGAGCGACCCGGACTACGAGCTTGCGCAGAAGTACCTGCCGAACGGCTGCTCCGGCGTGATTTCGTTCGTCGTGAAGGGCGGACGCGCCAACGCGGAGAAGTTCATGGACTCGCTGAAACTCGCCTCGAACGAGGTCCACGTCGCCGACATTCGGACGTGCGTCCTGCACCCGGCCTCCGAAACGCACCGCCAGCTCACCGAAGAGCAGCTCGTCGCGGCCGGCATCAACCCGGGCCTGGTCCGGTTCTCGGTCGGTCTGGAAGACATTGACGACATTAAAGAAGACGTCCAGCGCGCGCTGGATGCGATCTGAAATTAAATCGCAGGAGCGGGCAAGACTTAGGCTTTAAGAAACTTTTGAGGATTGGGCAATTTTCACTAATTATACTGGTGAGAAAGCCTTTCCTCAGAGCCTTGCCCGCTCCCAAAGCTCTTTAAAACCACTCAAAATTTCTGGCAAACTCGATAAAACGGGAATTTTGGAGAAAATTCTTTTCTTTTTTCTCTGAAAACAGGCAAAAAATCCCCACCCCCCTGCTTGACAAAAAAGTACTTTGTACTATACTAAACCGATAATTGGGTAAATTTATTACCCCTTAATGAACTGTAATTGTTTTTGTTCATAATTTCCGTCATCCTATAATTCATTTTGGAGAGAACACAATGAAAAAGTCCCTCTTCTGCCATTCCCTCGTGCTGGCCGCGATGCTGGCTTTCTCGGGAATGACTTTTGCGCAGGACGCCGCTCCGGAAGCCGCCCCGGCTGCTGAAGCTGCTCCCGCCGCTGTCGTTGAGGCCGCTCCTGCTGAAGCCGCTCCGGCCGAAGCCGCGCCTGCTGAGGCTGCTCCTGCTGAAGCCGCCCCGGCCGCTGAAGCTGCGCCTGCTGAAGCCGCCCCGACCGCTGAAGCTGCTCCTGCTGAAGCCCCTGCTGCTGAAGCCCCTGCTGCTGAAGCTGCTCCTGCTGAAGAAGCCGCTCCGGCTGCTGAAGCCCCTGCTGCTGAAGAAGCCGCCCCTGCTGCTGAAGCCGCTCCTGCTGAAGAAGCTGCCCCTGCTGCTGAAGCCGCTCCTGCTGAAGAAGCTGCCCCGGCCGCTGAAGCCGCTCCTGCTGAAGAAGCTGCCCCGGCCATTGAAGCCGCTCCGGCTTGCCCGTGCAAAGAAGGCAAAGAATGCACCTGCGGTGAAAACTGCCAGTGCGAGAATTGCCCCTGCAAAGCTGGCACGAGCGATCGTTTCGCCTTCAAATCCACCTACGGCAAATTCTGGGTCGCCGGCCTGGTCGCTGCGCTTCTGGCCCTGTTCTTCGCCTATAACTTCTTCTGCAAGATGATGAAAGCGGACGAAGGAAACGAAGAAATGGTGAAAATCGCCGCCGCCGTCCGTAAAGGCGCGAACGCCTATCTGTGGCAGCAGTACAAAGTGGTCTTCTGGGCCTTTGTGTTCATCTTCATTTTCCTGGCGTTCCTGGCTTACGTCCTGCACGTCCAGAACAAAATCGTCCCGTTCGCCTTCCTCACCGGTGGTTTCTTCTCCGGTCTGGCTGGCTGGTGCGGCATGAAAACCGCGACGTGGGCTTCTTCCCGTACCGCCGCTGGCGCGATGAAATCCCTGAACCAGGGTCTTCAGGTCGCCTTCCGTTCGGGCGCTGTCATGGGTCTGACCGTCGTCGGTCTTGGCCTTCTCGACATCGTCCTCTGGTTCGGCGCTCTGTACTGGATCTTCCCGAAATTCGGGTGGGAAATGAGCCTCGCCGAGATCACGGTCGTGATGCTTTGCTTCGGAATGGGTGCTTCCACGCAGGCCCTGTTCGCCCGTGTTGGCGGTGGTATCTACACCAAAGCCGCTGACGTCGGTGCCGACCTCGTTGGTAAAGTCGAAGCCGGTATTCCGGAAGACGACCGCCGCAACCCGGCCACGATCGCTGACAACGTTGGTGACAACGTTGGTGACGTCGCTGGTATGGGTGCTGACCTTTACGAATCCTACTGCGGATCGATCCTTTCGTCCGCCGCTCTGGGTGTTGCCGCTTACGCCGCCATGGGCGGAGACGCTTCGATCCAGATGAAAGCCCTCTTCCTCCCGATCCTGATCGCGGCTGTGGGCATCATCCTCTCCATCCTCGGCATCTTCCTCGTCCGCACGGACGAAAAAGCTGACCAGGGCACGCTGCTCAAAGCTCTGGGCAAAGGCGTGAACTTCCCGTCGATCATCATCGCAGTCGCTTCCTACGTCATCGCCAACAAGATGATGGAAGGCACCGCGAAGCAGATCGGTCTGTCCGTCATCACCGGTCTTGTGGCCGGCTGGCTGATTGGTAAGTGGACCGAATATCGTACCTCTTATGAATACAAACCGACCCAGGCGATCGCCGACCAGGGCAAAACCGGCCCGGCTACGGTCATCATCGCTGGTATTGCGGAAGGTATGTTCTCCACGTGGGCGCCGGTCGTCATCGTTGGTATCGCCACGATCCTCGCGTTCGGTTTCGCCACGGGCTTCAACTTCGCTGAAGTGAAACTCTTCGCGCTTGGTCTTTACGGCGTTGGTATCGCTGCCGTTGGTATGCTTTCCACGCTGGGCGTCACGCTTGCCACCGACGCTTACGGCCCGATCGCCGACAACGCTGGCGGTAACGCTGAAATGTCCGAGCTTCCGCCGGAAGTTCGTGAACGCACCGACGCTCTTGACTCCCTCGGCAACACCACGGCCGCGACCGGTAAAGGTTTCGCCATTGGTTCTGCCGCTCTGACCGCTCTGGCTCTTCTGGCCGCTTACGTCGAAGAAGTCCGCGTTGGTTTCGAACGTTGGGGCGCCACGGCCGTCATGCAGCTCGAAAACACCGACGCTGAAGCCGGTTTCTACAAAGTTGCTCCGAACTTCGTCGTTTACTACGAAGGCAAAGAAGCCACCGAAGCCGCGAAAGCTGGCAGCAAGTCCGAGTACTTCCCGGTCTCTTACCTCGTGATGCCGAACCAGGTCAACAATCCGAACACGGATGCGAAGATCTACAAAGGCGCCGAGACCACTTGGGCTGAGTCCAACGAAGCCTGGAAAGCGATCGACTGCAAGAAGGGTCCTGCCCGTATCAGCGAAGACGCTGCGAAAGTCATTCCGTTCGTGACCTACGATGAAGGCGAAACCGTCGATCTGACGACCGTCAAGTCCGCGAACATGATGGACTGGATGAACTTCTACTCCTGCAACCTGCTGAACCCGAAAGTCCTCGTTGGTATCTTCATGGGCGCGATGGCCGTGTTCGTCTTCGGCGCTCTCACGATGCTGGCTGTTGGCCGTGCCGCTCACGGTATGGTTGAAGAAGTCCGTCGTCAGTTCCGCGAGATCCCGGGCATCATGGAATACAAGAACGAGCCGGACTATGAGAAACCGGTCGCCATTTCCACGAAGGCCGCTCAGAAGGAAATGATCGTTCCGTCCATGCTGGGCCTGATCCTCCCGATCGTCGTTGGTCTGGTTCTCGGCGTTACGGGCGTCATTGGTCTGTTGGTCGGCGCTCTGACCACTGGTTTCTGCGTCGCTGTTTACATGGCGAACGCCGGTGGTGCGTGGGACAACGCGAAGAAATACGTCGAAACCGGTGCTCTTGGTGAAGGCAACGGCAAGAAGTCGGACGTCCACAAAGCGACCGTCGTCGGTGACACCGTCGGCGACCCCTTCAAAGACACGACTGGTCCGTCCCTGAACATCATCATCAAGCTGATGTCGATGGTCTCCGTCGTCGCCGCTGGTCTGATCGTTCGTTTCTACCTCAACTTCTGATTGAGTGATTGAAAGGGCGGTCGTTCGTGGCCGCCTGAGAAAACGATCAACCTCGAGAACAAAAAAATGCCGTCCGAAAAACCGGGCGGCGTTTTTTTATGGTTCCGATTCTTAAAGAAGCATTTATTTTTCCCGGATCCTGACCCGGTGACCTTCGACGATGAGCCGATCGTCGGCCATGAGCTGGAGCGTTTCGGGCAGAATGACGTGCTCGCACTCTTCCATCACGCGCTTTTGCAGCGTCTCGGGCGTGTCGTCGTCCTCAACGGGGATCGCCTTCTGGATCACGATCGGGCCCGTATCCGTTCCGTCGTCGATCAGGTGCGTGGTCGCGCCGGTGATCTTCACGCCGCGGCTCAGGGCGTTCTCGTGAATGTGGATCCCGTAATTCCCCTTTCCGCAGAACGACGGAATGAGCGACGGGTGAACGTTCACGATCCGACACTGGTACGCCTGCACGATGCGCGGATCCAGCACAACCAGCCAGCCGGCCAGCGCGATGAGATCGACTTTCAGCTCCGCGAGTTTCCCGAGAAGATCGTCAGTGTACGCTTCAGCCCCGTCGTACTCCTTCGGCACGAAGCAGAAGCTGGGGATCCCGGCATTTGCGGCCCGTTCAAGGGCGTATGCCTTGCGCGAGCTGCTGATCACGGCAACGATTTGCACGCCCGTGAGCCTGCCGTCCTGAACGGCGTCGATGATCGCCTGGAGGTTGGTCCCTCCGCCCGAAACGAAAACCGCTAAATTTTTCATGATGATTGATGAGTCTTGAATTGAATGTTTCTTTGTGCGTTTGAAAGGCTCAGCGCAAAACCGTCCCGGGCTGGATCGCGTTCCCGAGGAGGAACTCCGCCACGGTCTGCGGTTTCTTGCCGGCCGGCTGAAGGCGGCGAATTCCCAGCACACCGTCGCCCGTCGCGACCGCCAGCACCTCACCGACGGCCAGCACCGTCCCCGGCTCCGTTCCGGGCGGGACTTCCATCGAAAGGAGCTCCGGCACCGGGAGGAGGATCAGCCGCATGGGCGGTTTTTTCGGGGATTTCTGCCACGTCGTGAACGTGCGCGGCCACGGTTCCAGCGCGCGGACTTTGTTCCGGATCTCCACCGCGGAGGTCGACCAGTCGATTTCGCTCATCGACTTTTTGAGCTTTGGCGCGCCGCAAGCCTGAGCGTGGTCCTGCGTGACGGCCGAGGTGACGTGGTCCGGGTCCCGTGCAAGACGCTCGACCGCATCCAAAACCGCCGGGGCACCAAGTTCTGCCAGACGCGCTTCCAGATGGTCGGCCGTTTCGTCGTCCCCGACTTCGGTTTTCACGATGGAAAAAACGGGTCCCGCGTCCACTTCGGGCGTGAGATGGATTACGGTCACGCCGGCGATTTTGTCACCGTTCAGGACGGTCCACTGTACCGGCGCCGCGCCGCGGTAACGGGGAAGGATCGAGCCGTGAAGGTTGATCCCGCCCAGACGCGCCGCCTGGATCCCTTCCGGAGAAAGGATCTGGCCGTAGTCGCAGATGAAGAAAAGGTCTGCGTTGAGCGCCTTGAGCTGGGCGACCGCCTCGGGGTCCTTGATCTTTGGAAAACGCAAAATCGGCGTTCCGTGCGCCTCGGCGATCTGCACGACTTCCGGGTCGGGGATCGGCTCGCGCCCCGGCTTCAATTCCGGCTTGACTTTGGTCACCAGCGCAACAATTTCATGCCCGCTCTCGTAGAGCTTCCGCACGCTCGGCACGCCAAACGAGCCGGTTTCCATGATGACGATACGCATAAAGCGCCCTTTGAATTAAATGAATAATGAATAACGAATAACGAATAATGAAAAGTTCCAATGGTTCGTTCACAAGAATTCATTATTCGTTATTCGTTATTCATTATTCGTTCCTCATTTTACTCTTCCGTAATGAAAACCTCTTCCATGACGTCGCCCTGGCGAATGGCGTTCACGACGTCCTGACCCTCAATGACTTTTCCGAAAACGGAGTGGTGACCGTCGAGCCACGGCGTGGCGACGTGCGTGATGAAAAACTGCGAGCCGTTCGTGTTGGGGCCGGCGTTGGCCATCGAAACGACGCCCGGGCCGTCGTGGCGCAGGTTCGGGTGGAACTCGTCGTTGAATTTGTATCCCGGTCCGCCGCGGCCGGTTCCTGTCGGGTCGCCGGTCTGGATCATGAAGTCAGCGATCACGCGATGGAATTTGATCCCGTCGTAGAACTTTTTGTTGGCCAGATCGATGAAGTTCTGCGTGGTGCGCGGGACCTCATCGGTGAAAAGCTGGAAGCGGATCAGGCCGCGATTCGTGCGAATGTTGGCGACTTTCATTTCGAAACCTCCTTTTATTGGTTAATTTTTTATCAATATTTCCTTTATTATACCTGAAAAAAGATTTCACAAAAGGGGGAGGGGTAAAAAAGACCCCGCCTGAATTTTCATTCAAGCGGGGCCTTCGAGGAAAGTATTCCTTACGCCTCAAGCGTGTTTCCGGATCATTTCAGGACCGGGCGTTTCGGGGCCTGAACTACGCGCGGCATCGGGTCGAACAGAATGTTCGCGGCTTCTTTCTTAGGCGCTTTGCCTCCCGGGATCTGGGCGAGGGTCTTGCGCTTGATGCTCGCAACTCCGGCCTGGGTCGGGTCTGTGCTCGCGCTGAAGGTCTTGATGATCTGAAGGATCTCCGGTCTGAAGGTGAACTGGCCGTTCACTTCGCTTCCCACCGAGTCGAAACTTCCAATCGTCACGATGCTGGCGTAACGATCACGGAAGACGTAGGCCTCGTACCCTTTGGCGCGCAGGCCGTCGCAGAGCATGATCGCTTTTTCGTCGGCGTCACTGAGCGTTTGACCTTTGATGGAAAGCCCTTTCGCGTCGTTGGCCTGGATCTCGGCGATGCGCTGCTGGTTGAGCGTCGTGACCCCCTTCAGAACCGCGACCTGGACCGTGTATTTGCCCGGGCAGTCGAGCAGCGAGTAGCGCTTGATGTCTTTGTTCGCGGCCAGGACTACGGGGTCCAAACCCGGAGAAACGAAGAAATCACGCGGCAGCAGCGGGTTGGAAGTCATGAACGCACGGGAAAGCGGCTGGAGATTATTGGGGTCGGCCGGATTCCGGGACGGCGTGTTCGCCAGGCATTTCGGCTGAAGCGTCTTGATCTGGGCCAGAGCCTTCGCAGCGCGGGGGTCCTCCACCGACGCGAAATTGCCGACCAGAACGGCGAATTCCTGAGACGCGGAGGGGTTCAGGTAGTGGTAGGTCGTAGAAATCTGCGGTTTTGCGTCCGGATTATTCGGATCCACGACGTAGTACGGGCGACCTTCCATCGTTTTGCCCTCACCGGTTTCCTTGACGTAAATGTAGGCCGGCAACTTGAAGTTTTCACGCAGTTCCTTGGTCAAACGAACTGCCTGATCCGCCGCCAGTTCCGAATTGATGTCCGTAAAAACGTAAACGGAAATGAACCACGGGCCGTTGTCCTTGCTGACGAGGTACGGCTTTACGTCCTCTGCCGCGGAAACCAAAAGCGGACTAATGACGAATAAAACGGCAAAAAGCACAAGGCTCAAAACCTTTGAAAAAGAACGCATGACTGCTCTCCATTCGTGTTAAAATGCGAAAATTTATGAAGAGAGTATAGCCCATTTTACGCATTTAGCCAATAGGGAAATGGGGGAATTTTTGGAAAAAACGTAAAAAACTTCAAAATTTTTGAGAAAGGGCCGCTCTGGGAACGAATCAGGACTCAAAGCGAGGCCTGACCCATGAAGGCCAAAATTTTTCAGGAAAGCCGACGGAATCGCCCGCCCGCATCGACCTGGAGCGTCTCGCCGGTTTGGACTTCCACGGCCGTCAGCCAGCCGCCGCCATACAGGCAAGTGTCGATGCAGACCAGATGCCCGCAGTCCAAAATCTCACCCGTGCGCTGTGCCGAGTGCCCGACGTAGACTTTTTTCCCGGAAATGTGGGGCTCAGGGACCGAAACCCGCAGACGGTGGTAAAGAAGCACTTCCTGCGGCTGGTCGGCCATTTCGAGCTGCGGGACGTAGGCCGCGTGCATGAAAAGGAAGCCCGGAGTCTCAAAAAAAAGCTCCGTCGAGGCCATAAAATCGAGATGATCATGGGGAATTTGCGAGATTTTCGTCGTGAGCGGGCCGTACGAACTGAGCGTCTGGCGCCCCCCAAGGTCGAGCCAGTCTTTGAGCTGGAGTTCATGCTTTTTCGAGAAGAAACTCTTCCAGATCGGCTTGTAAAGCGTCCCGTTTTTTTCCCGGGCCCAAAGGTCCAGAAGCATTTGCTCGTGGTTTCCGCGCAGGGTTTTGAGCTGGCACTCCGTTTGCAGACGAATCACCCGATCGAGCACGCCGCGCGAGTCCGGGCCGCGGTCGATGTAGTCGCCCAGCGTGACGATCACGTCATCCGGTTCCGGCTGGATGGCGTCCAGAATCCTGGAAAACGCGAGGGAAAACCCGTGAATGTCGCCAATGGCCCAAAGTCTGCTCATGAATTTGAAGTTTTAGTTTGAGTGGTTTAGCGCTTCCAAAAGGACGGCGAGAAAAGGAGCAAAATCGCGAAAAAGTCCAAACGTCCCAAAAGCATGACGCACAAAAGCAGGAGTTTGGAAGCCTGCGTCAGGTCACCAAAGGAATGATTCACCACAAACTCGCCCATTCCGAGGCCCACGTTTGCAAAGTGGGAGACCGTCACGGCAAACAGATCCCCCGCCTTCCCGGTCGCGATGGAAGTATGGTGCGCCCAAATGGAATCCGGCTCGAAGAAAATGAGCAGGGTCCACGTGCAAAGGAGCGTGATGAACATCAGGGCAAAAAAATGCAGGACGCCGCTGGCGATCGAAGGGTCACGAACACGGTCGCCGTTATAGTAGAGCGGATGGACGATCGAGGGCCGGTAAATTTTTTCCATTTCAATATTCAAAATCTTGACGAGCAGAATGTAACGCACGACTTTGACTCCACCGGTCGTACTTCCCGAACAGGCGGAAACAAACATCAGGCTCATCAGGACCATCTGGGCCGCGGGGGACCAAAGCGTGTAATTGTCCGTCACGTAGCCAGTCGTCGTAATGCAGGACGCGACGTGGAACAGACTGTTCCGCAAAGTACTCAAAACTCCCACCCCGTTCCAGGACGCTTCTTTGAAGGCGATCGTCAGCGTGGCGGCCAGGACGATCAGCATGTAGCACCGCCATTCGCTGCTCTTCAAAAGGGGTTTCCAGTTCCGATGGGCGAAAAAGTAGAGCGAAAGCAGATTCATGCCGGAAACCAGCATAAAAACGCTCATGACCCACTGCACCCGCGGCAGAAGCGCCTGATCGTAGTAATTCAGCCCGGAAGAGTGAGGGTCCAGGCCGCCGGTTGCGATCGTGCCGAATGAGTAGCAGAGCGAATCAAACCAGGTCAGCCCGCACAGGAGCAAAGAAAAGATGAGCAGAAAGTTCAGTGTGAGGTAAACCTCCATCGTGCGCCGGATCACCATTTGGATTCGTGCCCCCTGAACGGTCTGCTTGGGACCAGTCACTTCCCCCGAAACCAAAAGCCGCCCAGCCATTCCAATGTCGAGCAGGGCGACGAGCAAAACGACGATTCCCACGCCGCCGATGAAGTGGGTCAGCGACCGCCAGAAAAGAATCGTCCGCGGCATGAGTTCCGGAAGGTCCTGCGTTTGAATGACGGAAACGCCGGTCGTCGTCAGGCCGGAGACGGACTCGTAAAGAGCGTCGATTGCCGTCATGGGGATGGGGGTTCCATCGTCGGCCACGTCACGCGGAATGCCGCTGAAAATGTACGGGAGCGCGCCGCAAATGCAGGCGAAAATCCAGCCCAGCCCCACGGTGGCGATCGCCTCCCGGCGGAATACGCGGTCTTTTCTCGCGGAATACCCAAATTGGAAAAGGATGGCGCTCAGCGAGCCCGTCAGTAAAATGGAGCCGCAAAGTGCCCAGACGCCATGGGATTCGTACTTCCAAACGCCGCCGAGGCAGGGAAGTGCCCACACTAACGCGAAGATCATGACGGAAGTCATGAGCGCGGTGATGATTCCCAGATTGAATGTAACGAGCCTGAAGTTCATGGGATTTGAGTTTTAAGCCCCAAAAAAGGACGGGTGAATCAATAAAACTGACGGGGGAAACCAGCGGAATTCCGTGCTTCCTTAAAATTTTTTCTTCCGGAAGCCGCCGTTTTTACGTTTTCCTTTGAAACCGCCGTCGCGGCGTTCTTCTCCAAAGCCGCCGTTGCGGTGTTCGCGTGGGCCGCCGAAGCCACCATCACGATGTTCACGCGGACCGCCTCCAAAGCCGCCGCTGCGGTGTTCGCGCGGGCCGCCGCCGAAGCCGCCGTTTCGGGGAAAACTCCCTTTGCGGGACCGCGGGCGCCCGGAATCCTCACGACGATCCGGACGATCGGGTCTTTCTGCATTGAAGAAATCCTGGTTTTCGTCGTCGTAGGAATTCCAACCACTTTCGTCACGGGTCTGCTGGAATCCTGGTCTTGGACCACGACGCGCAGTTTTCCACGAGTCGCGGTAGTCCACGCGCCCAAAACGGTCCGGTTTCCCGGAACGCGGACCTCGGTCAAAATGCTCGCCGCGTTCGGAACGTGGACCCCGGTCAAAACGGTCTCCCCGGTCGAAACGCTCGCCCCGGTCGGGACGTGGGCCGCGATCAAAACGGTCGCCCTGGTCAAAGCGTCGGCCGCGCTCTTCATCGTTTCGTTTTTCACGGGCGTAACGATCGGCGAAACGGTCGGAAAACCGTCCGGCCCGGTCGGCGCGTTCAAAGCGGTCGGAGAAACGTCCGGCGCGCTCGCCGCCTTCGCCTTCGGAGGTGGAGAAACGGCTCCGACTTTCAAAGCGGTCGTAGTTTTCGGAGTACCGGCCGCCGCCAAAACTCCGGTCGCGATGAGGCCGATCGAAACTGCCGTCACGGGAACGGCCGAAACTTCTTCGTTCCTCGTGACTCCGGCGTTCCTCGGAAGGTTTCGGTTTGTACGGCCCGTCGGTTCCAAGTGCACCTTCCTCGTTCAGGGCCCGCTGGAACGCCCGCTGCTCTTTGGCGGCGACTTCCTCACGCGACCGCTGGCGGTAGCCGCCCCGGTCAGCACTGGCACGCTCGACGGTGGAAGTTTTCGTGGGGGCATTGGCCGGGATCAGGCACTCGGCGGCCGGGCCGATCAGGTCGGTACGGCCGACTTTCTCCAGCGCTTCGCGGACCGTGAAGTAGTTTTCCGGCATGAAGTACTGGAGCAGGGCACGCTGCATTTTCCGCTCGCGGTCTCCGTGGGCACAGTAAACCTCCTCGCCGGTTAGCGGGTCCAGTCCGGTGTAGTACATGCAGGTCGCGATGGTGAACGGCGTCGGGTAAAAGTCCTGCATCTGCTGCGGTTTGTAGCCGTACTGGTGCATGTACTCGGCGAGCTCCACCATGTCGGCCAGCCTGCAGCCGGGGTGGGACGCGATGAAGTACGGCACGGTGTAGTAGTCTTTCCCGATTTCTTCGGTCATTTCGTCGAAGTCCTCGACGAAGCGGTCGAACTCGTCGATCTCGGGTTTGTGCATCGCTTTCAGGACGCAGGCCGAGACGTGCTCCGGCGCGACGCTCAAGTGCCCGCCCGTGTGGTACGTGATGAGCTTTTCAAGGAATTCTTTGTACTCCGGCGCGGCCTGGGCCAGGTCGGAACGGATCCCGGACGCGATGAAAACGTTTTTCACCCCCTCGATGCGGCGGGCGGCGTCGAGCAGGTCGATGAAATCACGGTGGCTCGTTTCCAGGTTCGGGCAGATGGCCGGGAAGAGGCAGCTCGAACGCTTGCAGACTTTCTGCGCCGCCTCGTTTTTGCAGTGGGTCCCGTACATGTTCGCGGTCGGCCCGCCAATGTCGGTGATGGTCCCGGTAAAGTGTAGGTCGTCGGCCATCCGCTGGGCCTCAATGAGGATCGACCCTTTGGACCGGCACTGGATGATTTTCCCCTCGTGAGCGCCGATGGAGCAGAACGAGCAGCCGCCGTAGCAGCCACGCACGGCCTGGATCGAGTCGTGGACGGTCTGCAGGGCCGGGATCTTCGCGTCGCCGTAGCTCGGATGCTCGCGCCGGGTGAAGGGGAGGTCGTAGATCTCGTCCATTTCTTCCGTGGTACGAGGCCGGGCCGGTGGATTCACGACGACCGCTTCCGTGCCGCACTGCTGGAAAAGCGGCCGCCCGCTGAACGGGTTCAGCTCGTCGTAAATCATTTTCGTCATTTGCGCGAACGCTTTTTTATCGGCCGTCACCTCCTCGGTCGAGGGAAGGACCACCACGTTTTCGGGGAGTTTCGCAAGATCGACCGTCCGATTCCCGTTTTCGTCCGCTTCGGTCAGGAATTCCGAGGCGCCGAGCCGGTAGGCGGTCCCGGGAATGTCGCGCATTTCGGACGGCTTCTCGCCGGCGTCCAGCCGCTGGACCATTTCCAGAAGCGACGCTTCGCCCATTCCGATGGAAAGGAGGTCGGCTTTCGAGTCGAGCAGGACGCTCCGCCGGACTTTATCGCTCCAGTAGTCGTAGTGGGCCAGCCGGCGCAGGCTCGCTTCCACGCCGCCGAGCAGGATCGGGACCCCCGGAAACGCTTCCCGGGCACGCTGGCAGTAAACGGCCGAGGCACGATCGGGGCGCATGCCAATTTTCCCGCCGGGCGTGTACGCGTCCACGTTGCGGACCTTGCGGTTTGCGGTGTAGTGGTTCACCATCGAGTCCATGTTCCCGGCCGTCACGGCGAAGCAGAGGCGCGGTTTCCCGAATTTGCGCCAGGCGTCGCAGGATTTCCAGTTCGGCTGGGCAAGGATCGCGACGCGGAAGCCGTGCGCTTCGAGCCATCGTCCCAAAAGTGAGGCCGCGAAAGAGGGATGATCGACGTAACCGTCGCCGGAAACAAACACCACATCGACCTGATCCCAGCCGCGCGCGGAAATCTCTTCGACGCTCATCGGAAGCGGAGTCACACTGGAACGGGAATTTTTCATGAAAACACCAAACTCATTTTGGGGAAACGTTCAAAAAAGGAGCCCGGCCTGAAAAGGGGGGCCATAAAATTATTATTGTACCACATTTTGAAAGAAATAAAACGGGGGGAGGGGATTTTTTTGCGTCCCGAGCCCGTTTTTCCGGCACGCCGCGCTGGAAAGATTCCTTTTTTCAGAAGATTTTAAAATTCCCGCCCCGCAAATGATTTCAGGGGCTTGACATTTAACAGGGAAAAAGTAGAATAAAAGAAAACTCCACCCTCCACACTCCACACTCCAAACTCTTATGAATACGTCCGTCCTTTTCACTTCGATGTCCGTCGGTCTTGCGGCGCTGCTGGCTTTTTTACCGATCCTTCTGGCGTTGATCCTCATGGCCGGATTCCGCTGGCCTTCCACCCGGGCTATGCCGCTTTCGTTCCTTCTGGCCGCGCTGGAGGCCTTTTTCTTCTGGGGACTCTCAGGCACACGCATCGCGGCGCTTACGCTGGCGGGTTTCTGGGACGCGTTTGGGATCCTGATCATCGTTTTCGGCGCCCTGCTGATCTACTACACCATGCAGGCTTCCGGCGCCATGGAGACCATTCAGGCCGGCATGCGGAAAGTCAGTCCCGACCGCCGCGTCCAGGCGATCATCATCGGCTACATGTTCGGGGCCTTCATTGAGGGGGCGGCCGGTTTCGGCACTCCCGCGGCTCTGGCCGCTCCGCTGCTTCTGGGGCTTGGATTCCCGCCGCTCTGCGCCGCGGTGCTCTGCCTCGTTTTCAATTCCTTCCCGGTCACTTTTGGGGCGGTGGGGACGCCGATCCTCAAGGGTTTCGGATCGCTTGAGGACGTGGGCGTCCAGGCGCTTCAGCAGATGGGCGTTTCCAATCCCGACGCGGCGATGGTTTTCAAGCACATCGGTGAGTATGTCACGCTGGGCCACCTCCCAATGATCTTCATTCTTCCGATCTTCACGCTCGGTTTTATGACCCGTTTCTTCGGCGAGAACAAAAAGTGGAGCGATGGGTTCGCGGCGTGGAAGTACTGCGTGCTGGCGGGATTCTGCTTCGGGACCCCGTACATGATCCTCGCGTGGTGGTCCGGGCCGGAAATCCCGTCCATGCTCGGGGGGATCATCGGGCTGGCCGTGCTCGTTTGGCTCACCCGGAAGGGGGTCTGCGTCCCCAAAGACGTCTGGGACTTTGCGCCTCAGAGCGAGTGGAACGACGATTGGTCCGGCACCGTGAAGGCGTCCGACATCAAGGAGTTCAAGGAACGCATGTCGGCGCTGAGGGCCTGGATGCCCTACGTGCTTTGCGGGCTCATTCTCGTGCTGACGCGCGTGCCGGCGTTTGGCCTCAAGCCGTGGATCAATCATGAGGTCTTTAATCTCGGTTTCCGGAATATTCTCGGCGAGGAAGGCGTGAATTCGAGCATCGCGCTGCTCAACCTCCCGGGCATTTTGCCGTTCATTTTCGTCGCGGTCCTCACCATTTTCATGCACGGAATGACGAAGGACGACGAGGTCGGCTCCCGCAAAGTTTCCCGGGCGTGGGGGACGGCTTTGGCCAAAATGAAGGCCCCAACGATTGCCATGCTGGCGTCCGTCGCGCTCGTGTCGATCTTCAAGGGGTCTTCCTGCTCCGAAGTCCTCATCGGCGGGCAGGCCGGCGTTTCGATGCCGATGGCGATGGCGGACTTCCTTTCCTCCGCGTTTGCTCCGGTGTGGCCGGGGCTGATCGCTTTCATTGGCGGTCTCGGTTCCTTCATCACGGGGTCGAATACCGTGTCCGACATGCTGTTCGCGAACTTCCAGTGGGATGCGGCCGCGACGCTCGGCTACACGCTGGACCAGCACTTCGTTTGCATCGCCATGCAGGGGGTCGGCGGGGCGATGGGGAACATGATCTGCATTCACAATATTGTAAGCGCCTGCGCCGTGCTCGGCCTGATCGGGCACGAGGGGCAAATTCTCCGCAAGACGTTGATCCCGTTCGTCCTCTACGGCCTCGTCGTGGCGGCCGTGGCGTTCGCGCTCATGGCGCTGGTTTAGCGGCGGCGTCACTTTTTCGGGGGGGCTTGACATTCGATCGGGAAAAAGTAGAATAAAAAGAAAACCAGCCGATTTCTCATTTTGAAAGGTCCAAACCATGAAACGATTCGTACTCGCCCTTTTGGCCGCTCTTTTGATCCTCCCCGCTTTCGCGCAGGCGCAGGAAGTTTTTGAACTTTGGCCCGGTCTGGCTCCCGGGGAGACCGTGAAGGAAGCCGATCAGGAGAAACCCCAGAACGACGGACTCCGCCGCATCCATAACGTGACGAATCCGACGTTCCGCCTCTACCGCCCGGAGAAAAAGACCTCCGACGCGCTGATGCTGATCTTCCCCGGCGGCGGCTACAATGGTCTCGCGGCCAGCCACGAAGGGACGGACGTCGCGGCCTACCTGAACTCCAAGGGGATCACCGCGGCGGTCGTGCACTACCGCGTTCCCCGGCGTGAAGGCCACGAAAAGCACTGGGCCGCGTGGGCCGACGCGCAGCGTGCCGTCCGTTTCGCTCGCGCCAATGCTGAGAAATTCGGGATCGACCCGGAAAAAATCGGCTGCATGGGCTTCTCCGCCGGCGGCCATTTGACGCTCATGACCGCCACGACGAGCCAGACCCCGGCGTACGAACCGGTCGATGAACTCGATAAAGTGCCGTGCCACGTGAATTTCGCGGCTCCGGTTTATCCCGCGTACGTTTTGGAAGATGGAAAAGACTCGGCGAATAAAGAAAACGGAAACGCCTCGCCGATGGTCGCGGATTTTGCATTCGACGCGAAAACTCCGCCGATGTGCCTCATCCACGGCGACGCGGACCGGATCTCCGCCATGGGTTCCGTGGCGGTGTACCATAAACTCCGCACGATGAACATTCCGGCCGAGCTCCACATTTACGCGACCGTCGGCCACGGCTTCGGCATGAAACCCCAGGGCGACCACGTCGGCGCGTGGATGGACCGCGTTTACGCCTGGATGAAAGTCATGGGGTTTTGACGGATTTTACTCGGTCTTTTCGAGGATGATCGTCACGGGCGTCCCGCGCTCCGGCAGGAGTTTCTCGTTGGCCGTGTAGACCAGCGAATCGTTGGAACTGGAGCTTTCCTCGGCGACGTCCAGGATCAGGCTCGGGAAGTTGGAAACGCCGAAATATTCCCCCTCCATGTCGGCGGCGTAGCGTTTTTCGCCGTCGCCGTCCTCAAAAAAGAGGCTCCCGGCAAAAACCCAGTTCGACTTGAGCGGGTTTCCTGCCTCGTCCACCGCCAATTCCTGCCCGGCGTGCTCCTCGACGCTCCCGTCGGGTTTCCGCCAGCGGACGGTCAGTTTCACCTTGCCGCCGGTGGGAGGCTCGAACTTCGGCTGGAACTTGACCGGTTCCCCTTGTTCGACTCCCAGCGCGAGCAGGGCGGTATGCAGCGCACGGCCGGAAACCTCCGTGCTGAAGATCGACTCGTGGCACTTCGGCCCGTTGAATTGCAGCATTTTGGCGGGTTGGCCGGTCTCGTCCTGGTACGGGAACGTCCGGATCCCTCCCGTGCCAGCGCAGAGAAAGAATTCCAGCATCACGCGGTTCTGGCAGACCCAGCCCTGCAGGACTACGTGCTTCCGCTCTTTGTCGATCCAGAGCGGTTTGTCGGGCAAAAGCCGCACCAGGCTCTCGGGGTCGGAAACGATCGGCTCGTCCAGCTTCAGGTGCTCGAACATGTACTCGTCGTCGTTGATGTATTTGTCGATTTCCTCCTGGCTGATGGCTCCCGAGGCGTCCGGCGACTCGGAGGTTTCCCCCCCGGTGGCGTCCGACGAATCAGGGGTTTCAGGCGACGTTTCCGCCTGGGTTCCCGTTTCGGCTCCAGTCTCCGCTTGAGTTCCCGCCTTGGGCGTTTCCCCCCTCTGCGGTTTTTGCGGGCAGCCAGCGCAGACCAGCAAAAGGCCCGAAAGGGTCAGGAACCAAACGAAACGGGAAATCGGGAACGAAACGGTTTTTTTCATGGTCATCATCCTTCAGGGAAATTCGAACGGAATCGGCTTCCTTTTATGATATAATATTTTTCGAAAAAGAAAAGCCCCTCCTTAAAACTTTTTCCTCCTTTTGTTTTTTTCAGCTTATGCCTATTTACACTCACTGCGGTGATTCGGGTGAAACCGATCTTTTCCCCTGGGGACGCGTTCGCAAGACCGACGCGCGGATGGAAACGCTCGGAAACCTCGACGAGCTGAACGCCTCGCTCGGCGTCATTCGCTCGCTGGTCAAAAACGACGAGATCGATCAGAAACTGGATCGTTTTCAGCACGTGATTGTTCAGATCTCATCCGAAATTTCCTGCCGGAACCCGGAATCGGTCGAGTGGCTGGAACGGATCGCTCCCGAAGAAACGCTCTTTCTTGAATCAGAAATCGACCGGCTGGAGAGTGAACTGCCGGAGATCCACGAGATGCTGTTTTTCCACGGGCTTCCAGCCGCGGCGTTCACGCAGCTTGCGCGGACTGTTTGCCGGCGGGCGGAACGTTCGATCTGGAGACTCAAAGAAAACCAGCCTGAACCGCCCGTTTCGGAAGAAATTCTGCATTGGATGAACCGGTTTTCCGACTACCTGTTCATGCTTGGGAGAAAGCTGCAGGAGCCGGAAAACGAGTCCTGAAAAGGAAAATCATTCGATCGTCACGGCCTTGTTATCGGCGCGGTGGGCGAGGTAGTAATGATTTTGGGGGTCGATGGAGTAGCTTATGCGATGTACGGAGCCATCGGCCATGACCATCCCGAATGAACCGGAGTGGCAGCTCCCGAAAACGAACTTTTCGTAGTTGGGACGGTCGGCCAGCGGCGCCGCGTTGTCGGTCGTCGTGTTGAAGTACCCGCCGCGCAGCACGTCGTTGCAGGCCCCGCTGTAGAGCGTCTCGTTATCGCCCGTCTCGACCGCTTCGTATTTGTCCGGGTTCAGGTTCTTTTCGCCGATGAGGTACGTATTGGACGTTCCGTCACGAATCTCTCCCATCGTGATTTTGCTGTGGTACGAAATGATCCCCGTGTCTTTCGGGTCGGGCCATGAATTGTTCTTTTTCCTCGTCGTTCCATCGGCCAGAGAACTGATTGCCGAGGCGCTGGCGTCCGGGTTCAGAGACTTGGTGCCGAAGTTCGCGCAGTAATCGTTCTTGACCCCCTGCGAAATCGCGCCGGATTCCTTGTACGTTTTCCCGGAAGTGGGGAACGCTTTGGGCGCACGGCGTGACGGGCAGTTAAACATCGCGACGGGTGTCTGAAGCCGCGTCTGGATCTGTGCCTGAGTCGGCATCGTATCGTTCCCGTCCGTCCGTCCGAGATTGAATAGCGCCTCCTGCTCAACAAAAGGAAGGATCGAGAAAAACCACGAGCCGGGCTGGTCCGGACCTAAACCGCGCTGTGGGGTCCCAACCCAGTAAAAATCCCAGCCGCCTGACGGGAACGAACGAATTGAGCTTTCGTGATTCAGGCAGGCCAGACCATATTGCTTCAGATTGTTGCCGCACTGCATCTGGCGGGCGGCTTCACGCGCTTGCTGCACGGCAGGGAGAAGCAGACCGACCAGCATGCCAATGATTGCAATGACGACCAAAAGTTCAACGAGGGTAAAGGCGCGGCGCATCATAAATCATCCATTACAAAATTTGAGCCACGGGCGCTTCGCGTTCCATGAAGCGCCCACCTGAAATTTAACGGGAAACTCGCTTGAAATTTTTCCTGGAAATGCCGAGACCGGCCAATCCAAAAATGAGCAGAAGCCACGTTGAGGGTTCCGGAACGTTACCCGCCATGCCACCGAAACCGATCTGAAGACCGTCGCCTAAGACTGTGGCCGTAAGTACGTCACCTCCGTAAGAGGCGAGTAGATTCCCCGCCATGTCCTCGACGTTGATCTGTTTGAACAGGTACGTGTTCTGGTCCTCCGTTCCTTCTACGGTGAAAATGTCGGAAATGTTCATCAACTCACTGAGGCTTTCACCGCCGTAGCGGATCTTCAGCGAGGCCTCCGGATCGATCGTCAGGTTCCCGAAGACGTTGACCTGGTCATAATCCGAATCCGAATAAATGTCCAGGCAAATGGCCGGCGTCGATTTGTCGCTCTGACCGCTCAGATCCACGACGTAATTGCCGTAAATGTCCGTCGTTGCGCCCGTTGTGCCGGGGACGTACGCGTTATTCTCGACCGTGCCGCCGTCCGGGGAAAGGGTCCCGCCCTGCTGCAGGAACTGGCCGTTCTTCATGTAGTTGTGGTTGGTCTGGGTGACGTCACCCGCTTTGTTGTGGTAGTCGCCCACCGCGATGATCGTTTCGGCGTTCAGCGTACCGCCCGTCATTTCGGTCGGGGCCGCGAGGATGCCGTAGTACTTGCCGTCGTTGACGCTTCCGCCGCTGATCACGTTCACGACCGCGTCACCCGAGATCTTCAGCATCGTGTCGGTCGTGTTGATGAGCGTGAAGATTCGGTACGTGTTGAGCGAACCGCCGGAAATGTCCCAAATCTGCTCGCCGTTCTTGCCGCGCAGGGAGTCAGCGCCGCCCGTGTTACCGAACTGGAGACCGGCCTGCCAATCGTTCTGGCCTTTTGAGCTGTAGTTCAGGATGAAGCCCGGGTTGGTACGCACGCCCCAGCCGACGTTGCTGTTGGACCAAAGGTTGACGGTCCCGCCGGTCTGCGTCACGAAGTCGCTCTTTTCGTAGAAGTTCAAAACGAACTGGCCCGTGGAGTTGATCGTTCCGCCGGAAATCGTGACCGTGGTTTCGCCGTGGGACCCCCACGTCGTGTTCTGGTTCAGATTAAGCGTTCCGCCGGTCATGTTGAACGTTCCCTTGGAAGTGTTCATTTCGGTGAACCGCATCATCCCGTTAACGTTGATGGTTCCGCCGGTCATCGTCATCAGGTTGTTCGTGGCGGTGGTGTGCGCGAAGTCCAGCGTGTTCGTGGTGAAATTGCCGCTGTGCATGTTCATCACGCCGACGCCCTTGTTCGATTCCCCCGCGATTCGGGTCGTCTTCATGAAGACCGTCGGGCCTGTTTCGCTGCCTTGCGTGCCGATGGTCAGCGTACCTTTGCCGCCTTCGTTCAGGCCGGCGCTCACGGTCGAGTTGAACGAGACGTTCGCGTTCTGCTCGATCACGAGTTCACCCGTGCCGGAGAGGCCGATGTTCTGGTTCTGGGTGGACGCGATCACGGGCGAGCCGGTGATCGTCAGTTTGCCCTGGTCGCCCGAGCCTTCGCCGATGTTCATCGCACCAAGGGCGGCGTTCGATTGGTTGAGGACCGCGTTCTGAGCGTTCGCATTCCCGCCGTGGGCCGTGCTGCCGACGTAGAACGTGTTGGCAATATTCACGTTTTCGGACCAGTCGTTGCCCGTCGTCCAGTACGTGAGTTGGTTCAGCGCGCGGAGGTTCCCGTAGAGGTTCTTCCCTTCGACGGTCGGGTACCACTTGTAATCGGCGCTCGGGAGCTGGTTTTCCCACGAGGAGATCGGGATCGAGCCGGCGTTCGAGTATGTGTTGGCGGTCATCAGGAGGAGCTTGCCGTCGCCGGTGTAAGACCCGTCCAGAACGGCGGCCGCGAGTGCGTCGCTCAGGTTCACTTTGATCCCGCCGCTGCCGGAGATGTTGGCGTTGCCGGTCACGGTCACGAGGTCGTTATTCTCGGAGGCTTCCGTGGCCCACTCGTTAATGTCGAGCTTCACGGCGCCCGTGCCGGAAAGCGTGTAGTGCCCCACGATTTCCGTCCGGCTGATGCCCGTCGCGCTGGGGACGAAGGTTTTGTACGTCGCTTTTCCGAAGTCGCCGATGCCGGTTTCCTGGGTCATGACGGAACCGCCGTCCGGGGAGAGCACGCCGCCGGACTGGAAGAACGTATTGTTGTCGTTCTTGCCGTCATTGTGGTCCTTGAACCAGGTTTTCGAGCGGGTTTTCCCGAAGCCGACGACTTTCGCGACGTTCAGCGTTCCGCCGGTGAAGTTGAACGGGACTTCGATCGAGCCGAGCGTTCCGTCCGTGAATGGAATGACGTTCATCTCGCCGCCGCTCATTTCGAGCAAAGGCGCGGTAACGGTTTGAGTGTTCGCAGATCTGTAAGTTATGCCGTAAGTATTCAGCGTCCCGCCCTGAAGCTGGTACGTGCCGTTGGACTGGGCGCCGCCGTTTCCGCCGAAGGTGATCCCGGCGCGGCGGTCGGTCCAGCGGCGTCTGCCATCGCCCCAGATCTCGGCGAGGCCGCCGGTTTGGGTGAAGGTGTTATTGGTCACTCGGGTACCGTAGCCGATGCAGCACTCACCGTCAATGTTCAGGTACGCGTTGCCCTGAATGTTGATTTGAGTGTTTCCCGCTCCGCCGTTGAGGAAAAGGCCGGTGAACATGCGGCTGTTTTCCGTGAGGTTGAGCGTGCTGAGGCGGTTGCCGTTATCGTCTTCGCCGAAGAAAAGACGAATTTCCGCCAGGAAGGTCGCGTTTCCGGAAAGAGTCGAGGTGACGGTTCCCTTACCGCCCCAGTGCATCGCGGTGCCGGCGTCGCGGCTGGGGTTCGCTTCGACGAGCATCACCGAATTGTCCTGCATGTTGAACGTCGTGGTGCCCGCGCCCGCGTCGCCACCAATGATGAAGTAGCGGTTCCCGTCGTTATTTCCGATGTTGACCTGGAACGAGGCGTTGTCCTTCATCGTGAAATTCGTGGTGCTGTCGCCCTGGCCGATGTAGGAGCGAACGTTGCTGCTCGTGGTATAGCTGAGCGTCGTTTTGGAGTTCCCGCTGAGCGTCATGCTGCCGCCGGTGAAGACGGTCTGGCCCGTGAAGTCGAGCGTGCCGTTCCCGCTGACGTTGATGTTGGCCGTGCCGCCGCCGTTCTGGAATTTGCCGATCGTCATGGAGCCTTCCACGTCCAGCGTGGCGGTGGTCGAGCCGCTGGCCATCGTCAGGTCGTTCGAGCCGGCGATCAGGTTATTGGCCGGGACCTTGGCGTAGGCGTTGCCGTTCGTCGCGTCACCAAAAATGTGGTTCTGGAAGTTGACCGTCCCGGTGCTCGGGTTCCAGTTCCCTGCGGTGAGGAATTCGTTCGTCTCGGCCGCGCCGCCCGTCCATGTGTAGGTCTGCGTCGCGCCGTAGTTCACCGTCAGGGTGACTTTATTGTCGGAATAGTCGGCCGTGTAGCTGCTGACGTTCTTCCCGCCGACGTTCAGGGCGTAATCCGCGCCGCGGGTGAGGGTCCCCGCCGTCAGAAGCGTGTAGGTCTGCGAGCCTTCCGTCGCGCCGTTCTGGTCGATGATGTTCAGCACGCCGTTGAGGTTGGCCGTGCCGGAGACGGTCATCGTGTCGTAGCTGCTCGCGGAGGCGACGTCGAGACGGATCGCGCCGGCGTTTTGCGTGTAACTGCCCGTCACGGTGGTCGAGGAAATGCCGTTGGGCGCGACGGTCAGCCGGTTGTTGGCCCACGTACCGCCCGAGGGAGAAAGAAGCCCGCCGTCCTGCACGAACGTGTCGTTCTTCATGCGGGACGCGTCGATTTTCAGAACGTTCAGCGTGCCGCCGGTGAACTGGGTCGCCACGGAAAGGGTCCCGAACTGCGCCGAGTCGTTGGCCGTGATGTTGGAGACGGAGACGATGTTCGCCTGCCCGCCCGACATGATGAAGCATTTGCCGTTCTTGACCGCGTTCACGTTCGAGTAATTCGAGGTGGTGGAGGGATTGTAATTCTGTTCGTCGTAATTCGAGTTGGGACTCATCCGGAGGGTATTCATGATCCCACCGGAAAGGAAGTACTGCCCGTCAGGAAGCACGTCGTTGCCTCGGGCCGCGCTGGACCAGCTGATGCCGGAGATGGAAGTCCACTGCCGGTTCGTGGTCATGGCGTTGACCAGACCGCCCGTCTGTTTGATCACGCCCATGTAAGACGTGTCGGTATTTCCGCCGTTCCAGCCGAACGTGACGTTTTTATCGAAATGAAGAAGGGCATTGTTCCCGATGTTGATCGTGGCCGTTCCGCGGGAACCGATCAGACCGCTCATTGTGACCACCGCGCCGGGGTTGATGGTCATCGTCGTGTCGGTCTTGTAGTTTTCCCCAAAGCAGAAGTTGACCGCCGTCTGCGTGAGCGTGCCGTTTACCGTAATCACATTAACGCAATTATCCCCATAGCCCGCAACAGGACGCCCGCCGGTGAGATTAAGTACTCCATTAATATTCAGATTGGTCGTGGTATTGGCCGCCCCCAGGTTGAAGGTCTTGTCGATGGTGACCGTGTGCCCCTTTGAAACGTTCACCGTCGGGCCGGAGACATAAACCTGGCCGTTCGTGCCGGACCAGTAAGTCGTATTCGTGTAATCGGTATTCAGCTCATCCACCGCACGCGTCCACGTATAATCCGCGCGGAGCTGCGCCGTGACGGCGGCCAGAGCCATAAAAAGGAATACGATTTGCGTAATATGTGATTTTTTCATAAAAGGTTCCCCTTGTTTTAAAACCTATTGCATAATTATATTTTAGACCGGCTCTCAAAATTTTCAACAAGAAATTTGGAAAAAAGAGAAAAAATATTTAAAATTTTTGAAAAAAAAGAGGGCCTCACCTCAGGCGAGACCCTCGTGTTACGTTGACGCGGCGGGATTATTTCACGACGTCGCGTTTGTTATAAATCGTGTGCAGCAGCGTGTGAGCCTCGTGAGAGTTCGGAGCGCCGCCGAGGTTCTTCTGGTAGCATTCCGCAAGCGGAACGTTATCCTGCGACTTCTGAACCTTCGCGGCCGCGTCGGAGGTGTAGGTCCCAGCCTGACGCGCTTCGCGCTTCGCACGGTTCGCACCAATCGGCTGACCAGCGCCGGAGATGCAGCCGCCCGGGCAAGCCATCACTTCGACGAAGTGGCATTCCAACTTGCCGGCCTTGATCGCTTCGACGACTTCGCGGGCCTTCGCCAGACCGTAAACCACGACCACTTTCACGACGACTTCGGCGCCGTTGATCGTGAGCGGAACAGCCGCTTCTTTCACTTCGTCCATACCACGGACGGCGGTGAAGTTGATGTTTTCGAGCTTCTTGCCCATGATGTCTTCATAGGCGTAACGAAGCGCGGCTTCCATCACACCACCCGAAGCACCGAAGATCAAACCGGCGGAAGAGCCGAAGCCCATCGGTTTGTCGAAATCGGTTTCCGGCAGCGAGGCGAAATCGATCCCCATCGACTTGATCATGCGGGCGAATTCGGAAGTCGTGATCACCACGTCGGTTTCCGGCGTGCCATCGGCTTCGTTGAATTTCTCCAGTCCGGCTTCCATCTTCTTCGCCGTGCACGGCATGATGGAAACGAGGAAGAGGTCTTTCTGCTCGCAGCCCAGCTCGGCCGGCAGGGTTTTCTTCGCGACGGAGCTGAACATGGCCTGCGGCGAACGGCAGGTGGAAAGATGCGGAAGCATGTCCGGAATGAACGTTTCCGCGTACTTGATCCATGCCGGGCAGCAGCTCGTGAACATCGGGAGGACGCCGCCGGTCAGGACGCGGGTCTTGAACTCGGTCGCTTCTTCCCAAATCGTCATGTCGGCCGCGAAGTCCGTGTCGTAGATGTGCTTGAAACCCATCAGACGCAGAGCGGTGACCATTTTGCCTTCCACGTTGGTACCGGGAACCAGGCCGAACTCTTCGCCCAGAGCCATACGGACGGACGGAGCGATCTGAACGACCACGGTCTTCGTCTTGTCGTACAGCGCGTCCCAAACCTTCGGGATGTCCTGCTTCACCGTGATGGCGCCGGTCGGGCAGACCGCAGCGCACTGGCCGCAGTTCACGCAGCAGCTGTCAGCGAGTTTGCCGTCGAAAGCCGGAGCGACTTTGGCGTGGGAGCCGCGGCGCAGGAAATCGATGGCGGAAACGCCCTGAAGCTCACGGCAGACGCGAACGCAGTCACCGCACAGGATGCACTTGTTCGGGTCGCGAACGATGGACGGCGACGAGTCGTCGATCGGTTCCAGTTCTTTCTTCTGCGAGTAACGGACTTCCGTGACTCCCAAACGACGCGCGACGTCCTGGAGTTCGCAGTCAGCGCTGCGGACGCAGTTCGGGCAGTCCACGTTGTGGTTGGCGAGCAGAAGCTCCACGGCGATTTTGCGCATTTTACGCAGCTCGGCCGTGTCGGTCTTGACGATCATGCCGTCTTCCGGAGCGGTGGAGCAGGCGGCCATCGGCATGGTGCGGTAAGCGATCGATCCATCCTTGGTTTTGAACGGGGTGGAAACTTCGCACACGCACATACGGCAGGCGCCGAAAATGCTCAGCTCGGATTTGTAACAGAACGTCGGGATATTGATGCCGGCTTTACGCACGACTTCGAGGATATTGCGTTCGGTAGTGAATTCGACTTCAATACCGTTGACGGTCAATTTTTTAACATCGGACATTTATATGTACTCCTTTCAAACCGTTGGCGGTATTTCAACTCAGATTCCTTCGACCGCACCGAACTTGCAGGCCTCTTTGCAGGCGCCGCACTTGATGCACTTTTCAGGGTCAATGGTATGCGGCTGTTTCACGGTGCCGGAAATGGCGCCCACCGGGCACTTCTTCGAGCACATGGTGCAGCCCTTGCATTTTTCCGGGTTGATGGTCGGACGCGCCAGCGCCTTGCATTCGCCGGTCGGGCAGATCTTCTTCTCGACGTGAGCGAGATATTCGTCACGGAAGTATCTCAGCGTGGACAGAACCGGGTTCGGAGCCGTCTTGCCCAGGTTGCACAGCGAACCGAGCTGGACCGCTTTGGCGAGTTCTTCCAGTTTGTCGAGAGTTTCCAGCGTGCCGCGGCCTTCGATGATCTCGTCCAGAAGGGCGAGCATCTGCTTCGTACCTTCACGGCACGGGACGCATTTGCCGCAGGATTCGTTCTGGGTGAACTGCATGAAGAAGCGGGCGACTTTGACCATGCAGGTCTGTTTGTTCATCACGACCAAACCTCCGGAACCGACGATCGCGCCGACTTCCTTCAGGTGATCGTAATCGACCGGCATGTCGAGCATGGCGGGCGTGAGGCATCCGCCGGACGGACCACCGATCTGAACGGATTTGAAATCATCCTGGGTGACGTTGCCGTCGTTATCAATGACGCCGCCGCCGATCTCGTAAACGATCTCGCGCAGGGTCGTGCCGAACGGAACTTCGATCAAACCGGTGTTGGCGACGTGACCGGTCAGAGCGAACGTCTTGGTCCCCTTGGCGGTTTCCTGACCGACGGAGGCGAATTTCTCGGCGCCTTCGCGGATCACGTACGGAACCATGCTCAGGGTTTCGACGTTATTAATGACGGTCGGTTTGCCATAGAGACCGGAAACGGCCGGGAACGGCGGCTTCGGCATCGGCATGCCGCGGTTGCCTTCCACCGAGCGCATCAGAGCGGTTTCTTCGCCGCAGACGAACGCGCCAGCGCCTTCCATGATGCGGATACGGAAGGAGAAATCCGTTCCGAAGAGGTTGTCGCCCAAAACGCCGTATTCTTCGGCCTGAGCGATCGCGTGCTTCATTCTCGTGACGGCCAGCGGGTATTCCGCACGGACGTAAACAACGCCTTCGTCAGCGCCAATGGCGCGGCCGGCGATCATCATCCCTTCGAGGACCGCATGGGGGTCGCCTTCCATCACGGAACGATCCATGAACGCGCCCGGGTCGCCTTCGTCGCCGTTGCAAATGACGTAGCGTTTCTTGTCTTTGTTGGCGGAATTCAGGGTGAATTTCCATTTCAGACCGGTGAGGAATCCTCCTCCACCACGTCCTTTAAGGCCGGAGTCCAGAACCGTCTGGCAGACCTGTTCGGGGGTCATTTCCGTGACGGCTTTGCGCGCTCCCACGTAACCGCCGCGGGAGATGTATTCTTCGATGTTGTCCGGCTCGATGGTGTAGTTGCCCAGAGCAACGCGCTGCTGATGAGCGAAGAACGGAATGTCTTTTTCAAACTTGGAGCGTTCTTTGGTCACCGGATGCTGGTAAAGGAGGCGCTCGATGATCTCGCCGCCGAGGATCGTCTTTTCGACGACTTCCGGGACGTCTTCCACTTTAACGTGGCAGTAGAAGAATCCACCGGGCTCGAAGCGGACCAAAGGTCCTTCCTGGCAGAGACCCTGGCAGCCGGACTTGGAGACGTAGGTCGTATTGTTAAGGTCAAGGGATTCTGCGCACTGAGAGGTCAGTTCGACAGTAACGTTTTCACCGTGTTTTTTCAGCTCTTCGACCAGAGCGTCGCGAACCTTCAGGGATCCGTTGGCGATACAGCCGGTTTCGCCGCAGATGATGATTCGCCGTTTCAATGCCGCTTCACGTTTTTTAAACTGTTCGGCAATCTGTTCCAGATTTGGCATGGTATTTTGTGTTGGGTTAGATGTTAAGGACTTAGTAAGCTGCGAGTTACAGGCCGCGGATCGGCTTTTGCGATCTCTCCCGGTCGTAAACTCTACACCGCACGCATTCTCACGCAGCTGATTCTTCAGCGCGGATTTTATCGATCAGTTCCGCCGCCAGCGCAGGGGTGGCCTGGCCGTAAACGACGTCGTCGACGACCATCACCGGAGCCAAACCGCACGCCCCGAGGCAATATACGATGTCAACGGTAAACAAAAGGTCAGACGAAGTGCGCTGTTCGTCGCTCAGCCCCAGTTTTTCATAGAGCTTTTCGCAAATGCCCATCGATTTCTTGACGTGGCACGCGGTGCCGTCGCAAATGCGAATGATGTGCTTTCCCTTAGGATTGAGTGTAAAGTGAGCGTAAAAGGTTGCCACGCCGTAAATGTGGGACACCGGAATGTCCAGACCAACGGCCACCATTTCAATGGCATCTCTCGACAGATACTTGTCCATCTCCTGGATCTGCTGAAGGATCGGGATGAGACGGCTCGGGTCGTTGTTGTTGTTCGCCAGGATCTGTTTGATCGCGTTTTCACGGTCAAGCGTTTCCTGACTCTTTTCAATCGTTTCCTGCATTTTTTACTCCAAGGTTAAAAAAACATACAAGGCACAAGGCTGACTCTCCCAAGAAAGCCAAATACCTGACGATAGATTGGGGTTGAAAAGGCGGGGCTATCTATACACGCCTTCACTTTCGTAAATATATCACAAATAAATCCGCTGTCAAGTACTTTAGTAAAAATTTATCGATAAAATTTTAAAATTTTTTGGCCCCCGCAAGATCCGGAGGGCCGGCGTCCTCGCCGGTCAAGTTCGGCGTCAGCCGAACGCTCCTTCACCCACCCCTAAAGCACCCAATCCAGTAAAGAGTTCACCCCAATAAGGCCCCGCGGATTAGGCGGATTGGGCGGATTAAGGCGGATTTTTTTAAATAGAATAAAAAGAAATTTTTAAAAATGGTTTCGAGAGATGAATTAAAAGAAAATCAATTTTTATTTCCTTTTAATCCGCCTCGATCCGCTTAATCCGCTTTATCCGCGGGGCCTTTTTGGGGCCACGATTTCTTGCGAGTTTGGTGTTTAACTTGAGATTTTTATTCGCGTTCGGCTGGCGCCGAACTTGACCGGCGAGGACGCCGGCCCTCCGAATCTTGCGGGGGTTGACACTATTTTAAAATAGAGTATAATTAGCGCATCATCTTAAAAGGAGGATTCTTATGGATGTGTACACTATTAATCAGATCGCGCCGATTTTGAAGTACGACACGCGCACGCTCCAGCGCATGGCCGAGCGGGGGGAGATCCCGGCCCGGAAGGTCGGCGGAGAGTGGCGCTTCACCCGTTCCGAGCTGCTGAACTGGCTGGAGGCCCGCGTCAGCGCCGCCCGCGAGCAGGAGCTTTTGGACCTCGAAAACACGATCGAGCGCCTTGCCGCGAACCGGGACGTGGAGAACATTCCGATCAGCGAGCTTTTGCTTCCCGAGGCGACCCGCGTGCCGCTGACGAGCCGGACCGAGCGGGGGATCATTCACGAAATGGTCGAAGTGGCCGCCGGGACGAATCTGCTCTGGGACCCTGTCGCGATGGAGGAGGCGGTGCTGGAACGTGAGGCGATGTGTCCCACCGCGATGGAAAACGGCGTGGCCCTGCTTCACCCGCGCCACCCGATGATCGACATTTTGGGCGACCCGTTCATCGCGTTCGGCCGTGCGCCGGCCGGTGTCCCCTGTGCGGCCAATAAAATGTGGACGGACCTGTTTTTCCTCATCTGCTCGATCAATGACACGCAGCACCTTCGCACGCTTGCGCGTCTGAGCAGGATCCTGACGACGCCGGACTTCCTCACGCAGCTCCGCGAGAAAGACGACGCGGACGCGGCGCTGAAACTTTTCAGGGAAACGGAAGCGGCGTTGAAGTAAGGGCCAATTACGCGGACGAATAGGAGGCGGTAATGGAGGCCGGAGGCCGGAATTACGCGCCAGCAACGGGAGGCGGTAATGGAGCGCGGAGCGCGGAATTACGCGCGGGTTAAACCATCACGGACGCCCCAAACGCGTAATTCTGCGCTTCGCGCTCCATTACCGCCTCCCATCCACGCGTAATTCTGCGCTTCGCGCTCCATTACCGCCTCCCATTTACCTTCTCCACCCTTTTATTAAATTATGCCAATGCAACCCTACACCACCGACGATTTTGGGGTCAATCCCCTGATGTTTTACTACGAAGTGACCCGGGCGTGCGACCTGCAATGCAAACACTGCCGGGCCAGCGCGCAGCATGAGGCTGCTCCGGACGAACTGATGCACGAACAGTCGATCCAGCTCATTGACCAGGTCGCCACGTTCCCGCGGAAGCCGAACATGTGCTTCACGGGCGGCGACCCGCTCAAGCGCGCGGACGTTTTTGAGCTTCTGCAGTACGCCGTCTCCCGGGGGATCATGACCGCGCTGACCCCGTCCGCCACGCCGCTGGCGACGCTCGAAGCGTTTCGGAAGGCCAAAGACGCCGGCGTCTCCGCCATCGGGATCAGCCTCGACGGGGCCGACGCCGCCACGCACGACGCGTTTCGGGGCTTCGAGGGGAGTTTCGCCCAGACGATGAAAATGCTCCAGTTTGCCGCCGAGCTGGATTTCCCGGTCCAGATCAACACGTCGATCACGAAGCGGAATTTCCGCCAGATCGACCAGATCGCCGACCTGCTCGAGAGCAAGGGGATCGCGATGTGGAGCGTCTTTTTTCTTGTCCCGGTCGGTCGGGGCGTCGAAGAACAGAGGATCGAGCCGGAAGAGTACCGCTGGGTTTTTGAGAGACTTTGGACCCACGCGCAGACGAAGCCGTACAGCGTGAAGACGACCGAAGCGCCGTTTTACCGCCGGTTCGTGCTGGAGCAGGGCGGGAACCCGCTCGCAGGTCCGGCCCACGCCGCGACGCGCAGCCAGTCGGAATTCGCGTCGAGAATGAATCGTGGCTCCCACCGCGGCCGCGCCCCGCTCGGGATCACCGACGGACGCGGGATCATGTTCGTCGCGCATAACGGCGAGATCTTCCCCGCCGGCTTCCTCCCGGTCCAGTGCGGGAAATTCCCGGAAGTCTCTGTCGTGGACGTGTACCAGAACCACCCGGTTTTCAAGCAGCTTCAGGACCCGAACCAGTACCACGGCATCTGCGGGACGTGCAAAGACCGCCTGATCTGCGGGGGAAGCCGCGCAAGAGCCTACGCCCTGACCGGCGATTACCTTGGCCCCGAGCCGGACTGCTTCTTTGAGCTTGGAGAGTAAAAAGTTACGGGGACGACGCTTCCAGCGTCGTTAACAAATCGCAAAAAATTCTGACGACGCTGGAAGCGTCGTCCCCGTATTTTTTAAACTTTTACAAAACTTTTACAAAATTTTAGGCTTGCCTAATTGACAAAATCTCAAAATCTGCTATACTTTCTCTTAATGATTTAACTTGGCATGGATGGCTGGACTGATCACGGGTTTCTGTGTCGTTTCGACGTGCGCAGAAATTTTTTTGTGATCAGCGTTTTAGGCAAGGCTAAAATATGACGGAGAGCTTAAAAATTTGCTGCGGGGTGGAGAAAATCGAGCTGATGCGCGTGCTGGCCCTGAGGACCGCCCTGGTCAGAATGAAACTGAAGCCGGCGGAGATTTTTTTCGTCAGGCGCTGCTACCGCGCCCAATCCCCGACCGGGACGATGGAAATTTGCGCCAGTCAGCGCGAGGTACTCGAGAAACTCGGCCTCCCGTGGTACGTTCTGCGGATCAGGGAAGAGAAAAGTCTCATCCTCTTTTACGACCCGGAGGCGCTGAAAAGGATCCTGGCCGACGACGCCAAATGGCGGTTTCTGGCCGAGTACGGCTACACCACCCGCACGGTCGAAGGGACGCTGGCGTGGCTGCGCCGCCGGTTCGAAAAATGCGATTTCCCGCATGAGATCGGCCTGCTTCTCGGGTACCCGCTCAAAGACGTGGTCGGCTTCACGCGCGGTCAGGCCGCTCCGTCGTATTACGGGGCCTGGAGAGTTTATGGGGACGTGGAGGAATCGCTGAAAATCATGGATCTGTTCCGTCGTGGGGCCCTCGAGGCGGAACGCATTTTGACTCAACCCGAAAGCTGGGAGACTTGTGTCCAGCAAATTGGCGCCCTGAAAGTGGCGTCTGTTTAACCAGAGGAGTTTTTATGGCAAACATCAAAGTAATTTACGGAAGTACGACCGGTTCCACCGAAAGCGCGGCGCAGAAAATCGCGGACGCACTCGGCGCCGATTGCGTCAACGTGGCCAGCGCGAAGGCGGACGATTTCAACGCCCCGGTCCTGATTTTGGGAACGTCCACCTGGGGCGTTGGTGATCTTCAGGACGACTGGCAGACCGGGATCGATCTGCTTCACAAAACGGACCTTTCGAATACGACGGTCGCCCTGTTCGGGCTCGGCGATCAGGACTCCTTTGCCGATTCGTACCTCGACGGCATGGGAACGCTCTACGAAGAAGTGGCCCCGAGAGCTGCGAAGATCGTCGGGAAAACCAGTGCGGACGGCTACCGCCACAGTGCCTCGCGCGCCGTCGTGGACGGAGTTTTCTGCGGTCTGGCTCTGGACGATGTGAACGAATCGGAAAAGACCGACGCGAGAATCGTCGAATGGGTCAAACAGATTTCCGAAGAAATGGCGTGAAACCTTAAAATCGCGCAGGATCTGAGGGAAATTTTGATGGTGTGTTCAGGCTGCTGGGGCGCGGGTTCCGGCAGCCTGAAATTTTGGTTTCAATCTTACTGGTATTTCTGATTTTCCAGGATGCTGGTGTGCTTCCATTGCCACTGCATTAACGCTGGCGCGAAGCCTTTTTCCATCGAGCGGCGAAGCCAAACCTCGGCCTTTTGCGGGTCGGCGGGATTTCCAAGTCCGAGCTGGCACGCGAGGAAAAGCTCGTACTCCGCCGGTGCGCAGCCGATTTCCGCGGCCTTCGTGAAGAATTCAAACGCGCGCTGGTCGTTCTGCTCGCACTGCCAGCCGTGCTTGGCCGCAAGGCCCAGAAGACAAAGCGCGTGGGCGTTTTTCGTCTCCTCGGCCGTTTTCCGGATGAACGCGTAAACGTCCTTTTGTTCGGTCACGCCCTCGGGAATGGGAAAAACGGTCGTGAACGCCAGCCACTCCCGGGCGAAGGAGTCCTCATTAGCCGCCTGACGGAAAAGCCGATCCGCCCCGGCCGTGTCGCGTTCGACTCCCAAGCCGAAATAGAGGCTCAATGCTTTGAGCGTAAGAATGGCCGAAGTATCTGAGCATTTCTCTGTGTTCAGCAGGGCATGCAGTTTTTCCGGGTTGAATGGTCCATCGGCCTCGGTCAGGACAAGCCACGCCAGCTGATTCACGCATTGGAAATCATCCATTTTCGCGCCCTTTTCGAGGAGTTCCAACCCCTTTTTCACGTCTTTGGGGCCTCCGATCCCGGAAAGATACATTTGAGCCAGGAGTCCAAAAGTGTGGGGGATGGCGTCGCCCCGCTCGAACCACCGGCGCGCCTCGGGGAGACTGTAAAGACCATCCTTACCGAACATGCAGACGATTCCTATATCTAAACAGACTACGGGGTCGAAAAAGTGCTTTTCAAGCTCCTTTTTGGCGTCCTCGTTTCCCTGAAGCGCGGCCTTTTGCAGCCACACGGCAGCGGGGAGGTCCTGATTCACCTTCAGGAGCGTGACTCCGAGGATGAGCTGGGCTGGAGCGAAACCTTTCTCGGCGGCTTCCTGAAAATACGAAATGGCCGCGTCGGGATCCGACTCGCCGTGCAAACCGTGCATGGCGTGGGTTCCAAGGAGGTACGCCGATTCCGCGTCCCCATTTTCGGCAGCGTCTTCAAGCCATTCACGGGACCAGAATGCGTCGCCGGCGTTCCAGTACTCGACCCCTAAAATGCGCTGGGCTGGGGCGAAACCGTGCATCGCAGAAAGGGTCAGCCATTTCATCTGGCGCTGGCGGTTTTTCTTGACTTCCTTTTCGATTCCGGAGTATAAAATGCCCAGAAAGTACTGCGCCTCGGGATCTTCCTGGCCGGCGGCTTCGGTCAGGATCTCCACGGCACGCGGAACGTCTTTTTTCAGGCCGTACTGCCCTTTCAGGATTGATTTCCCGAAGAAAGTTTTGGCGGGAATGTAATCGGCCTCAATCGCTTTTTGGAGGATCTGCAGACCGCGGCCCTCGTCTTTTTTGGTTCCAAGCCCGTCGAGAAAGCAGAGGCTGAAGTAGTACAAACCGCGGGGGTCGTTCTGGCTGGCGGCCTTTTCGAGCCACTCAAAGCCTTTCTTTTCGTCTTTTTCAACCTCACGGCCGGCCATGAAGACGATTCCCAGCGCGGCCTGCGCCTCTGGGTCGTTCTTTTCGGCGCGTGCCTCGAGCGGCTTCAGATCCAGTTTGGGCTCATTTTCGGATCTTTCGGCCATCAAAAGAGGAGAAAAAGAAACGGAAACGAGAATAAAAACGGCACTGAGAAAAACTTTCTTCATTTTCAACCAATCATTTCATTTCAAAGCGGACGAGGAGAGGGGCCTGCCCGGAAATTGCGGCGGACTACCACAATTTCGTCCTTTGGGGATTTTGCGCGGCCATCGCGGCTTCACGTTCCGCCTGGATTCGTTCTTCCGGAGTGGGAATTCCGTCAAAGACGGTGAAGACCGGGATCTCCCGCCGGAGTTTCGCGAGGTACTCCTCACGCGCGGTATCAATTTTGTTTGTTTTTATAATATTTTGAATTTTGGTCTGAACTTCGCTCAGCGGGTGCTTCACGAGCTCCTTGCGTTCCAGGACGCGGATGATGTAAAACGATTTCTCATCCTCAATGATTTTGGCGCTCAACTCGCCGACTGGCTGGGAGAAAATGGCTTCCTCCAGCGGCTTTGAGGCCAACTGGCCGGGTTTGACGGGGTCGCATTTCCCGCCGCTCGAGGCCGTTGCGCCCTGGGAAAACTCCTTGGCCACTTCCTCGAACGGACGGTTCTGAACCGCGACCATGGAACCGATCCGGACGATTTCCTGGTACGCCTCGTCGCGAGTGTAATACCGGTTCTTTCGGATGACCAGTTCTTCCCAGCTCGCTTCCGGCGGGGTTTCAAATTCCTTCGGGTGCGCGTCGTAGTAGTCCTTGATCTCAATGTAGGAGACCGTCGGGTTTTGCGGCAGGGTCTTCATGAGCCACTGCTGGCAGAAAACCACTTCGCGGTACATGTATTTCTGCTTTTGGATGCAGGTTCCTTCCTCCCTGAGGATTTTTTCGTAGTCCTCCCGAAGTTCCACCCCGGCCTTTTTCATTCGTGAGGGGAGTTCCTGATCCTCGAACACTTTGTCGATCAACTCGAAATTCTGCTTGATCCCTTCCGCGGGAACGTTTCGCAAGACGTCACAGTAAATCAGCTTTCCCTCGATGGACTGGTCAAGGAAATTCCGGATCAAAACCTCACGCTGCAGATCCCAGAACTGATCGGGGATTTTTTCTTTGTTCTCCTGCATGATTTTATCGACGGCCTGGACGATTTCACCCGCGAGGATCACCTGAGACCCGACCTGCGCCAAAACCTGGCCGTGCTCGTAATACTGAATCCCCTCACCGCCGAGTTTCGAGGAATCGACCGTCAGGGAGGGCAGCTGCTTCAGGATCGCGTCGTTGCGCATCGTCGCAGCCGCTTCGGCTGGTTCTGCCGCGCCGGGCTGATTCGGGGTTGGGGGAGTAGTTGAACTGGCAGTTGGGTCAGGGGTTTGAGTTGCAGTTTGCGCGGGGAGTTGAGCCGCCAGTGCCGCGGTTCCCTGCGGGGTCTGCTGAAGGGAAGCCATTGGATCATTCACTTGAGGAAGCTCCACCGCTTTTCCCACGGCGCCGTTTCCTTCGGCGGAAAGGGAATCGGGAAGCGTGGACGGAAGCGTGTCCGGAAGCGTGGAGGGAAGTGAATCCGGCAAAACTTCCGCCGTATTTTCCGTCTGTGAGGCGGTTGCAATTTCAAAAGGGGAACGGCCGGAATCCATGCCCCACCGGGCGGAAGTTTCTGACGGGGAAGCGTTCGTGGAATCCCCAGCCGGTGGATTGGTCGGAGTCGTGCCGAAACCACTTCCGGCGCGCGAGGACGTTCCATCCTGCTGTGCGGTCTGCTGCGGTGCGGCGTTGGAGCCTTTCGACGGGATTCCAAGTTCCTCAAGATTCTGGTACTGCGGAGCGTCCGACTGCGCGTTTCCGAAAGGATCCGCCACTTCTTTTTCTTTTTCCTTTTTGGACCACGGGAAGCGAAGAAAAACGCCTTTTTTAGCCGCGCGTGCTTCTTCCTGTTCCTTTTCTTTTTGTTCGTCGTAACTTAAAAAACGGTCGGAATTATTCGATGAGGAGGAAGCTGCCCCGGTCTTCGCGTTCTTTTCGGTTTTCTCCGTTTTTTTGTAGGTGGGCTTGGAATCCCCCCAGCCAGCGTCGAGACCTCCGGCCGAAAGAACCAAAATGGCTGAAAAAACGGTTAAAATCAGGCGTAGGGAAAAGGAACGCATTTTGCTGTCAATTTAAGCGTGAAATAAAAATGTAAAATCGCGGTGAGGATTTCGGGCCCCTGCCCTTTCAACGGGTTTAACGACGCTGGATGCACCGTCTCCGCGGAAACCCTCTTGACTTTAGCTTACCAAATTTTCACGTTTCGCGCAAGAGCATTTCCACGTAATTCAGCAAAATTTCGGAATCCGGCCCGGCATTTTGGGCGGCTTCGTCCAGCGGAAGGTACGCTGAATGGTCGTCCGCGAAACGGAGCGTCTTTTGCTCCGGGCCGATCGGGCGTTTGGCGGCGGATTCCAGCGCTTTCTTCGAGAAAAACTCCAAAACCAGGAACTCGCCGTTGCGGTAAATCGCGGAAACGAGATTCTGGTGCGCGAGGATCCGAACGCGGTAAAGTTTCAGAAGGAGCTGGGTCTGCGGGGGGATTTTGCCGAAACGGTCTTTCAACTCCGCCTCGAAATCGTCCACGTGCTCCAGCCGGGTCAGGCGCGAAAGGCGGCGGTAAAGCTCCATTTTGACGCGCATTTCCGAGACGTACTGGTGCGGAATGTAGGCGGTCAGCGGAAGCCGAACGTCCACTTCCACCGTCTCGCGCGGCGGGAGGCGTTTCATCTTGCGGATCGTCGCCTCCAGAATGTCGCAGTAAAGCTCGTACCCGACCAGGGCGATCTGGCCGCTCTGCATCGTGCCGAGAATATTCCCGGCGCCGCGGATCTCCAGGTCACGCATCGCGATGCTGAACCCGGAACCGAGGTGGGCGAATTCCTCGATCGCCTTCAGACGCCGCAGCGCCGTTTCCGTCAGGTTGGTCTTCGGGTTGACCAGCAGGTAGCAGTACGCGTGATTTTTGAAACGGCCGACCCGCCCGCGGAGCTGGTGCATTTCGGCCAGGCCGTAGCGGTTCGCGTCGTCGATGAAAATGGTGTTTGCGTTCGGAATGTCCATCCCGCTCCCGATGATCGTCGTGCTGAGCAGGACGTCGATCTCGTGATTGATGAACGAAAGCATGACTTTTTCAAGCTGGCGCTCCGGCATCTGGGCGTGGCCGATGGCGATCCGGGCCTCGGGAACGAGTTGGCGCAGACGATCCGCGACCTCCTCAATGTCGTACACGCGATTATGCACGAAAAAGACCTGACCCGCCCGGTCGAGTTCCCGCATGATGGCGTTTCGGACGAGCGATTCCTGAAAGCGCGTGATGTGCGTCTCGATGGCCCGGCGGTTGGCCGGCGGCGTTTCGAGGCTCGAAATGTCCCGGATCCCCAGCAGCGACATGTGGAGCGTGCGCGGGATCGGCGTGGCGGTCATGGTCAGCACGTCCACGATCGTGCGCAGCCGTTTGAGCGACTCTTTCATTTCGACGCCGAAAAGCTGCTCCTCGTCGATGATGATCAGGCCGAGGTTCCGGAATCGGACGTCGGGGCTGGCGAGGCGGTGCGTTCCGATCAAAATGTCGATCTGGCCCTCCGCGAGCCGTTTCAGTGTTTCTTTCTGCTGGGCAGCGGTCGAGAATCGGGAGATCGCCTCGATGCGGACCGGGAACGTCGCCATGCGCTGGGTGAACGTCCGCAAATGCTGCTCGACCAAAACGGTCGTGGGGGCCATGATGCCGACCTGGTAGCCGGCCTCGACCGCGGTGAAGGCCGCGCGCATCGCCATTTCGGTCTTTCCGAAACCGACGTCGCCGCAGAGCAGCCGGTCCATTGGCCTCGGCGCCGCCATGTCGGCCCGGATCGCTTCCATTGCCTTGAGCTGGTCCGGCGTTTCGGTGAACGGGAAAAGCGAGTCGAACTCCTTCTGGAGCGGCGTATTAATGGGGAACGAAATGCCCGGCTTCGTCTGGCGGATCGCCTGAATGTTGAGCATTTCCGAGGCGAGGTCCTGGATCGAGTTTTCGACCGCCTGCTTCATCCGCTCCCACGTTTTCCCGCCGTAGGTCGAAAGGTTTGGCGCGTCTTTCGACCCGGAAATGTACTTCTGGACCAGCGCGATCTTGGAGACCGGGACGTAAACGAAGACGTTATTCCGGAATTCCAGCACCATGTGCTCCTCGGCGCCGCCGGCGTTCGGCGTGTAGTACGAGGTTCCTGCCGTGGCCGCCTTCGTTTTGTCCTTGAGCAGCTCGAGGAGTTTCAGCCCCCTGTAGCGCGCGATCCCAAACGAGACGTGGACCACGTAGTCCCCCTCCTGAAGTTCCGTGAAGGCGTCGATCGCTTTGGTGACCGGGCCCGAGGATTTGGCCTCCGAGTCTTTTTCCTCGCCGGAAAGCCCGCGGGTTTTGTACTTGACGCTGCCGCGCTGAACGTCGCTGCGGTTGAAGAGGGCCGAGGACGAAATCACCATTTCGTGGCTCGAAACGAAGCGGAAACCTTCCGAAATGGTCCCGAGGCGGTAGTTCAGCATCCGCTTCTTCGCGAGCACCGTGTCGTCGAAAATCGTCGTGAGCCGGTCGATCTCCGCCTCATTGGGGCAGAGCAGGTAAATGGTCTGGCCGATGCCGAAGCGGACGAGTTCTTCTTTGACGCGCGTGAAGTCGCCGCTGAACCGCTCGACCGACTCCATCGGCAGGTGAACGTTTTCCCCGAACGCGCCGGAACCCAGGGCGGAGGCGCTCATGAAGGGGAATTTCATGACCTCGCGCAAAACCTCCTCGGTGGTGAAAAGCCGCTCGGGGTTTTCCTGCGCCTGGTAAAAACGGCGGCCCTGGAGCTGAACGTCCGCCGGTTCCAGAAGGAAGAAAAGCGTGTTTTTCTCGCTCAAATACTCGGTCAGAAGCGCGCGGTCGGCCCCAAGATGAAGGACTGGCGTGAAGGCCGTGACGTGGATCTCGGGGAGCGTCTGCAAACTGCGCTGGGTCTCGAGGTCAAACTCGCGGATGGAGTCGATCTCGTCGCCGAAAAACTCGATGCGCAGAGGGCGTTCCCGGTCCAGCGCGTAAATGTCGATCAGGCCGCCGCGGACGAAGAACTCGCCGGGAAATTCGACCTTGGAAACGTTCTGGAAGCCGCGCGTCACGAGCCACTCCGTGATGGTTTCCATCGTGACGTTTTGGCCGGCCTGGAGCCGCAGCGAGTCGCCCAGCAGCGATTCCGGCGACGGGCATGGCATCAAAAGCGCCTGGATCGGGGCCACGACGACCGGCGGGGCGGTCTGCTCGCCGTCTCCGTCTTGCGCCTGCAGGAACGTCTTGAGTACGCGAAGCCGCTCGCCGACGGAAGCGTCCGGGACGAACGTCTGGAGCGTTTCCTCGTCCGACTCGTCCTCCTCGCCGCGTGCGGCCATCATTTCGTTCAGATCGTTGAGCCACGGAAAAAAGAGGACGGGCCGATCCGAAAAGAGCGGGAAATCGTCTTGAAAATCCAACGCGGTTTTCTGCGTGGACGTCAGAACGACGAGATTTTTGTCGGGATTTTCCTTCAGAACGGCCGCCAGCACCGCCGCAGAACCGGCCCCCCAAACCCCTTCAAGGTGCGGGTACGCCTCCTTCTCGATGAGCGTAAAGATC
The DNA here is from genome assembly GCA_017447865.1 of Thermoguttaceae bacterium. Taxonomy (GTDB): domain Bacteria; phylum Planctomycetota; class Planctomycetia; order Pirellulales; family Thermoguttaceae; genus RGIG3701. The sequence continues at coordinate 66,480 of JAFSMO010000007.1, forward strand.
CCATGAGAGGAAAGAAATTCGTGAATGTGGGCGGTGATTTCAGGAAGCGGAAGCATGCAAGTGAGGAGTAAGGAGTTAGGAGTGAGGAGTGAGGAGTGGGAGGCGGTAATGGAGCGCGTAAGCGCGGAATTACGCGTTTGGGGCGTCGTGGCCATTTGACCGGCGCGTAATTCCGGCCTCCGGCCTCCATTACCGCCTCCCATCCGTCAATTCCTGGTACCGTTTCATCAACTCGGCGACGATTTCCGGCTCGGTGATGTTTTTGGGGAAGCCGTAGGCGGCCAGGACGGCCTGGTCGTTCGCCTTGTGCGCATTCCGAAGCTCCGCCGGCATGGTATTCTCGTCGTAAAGGTCTGCCAGCGAACTGTCCGGGTACAAAGCCCGCGCGTCGAGGATCCCCTGCGCCGTGCGTTCAATCGCCGCGTTTAAAGGCCCCCCTGAAAGGGGGGCTGCCGAGCGCAGCGAGGCTGGGGGGTTCGGAACAAAGGACGGATTTTCCCCAGTTTCGGAACCCCTCCGCCCCTCCGGGGCACCTCCCCTTTCAGGGGAGGCTTCTTGCGCAAGGGGCCACGGGAAATTGTTGTACACGATGTCCTTCGAGTACCGGTAACGCATTTCCAACCGGCCGCAAACCGCCCGCATCCACGCCATGTGGACCCAAGAGGTTAAAATCCCGAAGTGGTAAAGCGTCGCGTCGGGAATGATGTGAGCCGAATCGGACGTTAATTCATTAGAGGTCATAAATCCGATTGGCACGTACCAGCGTTTTTCTGAGGAAACACGCGGAATGAGCAGGTAATTCGTTTTCGGCATATTTTCGACGTGAAACCGCGTCGGAAATTGGGCGATTTTGCGCGTCCCCTCACTTTTGCTGGCAAGACGGAATACGCGGACGTTTTCGACCCGTTCGAGGCAGTACTTCATCCTTTTGAGTTCGTGAGGCGGGCAGTCGCCAAGCCACAAGCACCAGCGCGGGCGATTATTAATGAATTCGTCCGAGCCGTACCAGCGGCGGAAATACTTTTCCGATTCGGGTTCCTTTTTGACGAATTCTTCCTTTTCATCGTCCTTGAACAAATAGTTCCCGCCGTCGATCGGTTTGTTTCCGATCCCAATTTCCGGCACGTGGCAAATCGGTTTGTTCCGGCTCTCGATGAAAATCATCGGCGCGTCGATGAGGTATGGGTTGATGGTTTTCGCGGGGATTTTGCCGTTTTTTTCGTCGTAAATGACCGGCACACGCTTTAAAGGCCCCCCTGAAAGGGGGGCTGCCGAGCGCAGCGAGGCTGGGGGGTTCTGGCCCAAGGACGGACTTTCACCAGCTTCTGAACCCCTCCGGCCCTCCGGGCCACCTCCCCTTTCAGGGGAGGCTTTAAATAGGATTTGGCCACCTCCCACCGCGTTTAAAGGCCCCACTGAAAGGGGGGCTGCCGAGCGCAGCGAGGCTGGGGGGTTCTGAAATGCGGAAAAACTGTCCTGCTTTCGGAACCCCTCCACCGCCTGCGGCGGTCCCCCTCCCCTTTCAGGGGAGGCTTCAATCAGTAATTGGTCAGGGGAGGCTTCTTGCTGATGGCTGAAGCCCACGATGACGCAATGGACGTGCGCTTTCAGCGTGGCCTCGGAATCCCACCGGAACGTGCGCCACGCAAAATCGATTTTCAATCCGCGCTCAAAAAGCGGTTTCCAGAGGTTCGGGACCTGCTCGCCCTGGCAGATGGAATTCGTCGAAACGAACGCCGAGTGGACGCCCGTCCCGGAAATCAGGTCCATCGCTTTCTTGTACCACGCGCAGACGTAATCCAGATTCCCGACGTTTTTCCAATCTTCGCCGAAAACTTTTACCAGGTCGTTTTTCTGTTCGGGACTCATGAACCGCGCCCCCACAAACGGCGGGTTCCCGATGATGTAGCTGAGGCGGTCTCTCGGAACGATCGTTTCCCAGTCGAGCCGCAGGGCGTTTCCTTCCACGATGTGCGCCTGCGTGTGCAGCGGGAGGAAATTCAGGTCGCGGTTGATGATCCCCTCGGTCTCCTTGAGCATTTGGCTCTCCGCGATCCAGAGCGCCGTGCGGGCGACCGAAACCGCGAAGTCGTTGATCTCGATGCCGTAAAACTGGTCGATCCCCACCTGGATCGCGACGTCCGACATTTGCATCTGGCCCTTCATCAGCGTGCGGAGGATCTTGTTTTCCAGACGACGGATCGAAAGGTACGTCTCGGTGAGGAAGTTCCCGGAGCCGCAGGCCGGGTCGAAGAACGTCAGCGAGGCGAGGTGGCGGCGGAAATCTTTGAGGCGCTTTTCGCGGGTCTTCTCGACCGGAATGGCCAGAATGTCCGTCAGTTCGTTCTGCAGATCGCTGAAGAAAAGCGGATCGATCACGCGGTGAATGTTTTTGGTCGAGGTGTAGTGCATCCCGCCCGAGCGCCGGGTCTCCGGGTTCAAGGTCGATTCAAAAACGGCGCCGAAAATGGTCGGGTCGATCCCGGACCAGTCGAAATTGCGCGAGCACTCCTCCGTCAGCAGTTCGGCAATTTCCGGCGTAATGCGCGGGATCTCCACGTCCCCCTCGAAAAGCCCGCCGTTGACGTACGGAAACGCCAGCAGGTCGTCGTCCAGATACTCGTCACGTTCCTCCTGTTTTTGGTTCAGAATGTGGAAGAGATCGATCAGTGCGCGCCGCATGTCGTGCTTGCGCTTCGCCAGGTACGTGCAGACGCAGTTGTGCTTCCCGAAAATGTCGGCGTCCTCGGCGTAGAAGCAAAAGACGAGCCGGACGCACAGAATGTTCAGGCTCCGCAGCGTTTCGGGGGAGGTGGGGTCCCGGTACTGCGTCAGCAGAGCGTCGTAGAGCTTCCCGACCAGTTCACCCGCGGCGATGGAAAGCTCCTGCTCTTGCTGCGCCTTGGTCTGGGTCTTGTCCACCAGAAAATCCATGACGTGCCAGTCCTTTTCGAGGTTTTCCAGCAGTACATGGACGGGGGCCGCGGTGGGGTTTTCCGTGTCGAAAATGCGGAATTCCCGGAAATTGCAGGCGATGATCCACCGGTGACGCTGCGATTTCGGGAGGTTGTAGTCGTAGCGTTTGGCCTGTTCGAGCGGCGTCAATTCCGAACCGTCCGACTGGTGGATCTTTTTGTCGAGATCAACGTCCGAACTTTTCTGCTCGATCAGCACGCCCGTGAACGGGATCGTGGCGTCCATGAAACTGACGTTTTTCAGCTTGACGCGCTGCTCGAAACGGATGAAATTTTCCGGGTGCTCGATGCCGTACACGTCATGAAGCAGAGCGGTCCAGAACTGCTGCGTGTCGCTTTTTTCGTCCCCGCGATTGCGCCAGTTTTCGATGAATTTTTGAGCGGAAAGGTTCATGGATTGATTTCCTGAAGTGGTAAAATGGGAGGCGGTAATGGAGCGCGGAATTACGCGTTTGGAGCGTCGTGGCCATTTGACCGGCGCGTAATTCCGGCCTCCGGCCTTCATTACCGCCTTCCGTTTCAACTCCTCACTTTTTTTAGTCCAGTTCTTTCACGCGGACGTTTTTGAACATGACTTTCGCTCCGTGGCCGAGGAACCCGATCGCGCCGGATTCATTGTGGAGGCCCGGGTGCTGGCGCCCGTCCATCGTCTCGGTGATGTTCGCAATGTCGGCGTCGGTCACGACTTCGCCGTTGATTTTGACCGTGATGTGGCTTCCGTTGGCGGTCACTTCCTCGGTGTTCCACTCGCCGGCCGGCTTGGTGAAACCGCGTTTGACCGGGACCACGCCGTAGATCGAGCCGTGGTACTGGTATGGCTTCAGCGTCTTGTAGCAGTCGGCGTAATCGTCGAGGATCTGGATCTCCATGCCGTAATAGGCGGCGTCTTTGCCCATCTCCGCGCGGATGCCGAGGCCGTTATTGCCGTTCGGCGGAACCTGGAAATCGAAGCGGATGATGAAGTTTTTGTAGTCTTTCGGAAGGTAAAGATTTCCGCCGGGTTTGCAGATGATCACGCCGTCTTCCACGACGTAGCCGGTCGTGTCGCCGCGCCAGCCGTCGAGGTTCTGGCCGTTGAAAATGAGCTGGAAACCGTCGGCTTTTTCCTCGTCGCTCAACACATTATCCGCCGCAAACGCGGAAACGGAGCAGAAAACCAAAGCGCAAAGGGTGAGAATGAGTTTTTTCATAGGAAGGTCCTTTCGTAAAAATGGGGTGAATGTGAAAATTTGAGTTTTTAATGATTCGGAGGGCCGGCGTCCTCGCCGGTCAAGTTCGGCGCAAGCCGAACGCGAATACTATTTAAAGCCTCCCCTGAAAGGGGAGGTGCCCCGAAGGGGCGGAGGGGTTCCGAAACTGGTGAAAGTCCGTCCTTTTTTCGGAACCCCCCAGTCTCGCTTCGCGAGCCAGCCCCCCTTTCAGGGGGGCCTTTAAACGAACGAGGACGCCGGCCCTCCGGATCAGGGATTTCTGTACGCCTCGACGCCCATCAGGATCGTTTCGGTCAGCGGGCCGGTGTAGGCGAAATTGCACGGCGGAGGCGTGTGCGTGCGGATCCCGTTGAAAAAGTCCGCGAAATGACCCGGCGACGCGGGGATCCACGGCTCAGGCTCTTTGTAGTCCCGAAATTTCTCCACCGGGGCCATGACCCGTTTCGTGTAATCGGCCTGCAGGGCGCCTTCCGAGCCGACGAAGAACACGCCGCCGGGCCACTTGGTCAGGCCGTAGGTTTCGAGGATCTGCGGCTGGATCTCGCCGTCGTACCAGTAAACCTTCAGCGGGCGGTTTTTGTACGTGAACGTCCACTCGACCTTCAGCCCCAGCGGTGCCATTTCGGTCTGCTGCGCCAGATCCGGCCCCCACGCGCGGACCGAGTCGGGCGTTTTCAGGTCCAGCGCCCAAAAAACGAGGTCCATGTAGTGGCATCCCATGTCGCCGAGGGTCCCGGAGCCGAAATCCCACCACCGGCGCCAGTTGGACGGGTGGTAGATTTTCGAGACGTACGGGCGTTTGGGCGCGTCCCCAAGCCAGAGGTCCCAGTGCAGATTTGCCGGGACGGGGTCTTCCCGGTCGGGCCGGACGGAAGTTCCGCCCCAGCCTTTCCCGCACCAGAGGTGGACTTCCTGGATCTCGCCGATCCCGCCCGACTGCACGATCTCCACGACGCGGCGGTAGTTCGGGGAGACGTGCATCTGGTTCCCCATCGAGGTGATGAGGTCCTTTTCGGCCGCTTTGCGCGTCATTTCCCGGACTTCTTCGATCGTGTGGGCGAGCGGTTTTTCGCAGTAAACGTGGATCCCGTAGTCCATCGCCTTCATCGCGATCGGGAAGTGCGTGTGGTCGGGCGTGCAGATGATCACGGCATCCAACTGGCCGTGAAGCTCGTCCAGCAGCGCACGGTAATCGGTGTAGCGCCTCGCCTCGGGCCGGCATCGGTTCATCGCGCGGGTCAGGGCCGCCTCGTCCGTGTCGCAAATGGCGATCACGTTCTCGCTGAGCGCCCCTCCGAGCGTTTCCTTTCCGCGGCCTCCAACTCCGATGACCGCGAGGTTGAGTTTTTTCTGTTCCATAAAAAGGACTTTTGGTTCTAAAGTTTGAGTTTCGATTCCCTTTATTTTGCCGCAACATTCGGTTTTCGTCAAGTCACTCCCCGAAGAAAAAGACGAAAAAAGGGAAAATTTTCGGGTTTTTTCCGGAGGTTTCGCTTGATTCTTTGCGAAAAAGTGGTTTAATAGAAGCATCCGGCGGGACGGCGGCGAGTCGTTCACGGCCCTTTCAGCCGCTAATCCGTCGGGGCGTTTTCCTTTCCGGGGGCAAACCCCGCTCATGAACCCATGCGATGGATCCCTTTTTTAACCAACGTTCCGCAGAGGCTCCTGAACCTGATCCTCCCGCTGCGCTGCGCGTACTGCGGACGCTTGAGGGATTTTCAGGCGGAGCAGCAAAAACCGTACACGCTGGGCGGGCATCACTTTCATCCCGAGTGGGGACTTTGCGAGGAATGTACCGACCTCTTCTGGCCGCCGGGAGAGGACTTTTGCCCGAAGTGTGGCGCGTTCATGAACGGCCGGGACGTGACGGAGCGCCGTTGCAAACGCTGCGAAGGGCGGAACTTCTGGTTCGACCACGTCCTGCCGATGGGCCACTACCAGGGCGACCTGCGGACGGCCGTCCTGATGATGAAAAAACGAAGCGCGGAAAGCCTGGCGCAGACGCTGGCGCGAATGTTTTGCGAGACGCAGTGGTTCCCGCTTCGGAGCCTCGACGTGCACGTCGTTCTGCCGGTCCCGATGCATCCGTTTTACCTCTGGGTCCGTGGGGTCAACGACGCGCGGGTCATCGCCGGGGAGATCTCGAAGTTCCTCCAGGTCCCCGTGAACGAGCGCCTGGTGCGCTGCTCGCGCCTGACGCTGGCCCAGAGGGCGGTTCGGATGAGCGAACGGGCGGAAAACGTCCGCGGAATGTTTTCGGCGTACGACTCCGAGCCGGACCGGACGCGGTGGCTCGGCAAACGCGCGCTGATCGTGGACGACGTGATGACCACCGGCTCCACCGTGAACGAAGTCGCCCGGATACTCAAGTCGGAATTCGGCTTTTCCCGGGTTTTCGTCGCCGTTTTGGCCCGGGCAAGGGGGAAAGTTCAGCTCCACGTGGAGGGCGTGACGGAAATCGACGTCGATCCTCACGAGAAAAAGCCGTTCAATCGGACGTACACCGTGTACCGCCGCGGCAAGGAGCCGAATTTTAAAGAGAAAAAAGTCCGTAAATTCAACGATCCGGCAAGCCGAAGACGAAAGCTGAAAAAGCCGAAAAAGCAAAAATGAATGATCCAGAATTCAGGAAGTACAAAATGCCAGAACCTCCCACGATCCGAATCGGGACACGGGCCAGTCAGCTCGCGCTGTGGCAGGCGCATTGGTGTGCCGGAAAACTCCGTAAGGCGGGGTTTCAGGTCGAAATCGTCGAAATGACCGCGTCGGGCGACCGGCCGGAAACGTTCAGTCAGCCGATCGCAAGCGGCGGGGCGCAGGGGATCTTCACGAAAGAAATTCAGGACGCGCTGCTCGAAAATCGGGTCGATGTGGCCGTGCACAGTCTGAAGGACCTTCCGACCGAAACGGTCCCGGGCCTCCAGCTGACGGCCGTCCCTGAGCGCGCGCCGGTCGAGGACGCGCTGGTTTTGGGCCACTCCGGGCGGACTGCGGCGAAATTTTCGGCCTCGCCCCGGTCGCTGGCGGACCTTCCGGATGGCGTCACGATCGGAACGTCGAGCCTCCGCCGCAAGGCGCAGCTTTTGGCTTTCGCCCGGATGCACGGGAAGGACTGGTCGATCCAGAGCGTACGCGGGAATCTGAACACGCGCTTCCGGAAACTCGACGAGGGCCAGTATGACGCGCTGATCCTCGCTCGCGCCGGCGTGGAACGGCTTGGAATGGCCGACCGGATCACGGCGGTTTTGCCGCTCGAGGAAATGTTCCCGGCCGTCAGTCAGGGGGCGCTGGGCGTCGAGACCCGGGCCGACGATGAACAAACGAACGCGATCATTCGGCCCCTGCTGAACGACCCGGCGGTTTTCGGCTGCGTGACGGCGGAACGCGCGTTTTTGAAGGCCCTGGACGGCGGCTGCGCGACCCCGATCGGCGGGCTGTGCCGGTGGTCCGAAAATTCCCAAAAGGGTGAAGGCCAAGACGAAAAAAATGCCGGGGCGTTCACGCTCCGCGGGCGGGTAATCGCGCTGGACGGGCGTTTGGTCCTGGAAGACGAAATGAGCGGCAGCGAGCCGGCGGCGCTCGGGAAGGCGCTGGCGCAAAAACTCATCGCCCGGGGCGCGGACGAACTGGTCCGTGAGGCCCGAGGCTTGAAGTGAAAGGCGGTAAACGAAAATGATTCTGGAAATCCCCGAAATCGCGGGCCTTGACTCCCGCAAAAGTATTCTTCGGATCCCGCCGGAAGTGGACGTTCCGCTCACGCCGCGCGTCCGGCGGCTCATCGATACGGCGGAGTTTCGGCGCCTGGCCTCGGTGCGTCAGCTGGGTTTCGTCTCGCTGGTTTATCCCGGGGCGATGCACTCGCGCTTCGAGCACAGTCTCGGCGTCTTTCGGCTGGCGGCGATCCTGCTGAAGCAGATGGCGCACGACGCGGATTTCGTCCGGATCGTTCCGACCGAGGCGTGCGAACTCTTTCTCGTGACCTCGCTCCTGCACGATCTGGGCCACTACCCGTACGCGCACCTGATCGAGGACCTGCGCCTTGGGACCCCGTCGCACGAGCAGGAAATTTCGCGGTTTCTGCTGGACCCGGACTGCGAGGTTTCCCGGATCATCCGGTCGGACTGGCACGTCTCCCCGGAGGACGTTTTGTACCTGCTGACGGGGAAAAAGCCGGCCGCGCCGACGCTTCTTTCGGAGAATTTCGCGCTTTACAAACTGCTCTCGTCGATGCTCTCCGGCCCGGTCGATATCGACAAGATGGACTACCTCCAGCGCGACAGTCTGCACGCTGGCGTCCCGTACGGCCGAAACTACGATCAGGAACGCCTTCTGGCGAGTCTCTGCCTGAACGAGACCCGCGACGGGCTGGCGATCTCGTCGAAGGGAAAGACCGCGGCCGAGCTGCTGGTTTTCGCTCGCTACGTGATGTTCAGCGAGGTGTACTGGCATCACACGGTGCGCAGCGCGACCGCGATGTTCCAGAGGCTTTACTTCAACCTGCACCAGACCGAGGGGATGAAGCTGAACGAGAGGATCCGGAACTCGGACGACTCCGAAGCCGCGCTTCTGTTTCGGGAGCGGAACACGCCGCTGGCCGAGGCGCTTTTCGGGCCGAAACGGTTTCTTTACAAGCAGATCGCCGAGTTTAATGCGTACGACTTCCCGGAAATTTACGGTCAGATCGCGCGTCGGCCGTACACGGAGCTGAAAGAGATCGGGGAGCGTCTGGCCGCGTCCCTTTCGGGGGTGGAGGCGGATGAGATTCTGATCGATGCGCCGTCGCAGACCCGTGAGATCGAGTTCCGCGTCATGATCCGTACCGCGCCGGGACGATTCCGGCCTTTGAAGGAAGTCTCGCCGGTCGTGCGCGCCCTGGCGGTGGAGCAGTTCGACGATCAGGTGAAGCGGGTCCGGATTTACGTTCATCCCAGACTGGTGGCGTGGAAAGAAGAGATCGTGGAGCAGTTTGTGGCGCAGAATTCGTAATTACGGGGACGACGCTTCCAGCGTCGTTTAAAGCCCCCCTCCTTGAGGGGGGTGGCGCGTTAGCTCCGGGGGGAGTTGGTTGGCGCGCCCACATAACTCCCCCAGTCTCGCTTCGCGAGCCAGCCCCCTCGAGGAGGGGGCCTTTAAATTACATTCGTCTACTTCACCTCGAAAGGAATTCCATGTTCTTTCGCGTATTTCTCCGCATACGACCCTTTCGGCGCGCGGATCGTCAAGTTCGGGCAATCCAGAAACGCTCCGTACCAAATCTCCGTCACGCTTCCGGGAATCTCCACGGACGTTAAAGAACGACATTCCATGAACGCATAGTGCCCAATCAGCTGCACACCATTGGGAATCACCACCGACTTTAAGGAGTCACAACCCAGGAACGCATGCTGCCCAATCTCCCTCACACTTTCGGGAATCACCACGGACGTTAAGGAATCCCGGCCAACGAACGCATACGCTTCGATCGTCGTCACGCCGTCGGGGATCCGGTATTCCTTGGCCCAATAGAGGCAGGAGAGCAGTTTTTTCCCGTCTTTGGTCAGCAAGGCGGGACCGTCGGTCTTGAAATAAGGATTCGTAGGGGAAAACCCCCATTCCTTCATGGCGGTACAGCCAGAAAATGTTCCGATTTCGATTTCCTTGACACTATCAGGAATCACCAAGGACGTTAAGGATTCACAGCCGCCGAACGCATTGCCGATCTTCGTCACGCCCTCGGGAAGTACCAGCGACGTTAAGGAAAAACAGCAGCAGAAAGCGTCTTCTCCAATCTCCTTCACGCCTTTGGGGATCACCACGGACTTTAAAGAATGACACTCATCGAACATCATGTCTCCAATCTTGGTCACGCCTTCGGGAATCACTACAGACGTTAGGGATTCACAGCCAAAAAACGCGCCGAACTCAATCTTCGTCACGCCGTCGGGGATCCGATATTCCTTGGCCGTATTGAGACAGGCGAGCAGTTTTTTCCCGTCTTTGGTCAGCAAGCCGGTTCCATCGGTTTTGAAATGAGGATGCGTGGGGGAAATGATCCATTCCTTCAAGGCCGGACAACCGGAGAACGCTCTGGTTCCTATTTTCTTCACACTATCGGGAATTACCACGGACGTTAGGGAATCACAGATAAAGAAAGCGTGATCTCCAATTATCTTCACTCCCTCGGGAATCACCACGGACTTTATGGAATCGCAGCGATAGAAAGCACATTCATCAATTTTCGTCACGCCCTCGGGGATCACCACTTCGGTTTCGTCACCGATGAATTTGTCGAGCGTTTTTCCGTCGATTTTAAAAGAACTGGCGGGGGTCGCCTGAGCGGTTTCAGCGGCCAGACTGTACGAGGACAGAAACGCGCTGAGCAGTAAAAGCGTTAAAACCAATGACATTTTTTTCATTTTGTACCTCCCGAAGATGGAATACGGGGATGACATTTTAAAGGCTCCCCTGAAAGGGGGGCTGCCGGCGAGCGGTGGGCTTTTTGCCCACTGTAAGCTGGGGGGTTCGGACCAAAGGACGGATTTGCAGCAGTTCCGGAACCCCTCCGCCCCTTCGGGGCACCTCCCCTTTCAGGGGAGGCTTTAAATGGGGTTGGCACCCTCAAGGATGGGGCCTTTAATTTTACTCCTTCAGCATCTCGGCGAACGGAATCAGAAGCTCGTACTTGTGGCGCCAGGTCGTGTACATGATCCCCGTGCAGCCCTTCGTATGGCGGCAGGTCTCGAGCCATTCGCGCGAGGAGTCGAGCGTATCGACGTCATAGTACGCGGCGGCCTGCGTCCGGAAACCGTGCTCCGAGAAGAATTTCATGCTCTCCTCGCGGATCTTGTGGTACCAGCAGGAAATGATCAGCTCTTTCGGAATGAAATCCCACACGCCGGTGAAATCGCCTTTGCACGCCATGTAATCCGCGTGGCAGTTATGCTTCGGGTCCAGCATGTCCGACCAGATGTAAACCTCGCAGCCGGGCGTCGCGGCGCGCAGCGTGTTGAACTGCTTCGTGATGCACTCGCCGAGCAGCTCGTTCAGCGGGAGACCGTGTTCCTCGCACGCCTTGCACGTGTTCGCGGCACGGATCTCGTCCATGCTCAGGAACCACTTTTTCGGCTTGATGAGCTTCGTCATCGCCTGCGCGGACTCTTCGAAAAGCTCGTAGAGCTGCGGCTCCGACATGCAGGTGGAGGTCTGGCCATTAATGGTCAGCGAGGGAACGTAGAAGTTGAGCGTCAGGCGCGTCCCTTCCTTGATGCGGCTTCCTTCCGGGATCAGGATCGGCGAGGTGGTCACTCCACGGGCGAAAGCCCCGATCCTCAGCGGCGGAAGCGTGTAGTCCTTCCCCTCTTTGTACACTTTGCCGGTTTCTGTGTTCCTGACCGTCACGGGGGTCCCGGGACGCTGTACAGGCGCGGTGAGGTCCTGCGAAATGATCTCGAAATCGTCGAACCAGATCTTCCCCTCTTTGCCGCCCCAAACGCCGGCGTAGAGCGTGACTTCCGTGTTCTCGCCGGAGTTGAACGAAACGTTTCCGCGCGTCCAGTCCATCATGCCGGTCTCCTCATTGACTTTCATCGTGGCCGTCGAGATGGAACCGTTCGGGCCGTAGATCTGGAGGCGGAAATCGCCCTTTTGCTTGAAGTTTTCCGTCTTGTACCAGACGGAGAGCGAGTAGTTCCGGTGCGGCGTGACGGTGAATTTCTGGCAGACGCGACCGTGGCCGTGCTGGTCGGCCGTGAAGTTTTCCAGACGGACGGAATACTCGCCGGAGTGCTTCACCTCGGCGTCGGCGAACGAGATCACGCCCGGCATGTCGATGAAATTGAAGCCTTTGAACCGGTTGTTCTCGTTTTCCTCGAAGTCGGGATTCTTCATGGTCGGCTGCTCGGTGGTCGGGTCCAGAATGACTTTTCCGTCCTTCGCGACGACCTGCAGATCGTTGATCGGGATCGACTCGACCAGGTTCGGGTTTTTGCCGATCATGGTCCCGTAACCGACGGACCAGATGATCGGAATGATCTCAAAGCCCGCGTCGTCGGCGGCTTTCTGGATCCTTTTGAACCGCGCGACGGTTGTTTCGGACCAGGAGTCGCAGCGTTCCAGCCCGCAGGCCCAGAGCATTCCGTTCAGGTCGTGCGCGCCGGCGTCCTGAATGAGTTGGATCAGCTCGTCGGCCGCTTCATCGGATTGAAGACCGAACGAGGCGTAGAACCACCGGTCCTGAAATTCGGCCGCGAAGGTGAAGGCGGCCCCAAAGACGACGACGGCAAAAGTCAAAAGAAAATGGTGGAATTTCATAAAAAACTCCTCGAAAAAAGGGGGGGAACGTGATTAAAGAAAACGGGCGCAAAACGGATTGAAAAAGTTTTGCGCCGGATTTTGAGGTTAATTTTTCTCTTCCAGCTTGCGGATCTTCCGGTCCAGCGTCGTGCGCTCGATCCCGAGGATCTGGGCGGCGCGGCTTTTGTTTCCTTCCGTGAATTCCAGCGTCCGGCGAATGTAATCCAGCTCGACCTCTTCCAGCGTTTTGGGGATGAAGTTTTTCCCGGCGACGATCGGCGGCGGCACCACGGCCGCGGCGCGTGATTCCGTCGCGATGTTCGAAAGCGCCAGGTCGGACGCCTCGATGAACGTTCCGCGAGCCAGCACGACCGCGCGCTCGATCACGTTTTTCAGCTCGCGAATATTCCCCGGCCAGGCGTAATTCTGGAGCCGATCCAGCGCTTCGGGCGTGAATCCCTGGAGTTTTCGGCCGGTTTCCGAGCGGAAATGCTGGAAGAAATGCTCGGCAAGGATCGGAATGTCCGTGACCCGATCCCGAAGCGGCGGAACCAGGATTTCCACCACGCGCAGGCGGAAAAAGAGGTCCTTGCGGAACCGCCCCGCCATGACTTCCTGCTCCAGGTCCCGGTTCGTGGCGGCGATGACACGCACATCGACCGAAATCGGTTTGGTGCCGCCCACGCGCTCGAAGGGGTGGCCCTCCAGGACGCGCAGGAATTTCGCCTGAATGTTCAGGCCCATCTCGCCGATCTCGTCGAGCATCAGCGTGCCGCCGTTGGCCGCTTCGAATTTTCCGATTTTGCGCTCCGTGGCCCCGGTAAACGCGCCGCGTTCATGGCCGAAAAGCTCGCTGGCGAGCAGATCCTCGGAAAGGACGGCGCAGTTCAGGCAGATGAACGGTGCTTTTTTTCTCGGGCTGGAAAAATGGACGGCCCGCGCGACGAGTTCTTTCCCCACGCCGCTTTCACCGTGGATCAGGACGGTCGCCCGACTGTTCGCGGCCAGGGCGATCTGCTCGGTGATCTCGTGCACGGCGGGGCTGACCCCGATGATTTCGCTGCGGACTCCAAGCTGCTTGAGCAGGTCGGCGTTTTCGTTCCTCGCGCGGCTCAGACTTTCGGTGAGCTGGTTTTGCTCGCGGAGGTTTTCGAAGAGATTCCCCAGAATTTCCGCCACGCCGATCGCAATGTCGAGGTCCTGCACGTCCGGGACTTTGGTGGGGTCGGTGGAGTAAATGTGCAGAAGGCCCCAACGGCGGGTTTCCGTATAGATCGGCGCGCAGATCACGCTGGTCGTTTCAATGACCCCGTCGCTGTTCCGGCGCCCGAGGATGGAATCGCCGCGGACGTGGCGGGCGATGACGGCGTTCCGGGAGTCCAAAACCGTCTGCGCGAGGTAATCCGAAACTTTCTGGTATCCGGGGGGAATTATGTCCAAGGATTCTTTGCCCGCCTCCTTGGCCGCAGCGACTTCCAGCTCGGAAATCGGAAAATCCTCCTCGGCCGGTGCGGGGAGCAGTTCGACCGCGGCGAAATTGACCGGAAGCTCGCGGAGCAGGTAATCAAGAGCGAGTTCCAGCTTGGATTTCTGCTCGCCCGAGCGCATGATCTCAATGGCGAGCCGGCAGAGGTTGGCGATGGAACGGCGGATCCGTTTCGCCGTCACGTTTGAGCCGCTCGGATGGTCGTAATCGATGGTTTCCAGAAGCCGCGCTTTGTCCCGCCGGTACGTGATCATCGTTTCCTCGGTGACTTCGAGATTCCCGGAAAGGACGTTGGAGTTTTCTAAAATATTCGAATCAGAATTTAGCGAAAGGGTCTGGATTTCCTGCGTGGGAGAGACCTGGATCTCGTCGAGGGAGCCGTCCGACGGCAGCTCGCGCAGCTCGTTGAGGAACATCAGATGGGACTTTCCAAACATCAAAATGTCGTTTGGAGAAAGGCGAAATTCCACCTCCGAAGCGATTTTGCGCCCGTTCACCAGCGTCCCGTTCCGGCTTTGCAGGTCTTTTAAAAACCATGCGTCCTGCTCCTCATCGTACCGGATTTCGGCCTGTGCACGGCTGCACCGGTCGTCCTTGAGCACGATGGTATTGGTCAAGGCGCGGCCGATGGTCGTCACCCGCTCCGAGGTAAGGCGGAAGATTTCATTCCAGCGGGATTCGTCCCGAAAAACGAGATAGGCGGAAACGCTCACTTTTTCCTCTCAAGTTAAACACTAAAAATCCTTTTCCTCTCATTATACGCATTTTTTAAAAAACGTCAAGGAAAGCGGGAAAAAAATTTTTGGGATTCTTCTCGGGAGGAATTTCCAAGTAAATTAAAAAGGCCTCCCTGAAAGGGGGGTTGCCGAGCGGAGCGAGGCTGGGGGGTTCAGGCGGCAAGACTGGTTTTCTCCTGGGTCAGAACCCCTCCGCCCCTTCGGGGCACCTCCCCTTTCAGGGGAGGCTTCTTGCGCGTTTAAAGGCCCCCCTTGCAATTTTTCCCCGCGGCGGGTATAATCGGCAGAAACTTTTTTTCGGACTCAAGGAGGTTCATTCAATGCCGGAAATTTGGATTCCCATCGCGGCCATCATCGGCCTGATTCTTGGCCTGGCACTCGGTTTTTGGGGTGGTTTTCTCTTCGCAAGCGGGAAAAACCGGATGCTCGAGGCAAAGGCCCGCGCCGAAGTTCAGACCGAGTACCAGGAACGGCTCGTTTCTCTGGAGGCCGACGCTCGCAGCGCGAAGGAGGGCCAGCAGATCCTCGAAACCCAGATCGCCGGGATGAAAGAAGCGTTCGAGCTGGAAAAACGGCAAATTCTTGACCGGTTCGGGAACGAAAAGACGGAAATGCTCCAGCGTTTTGACCAGGATCGCAAGGAACTCGTCGAGCAGCTGGAAAAGCGCCACGCCGACCAGACGCGCGTGCTGGAGGAGAAATTCGCGTCCGAAAAGGAAATGGCCGTCGGGTTCAAGGACGAGCAGCTCCGGAGCCTGAAGATCCAGCTTAGCGAGGAGCGCGAAAACTTCAAAACCCGGTTTGAGGAAGCCTCGCGGATGATGAAGACCCAGCTCGACAATACGATCACGATGCTCCGGGCCGAGTTCAAAAACCAGACGAACGAAAACCTGAAGATCCAGAAGGAAGGGATGCTCTCGACCAACCTGGAAAGCCTCGCCGCGATCCTGACCCCGTTCGGCGAGCAGCTCAAAGGGTTCAAGACCGAATTCGTCGAAAACAAAGAGAAGCAGAAGCAGCTCGAAACGTCCATCCTCACGACCATCGCGCGCCTTCAGGACCAGACCACCCAGATCGGGGTCGAGGCGCAGAAACTCTCCACCGCGCTGACCGTCAAGCCCAAAATGCAGGGGAACTGGGGCGAAAATATTCTGGAAAATATTCTTATGGCCTCCGGCCTGAAAAAGGGGATCGACTACTTCACGCAGGCTCGGGAAACCGGCAGCGAGGGCGAAACGTTCATCCCGGACGTGGAGGTCCTGCTCCCGAAACAGACCGACGCGGAAAAGCAGGCGTGCGTGATCATCGACTCGAAGGTTTCGATCAAGGACTACCTCGCCTACATCTACGCGGAGGACGAAAAAGAAAAAGAGCAGGCGGCGAAAAACCACATTCAGTCCGTCGCGAAGCACGTGGAGGAATTGGCCAGCAAGAACTACGAGAAGGAAGTGAGTCACGCCGTCGGTTACGTTCTGATGTTCATTCCGCACGACGGCAGTTACATCCTCATGATGGATAAACGCCCGGGCCTGATCATGGAAGCGTATAAAAAACGGATCGTGATCGTGAACCCGACGAACCTCATGATGTCGCTGAACATCATCAACCTGCTCTGGCAGAACCAGCGCCAGTCGGAAAACGTGGGCAAGATCTTCACCTCGGCGCAGAAGATCTACGAGAAATTCGTGACGATCACCGAGCGTTTCACCAAGCTGGGCGAGACGATCCAGGCGTCTTCCCGGGCGTTCAACGACACGTGCAAGCTCTTCTGCTCCGGGAACGGGAACCTCGTGCGCCAGTTCAACCAGTGGAAGGACCTGGGCCTGCAGACGACGAAGCAGATCAGCCCGAAACTGCTGCAGCTGAGCGAAGATTTTCCGGGCGAGGATCTTCCTGAAGAAGATGGGGGCCAGATGCTGCTGATCGAGGAGTGATTTTCGGAGGAACGGCGGGTGAGCCGTCCCACGGATGGAAGGCGGTAATGGAGCGCGGAGCGCGGAATTACGCGTTAGGACCAGCGTTAGGCCCAGGCGCGTAATTCCGGCCTTCGGCCTCCATTACCGCCTTCCATCGTCCGTGGTGGTGCAAACCGGCGCGTAATTCCGCGCTCCGCGCTCCATTACCGCCTCCCAACCACTCTACCGCCTCTCGGCGATCAATCGATCGAGCTGCTCCTTCAGTTTCCCCAGAATCTCGTCGTAAGGGAAACTCCCCAGCAGCTCGCCGCCGCGCTTCAGATTCACGTGGTTCGGGCCGCACCAGAGGCCCAGGTCGGCATGGTCCGTCTCGCCGGGACCGTTGACGCGGCAGCCCATCACCGCGATGGTGATCGGGTACTCCTGCGCGTAGCGAGCCATTTCGTGGACTTTCATCGCAAGTTCCACAAACCGGCCGTTCTCGACCCGGGAGCAGCTCGGGCAGCTGATGATGTTCAGGCCCGCGCACTTCCAGCCCTCCGTGACGGTCCTGCGCCCGGCCTCCACGTCGCGGATGAGGCTCAGACCGGCTTCGACCTCCTCCCGCTTGCGCTCGTTCGGGACGGTCAGCGAAACCCGCAGCGTATCGCCGATCCCCTCGAAAAGCAAAGGCTCCAGCGCCGCCCGCGTCTTTTGGATCCCGATCGGCGGGACCCCGGCTTCCGTGACGCCCAGATGGATCGGGACCTCGGGGTGACGCTCCGCAAAAAGGCGGTTGATCCGCACGACCGTCTCGGGGTTCGAGTCCTTCATCGAGACGCAAAACCGGTCAAAGCCGATCTCGCCGAGCCACTCCACGTGCTCAAGGGCGCTGGCGAAAATGGGGTCTTCCTCGGCCTTCTTGGTCGGGTCGATCGAGCCGCAATTAATGCCGATGCGCAGGGCGACGTCGTTCTTTCGGGCGGTTTCGGCGAGCCAGCGCACCTTTTCCCGCCACGGAATTTCCGGCTCGGCATGATGCAAATGCCCGGGATTGTACCGGATCTTCGCGACGAACGGGGCGATCTTCTCCGCGATGCGGTAATTCTCCTGGAGGTCCACCGAAAGATTGATCTTTTCCCGAAGCTCGGGGTTCAACTGCCGGATCTTGCCCGAAATGGCCTCGAGGGCTTCCGCGTCGTTCTGGGAGTCGCACGCCACGCGGACCAGCTTCGCGCCGGCCTCGGTCAGCTCGACGATCTGGCGGAACGTCGCGTCGACGTCACGCGTTTTGGTGGCGCACATCGTCTGCACGGCGATCGGATGACTGGCTCCAATGAAAACGGAACCGATTCGGACTTCGCGGGTCGGATTTCTCTTGATGGAAGTGTTCATGGCGGAATTTCACAAAAATTTCAATCTTTGGTCAGATTTTGCCGATAAAATAAACGAGGGAATTTAAACCGAGTTTTATTTTACCTCAAACCTGAAAGAAATCAAGGCCCGCCGTGGTCGCTCGTTCGTTTTTGGAGGAATTTCCTGGACAAAAATTCGGTTTGCATCTGTTTTGACGACGGAAAAAATATTTTTGTCAGGAAAGGACTGGAAGCCCGATAAAACGAACAGTTTCAACCAAGGCAATATTTTATCGAAATCGGAGTTTTTTGTGAGTCAGGAAATTAATGTCCTCGCGCTCTCCAAAGGCACAGAGCGTTACTTGTTTCTTTTCAAGGATAAAGATCGCAAAGAGGTTTTTCACGTTATGGCGCGTTATGCGTCCGACCCGGAATTGAGTTTCACCTGGTACGACGCTGCCGTGCTGAGCCAGAAGATCCGTCAGGACGATTCTTCCCCGACGGTCAATATTAACTCCATGGATTTTTAATTCGGGAGATCAGAGAGAATTCATTCCGCGGCCAAACGTTGTGTGTTTGTGCCTCGGGACGTTTTAGTTGTATGGTTTTTTTCCTTAAATTCTAAAAAAAACGACGCGTTAAATTTTGGCGCGTCGTTTTTTGTCGTTTTATTTACTCTTGTTTTTCTTCCCCAGCATCGGCTTGAGCACTTCCACGAAATCTTGTGCGTCGTTGAACTGCCGGTAAACGCTTGCGAAACGAACGAACGCAATCTGGTCCAGAGAAAAGAGTTTTTCCATCAGAATCTCGCCGAGGAACTGGCTTTCCACCTCGTTGTCAAAGCGGTTTTCCACCTCGTTTTCGACGTAGGTCAGGATCTCCTCGATCTGCTCGCTCTTGATCGGACGCTTGCGGCAGGCGATTTCCAGCCCGGTGCGGAGTTTCTCACGGCTGAAAGGTTCCCGGGTCCCATCACGTTTAACGACCTTCAAACTGCTGCGCTCGATGCGTTCATACGTCGTGAAACGGCGTCCGCAGAACTGGCATTCACGTCGGCGCCGAATGACAAAACCATCCTCGCAGGCGCGTGAATCAATGACTCGGTCATTATCCTGATGGCAGAGTGGGCACTTCATAGGGGGACTCTCCAAATTAAAAAGATCAAAACCATGTATAATATAGGAAATTTTATAGGTTTGGGAAATAGCAATTTGGCTAAAATATTGATTTTGGCAAAAAAAAGAAAAATATTTCAGAAATATTTGCAATATTTTCTTCGTGGTCCTTGAAAAGAAATGAAAAAAGTGATAAAATCATGATAATATTAATTTGGCATGAAATACTTGCGAAACGTGATTTTCGGAGGATGCGCGAAATGTCATACGATAATAATGGCGACTTTAATTTTAAGGAAGACCTTGATTTGGGCAAAGAAACCATTTCGACGGCTCAAGTTGAGGAACCGTCTGCTGAGCAGAAACCTTCCGAGGAATCCGCCCCGTCGAACTCCTCTAGCCAGGAAAAAGCCAAATCTGGGAATTCACCCGATTTCATTCCAACAGAAACCAAAGTGTGGCATTACTGCCTTCGGGATTTGACGGATGAATTCTTTTGGGCCTTCATTTTCGTTTTGGTCTGGTTCGGGATCGGGCCAAAAGCGCCGCAGTCTTCGGGCTGGTTGACGGCCTACTGGGTGCTGACGGTTTTGTTTGCTATCGGAGTTTTTTATTTTTCGGTTTTCATTTATACTCCTTTGAGTATTTTCTTCAGGAGAAAGAACGGGGAGGAGGATCCCAATGCCAAGCCTCTTCTCTACGATTTTATTTCCTTCGTTGTTTTTGTCACGGCCGTTCTGGTTTTGGTCACCCGCTTGATCGTAGGATGCCATGCGTACTTTACGCTTCCCACGACAGAGCCCGAGGCTCCTCCTGCGGCTGAATCTTCTGAAGGAGTGACGGAAGAAGCTGTTCCTGCCCCGGCAGAAGAAGCCGCTCCGAGTGAGGAAGCTGCTCCGGCTGAAGAAACCGCTCCGGCTGAAGAAACCGCTCCGGCAGAAGAAACCGCTCCGGCTGAAGAAGCTGCTCCGGCAGAAGAAGCCGCTCCGGCTGAAGAAACCGCTCCGACAGAAGAAGCTGCTCCGGCTGAGGAGGCTGCCCCAGTGGAAGTACAAACCGAAAGCATGTCTTCCTCAGTTGCGGATACTGCGGAAACCGTTGAAGAGCCGAAGGCCAGTGAGGAATCCAAGACCGATGAAGAGTCGAAGACCAGTGAAATGGATAAAGTCCGCGAGCTTGAGAAAAAGGCCGAAAAGAGTATTTTGGACTTTTATTTCATTGCTCTTCGGGTTTTGTTCGGGATTTTCTGTGTCTGCTATGCTGTCAACCTGATTTCAGAGGTCTTTTTCTCGCGATTCTGCACCTACTACAAGCTAAACCCTGTTGTTTTCACGATGAAAACCGGTTTTTTTGTCACGAAAGAACGTCGAATTGCCGTATGGGATATCGCGCAGGTCAATATGGCGCGTAACCTTTGGCAGCGTATTCTCGGTGTGGGGACGATTGAGTTGAAAGTTCACAGTCACGGGATGGATGGCGCGGGAAGCACTACAGAAGACCTTCTGCGTAACGCCCGTATTCTTCACCTCAAAGGTTTAAGCAATCCGCTGGAAGTCATGGAAACGATAAACCATTACCGACTGTTTGTTCGTAACCACATGGGTGAACGTTTCAAGAATCAGATTACAGGTGATTCTCAGAAAGGGGGCCAGGTATGAGTGAAATGACGCTGAAAAAATATTACGAAAACCATTTTCCTGAACGTCCGGAAAAAAATCTGCAATGGAAATACAAATTGCGTGATATGCTGGACGAATGGCTTAAAGAATTGGCGCTGATCATCATTTTCGTCCTGATTTACCACTTTGGCAAGGAGAACGCATTCTGGACCAATTTTGCCTTTTATGGTGGAATTGCCGTGTGCGGAGGGTATGCAGTGTATCTTTTGGGAATCATTATCCTGCGGCGTGTCTGCATGAAATTTTATCTCACGCCGGACCATTTTGAGTTCACGCACGGCCTGTTCAAACAAAAAGTGCAAACGTTCCAGCTTTCGGATATTATCGAAATTGATCTTCGGCGTTCCATTTGGGAACGTATCATTCATACTGGGACGATCATCATTCGTTTCAAAAACGGGACGGCGTCCCAGACCAATCCCCTCATCATTCGCGGGATCGGAAAATACAAAGAAATGTTTGACCGGATCGATTACTACCGGAATCACCATCGTTTGGTGCTGTATTTCGGGATTTAAAAGTTTTTGTGGAACTTTCGGAAAACGTGAAAATGGAAGCAGGGGGAGCTGATCCGGTTCCCCTTCCTTCTTTGTTCTCTATCATTTCCAAGGAGAAAAAATGCCTACTGCTGAATATCTTCAGGATTTGTTTGGTTTTGACGGTCAGGTCGCGGTCGTGGTCGGCGGTGCCGGGGAATTGGGCGGTGCGATCGCCCGCGGGCTGGCTCAGGCCGACGCTCATGTGGTGATCGCTGATGTGCGCGAGGACCCCTGCGTGCAGCGCTGCGCCCAGATCTGTGAATTGGGCGGAAAAGCGTCCTGGACCCTCATTGATGTCACGGACCGCGCCTCGGTCGAAGCCGCTCTGAACGTTGCCGCGGCAATCAACGGGAAGGTCGATTGTCTCGTGAACGCCGCCGGCGTCAATTACGGGTCCGACTTCCTTGACTACCCCGAGGAGAAGTGGGACTTCATCATGAACATCAACCTGAAAGGGACGTTCAACACGTGCCAGATCTTCGGCAAGCACATGGCTGAGAACGGCGGCGGCTCCATCCTGAACTTCGGAAGCGTGAACTCGATCCTGCCGCTTTCCCGCGTTTTTGGCTATGCGGCGAGCAAAGCCGGCGTGCTGAATCTGAGCAACAACATTGCGCAGGACCTCGCCCTGAAAGGGGTCCGCTGCAACACGATCTGCCCCGGTTTCTTCCCGGCCGAGCAGAACCGCAAGCTGCTTGATGAGAAGCGCGTTGCGAACATCATGGGCCACACGCCGATGAAGCGTTACGGCGAGCCGGACGAGTTGATCGGCGCCGCGCTGCTGATGCTTTCGAAGAAGGCGGGGCAGTTTATTACGGGCGCGGTGATCAGCGTGGATGGTGGGTTCACGAGCGCGTGGTTCTAAAGAAAGAAAAAGAAAAAAGATCAAAAGAAAATCAAAAACTAAAACATCAAAAAGTTTTTGAAAGAGGGGGTCCCGGGGGAGGAACAATTTTCAAAATGTTCCTCCCACCGCGGCCCTTAAATTCTTTACGGGCGAGACTTTTTTCTCCCGGAGGGTGAAAAAAGCGAGGGGGTTTACCCGAAAGACCAAGCGCGTAATTTCAGATACGGAGGACCGGCGTCCTCGCCGGATTTTTTGGAGTGCGATGATACAGTCGCGCAAGCGACATTCATCGCTTTCCCTTGCGGCAATACAGGAGCGAAGCGACTTTTGCCGCTGAAGTGGTCTGGACGCTGCCCACGTGAAAAATCGTTTTTGAGCGCAATGTTTTTCGGTCGCTAAGTGAAAGCGGTGAATGCCGCTTGCGCGGCTGTATCACCGCACTCCACACAATACAAAAAAAGGACGTGACCCAAAATCACGTCCTTTTTCGTTGAGTGGAGAATAGCGGGTTCGAACCGCTGACCTACTGGCTGCCAGCCAGTCGCTCTCCCAACTGAGCTAATTCCCCGAAAAGATTGAAAACAGTATAGCATATTTCGGTTTTTTTTCAAGGGGGGGCCAGGAATTTTTCGTGAAATTTCTCAAATTTTCGCCGCGGTGCGTTTCTTGTGTAAAAGGTCTGTTAAACTTGCTGAATTTGGTCTAAATACGGTTGAAATATTTTGGACTTTCTATATATTAATAGAAAATGGGAAAATTTTAAAATGGGAGAAAAAGATGATTAACGCAGATTCAGCTTACGAACCTTTGAAATATGATGAAATTCCGGTCCGTTCGATGGTCCGTCACTGGAAAACGGACTGCGCGAAACGTGTGGTCATCGCTGATCTTCTCACCGGTGAATTGAAGGGGGCGGACGCTCTGCTGCGCGCGCTGGTTTTGCGCCGGCTTCTTCGGAAAGTCCTTTCGCCCGATGAAAAGAACGTTGGAATTCTGATCCCGCCCTGCGTTCCGTCCGTGCTGGTGAACGCCGCTTTGACGCTCGACAAACGGGTGACGGTGAACCTGAATTACACCGTGAGCCCGGACGTGATGAACAAGTGCATCACGAAAGTCAAAATCCGGCACCTCATCACGAGCCGGAAGGTCATGGAAAAGTTCAACTACGAGCCGAACTGCGAGGTGGTTTACCTCGAAGACCTGATGCCGCTCTTGACTTTGCCCGACAAACTGATCGCATTCCTTCAGGCGAAGGTCCTGCCGGTCTCGATGGTTAACCGTCAGCTGGGGCTGAATTCGATCCAGATGGACGACGTGATGGGGATCCTGTTCACCTCCGGCTCGACGGGAATGCCCCGGGCGGTGATGCTGACTCACCGGAACATCGGGAGCAATATCAAGTGCTACTCCAATTTCTTCGGTTTCTTTAAGGACGACAGTATGCTCGGAGCGCTGCCGTTTTTCCATTCTTTCGGCTTCACCGGCCCGCTTTGGTCTGTCCTGACGCGCGGAATGTCCGGTTACTACCATGTTTCGCCGCTCGACATTCGGCCGATCCAGCGTCTGTGCAAAAAGTACAAGCCGACGCTTTTCCTCGGAACGCCGACTTTTCTGCGTCTGTACGCCCGTCGCATGGAACGTGAGGACCTGGCGTCGGTGAACCTCGTGGTTTCCGGCGGTGAACGCTGCCCCGTCTCGCTGATGGATGAGTACGAGCAGAAATTCGGGATTCGCCCGATCCAGGGGTTTGGAATCACGGAAACCTCGCCGGTCATCGCGGCCAATATTCCGGAATCCCGTCACTCGCGCGGTTGGGAACCGATGCCGAAGGACGAGTCGGTTGGTTTCCCGATGCCCGGGATCAAGGTCAAAGTGTTGAACCTCGAAACCGGCGAGCCGTGCCCGATCGGCGAGATCGGAATGTTGTGGTGCACGGGCGAAAACATCATGAAGGGGTACTACGACGACCCGGAAAAGACCGCGGAAGTCATCAAGGACGGCTGGTACTGCACGGGCGACATCGTGCGGCAGGACGAAGACGGTTTCATCTTCATCGAGGGGCGTTTGAGCCGCTTCGCCAAAATCGGCGGCGAGATGGTTCCGCACGAGGGGCTGGAAGACAAAATCAACGAGATTCTGGGCTTCAAGGCTGACGAGGAGATCAAATTGTGCGTCACGTCGGTTCTGGATGAGAAAAAGGGCGAGCGTCTGGTGGTCCTTTACACGGAATTGCCGCTCAGCCCGGCGGAAATATGCGCGAAAATGAAAGAGCAAAAGATTCCGAACCTCTGGATCCCCGGCACGGATTCCTTCTTCCAGATCCCGCAAATCCCGCTTTTGGGAAGCGGCAAACTGGACCTCTTCGGACTGAAACAGATCGCGACGGAGTGCGTGAAGAAGAGTTAGGAGTCAGGAGGCCTTCGCGGGGGGGAGGAATCCTTTCTCCCAACTGAAAACTGAAAACCGGGAACTGAAAACTTCTAAATCTCCTCCACGGGCGCGGGGGGAAGTTCCAGTTCCGTCGGCGTGGGGGTCCAGGTCCTTTGGAGGAACCAGACGGCAAACAGGAAAACCACCAGCGGAACGATCCAGAAAAGATGCGGCATGACGTGACGTTTCAGAAAAACCGCCTTTTCGTTCGGGATCGTTGGAAATTCTTTGAACGGCAGCGTCGAGGTCGCGCCCTGAAAAGAAAGACCGATTTCCTGAGCCGTCGCTTCCAGATCGGCAAGGAGTTCTTCCGGCGAGCCGTAGCGTTCGTCCTGATTCTTTTTCATCATTTTGTTTAGAATTTCACTCAGGGAATCCGGAACGTCCACGCGGGAAAGACGCACTTCCATCGGATTGTCGCTCTGATGCTGCAGCAGTTTCTGAAGCGGATTTCCCTGGGGAAACGGCGGGTGGCCCGTCAGCAGGTAGTACAGCGTGCAGCCCAGCGAGTAAATATCGCTCCGGGAATCGACCATGCGCGGGTCTCGTGCCTGTTCCGGCGAGATGTAGTCGAAAGTTCCAAGCGTCACCCCGACCTGGGTGATGTCTTTCTGGACCGAAACCATGCCATTTTCGGGTGAGTTTGCGGTGATTCGCGCCAGACCAAAGTCGATCAGCTTCGCCTCGCCGTTTTCTTTCAATAGAATGTTCGACGGTTTAATGTCACGGTGCACCACGTGGAATTTTTTCATGTGGATCAGCGCGTGCGTGATCTGAATCGCGATCCAGATGGTTTCGGAAACTTTCAGAACGCCGGAATTCTTTACGCGGTCGCGGAGGTTTTCCCCCGGAACGTACTCCATCGTGAGGTACATCCGATGCACGTCACGATGGTCACGAAATGCGTAAATCTGCGAAATGTTCGGGTGGTTCATCAACGCGGCGACCTGCGCCTCCGAATAGAAACGCTGAATGATTTCCCCTTTTACGTTCTTGTCGGACTGCAAAACCTTCAGAGCCACCAGCCGGTTCAGGTTGGAGTCCTGTGCGAGCCAAACGTTTCCCATCCCGCCGCCTCCGATGAAGCGGATCAGTTCGTATTCGTCGAAAATGACCCCAAGATCGAGTAAATTATTATTATCGATTTTCACCGAGGCGACTTCCGCAAAGGGAAGATTCTCGTCCTGCTCATCCGGGTCCATTGTCCTGGTGGCAGAAACATCCACTCCCATCTTGGGATTTTCTTCAGTTTCCTGGGTAAAAGTTGAATCCTGTTCAGGCGCAACTCCTACGGTCCTGGGCTGGTTAAGCACGGATTTCAGAGAAACGGAAGGCCCGGAAGATCCGGAAGACTCAGAAACGGGCTGAGCCTCCGGACTTTCAGAAGCCTTGGACTGAGCGGAAACGGAAGTTCCCGACCCGGCCGAATCGGAATTCAAATGCGCATGGTTTTTTGAGGGCATGATTTGCCTCCTTAAACTTATACGACCCAGGAATTTCATCCCGTGGGTGAAAAATTTACTTCGTGAGCGTCAGGACGCCAAACGAAGACGGACTCCACGCCGGGTAAAGCCCCTCGCCCCAGAGCAGGTACGCGGCGGGTTTCTGCGCATCGCAGTCGGTCAGGCGCAGTGAAACGCCGATTTTCGTCCCGATGATCCCCGCCGGGCCGCCCAGGTCGCTCCACGGCATCGCAAGCTCGTAAACCGTGCGGTTTCCGTCACGCTTCACCACGAAATCGTAAACCGAGGAGTCCTTCGCCAGTGAGCCGCTCTTCAGGCCGCCAGAGTACTCCGCGGGACGGTAAAGCGTGTGCTTTCCGCTTCCGCCCGGGGCCGCCGAGCTCAAATCGAAGCAGAACGCGCGGCTTTCCTCGCCCGGCAGGCGGTTCATCGGGTGGATCGCGACGCGGACCGAGTCGTAATTCGCGCATTCCGCCTCGGTTCTATCCGCGACGTGCCGGTCGTCAAGCACTTCCACGCCCAGGTAGAGGAAATTCTCGTCGTAGTTGAAGTACGCGGCAGCGCTTGCGTTTTTCGGACTCCAGACGTAAGCCGGATCGAGGGCTTTGACCTGATTCTCGCCCAAGAGCGGGATCGGGGCCGATTTCTGGAAGTCGCTCAGGTCGCCGTCGATCGAAATTTTCTCCGCGCGAGGCGCAAAGGCGGCGTAATCCGTCCCTTCGTACGGTACCAGCTGCGCATTATCGATCTCGGTCCAGCCATCGCCTTGGCAGACCGGCGCCGCCGTAACGCTCACCGTCCCGGCCGGAAGTTCCAGACGCTTCGAA
Organism: Thermoguttaceae bacterium; assembly: GCA_017447865.1. Classification (GTDB taxonomy): domain Bacteria; phylum Planctomycetota; class Planctomycetia; order Pirellulales; family Thermoguttaceae; genus RGIG3701. Next base: position 93,310 of record JAFSMO010000007.1, read on the forward strand.
ACGACGCGCCACGTCGGCTGATTCTTCGGAGCCTGGAAGACCTGGAGCCAGTGCCAGTCCCAAGTCTTTCCTTCCTGCGTTCTGCCGCCGAGGTTGGACCCGGTCGTCAGGTCGTCCGAGTGGACCCAGAACGAGTACACGTACTCGCCGCCGACGGTCGGGAGTTTCGGGACGCCTTGCCAGATGCTCTGGTAGCCGCCTTTTGTATTCTCGAAGCGGTACACGAAATCCCCATGGCCCACGGCGTCAGGGTCCTTGCACGGGACGCGCTTTCCGACTTTCCCCGAGCTGCCCCAGGCCGCGGCCGCGTCGGCGTTTTGGCCCTCCGCCTGCTCAAAGCCGGCGTTCTGAAGCAGGTTTCCGATCTCCTCGGGATTCACCGCGTTGATGACGATCCGGCGCGAAACGGCCGGGAGCTCCGCGTCCCTGAATTTCAGCGTCACGACGCCCTGCGCCGTGCCGGCCTTCACGTTCGAAAGCTTCAGAATGACCGAGCGGCTTGCGCCCGCTTTCAGCTTTTGGAACTCGACGGACTCGGAACCGAGCGAAACGGTGCCGGCGACCGGACGTTCCAGGCCGTTGGTCAGACGGAGCGGGATTTCAAGCGTCTGCCCCGCCACGGCCGTGAAGGTCGGCGTTCCGCTGGAGGTCCCCGGGAAGGAAAGGACGATCTGCGCGCGAAGCACGTCCGGGACGCCGCCCTCCACCAGGTACGGGCTTTCCGTGAGGTTGAGCGTCACGAAACCGTCCACGTTTTTCAGCTCGGTCTCGTTCCCCTGCTGGTCGATTTTGCGGAGTTTCGCCCTTTTTCCAACGGCCAGGCGGACGGTTTCCCCGCCCTTTTCGATCGACGAAACGACGAGGACCGGCCCGCGCTTCGGACGCTCGAAGAGTTTAAGTGAGTCTTTCTTTCCGACCGAAATTTCGCCGATCGGCTTCGCGTCGGCCAGTGCGTACGCGAGGACCGCAAACGCCGTAGCCGAAGGACGCGGAGAATGATCCGCCCAGAAAATGCTCCAGTCGCCCGAGGGGGAGGCTTCACCGCCGAACAAAACGATCTTCTCGCAGCCGGCCAGAAGCTCTTCCGGGAAGTGCGTGAAGAGGAAGTCGGTCTGCTCCGTCTGCTTCATCGCTTCGGAAAGCGGCATTCCCCACGTGGAAACGCCTCGGGCCGTTTCATTATCCCAAACCACGGCGTGGGAATCGGCGCCCACCGAGGCCAAATCACGCCAGGCCGCGCGGACGGAGCTTCCCGTTCCGTAGTGGACCGGCAAAATGTCCGTGAACTCCATGATCCCCGCATCGATCAAATTCTGACGGAAAGACTGCGGCCAGAGCCCGCCCGCGATCTGGTTCCGGAGTTTCGGGTTCACCTTTTTCGAGGCCGCGTCGGCGACCCGGCAGAAGCGCAAATACTCGGCGACCGGATCGGCGCAGGCGTCGCCCGGAACGATTTCGTTCTGCCATTCGAAGCCGATGATTTCGTTCCCGAATTCTTTCGTCAGGCGCGTGATGATCCGTTCCACGTCGGCGTCAAGGACCGGGAAAGCCTGGAACTGGCCGCCGTAGCTCTTCGGGTTTTGAATCGCCCAAATCGGGAAACCGTCGAAGAGGAGCCACGCCTGAATGTGATTTTTGCGCAGAACGGCCAGTTTCTCGTGCATGTTCTTGAAGGCCGCCTCATTGAAAACGCCGCGCTGCGGTTCAAAGTCTTTCCACGACATCCAGACGCGGCAGACGCTCATCCCGATCCGGCGTGCGGCCCGAGCGGCTTCTTCATCACCGAAAAACTTCTGCCCGCCGAACGGGGTCGGGCCGCCGCCGATGATCTTGGCCAGATCCGGGATCCGGGCGAACGTGACCTCACGGGCGTCTTTTCCCGCGATCTCCGCATGGAAGAGGAAGGTCCCTTTTTCGTTGAGCTTCAACGGGATCTGGAGCTTTTTCCCCTCTTTCGGCGGGAAAGTCTCGGAGCCGGAAAGGAGGGTTTTCCCTTCAATATTTTTAACGTTCCAGGTGAGTTTTTCGTTTTGAAGCTCCCGGCCCTTTTCCGTCGCGCGGACGTTCATCACGACCGGCTCGTCGTAAGTGAAAAGGTTCCCCGGCGCCGGAGCGCTCAGCGTGAAGCAGTTCCCCTGGGCCTTAACGCCCGGAAGTCCGCGGCGCGTCTGCCACGGCCAGTTTTTATTGTCGCGGCCCTTGAGCTGCGCCACAAGGAGGAGCGAATCGCCCATTTTCCCCTTTTCGAGCGGCTCGTCAGCGTACGCCTGGGGAAGCGTCAGTTCCCACTGGGTTTTCACGATCTTTCCGATCTCGCACTCCGTGTCGCGGATCCCGCAGCGGCCCGATTTGTGCGTTTTGTTTTTCTCGTACTTCCCGTCCGGGCAGTCGATCCACGGACCGAGGCACCAGATGGAAAGCGTCGTTTTGCCCCAGTCGTCGGACGGGTCAATGTAATATTCCCCCGGGATCACGATTTTCTCGCCGCTTTTCCAGACGGGCTTCCCGCCGTCCGGGCTTTGCGGATCGCCGAGGATCAGCCAGCTTTTCCGGAACGTGGCGGTCTCGGGGCGCATCGTCGCGCGGATCTCGTCATTCATTTCCGGCAAAACGACCGGCCCGTACGCCTTTAGCGTCGATTCGTCCCACCCTTTGGTCGTGAGGAAGTAGATCGGCTGGACCCCTTTATCGTCGGCCTGGTAGTCGGGCATTCTGTAGCGGAAAACCAGCGTTTCGCCGCTTTTCGCGGGTTTCGGAGCACCGCCCCATGACGCGTAACCGATGTAGTTGCCCCTCTGCGACCAGTGCAGGTCCCCGCCGATTTTCTGACCATCGGGGATTTTTTTCGGGGTGATCTTCACCTCAAATTCCTGACCTGGAACTGCTTTTTCCGGGGCTTTGATCGTGAGCCAGTCGGACTCCACGACCTGCTCGGCACGCAGTCCGGCGCAGCTGAAAAGGACGAGGACGAACAAAAATGCGAGTGCAAAACGGGGTTTCATGAGTGCAAAATCCTTTGTGCGAGAGTTGATGGAAATTTCACTTAATTTTAGCCCAAGAGAGGGAAAAAGTCAAGTATTCGCGAGAAAAAAAGAAAGATTTTCCGTGGAAACCTCTTAATTAATAGAATCAGGGGATTCCATGAAAACTAAAAAAAGCACGACTTCAAATCGTAGAGCACGCTCCGCACGGGCTCGGGGTGGGTGAAGTACCCGCCGTTGAGCAGCTCGCGCAGGATGAAACCCGGGTGGTGTTTCGAGGCTTCCATGCGGGCGAGAAAGTGCCGCTTGTGACGGCGCAGATCCCGTAAAAAACGCTCGGTGCGCGGCGTCGCCGGGAGGGAAAGCGTGAACGTTTCCAGCGCGTCGATCAGCGTCGGATGCGTGCTTTGCAGCGTTTCGATGAATGCGTTGAAGTAGTGCCACCGGGAAGGATTCTCCCGCAGAAACGCCGCGGTCGGCGCCGTCGAATTGTTCTTTCCGTGAAGCCGGTACTGGATCAGCGGCTCGGGCTGAAACGCGAGTTTCGAGCTGAGCGCGAACGTGAGGTAAAACCAGACGTCGTGGCAGGCGATCCCCGCAGGAATCGGGAGCGACGGCGCCAAAAACTCCCGCCGCAGTGCCATGGTGCAGCCGGTCCAAAGCGTCATTTTCAGGTCCGTCGGGAAGAAAAAGCGCCAAAATTTGTGCAGGTGCATCCGCGTGACGAATTCGAGGAGATTCATCCCCTGGTCGTTCCCTTCGGCGTCGATGATCTGTGCGTCGGAGGTCACCAGGCCGAGCTCCGGGTCGGCCCCAAACGCCTCAAGCGTCCGCTGAATGCGGCACGGAAACCAAACGTCGTCGTGGTCCGCGAGGAAAATGACGTCGCCCCGGCAGAGCGAAACGGCCTGGCCGAAATTCTGAGTGTAGCCGAGATTCTGCGGGTTTTTCTGGATTCTGACCGGAAAAGGAACTTCTGCTGCCCAGCGTTCCAAAATCGAAATGGTTTCGTCCGTCGAGCCGTCGTCACAGACCACCACCTCGTCCGGAAGCACGCTTTGGGACGCGATGCTGGCGAGCTGGAACGGTAAAAAGCGCGCACTGTTGAAGGTGCAAATGGCGACGGAAGTTTGCATGGGGTGGTTGGTGGCTGAGGAAGTGGTAACTGAAAACTTTTAGAGCGAAAGCACGAACGCCTCGAGGTCCCGGAGCTCGGAATCGGTCAGGGGCGCGGTGAAGCCGTGCTTTCCGTCTTTCAAAAGGTCAAAAATGGTCCGGAAACGGCCGTCGTGCAGGTACGGGGCGGTCCGCCAGCACTCACGAAGCGTTGGCGTATCGAGCGGGCGCGTCTCGTAAGCCGTCTCCGTTCCGACGCGGTGGAGGCGGCAGTCCGTGTAAAACTCCCCGGTGTGGCACGAGGCGCACTGGGTTTTCGGGCCGAAAAAAAGCCTGCGGCCGCGCTGGATGGAGGCGTTCACCTCCGGGTTTTCCTCGGCCTCCCGCAGGATCGGCGCTTTGCGGGCTTTGAGGGCCGAGAGGTATGCGTCCATTGCGAGCGCGTCCTTTTCCCGCGGCTCGGTGAAGTGGATCAACTCGACCCCTTTCCGGACGGCGGCCTCGGCGTTCTCGCGGACTCCCGTGGCCATCGCGGGGGCCGTGAAGTGGGCGTAAAGGAGGCTTTTCGTGTTCTTCGGGGTGCCGGAACCGTCGTTCAGGAGGTCCCAGTTCAGCGCGTCCGACCGGGCATCCGGGTGGCACGTCGCGCAGCTCTGCCAGTGCTCGAAGCAAAGGAAACCGTCGTTGAAAAGGCTTTCCCCTTGACGTGCCAGAGTCGGGCGGGGAATCGCCTCATTGGGATTGAGTTGGATCGTCCGGCCGGTATTGAACGGGTTTTCGGCGATCAGGATCCGGTCCACCGAGTCCGAAAAGACGCAGGCCGCGTAAGCGTAGAGGCGTTTCTGACCGTTTTCCCCGGTTTCCTCGCCGATCGTGACGGCTCTCGGACCTTTTCCTGACGTGCAAACGCGGCGCTGGACCGGGATCAAGTCCCCAGCGTGGTCGGGCGTGGCCCCGATCGACGGGTAAGGGGCCAGACTGCTGAGGAAATGCGGGTGCATCGCGACGCGGTCGATGACGCTCACCTCCATCGTGCCGGCGTGCGAAATCACGAGCCAGCGGCCGTCTTTCGAGCAGGTGATCCCCCACGGATTCGCGGCGGCAAATTCCAGATGGTCGAGCGTCAGCGTTCCTTCTCGCTCGCCGGTCTGGAGGTTGATGAAACTCACCGCGTTCATGTTGATCCAGCCCCCTTTGACCTGGCCGGTCGGGATCGCGTAGCTTCCCATGGAGTGCAGAACGTACGCGAACTGGCCGTCGGGCGAGACGCAAACGCCGCGCATGTTGATCGTCCCGTTCGGAAACTCGACCAGGCGGGTTTCCAGCGTTTCCGTGTCGACGAGGGCCGCGTGGCCGGGGAGCCAGTACTCATCCGCAGTGGTGGCGTCGATCAGGAGGTTGGAAACGACCAGCGTCTTTCCGTCGGGTGAGACGGCGCACGCGAACGGTTCGCGTTCCATCGGGATCTTTGCCGTGATGGCGTGCTTTTCAACGTCCACCACTTCCACGCGGTTTTGAAATCGGGCGCAAAGGTAAACGCGCGTTTCGTCGGGATCAAGGACCGGCGACTGCGGCCCCTCGCCGACTTCTGCCTGCCAGAGCGTTTCACCCGTCTGCGCGTCGAGGCAAAGCAAAGCGGGATTTTTGAGCGTCGGGGCAGGGCGCGTCGGAAGAAGCGACTGCGCGTTGGGGTCGCACGTGACGAAAAGCCGATTTCCGTCCCGGGAAAGCGTGAAGCCCGTCGGGGACGCTGGGAGCGGGATCCGCTGGAAAACGGAGTCAAAGCGGGTTTCCGTTTTGAGAATTTCGGCCGAATCGAAGCAGGCGGTGAAGAGAATCTGACCGTCGTGGGAAAGCGCAACGTCGCACGGTCCCAGCCAGTCTTGAGCCCACAGAACCGGAACGTGGATGAATGCGAAAACGCAAAAGCAAAAAGTGAAAATGAAGGAAAAAGAGAGAGGGAAAGCTTTCATTTTCCGATCCTCTCTCATTTTGCGTACTCGTAAAGCTCGTATTCTTTGTAGGGGATTCCTCCGCAGCGCTCGATGACCACGTTCACCGCGTGATTATCGCAGTAGGTCCAACCCAGTTCGGCCCCCTGGTAGCCGCTTTCAAGGCCGTGCTTCAGCGTATTGTACACGAGGATCTCCACGATCCCGCGCCGACGGTACTGCGGATCGACGCACATGACCATCATGCGGCAGGAGGTGATCTTGCGGCGGTAATACAAAAACTTCAGGAAGCCAAACGGGAGCAATGTGCCATTCAGGTGGATGAGCGCCTCGTTCAGGTCCGGAAGCGTGATGGAAAATCCAACCGGTTTTTCTCCGTCAAAAGCCAGAAAAATGTGCTTCGGGTCCGCGTGCTGGACCATCTGGTGCGCCATGACTTCCATTTCCCCAATGCTCAGCTCGGCGTACTGCCAATTATCGCGCATGGAAGTATTGTACACTTCGCGGCAGATCCGGATCTCTTTCTCAAAATTCGTCGGATCAAAGGATCGGTAGGTGATCGCAGAACGTTTTTTGAACCAGTCGATTCGTTTCTGCCATTTTTGCAGCATTTCGTTGGAACGTCCAAACCACCACGCATAAAGCCCCTGACATTTGACCGCCCCGGCGTCCTTAACAAGCTGGGCGTAATACTGGGGATTGTGGCACATGCCGATTTTGGGCGGCGTATCGAATCCTTTGATCTGCATTCCGATGTCGTAATTGGTCGAAAAAGTCATGGGACCAAGGATCTTTTCGCGGCCGTGATTCTCGCGGCACCAGTCGTAAGCGGCGTCCAAAAGGGCTTTTGCGGCCTGCGTGTCCTCAAAGCACTCAAACATTCCCCACGTGCCGAGATTGGTTCCTTTGCGATTATTGGTGATGGGATCGTCAGACGCGAGGATGCGCCCTACAGGTTCGCCGTTACGAAACGCCAGGAACGCTTGTGCGGTACCAAATTCATAAAAAGGATGCTTTTTGGGTTCCAGAAAAGTATAAATTTCACTTTTCATGGGAGGAACCCAGTTCGGATCGTTTTTATAAATCGTCCAAGGGAAATTCACAAATATTTTGCGCTGGGCAGGAGTCTTGACCGGCACAATCTGAATTTCGGTCTGGTTTGGATTGGAGGTTGGTGCGTTCATTGGGTTTTATTTGATGGAGTCACGAAACCAGGCAGTGGACGGACTGCCTACGTAAATCATTTCATTCCCCGGTGGATGGGTCTGATTCCGTTTCTTCTTTTTCTTCTTTAGCGTCCTCTTCGGAGCATTTCCCGGCAGCCAAACCGGAGTCAGACGGGTCCATTGGCAATGTGCCGTCTTCCGTGTACATGTCGTTGTGCTGCGTATAGGAAACGCGGAAGCAGAGGAGTTTCTGCTCGGTCCCTGATTCTGCCTCTTCATCCGTGAAGAAGAACGAACCGACGTTTCCGCTCATTTCCGGTCGGGAAGTCATCACGACGAACTGACCCGGCTGAACCGTGATTTCACTGTGCAAGGAGTCAAACGCCCGTTTGGGACGCGCGGTTGCCATCGTGACAGAACCGGCATCGTACTGAAATGTCTGGCGCGGCTGGCCGTACTGGACTTCTGGCAAAAGGTCCAGCGTGACGCTCCCGTCGCCCCGGGTCTGCGTCCGGATGACCATGACCGCCTGGCCATCATTGAACGTTTCACCGCCCAAGGCCCCGTTCTCATTGAAAAGGATCGTGGACTGCTTTTTCACGTTCGAAACATTCACTTCGTTTTTCTGACCGTTGCGGGAGGCGATCGTCTTGCGGACGACTGTCTGATTGGCCAGTTCATCCAGCCGGATCGTCGTAACGATCTGGGAAGGATCCACATCATCGCGGGTTTTCAAAATTCGCAAAAACGAGGAGGGAAGCTGATTCCCGATCAAACCGGCGCGAAAACCGTTGGCGGTAAGTTCCCGACGCAGGGCGGCTGAAAAAACCTGCTCATCGACGTCTTTCCAAAGGGTCGAATTCAACTCGGGGTCGTTAAACGGGCAGCGGACGATGAAAACTTCCAAAAGGACCGTTTCGGAATTGGCGAGCCGACCTGAAAGGAGGAAGTCATCATCCTGAACCGGAGTGTTCGGCGTGCTTTTCGTCAGCAGCAGCATGTTGGACTGGCATCCTGAAAAGGCAAGAGCCCCCAGCGTCAGGCAAATGACTGCGCAAAGGAAACGGATTGGCGACGCAAACTGACTCATTGCTCAAAATCAGGAAAAAAACGAAAAGACCGCATTTATATCAAGTGTAACTCTTTTACCTGATTTTGTCAATGTGTATTTCCTCTTTAAATCGGTTTTTTTTATGAAAAATCAAGATTCTATTCCGTAAATCCGATTTAATTTATCGGAGATCGATTCAGGAATCAGGAGTTTGGATCCCGATCCCTCATTCCTCTTTCATTTTCATTCGTTCCTTCACCCAATTCTCTTTTCCGTTAAAATTCCCTCATGACCTCCATTTTACTTTCCCCTGTTTCTTCGCCAATCCACGCGGAAATGACCCCGCCCGGGTCGAAAAGCATCACCAATCGAGCGTTGGCGATTGCCGCCGCCGCGGAGGGGGAATCGTTGCTGACCGGTGCGCTCGATTCCGAAGATACGCAAATGATGATGGGCGCTCTGCGAAAAATGGGCGTTCAGCTCGAACACGATCCCGCCACTGCGGAAATCCGCGTCCACGGAAACGGTGGAGCGTTTCAGAAGACGAAAACTGACGGAAAGTCAGACCTGAAAAACGAGCCGGTGGAGCTTTTTTGCGGGAACAGTGGGACGACGATCCGGTTTCTGACCGCGATGTGCGCGAACGCCCACGGTCTGTTTCGGCTGGACGGCGTGGAAAGGATGCGCCAGCGCCCGTTGGGGGACCTGCTGGACGGTCTGCGTCAGCTCGGCGTTCGGGTGGAGGCGGAACTTGGAAATGACTGCCCACCGGTTCTGCTTCACGCGGACGGGATCCCGGGCGGCCGCGCGGTGATTCCCGGCAATATTTCGAGCCAGTTCCTCAGCGGCCTCCTGATGGCGGTTCCATACGCGAGGGAAGAGACCACGATCGCCATTTCCGGCGGGCTGGTTTCAAGGCCGTACATTACCATGACCATGGAGGTCATGCGCGCGTTTGGCGTGACGGCGGACGAGCCAGAGGAATGCGTTTTCAGGATCTCGGCCGGGCAAAAATACCGGGGGATCCGGTACGTGATCGAGCCGGACGCTTCCGCGGCCAGTTACTTCTTCGCGGCGGCGGCCGTGGCGGGGGGGGAAATGACCGTCTGGAACCTCACGAAAAACGCCCTTCAGGGGGACGTCGGTTTCTGCGACTGCCTCGCGAAAATGGGCTGCGAGGTCGAGTACCTTGCCGACGCGATCCGGGTGCGGCGTGCGCCGGGTGCACCTCTGCATGGGATCGAAACGGATATGCACTTCATCAGCGACACGGCGCAGACGCTCTCCGTCGTGGCCCTCTTTGCGGACTCGCCGACCACGATCCGGAACGTGGCCAATATGCGGGTCAAGGAAACGGATCGGATCCATGCGGTTGTGACGGAACTGCGAAAATTTGGGGCCGAAGTCGAAGAATTTGAGGACGGAATGACGATCCAGCCCCTCAAACAATCGCCGCCGGCGGTAGAGGTGGAAACGTATAACGACCACCGGATGGCCATGAGTTTCGCCATCGCGGGGCTGCGGCTTTCAGGGGTGACGATCCTGGATCCCGGCTGCACGGTGAAAACTTACCCGGGCTTCTGGGACGATCTGGAAAAAATCAAAAACGGGCGTTAAAAAACAAATCAGGCGTGAACGATCTGGTGCTTTTTGCTTCGCATCGGAAGGTTCACGCCTGGTTTTTTTGACGCTTTAGCCGTGTAAGTTCTTGCCGCGGAAGTGCTGTGCCGCAGTGATTACTGGTTCAGGTTCACTGCCTGACCGTCGTTCCGGACGCCCAAATAGTAGTGGGTCTCCTGGTCGATGGAGTAGGAAATGCGCTGAATGGAACCGTCGCACATGCACATTCCGAAGGAACCGGAGTGGGGTGCACCGAAACGCATGGAGTACTCATCGTAACCGGCGCGGTCCTGCATCGGCGTGCTGGTCGAGGCTTTGTACGTGACGCGGCAATTATCGCAGTCCGAGCCGACCCAGACGCCGTTATCGTCGCTGGAGCTTCCGGCGGTTTCGTAGGCGTCCGATTTCAGGTACTTTTCGCCGATCAGGTACGTGTTGGTCGTTCCGTCGCGAATCTGCCCGATTGTGACCTCACTGCATGAGAAAACCACGCCGTTTGCCGTTTGGGTGGGCCAACTTCTGTTCCTGTTATATTCGTTGGCTTGGGAGTAGGAGCTCGGGTAAATGCGCGCTTCGCCTGGATTCGAGACGTTGCCGCCGTAATTGGCCGCGTAGTCCGCCTTGGCAAGCATACAGGATCCGGTGGTTTTCAGGCTTGCGACGTCCGCGTTGATCAGCGAGTCGTTCGCCCCAGGGTAAATTTTGGCGGAACGGCGGGACGGGCAGTATAAAGCCGCCACGGGGGTTTGCAACGTGACGGAGGCGTTAACTTTGTCCGGCGTGTCGGGCTGACCGTTCGAGGCCAGCTTGTATAGGGCGTCCTGCTCGAGGAACGGAAGGAGTGAAAACGTCCAGCCACCTGGTTGATTCCGGTTCAGGCCGCGGTCCGGGTCGCCGGTGAATCCCCAATGCCAGCCGCCGGACGGGAATTTTTGGGTCGTTGATTCATGATTCAGGGAGGCGAGACCGAGGTTTTTCAAATTGTTCCCGCACTGCATTTGACGGGCGGCCTCACGAGCCTGCTGAACGGCTGGGAGGAGCAGTCCGACCAGCATTCCAATGATCGCAATCACGACCAAAAGCTCAACGAGTGTGAAACCAGCGTGGATTTTTCTGTGGTGATTCATAGTCTGTTTCGCACAAAATTTCTTTGAAAAATAAAACTCCTTTACTTATTATACGCATAAAAAGTTTTTTTTCAATGGGGAAATGAAAAAAATGTAAAAATTTTAGGAGAGGGGTGGAAAAAAAGAGAAAAAGTGGTAAAATGAAGTCGGAAGTTTTTCGTTTCTCAAGTCGCGCTTTTGTTCCTTTTTCGTTTCAGGGTAAGAACGATGAAAATCATGGCCCCTTCCGGAAATATTGACTGCATGAACGCCGCGATCCGTGCCGGTGCGGATGAGGTTTACATGGGGATCTCCGGCTTCGGGGCGCGCCGCTTCGCGAAGAATTTTTCGGTTCAGGAGTACTGCGACGCCGTGGGGGAGGCTCATCGGTACGGGACGGCCGTGAACGTCACGCTCAACACGATCATGGCCCAGGAAGAATTTGATGCGCTGGACGAGTCGCTCGACCTTCTGTACGCCGCCGGGGTGGACGCGGTGATCGTTCAGGACCTCGGTTTCTCCGACTATTTGCGGGTCCATTACCCCGACTGGCCGCGGCACGCTTCGACCCAGCTTTCCATCGCGTCGCCCAAAGAGGCGGTCTGGGCGCAGGAGCAGGGCTTTCGGCGGCTCGTGCTCGCCCGGGAGCTTTCCCTCAAGGAGATCGCGGCGATCCGGAAGGCCGTTTCGGTCGAGCTGGAGGTTTTCGCCTCGGGAGCGCTCTGCCTGGCGTGCTCGGGAAAGTGCTTCCTCTCCAGTTTCATCGGCGGTCGAAGCGGAAACCGCGGAATGTGCACCCAGCCGTGCCGCCAGAAGTACAAACGGCTCGACGCGCCGAAGGGGCGCGACGGTTTTCTCCTTTCCTCGGCCGATCAGTGGCAGGAATTTCCCGAAATCGCCCGGCTTTTCGCGATGGGCGTGGACGTGATCAAGCTCGAGGGGCGCATGAAGTCGCCCGAGTATGTCTTCGAGGCGGTGCGGTACTACCGCGGGATGATCGATACGCTGCGCGATGCGAGCCCCGAGCGGCTTGAAAACGTACTGGAAAAAATCGAAAAGGCCCCGGTCCAGACGCGGCCGCACCCGGGGATCGAGCGTCTGTTCAACCGCGGCTACTCGAAAGGCTACTTTTACGAGCACGACCCGGACTTTCTGAACACGGCGTTCTCGGCGTCGTGGGGCGTGAAGGCGGGCGAGATCCAGAAGCGCCGGATCCGCCTGACCGCTCCGCTGCGCAATGGGGACGGTGTGGTTTTTCTCGACCGAAACCTTCAGAAGATCGACGGGCTGAACGTGAGCCGCATCGTGTTGGAAAAGACGGGCGAAATCGTCCCCCAGGCCCCGCGCGGGGCGGAGGTTTCGCTTGGGGTCCCGGTCCCGCCTGGGGCCGCGCTTTTGTACAAGACGTTCGACTACGAACTGAACCGGACGCTGGCGACGGAAATGAAACTCCAGCGCCGCCGGACGCCGATCCAGGCCGTTCTGACCGCGCGGGTCGGCCAGCCGCTGAGGCTTGAGTTTTCGGTGGACCTTTTCGGGAAAACGTTCCGTTCCGAGGCGGTTTCGGAGGAACCCCTCGAGGCGTCGCAGCGGGCCGCGGCGTCGCGGGAGAGCCTTTTCGCCTCGCTGGACCGGCTGGGGGAAACGCCCTTTTCGCTGGCTGAGAGTGCGGCGGAAATTCAGTTCGACCCGGACGTTTTCGTCCCGAAATCGGTTTTGAACCAGCTGCGTCAGCGGGCGGCGAGTGACCTGGAAACGGCGATCGAGGCGGGGATGAAGCGAACGGAATCCCCCCAGTCCCCCTTTCAGGGGGACCTTTCCACGGGTGAAGAAGCCTCCCCTGAAAGGGGAGGTGGCCCGGAGGGCCGGAGGGGTTCCGAAACAGGGGAAAGTCCGTCCTTTGGTCAGAACCCCCCAGTCTCGCTTCGCGAGCCAGCCCCCCTTTCAGGGGGGCCTATTAACGGGGAAGGGGGACCTTGCAAGCCGATTTTAACCGCGGCGGTCATGACCCGCGCCCAGGCGGAGGCGTGCCGGGAGGCGGGGATCGAAAAAGTTTACCGGCTGGAACCCCCGGTCCATTTCGGAAACGACGTGCGGCCCGCGTGGGATGGCTGCGCACCGTTGGCCGGGTCGCTTTTCGACGCCGTGCAGCTTTCGGAGGAAAAGCGGGAATTCGCGCTCGACTGGACGTTCCACGCCGCCAATCCGTGGATGATCCGGTACTACGCGCGGACGTTCCCGCACGCCGGGACGATTTTCCTCTCGCCGGAGATCTCCGAGAAAACCGTCCGGAAACTCGCCGCCCTGCCGGACACGCCGCGGCTTGGGCTCGTGATTTACGGCTTCCTGTACGGGATGTTCACACGAAAAACGCTCTTTGAAGAAACTCTCGTGCCGCTTCAGAATCAGGACGGCCGCCCCATCTGGGTGAGCCGGAACGACCGCGGTGAGAATCCGCTCGAAACGTCGGGAAGCCGCGTTTTTTACGGGAACCGGATGGATATTTCGCGCCTTCTGCACGACCGGCCGGTTCCGGGGCTGGCCGAGCTGCGGGTCGATTTCACGCTGGAAACTCCGGAAGAAACGACCAAGATCCTGAAGAAACTCCTGACCCGGGGCTGGATCCAGGACGAAAGTTTCTCTTACGGGTACGAGAAAGGAATTTTCTGACCGCTTTTAAAATGAAACCGGGCGGCCCCCGCGTGAGGACCGCCCTTCAAATCAGGACTTGATTTTCTTCTGAATTCTTACTTCCTTCTGCGGAAGAAAGCCAGCGTGCCGACTCCGAGGAGAAGCATCGCCCAGGTCGCCGGTTCCGGAACGTTCGCCGAACTTCCGAAGGTTCCGATCGCGTAGGCAGGATTGTAAGCCGTAAGGTCGAACGCGATGAAACTGCCGTCCGGGATGCTGGGCAAACCGGTGATTGTGATTTTGCCATCCTCGCCGGAAACGGTCGCATCACCCAGCGCGACGCTTCCGCTCAGCCAGTCCACCAGATCATCGGTTTCTTCGGCGGTCAGCGCCGCGTTGGCATTTTTCACGTCAAACGTGACGTTCGAGCCGCCCTCAAAGCCATTGATCTGGGCGACTCCCACCGGAGAGTTCACTTCCAGCGTTTCGCCAATTTCCAGCGTCGGGGCACCTTCCGTGATGACGGCAGCCGAGACGCTCGTGTCGGTTTTCGTGACGTTGATGATGGGGGAGTTCGTGACGGCGTTCAAACCGCTTGCGGCCGTCAAAACTTCGTTCACCGTCTTGCAGATCTCCGAGAAGATCCCCAGCCCGTTGCTCAGGCCGACGAAGATCGTTCCGTCGCCGGAGTACGCGCCGCTGATGGCCATTTTACCCCAGCCGTTGAGGCCCGGAGCGACCGTGATGTCGCCCGCGTTGGCGACGGTCGTTTGGGCGTTCAGCGTGCCGCCCGCGACGTTAATGGTCGCGTTGGCGTTGTTCGTCAGGGCTTTTTCGACCGTCAGCGTACCGCCGGTCACGTTCACCATGCCCGCGTTGGTCATACCGCCCGTGCTTTTGGTCTCGAACGATCCGCCGTAAACGTTCAGCTCGGATCTGGCACCAATGCCGGTGAAGGCGCTGCTCGAGTTGATGAGGACCTCGCCGTTATCGTAAATGTTCACGTCCGATTTGGTCGCCAGGGCCGTGTTGATCGCGGTGTTGTTTTCACCGTTTCCGACGTTGAAGTTTCCGCCAACGGTCAGTTTCGCGGTTTCCGACCCGCCGCCGATGTAGGCGTGGCCTTCAATTTTATCGATCCAGCCGGCCGTGTTGGTATTTCCTACGCACATATAGGAATTGGCCGTGGCTTCACCGCCGGTCTGCCTGTAAATACCCGTGTTGATGACTTCCGAGGCGTCCGCGCTTTTGAGGTTCAGAATGATGTATTTTCCCACGTTCAGCGTACCGCCGGTCATGACGAACGTACCCTGGGAATTCCCCTTTCCGTCGTAGTCACGGGCGATCTGCAAGCCGCTGTTCACCAGATCGATCGTACCGCCGTTGAGGTAAACCGTTCCCGTGCCGTGGCCGGAGACATACAGCGCGCTGTTCGAAGTAAGCGTCGCGCCCTCGTTGATAGTCAGCGTACCGTGCGTTCCAAGCTCGCCGCCGACGCCCGGGTAACCCGGTGAAATGACGTGCGCGCCGCTGTTCAGCGTAATATTCGCGATGCAGCCTTCCGGAGCGTTTTCATAAAAACTGGCGCCGGAAGCCATGTTCACGGTGGCGTTGGAGATCGTCACGTTGCCGTTGATCACGAGCAGCGAAGCGTTCTGGGAGCGGAACGGCACGGGCGTGCTTCCGGTGAACGTCAGGGTGCCGCCGGTGATATTCAAATTGCCGACGGTCGATTCATCGCCGATCTGGTAAAATTCGGCGGTCGTGTCCGACGAGATCGTCCGGTCGCCCGTAATGACCTCGGCGAAAATCGGGGAGGAAAGTAAAACCATCGCCGCGGCACCTAGCAGGATGCGCGCAGCTTTTGAAATTCGATCGCGTTTCATAAAAACCTCGAAGTTGAAATAAATGCGAAAAATTAATCTTCTTTCGAGTATAATTATAAACCGCCTTTCAGAAAATACAAGCAGATTTTGGCAAAAAAATGGAAAAAAAGTGGAAATTTTTGAGAAAATGGGTAAAAAGTTTCGGAGGGATGGTGTCCCACGCGCGTTTAAAGGCCCCCCTGAAAGGGGGGCTGCCGAGCGAAGCGAGGCTGGGGGGTTCAGGCCAAAGGACGGAGTTTTCCCCGGTTTCAGAACCCCTCCGGCCCTTCGGGCCACCTCCCCTTTCAGGGGAGGCTTTAAATAGGTCGTTAGCGAGAAAGCCCTATCTCTGAAAAATGGGCAGCGAGCCGTTTTCCAGCTGCAGAATGATCAGATTATTGGCCGTGGTGTACACGCCGCCAACGTAGCCCTGAGTCCAGGCGCCGCTTGGGGATGCGTCTTTCACGAGTTTCAGCGCGATTTCTTTGTAATATTTATCCCACGTCTCGCCCCCCTGCCGGTATTTGACCTGGGAGTAGTAGAAGTGCGCGTAGTGCCAGAACCCCATCGCGGACCCGGAAATATCTTCGAGATTCTTCTGGCAAAATTCCAGCATGGGCGGGACGTTTTTGTCGTCGTACTCCCCGGCATTATAGAGGCAGGCGATGGCGGCGGCGGTGATGGCCGGACGTCCGGGCGGGCCGCTTTGTGAGGAGTAAACAATTCCCCCGTCCGCTGCGCGGCATTTGTGAATGTACGCGATCGCGCGTTCGATCGTCCCGGAGGGGACCGGGATCCCGGCGTTCCGGCAGGCGCGCAGACCCTGGACCTGGGTGATGGTAGTGGAGCCTTCGTCGAAATCGTTGCCGTCTTTGGCGCTGACGTACCCCCACCCGCCGGCTTTGGTCTGGGCGAACGCGGTGAACTGGACCGCCCGGGTGAGCGTGGAGACGATCTCCTCACGGCGTTCAATGTCTTCTTCCTCGCCGAGTACCTGCGCCAGCGCCATCATGGCGTAGCCGTGCCCGTAGGTGTAACGCTGGTCACTTTGCGACCCGATCAGACCGTTTGCGCGGGACTGCGCCAGAAGAAAATCCACGCCGCGGCGGATCTGCATGGCGTATTTTCCCTGAAGAGTGGTCGAGCCCTCCGAAGTCAGCGCGATGACGGCCAGCGCAGTCATGGCCGTGGGGTACTGACCGCCGTTGGCCGACCAACGGCCGGAACGGGACTGCTGGGCCGCGAGCCAGTCGAGCCCCCGGCGAATGCAGTCGTTCACCTGGGTTTTTTCTTCGGCTGTGAGTTTGGAATTGTCGCCGTAAACCGGGACTGCGAGGAAAACACAAAGCAGGATGGAAAGCGTAAAACGAAACATGATCGGGAAGACTTCCGGGGTTGGGTTAAACTTTTCAACTCTCTCATTTTAACAAAACGGATGGAAAAGTCAAGGGGCTTGCGGGAAAAAACCGCCGGGCCAGTTTGCGACTGGGACATAATGATGAAACGACCCCCTCTTTGCGTCCTTTGCGTTCTTTGTGGCTTAAAATTTTTTACCTCACGCGGAGATGAGGAGCCGCGGAGGTTTTTATTTTGAGCCGGTCTCTGATCCCCGCCGCTCCGCGTGAGATCCGAAAGAAAGAAGCGTCGTCCCCATTTTTTTTCACAAATTTTTGATTTTTTGATTGACAGGCAGATTCTCTGACGTATAATATTTAACATGAAATAATACTATGACATGCATACGGGGTTAAAAATGCATCGTTTACCGCTTTGCCTTTTTTTGAGTTTGTTCGCCTGGTTTGCCGGGACCGCCTGCGCGTCTGTGATCGTGAATGGGGTCGATACCGGATCGGATACCTACACGGTTAAGGACTCGACGGACACCGCCGCCGTCTTTACCGGATCGGGGACGATCATCCAGACCGGGTCGGATGTGAATCCGGCCAGATATACGGGTTCTTTTACCGGTTTTTCCGGTGTTCTGCGCCTCACGAGAACGACCGGGGAGTTCTGGTTCCTGAACAGTCCGAACCTCGTCAAAGGGGAAGGCAAGGACCTGGAGATGAACATCGCCGCCGACAACGCCACTCTGGTTTTCAACGATCCGGATGCGGAGAATCCCATCACTTACCATTTCAGCGTCCTGAACGGCACCGGAACGGTCCGCACGAGCAACGGCACGCTGGTCCAGACCTGCACACTCGTCCTCGGAACGGATACGGCAAATTATACGCCCGTAAACGGTAACAATTACTCGGGAAACATCATCCAGTGGGCCATTAGCGGCGGCCAGCAAAGTAAATTCAACCTGATCAAAGTCGGCGCGAACACGCAGATCCTCTCGGGAGATAACAGCTCCGGCGTGTCCAGTGTGGAGATCCAGGGCGGCGTTCTGGAAGCGGCCTCGGCCAACGCGTTAGGCTCGAAAAAAGTGAAACTCAACGGCGGGACCCTCCGGCTCGATCAGGCCATTGACGGGATCAATTACGTTGCCTCCTCGGGCGATTACACCCGGAATGGAACGCTCGAGGTGAATGCTGCGGAAGGCAAGTCGTGGAGATTGGACAAATACCCGTCCGGTGCGAATGTTAACTTCGTGAAAACCGGCGCGGGGACCGTCATCATGTCGGGGAATTACAGTGGCAACACACTGAACAGCGCGGAAATCAAGGAAGGCAAGATCCAGCTCGACGCAACTGCGGGCAGCGCCCTGGTTTTCCCGAAGAATTTCGATGTGAAGATTGACAAGGGGGCGTGCGTTGAGTATCTTTCCAACCCGGGGAATAATCAGAACATCTGTTACTTTGTAATCGACGGCGGCGAGCTGATAAGCAACACGGGCCAACATTTGACGGTCACCAATGTTACTCTCAGAGGCGGCACCATGACCGGCGTTGGAACCAGTTCAACCGCTTATGGAAATTTCCTGATCGACGGAAAGTTTATTGTGGACGTGGTGCCAGGGGCGACTACTGCGAGCCAAAACTTGAGCGAGATCAACGCCAATGCAGTTGAATTCGCGTTTCGCACGAACTCTTCGAGAGAGATCCAGGTCAATGCGGGGGCGCAGCTCGATATAAACGCAACAATGGTTTCGGGTCTGAATACCGGTGCCATCAACAAAACGGGCGACGGCGTTCTGAACTTTACGAAAGCGAACACACAAAACAGGTCGATCAATGTGAACGCCGGAACGCTGAAACTGACGGGCGACGGAACGCTTGGCATTGGGAGCACCACGGTGAGCAGCGGCGCGACACTGGAAATCGGTCCGGCAAATCCGATCCCCGACCCTGATTCGGAAGACGAAACGGCTACGATCACTCCCGTGAAGACGATTTCCTCCAATGTGATCCTTAACGGCACTGGGATCTCGAACGGCGGCGCGATGCGAATCATGGGAGACACGAATTTCGATGGGACTGATACGGGTATTACGCTCAACACGGATGCTTCGATTTACGTCGGGGAAAACGCGACGGGCACCGTCACGTACGCGATCTGGGGAAAAACGAACGCGAACACCCTGACGAAGACCGGCCCGGGAACCTTCATCATCGCCACCCCGGATGAGAAAAACTCCATCAAGGGCGTGGTCATTCAAGGCGGCGTTCTGGAAGCGGCCACGGCCAACGCACTGGGGGCGAAAAACGTGAAGCTCGACGGAGGGACGCTGCGGCTCGATCTGGCCATTAACGGGATCACTTACGCGCCTGCCGAGGGGGATTACACCCCGAACGGAACCATCGAGGTGCATGCCGATTCCGGCCAGTCGTGGAATTTGGACAAATACCAGACCGGTAACAATATTAATTTTGTGAAAACCGGCGAGGGGACCGTCGTCATGACGGGGGATTACCACACTGCCTCGCTGAAAAGCGCAGAAATCAAGGAAGGCAAAATCCAGATCGATGGAAATGGAAATATTGGTAACGCCAAGGTTTTCCCCGCAGGGATCGAGGTGAAGGTCGACGAGGGGGCGACCGTTGAGTACCTCACCAACCCGATGGCCTATGGGGACATTTGTACTTACTCGCTCTATGGCGGCGAGCTGAAAACCAACATGGCAAACCACCTGACGACCGGCCACGTGAACCTCTACGGAGGCACGCTCACCGGCACGGGAGGCGGCTCCGCCAGTTACGGCAATTTCCTGTTTGACGGAAACTTCAAAGTGTACCCGAGCGAGGAATACGGGAACGTGAGCGAGATCAACGCCGATTTCGTCGATTTCGCGTTTCGTAACACCGGCACGAAAGAGATCCAGGTCATGGAAGGCGCCCAGCTTGATGTGAATGCGGTCGTTAAATACACTTCCGCGATTGGCACGGCTCCGACGGCCGTCATCAAATCGGGGGCGGGCGTGCTGAACTTCACGAAGACGAACACGTACAACCTCCCGACCACCGTGAAAGCCGGAACGCTGCGGCTTTCGGAAGACGGGACCCTCGGCGACGTGAGCAAGGCCGCCACGGTCAACAGCGGCGCGACGCTGGAAATCGCCAACACGAAGACGGTCGAAAACGCCCTGACGATCAGCGGGACCGGGGTTTCGAGCGCCGGCGCGGTGAACTTCTCGGACGACGGAACCATCAGCGGGGCCGTGACGCTCGGCGCCAACTCGTCGATCAACGTCGCGGAGGGCAAAAACGGCACGCTCTCCGGTTCGGTCGCGGCCAGTAATTTCACGCTGACGAAAACCGGACCCGGCACGCTGACGATCGGCGACGCCTGCGTGGTCGCGTCGAATCTGGTCGTTTCGCAAGGCGTTTTGGACTTGAGCGGCACGGTCAGCGGCCTGGAAGTTCAGGACGGCGCCTCGGCGATCCTGAACGGCACGTCCACCGGCGACATCGCGTTCAGCGGCACGTGGCTCGGCGAGCCTGGCGGGGAGGGGATGAACCTCGAGGGTGCAATGACGTTTGAGGGCGCGCTTGACCTCCCGACCGAGATCCAGCCCGGCCTGACGATCCGGCTTTTGAGCCTCGGGACTGGCGGGACGCTGAACGGCGAATCGGACCTCACGGCCATCGCGGGCCTCTTGACGGATCGCCTTTTGGCGGACTCCGCGCGGTACTGGGACATCGTGGTTCAGGATGGCGGCATCATGGCGTTCATGTCGCCGAACAAAGTCCCGGAGCCGGCGACGTGGCTTCTGCTCGCGCTGGGCTTCGGCGGGTTGATGGTCTGGAAAAAGAGAATTAAGAAATGACTGCTGCTTGGGGTTAAAAAATGCGTCGTTTGTCACTTTGCCTTTTTTTGAGTTTGCTCGTTTTATCCGTCGGGACCGCCCGCGCGACCGTGATCGTGAACGGGACCGATACCGGATCGAATTCCTACACCGTTAAGGACTCGACGGATACCGCTGCCGTCTTTACCGGGACCGGGACGATCATTCAGACCGGATCAGGGGCAAGTCCGGCCAGATATACGGGGTCTTTTACCGGCTTTTCCGGCCTCCTGCAGCTCACGAGAACGACCGGGGAGTTCTGGTTTCTGAACAGTAAAAACCTCGTCAAAGGGGACGGCAACGACCTGGAGATGAACATTGCCGCGAACAACGCCACGCTGGTTTTTAACGATGCGGATGCGGACAATCCCATCTCTTTCCATTTCAGCGTCCTGAACGGCCCCGGTAATATCCGCACGAGCAACGGCACGCAAGTCGCCGCCTGTACGCTCGTCCTCGGGACGGATACGGCCGGTTATGACGGCACAAAAGGCCATAATTTCTCTGGAAAAATCATAAAATGCAACCTCTCCGGCGGCGGTCAGAGCTACTTCAACCTGAAAAAAGTCGGCACGAACACCCAGACCCTTTCCGGCGATAACACGGGGCTGGCCGGCCGGATCGATGTAGAAGGCGGGATGCTCGTTTCCAATACTTCGAAATCTCTTGGAACGGCGCACGTGTACGTTTCCTCGGGCGCGTCGCTCTACTTCAATGACCCGCAGACCGTCGCCAACGCCATCGACTTCGCCGGCACGGGCGTGGGGAATAATACGGCCGCGCTGCGGGTTTACGGTAACATTACGTTTTCCGGCAACCTGACGCTTACCGCAAATTCCACGATTTACGTGGACAAAAACAAAACGAGCAAAATCACGAACGAACTCGCAGGTGGTTCCAACGCCTACACTCTGACGAAAACCGGCTCGGGGTTCCTCACCATCGCCACCCAGGCGGACAAAAACTCGATCAATGGCGTGGTCATTCAGGGCGGCCTTCTGGAAGCGGCCTCGGCCAACGCGCTGGGCGGGGCAACCAGCGGGAACCACGTGAAACTCGCCGGCGGCACGCTGCGCCTTTCGACGGCCGTCGGGGAGATCACTTTCGACACGACGGGCACTCCCAAGGGGGCGATCTCGGTGAATAATACGTCCACGACGCAATCGTGGGACCTGACCAACTACCTGGCCACCAAGGACATTGATTTCGTGAAGATCGGCGCGGGGACCGTCCGCATGACGGGGAATTACAGCGACAAGGCGCTGAAAAGCGCGGAGATCAGGGCAGGCCGGATCCAGATTTACGGTTCAACCGCGGAAGAAGCGCGTGTTTTCCCGGTCGGTGCGAATGTGCAGGTCAAGCAGGGCGCGTCGGTCGAGTACGTTAAAAACCCGCAGGACTACGGCGGTATTTGCACGTACACGCTCTACGGCGGCGAGCTGATCAGCAACATTTCAGGCTCCCACCTGACGACCGGCCACGTCGGCCTTTACGGCGGTACGCTGACCGGCATTGGAAACGGCTCCAACTACGGAAACTTCCTTTTTGACGGCAACGTGATCGCCTACCAGAGCGACATCAACGGCGGCGTGAGCAACATCAACGCGTCCAAAGTCGATTTCGGCTTCCGCATCGCCAACGCGACGAAAGCGATCCAGGTCAAAGCGGGCGCGCAGCTCAACATGAACGCGGTGATCACCTCGGCGTTTGGCAGCGGCGTCACCTACATCACCAAGTCGGGTGACGGCCTTCTGGTCTTCACGAAGGCAAACACGTACAACCTCCCGACCAACGTGAACGAAGGAACGCTGCGTCTTTCGGAAGACGGGACGCTCGGCAATGGCGCCAAGCTCGTGACGGTGAAAAGCGGCGCGACGTTGGAAGTCGCCAACACGAAGACGGTCGCCAACGCCCTGACGATTAGCGGGACCGGGGTTTCAAGTGCCGGCGCCGTGAATTTCACGAACGACGCGACTATCAGCGGGGCCGTGACGCTCGGCGCGAACTCGTCGGTCAACGTCGCGAACGGGAAAATCGGGAAACTCACCGGCTCGGTCTCCGGCGGCTCGTACACCCTGACGAAAACCGGGGCGGGCACGCTGAGGATCAACGCCACGGAAAGCGATTTTAACGTTCAGGACCTGGTCGTTTCCGCGGGCCGACTCGATTTTCTGGGCAACACGGCCGGCGGGATCACGGTTCAGGACGCGGTTTTCTCACCGGGAAATTCTCCCGGCGAAGCGACGGTCGAGGGCGCGTTTACGCTCAGCTCGAGCAACTCGAAACTTCTGATGGAGATCGGCGGCAAGGAAACGAACCAGAACGACTCGCTGATCATCACGGGCGACCTGAACCTGAACGACGGGCTGATTTACCTGGAGCTGGCGGACACGTACGAACTGAACGCCGGCGAGCGGTTCACGGCGATTTTGTCCCGCCGGGATGGTTACACGCCCGAGAGCGATTTCATCCAAAAGTACGTCCGTTCCTACGTTTTCACGGACCTGGCCTACGAGCAGCTTCCGACCGGCCTCTACGCCATCACCGGCACGTTCGACCGAAATGCCGTCCCGGAACCGGCGGCGTGGCTTCTGCTCGCGCTGGGCTTTGGCGGGTTGATGGTCTGGAAAAAGAAAGTGAAGGGTTAATACGGAAGGACGGCGGCTCGCCGTCCGCGCCCGGCCCGGCCGCAAAAACGGGGATGATGTTTCCGGCATCGTCCCCGTTTTCTCATTAATTTTAAAATTTTTTCCCGATTTTTCTATTTTTTTGTTGACTTCCCGCCCCCTTGACGTATAATATTCTACATGAAATAATGGTTTAAATTCCAAATGGGGTTAAAAAAATGCGTTACACATCGTTTTGCCTGTTTTTGAGTTCGTTGGTTCTTCTCGCTTCAGCGGCCAGTGCGGCGGTCATCGTGGACGGGGTCGATACCGGCCAGGATTCCTACACGGTTTCGGATGCGAACAAGGCTTCCGTCTTTACCGGCACGGGGACGCTCATCCAGACCGGGCAGGGTGGGAGTCCGCAGGTTTTTAACGGCTCTCTCACCGGCTTTTCCGGGATCCTGAAAATCACGGGAACCACCGGGCAGTACTGGATGTTCGGCGGTCCGAACATGGTCAAAGGGGCCGGCAATGACCTGGAAATGACCATCGCGCAGAACACCGTGCTGGTTCTCACCGATCCGGACGCGAGCGCCCCGATTGAATACCATTTCAGCGTTCTGAACGGCGGTGGGTCGATCCGCACGAGCAACGCCACGCAGGTCCGCACCTGCACGCTCGTCGTTGGAACGGACACGGCCGGTTATGACGGCGCGAGCGGACACAATTTCACTGGAAACATCGCCACGTGGAACATTAATCTCGGCGGACAGAGCAATTTCAACCTGAAAAAAGTCGGTACGAACACGCAGACCCTTTCCGGCAATAACTTCGGCTTTACCGCCAGTAACCGGATCGATATCGAGGGCGGAATGCTGGTTTCCAACAAATCGACCGCTCTTGGCGCCGCTCATGTGTATGTGAATCCCGGCGCGTCGCTCTATTTCAACGAGACGCAGACCGTCGCCAACACCATCGAGTTCGCCGGCACGGGCGTGGGGAATAATACGGCCGCGCTGCGGATCTACGGAAACATTACGTTTACCGGCAACCTGACGCTCAACGCGGATTCCACGATTTACGTCCAACCCAACTATACGAGCAAAATCACGAACCAGCTCTGGGGCAAATCCCAGGCGAACACGCTGACGAAGACCGGCGGCGGGATCCTCTCCATTGCCACCCAGCCGGACGTGAACACGATCAAAGGCGTGGTCATTCAGGGCGGCGTTCTGGAGGCTGCCTCGGCTAACGCGCTGGGCGGGAACAACGTAAAGCTCGCCGGTGGCCGACTGCGCCTCAAGACGGACGTCGGCAGGATCACGTTCGCCGCCGCCGGGGACGGTTTCACTCCGTCGGGTGCGATCGAAGTGAACGCCGCCGAGGGTGAGTCGTGGGATTTGACGAACTACCAAACCGGTGCGAATATTAAATTCGAGAAAACCGGCGCGGGGACCGTCCGCATGACGGGGAATTACAGCGGCGGTACACTCCAAAGCATCGAGATCAAGGCCGGCAAGATCCAGATTTACGGTGATACGGCAGAAAGTGCGCGAGTTTTCCCGGCCAACGTGAATGCCGTGATCAGCCAGGGCGCTCAGGTCGAGTACCTGAAAAACTCGCAGGACTTTAATAACATTTGCCCGTACTCGATCTACGGCGGCGAGCTGATCAGCAACATTGAAGGCACCCACCTGACGGTCGGCCACGTCGGGCTTTACGGCGGTACGCTGACCGGCGTTGGGGACGGCTCCAACTACGGAAACTTCCTCTTTGATGGAAACTTTACCGCGTACCAGACCGACATCAACGGCGGCGTGAGCAACGTCAACGCGGCCAAAGTCGATTTCGGCTTCCGAAACGGCAATGCGACGAAAGCGATCCAGGTCAAAGCGGGCGCGCAGCTCAACATGAACGCGGTGATCACCTCCGCATTTACCAGCGGCGTCGGCAACATCACCAAGATCGGTGACGGCCTTTTGGTCTTCACGAAAGAGAACGTTTACAATCTTCCGACCAACGTGAACGAAGGAACGCTGAAACTCGCGGAAGACGGAACGCTCGGCAACGCGAGCAAAACCACGACGGTGAGCGACGGCGCGACGCTGGAGATCGCCAACGAAAAGACGCATTCCAACGCGATCACCCTTAACGGAGCCGGGGTCGCGACGACGGTCGAGGACGTGACGACGTACGCCGGCGCGCTGAATTTCACGGCCGACGCCACGCTTGACGGCATCATCACGCTCAACACGGACTCCACGATCAACGTCGCGGAGGACAAAACCGCCCAGATCACGAACGAACTCTGGGGCAAGACGAACGCCAACACGCTGACGAAGATCGGCGCGGGGACCCTTAAGATCGCGTCCGCGGATGAGAAAAACTCGCTCAAGGGCGTGGTCATTCAGGAGGGCGTTCTGGAAGCGGCCTCGGCCAACGCCTTGGGCGGTGCGAGCGGGAACAACGTGACGCTCGACGGCGGAACGCTGCGCCTCTCGACCGACGTCGGCACGATGAAATTCGCGGCGGCCGAGGAAGAAGTCTTCACCCCGTCGGGAACGATCGAGCTGAACGCCGCGGCCGGCGAGTCGTGGGATCTGGCCAACTACCAGACCGGCGAGAATATTTCCCTGGTGAAAACCGGCGCGGGGACCGTCCGCATGTCCGGGAATTACAACGGCAAGACGCTCGAAAGCGTGAAGATCCAGGAAGGCAAGATTCAGATTTACGTCAAGGATCCGAGCGCGGCAAATCCGGAGTGGCAGGCGCTCGTTTTCCCGACCACCAGCGACGTTGAGGTTTACCAGGGGGCGGCGGTCGAGTACCTTTACAATCCAAAGCAGGCGCAGTACATTAACACGTACACGCTTTACGGCGGCGAGCTGATCAGCAACATCCCGGACAATCACCTGACGACCGGGCCCGTGAATTTCTACGGCGGCACCCTGACGGGCGTTGGGAACGGCTCCACCGGTTACGGGAGCTTCCTCTTTGACGGCGACCTCACCGTGTACCCGAGCGACGAGTACGGGAACGTGAGCGAGATCAACGCCAATTTCGTCGATTTCGAGTTCCGCCGTGACGGAGCCGCGAGGGCGATCGACGTTAAAGAGGGCGCGCAGCTCGACGTGAACGCGAACATTAAATCCGCCGGGAAGCCCATCACCAAAACGGGCGACGGCGTTCTGAACCTTACGAAGGCGAACACGTACAACCAGCCGACCAACGTGAACGGCGGGACGCTGCTCCTTTCGGAAGACGGGACCCTCGGAAACGCGAGCAAGGCCGTGACGGTTAAAGACGGTGCGACGCTGGAAATCGCCAACGGCGCGACGGTCGCCAACGCCCTGACGGTCAGCGGGACCGGTTACGACGACGCCGGCGCGGTGAATTTTACCTCGGACGGGACCCTCGGCGGAGCGGTGACGCTTGGCGCCGACACGACGATCAACGTGGCGGACGGCAAAAATGCGACGCTTGCCGGCTCGGTCGCGGCGAGTAACTTCAGCCTGACGAAAACCGGCCCGGGCACGCTGACGGTCGGCGACGCCTGCGTGGTTTCGTCGAATCTGATCGTTTCGGAAGGCGCTTTGAACCTCAGCGGCACGGTCAACGGCCTGGAAGTTCAGGACGGCGCCACGGCGATCATGAACGGCACGGCGGACGGCGACATTACGCTCAGCGGCACGTGGCTCAACCAGATCGATCAGACTGGTCTCAGGCTCCTGGGCGATTTCACGATCGACGGCGAAATTTACATTCCGACCGAAAACGTCCCGGAGGACACGATCGTCACGCTGATGCGGCTCGAGGACGGCGCGTTGGTGAACGGCCAAACGGCCCTTGAGGACATTGCCGAGGAACTGGCGAATTACCTCACGGAAGAATCTGGGAGGGTTTGGAGCCTTACGTCTCAGAACGGTTCCATCGTCGCGATGATGGGCTCCGTTCCTCCTGGACCCGGCCCCGGACCTGGCGGTGATGTTCCGGAACCGGCGACGTGGCTCTTGCTCTTGCTGGGCTTCGGTGGGTTGATGGTCTGGAAGAAGAAATAAAGAAATTCGGAGGGGCGGCGTCCCGCCGGTCAAGTTAATCACCTGTAAAGCGGAAAAAGCTTAGGGGGTTTTAACTTGACCGGCGGGACGCCGGCCCTCCGAATCTGAAAACTTGACCGGCGAGGACGCCGGCCCTCCGAATCTGATTCTATTTTTTCTGGGTCGGAGCCTGATTTTCCATTTCAACATTTCCTACGGTGGCGAGGTAAGAAAGCGCTTCCTGATCGCCCTGGTTTGCAGCGTTCAGGGCGAGCTTGATCGCAGTCTCGCGGTTTTCTTTGACGTAAATCCCCATTTCGTAGATCCACGAAAGAGCCGTCAACGCCGGGGCGTAGTTCTGTTTGGCCGCCGAGTTGTAGTAAACGGCCATTAATTTTTCGTCCATCGGCTTGCCGTACCCGTCGCTGTAGCATTCCCCGATCAGGAACTGCGCCACGGGGTCGCCGCCTTTGGCGGAATCTTCGAGCTGCTTCATGACGGCCGCGCCATTTTCAAGCGAAATGCTGTTCTTTTTGCAGTAATCCATGAAGATCGTGGAAGTCGGCTCCTTCATCTCCACTGCTTTGTCAAAGAGTTTCCGGGTCGTTTCTTCCTTGGAAGTAATTCCAATGCCGAACAGCGACGTGAACCCGAGCTGCTTGTAAGCGCCGGGGTTCTGCTGCTTCGCGGACTTCTGGAGGAATTCGATGGCTTTTTTGTAGTCCTTTGGAACTCCGCGGCCATTCCGGTACGCGATGGCAAGAAGGGCCTGAGCCTCGGCGTTCCCCTGATCGGCGGCCTTGGTCAGATAGTCAATCCCTTTTTTCAGGTTTTGCTCGTGATTGCAGCCCCCGAAGTAGTAAACGCCGAGCGTGAACAGTGCGTCCGTATTCCCCTGGGCGATCGCGCGTTCACCCCAGTACTTGAATTTTTCGTAGCTCTTCGGGATGATCCCGTCCCCCAGAAAGAACGCGGAGGAAATTTCGTAGCAGTCATTCGCGGTGATCGTGATTTTTTTCAGGAGCTCGGGAATGCTTTTTTCTCCGTTCATTCCGGCAATTTCCAGCCAAACGACGCCGTCAGAAACCTTTTTCTGATCGACGAGAGTTCCGCCGAGCGTCATTTGCGCGTTCACGTCACCTTGAGCGGCCGCGAGAGAAAGCAGGGTCAGGCCCTCTTCGAACTCCTTGGAACCGGCCTTCAGCGTGTTGACGTAGTACGACCCAAGAGCGGTCTGGGCCGGAACGAAACCCTGGTCCGCCGACTTCTTCAGGAGCGGAATGGCTTCATTCGTTTTCTTCTCTTCAAACAGCAGGGAGGCGTACTCGAACTGGGCCTCCGCGTATCCGCCGTTGGAAGCGTTGATCAGCAGTTTCTTGCCGAGTTCCTCATTTTTGGGGAGACCGCGGCCTTCCATGCAGAAAACGGAAAGGATGTACTGCGCCTGGTAGTTTTTTTGTTTCGCGGACATCTGGAGCCATTTGAGCGCTTCCTTATCGTCCTGTTTCACGCCCCCTTCACCCAGGGAATAGCACAATCCGACGATTAATTGCGATTCGGCGTCTCCCTGTTCCGCCTTGGCTTTGCATTCAGCGAAATTGAAATCGGAGGAGGCTTTTTCTTGCGCGGAAACGTTCGTCAAAGAAAGAGCAAAAATGAGTGCCAGTGAAGCGAAAAGAAACCGTGCGACCCAAAAAAGCCGGTAATACGTGGAAGTCATGAATTAATTCCTTGTAAAAACGAGCAATAGAAACGGAATAAACCGAAATACGAAAAAAATCGGCAATATTGCTTTTCTTCTTTATCGTCTTAAAATCCAAAAAAGTGAAATAAAATTTGGGAGGGAAAAAATCAGTACGTCAAAAAAAGAAAAGCGCCGCGATTATGACGGCGCTCAAAATCATTCCACGTTTTCCGTTTCGGAATTCAGCTCTCGGAAAAGTGGGAGGTGGCGGTAGTAAACTTCCAGCATAAGGAGGTGCATCGTGGTGACGTAGTGCCTTCCCGCGGTCAGGCCCCAGTGGTCGGGGGCGGGACCAGCCGGGTCCCAGCTTCCACGGAGGAATTCATTATCCTTCTCCTGCGAATTTTGGAGGGTCTGGACCAGAGTCGCCTGCCACTCCTTCCAGCGCGCATCGTTCAGATGGAACAGCACTTGCGTGGCGTAGTACCAGTAGTAAGTGTCGCGCCGCTTTGCCGTCACCGTCGGAAGATTCTTCATGAGGTAGTCCACCGCGTCCTGAAATTCGGGTTTTTGTGGGTCGTAATTCAGGTAAAGCTCCATCAGAAGACCTTCCGCCGTCATCGAGAAGGAAGGCTTTTTCCACTGCTCCATTTCGGCATTCAGCGGCTTTTGGATCGGCAGGTAGCAGAAACGCCTTCCGCCGTCGATCGAGGCTTTCTTCACCCAAAGCTCCAGGTTCTGGAAGACTTCATCCGGGACGTTCAGCCCCGCCATTTTCGCGCTGACGAGCGCCATGGCCTGCCAGCCGGAGACGGAAGTGTCCGATTCGCCGCGCCAAACGCCATCATTTTTCTCCGGGGTGTACCGCCAGCCTCCCTGCGGAGTCTGCGCCTTGACGATGAAATCGATCGCGCGTTGGGCCGGTTCACGAAGGCGGGGGTCTTGCGTCATTCCGTACGCTTCGCAAAGCGCGATCGTCGCAATCCCTTGCGAGTAAATTCTGCTGTAGCGGTTCGTGTCGGTTGAAATATCAAACAGACTGCCGTCCTGATGCTGGTTTTTCAGGAGCCACTGAAGTCCACGATTCACCGTGTTCGCGTAGTCATTTTCCGAGTCCTGATTCAAATGCGTGTAACCCGCCCCGAGTAGGGCAAGAAGTGAAAGACCCGTCGCTGCTGTGTCGGCGTGAATGGTTCCGAGCGCCAGTTTTTCCTCCGTCATTCCTTCGGGAAGATCGTAGGGCAAAAAGTTCAGCGACCAGTGACCGTCCTTGAACTGATTCCGGTCCAGGTATTGCAATCCCTGCTCGACGATCTGCTCAGAAGCGGGATTTCCGCCTGCGTCCTCAATCATTTTGCGGTGATTTTTGCGCATACGCTGACGATACGGTAGCGACGTCTCGGGCCGAATGACGTCTCCGGGTTTCAAAAGCAGTTGATTCGCAGTCGGATCCGTCATCGCAGGGCCGGAAATGGATTCGGAGTCTTCACCCGACTGACCGTTTTTCAGCATTTCCCGAAGAGCCTGAAGCGATTCTTCCCGGGAAAGATCCGAATCCTGGCTTAATCCCATCTCAGGAATCGTGGGTTTCTCGAACTTGAAAACCACGACGTTCTTCAAAATTTCGTCTTTTTCGGTCTGAATGATGTTCGAACCTGCGACTTTTTCCGGCTTGGCAGTCGATTCCAGCACCGCGTCGGAAACACCATTAATGGCGCCGGAAATCATCGCGTCCAGGTTTTCGCCGTTTCCCGCGTGGGCCCCGGTGGTCTGACCTCCCGAAACGGATTTTGAATCTTTCGTGACGCTGATTTTCTTTCCATTCTGGTTTGAATTTTCCGGGACTTTTCCGGCTTTCAGTCCGGCTGCGTTGGCGGCAGGGCCGACTTTTTCGCCAAGACCGGAGCGAATTTCACCCACGGTGTCTCCCGCGCCGCCCTGAGGAGCGTCCAAGGAGGTTTCCCCCCAATTTTGGGCCTGGCCTTCGACTTCGTTCATCCCATCATGTTTTTCCGTTGAAGGAATCGTTCCGTTCCTGGATTCTTCCTTCTCGATGGGCTGGGGGTGGTTCTGTTCCAGTTTTTGGCGGAATTCGGATTTTTGCTTTTGCTTTTTCAGGGCTTCTTCACGAAGGTTGATTTTTTCGAGCTGAGTCATTTCGGCCGACGTCAGTTCAAGCGGACCTTCTTTTACTTCCGTCGTGAGTTTTTCCGCGCCGATGAGTCCTTCTGCGGTCACATTCTGGCCGAATTTCTGGCGGTCCACAAACGATTGGGGGGCCTGCGGTTCTTTTTCGACCATTTCCTGCTCGATTTTTGAAGGGTCAGAGATTTGGATCTCATTGGCCCTGGAGCGCGCTTCCGAAGATTCTTCAGCCGTTTCATCGGCCTGCGATTCCAATTCCTTGTGAGTCCTGGCAGTACGTTCCAGATCATCCTGAAGTTTTTCTTCCGAAATGGCGGCGGCAGCGTCTGGACCCTCGATTTGCGGGCCTTCCGAAACGCGAGGCATGGAATCCGTTGATTCTCCATCCAGAACTTCATCCCCGGGCATTTCCGAGAAGTAGTAGTCGTTCACGATGAGCGGCGGTTTGGTGTTCAGATTCAGCGCGACTTCCTGATCCTCAAAAATCGGCCGGTTTCCGACCATGACACAGGCGAACCAGGAGAAAAGGCCGAAATGGATCAGAAGACTACACACGGCACAGAGAACGAGGCCGCGTTTTTCGGAGTCGTGCATGCAGCCGATGTAAACGAGGAACGTCAAAAGGAGTGTTCCGGCCCCAACCAGTAAAGGAATATTGGTCAAAATGGCTTTCCAGTTCATCCACGCCGCCGCGTTCATGGTCGAGCATCCCCAAACGAGCCCGGCGATGCTGACGCCCGTGAGCACAAACAGAACGAGGGCTTCACCACCTGTGATCGTCAGAAAATCTAAAATGGGTTTAAGGGGATTTTTCATGAGTCAAATAAAACGGTGAAAAAGTGGGTGAATGGAAATCCTGGAAACGTGGCGCGGTGGGGCTTCCGTGCATTCAAACGTTTACAGTCGATTGGCGTGAATTCCGATGGCGTTTCCGTTGTGGCGGAGCGTATTCACTGGCCCCTGACCCACCGGACGGTTCAGCACTTTCGGCTGGTTCGCCGCGTCGCGGATGACCATCGTCGTGGAGCCGCCGCCGTCCAGGTTGAGCGCCTCGTATGCGCCCAGACGCTCGAAAATGGCTCCCAGGTCGTTATACGTCGCGCCGATACTGAAACCTTCCTGGCGTCCGTCCACGACTACGAAATAAACGGTCTTCCGGTCCGGGGAAATGCCGACCGCGGTCCGCGGATGCCGTGCTGGAGCGGGGGAATCCACCCGTTTGCCCCCTTCCATGAGGATCTGGTTTCCGGAAACGGCCGTTCGAATGCCGTCAAGCGGGTCACCCGGCTGAACGGTGCGAATGGAAAAAAGCCCGTCGCCGCGATTCTGGATGAACGACGCGAAACCTTGCTGGGGCGGCGAAACCAGTACGCCGTCTGAAACGACCAGCCCTTTCAGGTTCGAGGGACCGCGAGTGGTGAGCGTCATGAGGTTAAACGGCGAGTAAAAATTCCCGTTAATGGCGGCCTCCAGGTCGTTTTCCACGAGAAAATCAGGGGCGGTGCGACGTTCCGTTTCGGCTTCGTTTTCTTTGTAATTTTCGCAGCGGCCGGTCGTCACGAACGAAATGCCGGGGGCCTGCGAGTCAATGCGCAGCACGTGCACCTTCAGCAGAGGTTCCGCAACTTCAAAATGCGCATAATCCACGCCCTGAAAAACCGGCGTCCATTGAGGCTCGGGAATTTCCTGCGCGAAAACGGTTTGCAGGGAGGCGATCAGAGCAGTGAATAAAAAAAGCGGAAACCAAAAAGCGGGTTTCATATTCAATCTCCGCGTTAATTTTGTTTTGTATTGTGTTGAGGGGACGACGCAGAATGCGCCGTCCCCAAGGTTAAAACTGGCAAGAAAAAGCCTCAGGATCAATAATAGTATCCCTGTGGCGGCATTGGCGGATAGCTGTACGGAACCATAGGTGGAGGCGGCAGCTGACCGTTAGGACCGGGAACGTAATACTTTTGGGGCCGGAACTGCGGTGCAACTGCATTCAGCCCACGATTGGCCATCGGTACGTAGTAGCCATTACGCCACGGCATATACGCCGGCGGAGCGGTAATCGTACGTCCGCCTGGGCCATAATACTGTGCGTTGGCCTGAACCGTACACAAAGTCAAAATCAATCCTGCGAGCAGGAAAAGCAACACTTGTTTCATGGTTTCCCTCCAAAATCTGCCGGTTTGGATTACAGGCAAAAAAAGTGAAATCTCTGGTCTCTTACCAGGGGCGCGGCGGCGGAACCGGGTGATGCGGTGGCGGCGGGGGTGCCATACGATAACGCGGTGGCGGAACCGGTACTACGGGACGGTAATAATACGGTCCCGGAACCGTGTAATAGCCGCCAGGATAGACCACCGCCGGAGCAGGGGCGGGAGCGTAATACGGGGCATAGTACGGCGAGTAGTAACCCGGCGTTCCAATGCCGACCGAAACGGAAACCCCTGCCTGAGCCCGGCAGCTGAACAAAACCAGCCCCAGAACAACGAGCAGGAAAAGGAAAGTACGTTTCATGATTTCCTCCTTTGAAATGAAATTAATTCAGCGCAGTATTTTCCGGGTAGCCGAACAGAATGTTGAAGTTCTGAACGGCGGATCCGGATGCGCCCTTCGTAATGTTATCGATGCAGGAAACCGTCACGATCCGGTCTTTGACGATTCGGGCCGTAACGTTTACGTAATTCGTGAAACGACACTCACGGGTGTTCGGCAAATGTTCTACGACGCGCACAAACGGTTCATCCTTCCAGTACTCTTCCAGAGCGGCGATGACTTCGTCCTGCGTGTATTCTTTGGTCGGGATGGAGTAGATCGTCGAAAGGATCCCGCGTTCCATCGGAACCAGGTGCGGCGTGAAGATCACGTCCACCGGCTCCCCGGCGATCTTGCCCAGGACCTGCTCGATTTCCGGCTGGTGGCGGTGCACGCCGACGCCGTACGCGCTGAACCCTTCGTTCAGCTCGCAGTAAAGCAGATGGGGTTTCAGGCTCTTGCCCGCTCCGGAGGCGCCGCTTTTCGAGTCGATGATGATCCCGTTCGGGCGGATCATTTTCCTCGCCAGCAGCGGGGCCAGCGCCGCGAACGCCGTCTGCGGGTAGCATCCCGGATTGGCGACGAGCTGCGCCCCGACGATCTCCCGGCGGAAAAGTTCCGGGAAGCCGTACGGCACATGCCCGAGACGGTCCGGGTCCGGATGCTTCACGCCGTACCACTTCTCGAAAACTTCGGGCGAGTCGAGGCGGTAGTCGGCGCTCAGGTCGATGACTTTGCACCCCAGCGCGAGCAGGGCGGGAATGCGCTCGGCGCTCGCTTTGTGCGGCAGGCAGCAAAAAACGCAGTCCGCGCGTTCGGCGATTTGTTCGGGCGTCAGATTCTCCAGATGAAGGTCGAGCCGGCCGGTTAGCTGCGGATGAACCTGCGAAACGTGCAGGTTTTCATCCGAGCGGGTCGTCAGGGCGGTGATCTGAACGTCCGGGTGACGCAAAAGGAGGAGGATCGTTTCCAGGGCAGTGTAACCAGTTGCTCCCAAAATCGCTACGCGGGTCATGGTGTTTTTTCCAATCGGTGAATAAAAAAAGTGGAACTCTATATATTAATGTACGGAGTCTATACCTCTATTAAACCACAAATAAATATTTTGTCCAGTGTTTCTTGAGAATTTTTGGTAAAATTTTAGGAAAAAAACGAAAAGAGGGGCTTGAAAAGGGAGGAATTTCCAGTAAAATCGTATGGAGTGCGGCAATACAGAAGCCGAAGGCTTCATTTGCCGCTTTCACTTAGCGACCTAAAAATATTGTAACGAAAAATGTTTTTTCCCGTGGGGAACGTCCAGCTCCCTTCAGCGGCAAAAGCCTCTTCGAGGCTGTATTGCCGCAAGAGAAAGCGGTGAATGTCGCTTGCGCGACTGTATCACCGCACTCCGAAATTCCTGACTCCTAACTACCATGAAGCACTTAACTTTCCTTTTTGCCGTTTTAATTTCCGTCTCTTCCCTTTTTGCGGACGACCTGTACAAGCAGTTCCAGCCCGCGAAGACTTCCCGCACACGCGAGGCGACCGAGTGGAGCAACTTCCGGGCGAACGCCACCAACGACGAGACGCTTCCGCGCGTCCTGCTCATCGGCGACTCCATCGTGGCCGGCTACAATGGAAAAGTGGCCCAAAAACTCAAGGGCAAAATGAACGTTTCGTTCTGGGCCTCCTCCAAATGCGTGACCGACCGCGACTACTTCCGTGAGCTGGACCTGGTGCTCGGGGCCGACCAGTACGATGTCATTTCGTTCAATAACGGTCTGCACAGCCTCGGGACGGACCGCGCCGAGTGGGAATTCGCTTACACGCAGGCGGTGAAATTCATCCGTGCCAAGTGCCCGAAAGCGAAGCTTTTCCTGACGACCTCCACGCCGCTGAAGGACCCGAACCTGACGGAGAAGGCGAAGGAACTGAACGTGATCGTCTGGAAGACGGCCGAGGCCGAGAAACTGCCGGTGATCGATCTTTTCAGCCTGATGGACCCGCTCGACCGGAACGAGTACTGGAGCGACACGTACCACTACCGCGCCCCGGGAATCGAGCTGGAAGCGGCGAAAATCGTGGAAGAAGTGACGCGCAATTAGAAGTTAGGAGTGAGGAGTTAGGAGTGAGGAGTTGCGCTGGCGCGTAACGTTGGCTTCAGAAAGACTTCAACCCATAAAAAGCCGAAGGCTTTTCCAACTCCTAACTCCTAACTCCTCACTCCTAACTCACAGAAGGAGTACAGCATGATCAACAAAGTAAAGATTTTCCTTGCAGTGATATTAATGGCCGGTTCCGCAATGGCCCAGGGAATGAACGACTGGGCGCAGGGACCGCAGACGCCGCACGTCTTTTCCATGTCGTGCAAGGTGACGGCCGTCAACGGCGACTTGGCGACTCCAGAGGGCCGCGCGAAGGCCGTCGAGTGGTGGAAGCGCTACGGCTTCACCAAGCTCTGGATCGAGTCGTACCGCCACGGCGAGTACGTTTCCACGGATCGGCTCATCGAGGTCCGCGACGCGTTCCGTGCCGAGGGTTTCGAGGTTTGCGGCATGATCACCCCCACGATGCTGAACGACCCCGCCCCGGGGAAGAAGGAACCGCAGATGAAGGTCTGCTGGAGCGACCCGAAAGCGCGGGAACGGCTGAAAAACGAGGCGATCCGTGCCGCGAAGATCTTCGACACGATCATCCTGGACGATTTTCTCTTCTCGTCCTGCGGAGACGGCTGCCCCCGATGCCGCGAGGATAAAGCCCGGCGCGGGATCCAGGACTGGGGCGAGTACCGCCGCACGCTGCTTTACGAGGTCTGCGAGCGTGACATTCTGGCCCCGGCAAAGGAAGCGAATCCCAACGTGCATTTCATCATCAAGTACCCGTGCTGGTACCGTGGCTACGCGGAGCGCGGCTACGACCCGGCGCGGCAGGCGGACCTTTTCGGCGAGTGCTGGATCGGCACCGAGACCCGCGACGCCAACCCGAACCCGCTCCAGGCCTGCTGGATCATGGCGTGGATGGACGGCCTGACCGGCGGAAAGTGCGGCGGCGGGTGGTACGATGCGCTGGACTGCACCCCGGAGAAATTCATCGAGCAGGCGTACTACACGATCCTTGGCGGCGCGCGGGAGTCGTTCGTCCACTGCTACGACTACCTGCTTTCGGACGATCCCGGCCGGACGCCGTTCGGCGAGAAAGCGAGAAGTCCCCGAATTTGTGCGGAGATGTTCGAGCGTGAGGCGGCCAATCTGCGCAAGCTTGCCGACTTCGTGCAGGGCGCCCAGCGCGGCCCGTTCTCGATGGGCGCAAACGGCGTTTCGACGCACGAGTTCCGCAAGGACGGCAAGCACTACACGGTGCGCGTCAACACGAAATCGGTCCCGGTCGATGGCCTCCCCCCGCATGGGGTTGAGGTGAAAGAAGAGTGAAGTTTTTGGAGTGCGATGATACAGTCGCGCAAGCGACATTCATCGCTTTCCCTTGCGGCAATACAGGAGCGAAGCGACTTTTGCCGCTGAAGCGGGCTGGACGCTGCCCACGTGAAAATTCGTTTTTGAACGCCCTGTTTTTCGGTCGCTAAGTGAAAGCGGCAAATGAAGCCTGCGGCTTCTGTATTGCCGCACTCCAAATCATGGGTTCGGCTTCAATCCCCACGGCGTGAGAGCCAGCGCGGTGGGGTCGGCGGCATAGATTCGGACCAGCTCGTCGAGCCACGCGTCGAGGAGCGTCGGCTGGTGCACGTTGCGCTGGATCAGCTCCAGATAGTCCGACGTTTTCAGCGCCGTGAAGGCCGCCCCTTCCGCGTCGAACGGCCAGGTTTCTGCCGCACGGGTCAGGATCGGTCGCCACTCTTTTTCCGTCAGCGGGTCGGACGGCGGGTTTCCGGCAAGCCAGAACGCGAGGCGGCGGAAGAAGTCGGCTGCCGTCTCGACGATGACCCGCAGCCGGGCGCGGCGTCGGGCCGGCACTTTGCCCACCAGCTCCAACTGCTCGTCGATCTCTTTTCCAAGCGCGATCCGGTCGTGGACTCCCGAGGCAAGCCGATCCAGGAACCGGGCGCGGAAGTCCCAGAATCCCTCATCCGCCAGCGCCAGCGCTTCCTGCACGCTTCCGCCCGAGGCCGAGGCCGCCAGCGGGATCAGGTCTTCCGACAGAATATTCGCAGCGTCCGCCTTTTTCGGCGTCTTTTTCTTCCCCAGCGTCTGCGAGACCGACTCGGCCAGAGCGAGCTGCTCCGCGCGTCTCTCCCGCAGGATTTCTTCCACCACGTCCGTTTCGAGCGGCTTGAACCGGATGATCTGGCACCGCGAGCGGATCGTCGGAAGCTGACGCGACGCGGTGGTCCCCAGCAGGATCAGCACGGAGTTCTTCGGCGGCTCCTCGAGCGTTTTCAGCATGGAGTTCGCGCCCTCAATATTCAGAAAGTCCGCGTCGTCGATGATGGCAATTTTGCGCTTTTCGTAGATCGGTTTTTTGGCCAGCTCCGCACACAGGCCGACCTGCCGCCGGGCTTCCTTGGGGCCGATGAACAGGTCGATCGGGATGAACGCGCGGTCCTCCGGTTTGGAAACCCTCAGAAGGTCCGGGTGCGTCCCGGCGAGCATCTGGCGGCACGACTCGCATTTCCCGCACGGCTCCATCAGCCCCGGGTCGTTTCGTGTGCAGAGGAGCGTCATGGCGAGGCGTTCTGCGAACATACGCTTCCCGATCCCGGCGGGCCCGAGGAAGAGGAACGTGGACGCGATCCTCCCCTGACGGATGGCCCGCTGGAAGCGTGAAACGATTTCGTCGTGACCGTGAATGCCGAACCAAGTCATTTTGAGTTAGGAGTTAGGAGTGAGGAGTTAGGAGTTGAGAGGCGGTAATGGAGGCCGAAGGCCGGAATTACGCGCGGTTGGGAGGCGATTGGGAAGAGTTAGGAATTAGGAGTTAGGAGTGAGGAGTTGAAAAAGCCTTCGGCTTTTGAAGGTGAAGCTCTTTCTGAAACCAACGTTACGCGTCAGCGCAACTCCTAACTCCTCACTCCTAACTCCTCACTTTCTCCTGTATGGCCGCGTCCTTTTTCAGGATTTTCTCCACGAGCGCACTCCGGAACGCGGCGAGTTTTTCCGCGAGCGCTTCGTCCGAGACGGCGAGGATCTCGACCGCCAAAAGGCCGGCGTTCTTCGCGCCGCCGCTCCCCGTTCCGACCGTTGCGACCGGAATGTCGCCCGGCATTTGAAGCGTCGAGAGGATGGAATCCAAACCGCCCATCATCTCCGTGGCGACCGGGATCCCAATGACCGGAAGCGTCGTATGCGACGCGGCAACGCCCGCCAGATGGGCTGCTCCGCCCGCGGCGGCGATGATGACGCGGAAGCCGTTTTTCCGGGCGTTTCCGACGAAA
The DNA here is from genome assembly GCA_017447865.1 of Thermoguttaceae bacterium. Lineage (GTDB taxonomy): Bacteria > Planctomycetota > Planctomycetia > Pirellulales > Thermoguttaceae > RGIG3701. The sequence continues at coordinate 132,391 of JAFSMO010000007.1, forward strand.
TCCTCGACCAGGTGCGGCGTCCGGTGCGCGCTCATGACGTGGACCTCGAACGGAACGTCAAAGTCCTTCAGAACGGTCAGCGCGTTCTGGATTTTCGGGAAATCACTGTCGCTTCCCATGATGATCCCGACGAGTGGCTTTCTTTCCATGGTTTTGATCCTTGATTTTAACCTCTGAGAAAAGGGTTTCTTCCAAAAAAATCATTTTACCCGATTTCCGGGAAAATTTCAAGCGGGAGGCCGTTGATTTTTTTGGGAAATCACTTAAAATAAAAGGAGGATTTACAGTCCGGACGCGCTTTTTTGACCCAAGGAGTTTTTATGAAACGTTTACTCACCCTTTTTTTCACGGTCTTCACGGCCGTTTCATGCTTTGCCGATGAAGTGACTTTCACGCTCGATCTTCAGGATCCCGCGGTGCAGAAGGCGGTCGATTCGTGCCCGTTCGCGAGGGTGGAGGGCGACACGCTGATCTTTGACGTGCCGGAAACCTCGCAGGGGGCGATGATCCACGTCGTGATGGAGGAGGTTTGCCCCGGTTTTCAGGAGGCGATGAAGGGCCGCTACGTGTATACCGACGTGGACGTCACGTTTTCGAACATTCCGGAAGGGAAGGTCGGCTACCACGGCGGGAAATTTCAGTTCCATCTCCCGGGGGCCAAGGGAAACGAGTGGCCGGGGCTTCTGAACATTCACCAGAAACCGTGGGGAAATCTGGATTGGACGCACTCGCAGTCGAGAGTCGTGTACGAGGAGCAGGTCACCAACCCGACGCTTCAGTTCGGCATTCAGGGCGGAAACGGCCGCATCGCGTACAAAAATATTCGTTTTACCCGAGGGGGCAAAGGGCCGGTCTCGATCTTCTCGCTGGAAGAGGTCCCGCAGGCGAAATACTCCAAAAAAATGCCGCCCCGCATGCGCGGAGTGATGTCGCCGAGCACCGCCAACGGCCCGGTCGAGCAGGACTTTGCCGACCTGGAAAAATGGGGTGCGAACCTGATCCGCTGGCAGATGGGCTTCGGCCAGCTCAAGGACGCCGCGGAGGCGCGGGAAGCCCTTTGGAGCCGTTTCGATCAGATCGACGAGGTGTTGCGTCTGGCGAAGAAGTACCACCTGAACGTTGTGCTGGACGTGCACACGATGAGCGGCTCGCGCCCGGTCATTCTGGGAACGCCGGAGGGGCGGGACCTGATGGTCGAGTTCTGGGAAGAAGTCGCCCGGCGGTACAAAGGAAACCCGAATATTTTCGGCTACAATCTGATGAACGAGCCGGTCACGAACGACATCGAGGTGGGCGGACCGTCGCTGAACAAACAGTACTACCGCCTCATTAAAGCGATCCGCGCGATCGACCCGGAAACGCCGATCATTCTGGACTGCGACGGCGCGGGAGTCATCAGCCAGATCGAGTTCATGCGGGTCTTCCCGTTCCGGAACATCATTTACTCGCCGCACTTTTACCTGCCGTTCGAACTGACGCACCAGCTCAAGCAGGATCAGGGCAGTTACCTGGCGTACCCGAACGTGGAAAAGGGGTGGAACAAAGAGTTCCTGCGCCAGAAGATGGAGGTTGCACGGCAATTCCAGCTGAAAACCGGCGCGAGGATCTACGTCGGGGAGTTCAGCTGCATCCGCTGGGCGCCCGGGGCGGAAAAGTTCATCGCGGACTGCATCGATCTGTTCGAGGAGTACGGCTGGGACTGGAGCTACCATGCCTTCCGCGAGTGGCAGGGCTGGAGCGTCGAGCATGAAGGCGCGCCGGGCAAGGCGGAAAAAGTCGAGATGACGCCGCGGAAAGAAGTGCTTCTGAAGGCGTTTGAGCGGAATAAGAAAAAGAAGTGAAAAAGGCCCCCCTGAAAGGGGGGCTGGCTCGCGCAGCGAGACTGGGGGGTTCTGGCCACAGGACGGATTTTCTCCAGTTCCTGAACCCTTCCGCCCCTTCGGGGCACCTCCCCTTTCAGGGGAGGCTTCTTTCCTGGCCGCAAAATCCTCAAAACCCGCAAAACCCTCACATCTTAACGGGAAATCTTTTCAAAATCTTCTTCATTTGCTTGACTTTCGCCCTAAAATAAGGTTTAATAGAGGAAGAAGTGCTTTTTTTACGGAGGTTTAGGGATGAACAAAACTCTGCGCGCGATCACGTTTTTATTTGCAGCCGGAACGATTCTGGCGAGTACTTGCACCTGGGCGCTTGCTCAGCAATCAGATCCGACGCTCATCGTTCCGTTCGGGCGGAACAAGGAACTGACTCCGGCTCATGATGTGTACAAGTTCCCGTACAAGGAAAACTACATCATGCTCCCGCTGACGAACGGGAAACTCACGACGGAGGACGGTGGGATGCAAGTCATCGTGAACAAGCCGATCCAGCTTAATAAACGACGGCCCACGGTGATTCCTCTGGGGCACGGTGCGCCGAATATCTCCCCGACGCCGATCGTTCCGCAGGGGTTCAACGGCGGAAGTGTGCCGCTTCCGGTGAATCGTCCGGAAGGCGTGGTGGTGCGGCGCATTTACCCGCAGCAGGAGATCATCACTTCCGTTGAGTCTTCATCGCCGGAGGTCCGGACCTACGAGGAACCCATGAGTTCGGAACGAACGGAGGCGCTGCCGTCGGTCGTTTCTCCGGAGGATTCAAGCTCGGGGCTTTCGACGGAACATTCGATCGTTTCTCCGGGGACGGTCACTCCTTCCGAAACGACTCCATCCACCTCCGTGGACGGGATGCAGACCACGCCGTCTCCCTCCGAAACTTACACGCCGTCACCGTACGAAACTCCTTCGGGCACGGAGTACGGAACCCCGTCGGGCACTTCTACCCCTTCGGAATATGGAACCCCGTCGGATTCTTCCACTCCTTCGGAGTATGGAACTCCGTCGGACACTTCCACTCCTTCGGAGTATGGAACCCCGTCGGACTCTTCCACTCCTTCGGAGTATGGAACCCCGTCGGACTCTTCTACTCCCTCTGAGTACGGAACCCCGTCGGGCACTTCCAACCCTTCGGACTACGGAACGCCGTCGGGCACGGATCCGTACCAGCCTGATTATTCTTACGACTACGGAACGTCCCAGGAGTCGGAAGCGCCCACTTCGGCGTGGCGTTCGACCACTTCCAACCCGGCGGAGACTTACGATTCCGGCGTGGTGGGTGAATCTCCCATGATCATGACCCAGCAGGAATCGAATCCATCCGCGAATCCGTGGGAGACGCAAAGCGCCAAGCCGCAGGTTCCGGAAACCGTTTCGCCCGTGGTGACGGTTCCCGCAGAGCAGACGGTGAATCAGAATCCCGCGTCGTCTCCGGCCAACCAGACGCGCTACGTGGAAGTACGTCCTCGTCGTCAGTCGGTCAATCGGGTACAGCAAAACCGGAATTCAGGAACGACCCCGGCTCAGGTTCCTTCATACACTTCCCCATCCACGCGGCCGGCGCCGCAGCCAACCCCTATGACTTCCCCGCAGTACCAGACTCCGCGGGAAGTTCCGGCCCAGCTTCCGCCTCCGGACCCGAACCAGCAGACGCCGAAACCCTCGGCCGACGGACGCAAAGTCTGAGCCCGAAAAACCTGCTCAAAAAAATCAAAAAACGTGGGTTTTTGGCCAAAATGACATTGCGTTGACCGCCCGAATATGGTATAAATCCCCAAGAGAATTAAATTTTTTAGGGGATTTTTATGCGCGATTTAAATTACGGTTTTGTTTTTGGTCAAAAATCATTCCGATTGGCGGGCGTGCTGGTTCTTTGGGGGATTTTGTGGGTCACAGCCGGTTGCAGCAGTACGAATAATTTAACGCTTCAGGGCCAGATTTCCGACCTTCAGAACCAGCGTGTGGCCATCCAGAACGAACGCGACGCGTGGAAAAACCGTTACGAGGAGCTTGAAAATTCCAACCGCGTGCAGGTCCACGCCATCGCGAGCAGTCAGCAGCAGATTCAGACTTTAAAAGCCGAGCAGATCGTACTTCAAAAGCAGCTTAAAGACTCCCTGGACCAGGTGGCGACGGCGCAAAAACAGAACGAATTTCTTTCCCAGCAGCTTGCGAAGTACGAAGACATTCGTCGCCAGCAGGAGGGCGGAACGACTATCCCGTCCAATAACAGTGAGCGGGCGATTGCCGAGTCGCGCATCCCCACCGTCCCCGGCACGGTCGTAACTCAAAAGCCGAACGGCCAGATCTGCTTCGAGCTTCCCGGCGAAACGCTTTTCGAGGAGTCCGGCGCGCTTTCACCCAAAGGTCAGACGCTCATCCGTCAGACCGCCCAGGCGATCTCGGCGGCCTACCCAGGCGCGAAAGTGAATATTACGGGCCATTTGAGCTCTTTCCAAAAGGTCAGTTCCGGATTCAAAGACGCGAAAGAGCAGTCCATGTCGCAGGCGATGACCGTCCACGATGTTGTGGTCCGCGAAAATCTTCTTCCTTCCCAAGCGTTGAGCGTTGGGGCCTGCGGAACTTCGGAGCCAATCATTTCCTCTGGCACTCCGCAGGGGAAATTTCGTAATTACCGCGTGGAGTTCCTCGTGACTCCGCAATGAATTTTACTTTGCAGGTCATTTCATGTCTAAGCCCTTCCATTTTCTGTCGGTTTTCATTTTTCTCTTCACTTTTTTCGCTCCGCTGCTTGTTCAGGCGGAGCCCGGGATCAACGTCACGTCGATGGTGGACTGCGAGGCCCGCCAGCGCGTCATGCTGACCGGCTGGGACGCGCAGACGCTCGGGACTCCCGCGAAACTGCAGGTCTTTCACGACGGCAAACTCCTGGCCGAGGCGGATCTGAATCTTCTCACGCAGGACTACTGCGCGAAGCTGCGCCGCCCGGGGGACGCGAGCCCGATGAACTACGAGCCGCTCGACGTCACGTGGGTCGTGAAGGATCCCGCTGGAAAAACGCTCAAAACGTTTGAATCGACCTGGACCAGACCGCGCGAGTGGACGATTTATATGATCTCCTCGACCCACTGCGACATCGGTCTGCATAATTCGCAGTACCACCAGCGCCAAATGAGCATCTGGTTCGCCAAAAAGGCCGCTCGGCTCGCCGACCAGACGAAAGATCTGCCTGAGGCGTCGCGCTACCGCTACATGATGGAAGGAACGTGGTATTGGGGGAACTACGAGCAGGATTTCGGTGAAGAGGCGGCCCGCGAGTTCGTACAGAAGTACGTCCTGCCGGGCAGCGTCACGATCGGCTGCACCGCCGCCGGGAATCACACGCAGTCGTACGGTTTTGAGGAACTGTGCCGCAGCGCGTACGGGAAACAGGCGCTCGCCGACCGCTGGGGAATTCAGTCCGACACGATGGTCATGAGCGATAATAACGGGATCACCTGGTCGATCATCGGGCCGTACAGTGAGGCGGGAATCCGCAATATTCTGTTCAATCCGAATCAGTGGAACCCGATCGACTCGACCATCTGGGAAATGCGTAAAGACGTTCCGGGAAACCGCTGGAATCCGGACGCGCACGGCGGCGGCTCACGGATCGACGTTTCGTACGACTCGCCCCTTCCGATGGTTTTCTACTGGCAGGGCGTGAACCCTGATGAGAAAATCCTCGTCTGGTGCAACACTCAGTACGAGCGAGGCGGCTGGCGTTTTGGTGTAAACCCCCGTGAAGTTCCAAGCGACTGGAAACCAATGGTCGAGAAAATGGGCCGTCAGCTCACGCTTCTGGAAAAACGCTACCCGTTTAACCTCTGGCTTTTCACGAATTATTCCGATGACGAGTCGCCGAATGACTGTCAGTCCCGCCTCGCGACCCAGTGGAACGAAAAATGGATCAACCCGAAACTGCGCACGACCGGGAATCTTTCCGAGCCGTTCAACCTCCTGCGGGAGCGGTTCGACGCCCAGATCCCGGTTCTGCGAGGCGATATGACGTGCGCCTGGGCCCAGCACACGATTTGCGCTCCGGAGATCCTGGCGCAGAAATTCCGTGCGGACCGTGCGCTTCCAACGGCCGAGAAACTGGCGTCGCTGGCGGCGATGAACGTCCCGGGCTTCGCGTACCCGTCCGTGGAATTCCGTCGGGCGTGGGACCAGCTGATCTGGAACGACGAACACTCGTACGGAGTGAGCGGCTACCAGGGCCGCCGCGTGTACGAGACGTGGCTCCAGCACCGCGACTGGGTCGATAAAGCGGAGAAAACGGCCGCGGACGAATCGCAGCGCGCGCTGACCGCACTCGCCCGGACGTTGAACGTCCCGAAGGGCGCGGTGGTGGTTTTCAACCCGTCCACGTTCGAGAGGTCGGAGATTTTGGAAGTTTCGCTTCCTGATGGAGGGAAAACCCGGTTCCGCACGCCGAAACTCGCGCCGATGAGCGTCACGGCGGTGACTACGGGGACGACGCTTCCAGCGTCGTCGATTCGGAGGGACGGCGGCTCGCCTTCCGCGGTCGGCCCAGCCGCGGAAGGAGGTTTAACCTCTACGGGGACGACGCTTCCAGCGTCGTCAGACCCGACCGTCCCGCCGACGATCGAAAACCGGTTTTACCGCGTGAAATTCGCCTCTGACGGCTCCATCGCGTCGATCTTCGATAAAGAATTGAACCGTGAGCTTCTGGACCCGAAGGCGCCGTACCGCGCGAACCAGTTCGTGTACACGCAGGATAATCACCGGACTTTCGTCTCGCCCGAGCGCGCCGAATTTACGGTTTCCCGCGATGAATTCGGGACCACCGTCACGGCGAAGATGGACGAGCCGCACTCGCAGGCCGCGATCACGCAGACGGTTTTCCTCCCGGACGACGAGAAATGGATCGCGCTCGATAATCAGATGAACCACGTGCGCGACCTGATCAACAAAAACCGCTACTACCGCTACGGCTACTACGCGTTCCCGTTTGACGTGCCGGACGGAAAGTTTCACGTGGAACTCAACGGCGTGATGGCGGAGCCGAAAAAGGACGTGACCGGCCACGGGACGGACGTTTACCTCGCGGCACGGGACTTTGCCGGGGTCCAGAACGCGGATTTCGGCGTGGAACTGGTCCAGCTCGACAGTCACCTGGTCGAGTTCGGCCGGATCGCGCCGGATAAAACGGACTTTGGGAAACCGCTCGAAACGACGCATTTGTACTCGTACATTTTCACGGACTGGCTCCAGATGCACAAAACCGGCGGTTCGTACGTGAATCCCCGTTTCCGTTACGTCCTGACGTCGCACCGGGGGACGTTCGCCGAGGCGCAGATCCCGCGTCTTGCCGAGCGTTTCACCACGCCGCTGGTCTGGCAAATTGCCTCTGAAGGAACGGCTTCTTCCGGAAACGCTCCCGCACTCCCGGCGGACTTTTCGGCCCTCCCGGCCAACGTGACGCTCCTGACGCTCAAACGGGCGGAAAACCCCGACGGCGGCTTCATCGCGCGCTTCCACGAAACGACCGGTCAGGGCGCGGTGATCCGTTTCCCGAACGCCGTCCAGTGCACGGTCACGGAGCAGCCGATTCCCGACGCGAAAGCCACGGGCGAGTTCACGCTCAAGCCGTTCGGCTTCCTGACGCTTCGTTTCGCCCCGGCGCAGAAAATCGCCTCGGCGGTCCAGGACCTGAAAGCGGCCGAAACGACCGACGTTTCCGTGCGTCTGACGTGGAAACCGGCGGCGGATCCGGGACTCAGCGGCGCGATGTACCGCGTGTACCGCGGCGAGTTTGCCGGCTTTGAGCCCGACGCGTTCCACCTGGTCCGGACCGTCGCGGAGCCGGAATTCACCGACGTGAATCTGAACCCCGGCACGGCGTACTTTTACCGCGTCCAGCCGGAGATCGTCGCGGGCTCCCCGAAACTCGGCGAGGTGAGCGCGGTCCTGGAAGCGTCGACCCTCGAAGTCACGCCGGAGCACGACTCGGCCCCGGCCCCGATCGGAAGCCTTTACACCGGTCTGGTTTCGGAACCGAAAGCGGCGACGGGCGAGGCGGACGATCTGCTTTACCTCGAGTGGGGGCAGAACATGGAGTCGGATTTCTCGCACTACGAGCTTTACCGGAGCACCCAGAGCGGCTTTACGCCGGATGAAAAGACTTTCGTGGCCAACGTGGAGCGCGGCGACTATCGCATGGGCCTCTACGCCGACCGCGGCTTGGGCGAGCACACGACGTACTACTACCGCGTCCGTGCCGTCGATAAAGCGGGGCACAAAAGCCCGTTTTCGCCGGAGTTCAGCGGGACGACTAAAGAGAATTGACCGGGCAGGGCGGTTTCAGAATCTTGCGGGGACGACGCTTCCAGCGTCGTTTTTAAAGGCCCCCTCCTTGAGGGGGCTGGCTCGCGCAGCGAGACTGGGGGAGTTGCGTGAACACGCCCTTTAACTCACCCGGCGCGTAATTCCGGCCATTGGCCTCCATTTACCGCCTTCCAGAGACGCTGGGCCCTTCCCGCCGCTGCTGGAAGGACGGCGTTTTGTTTTCTACGTGCGGAAAGCCGTCTTCGTCCCAGACCATTTTATCCATGAAGAAATGCCGGGTCCGGAACCCGTCTAGCGACGTGTAGGCGTGGTAGTAGAGCCACCAGTCGCCGTTCGCGTCCACCAAAACCGAATTATGCCCCGGCCCCGCCACGCTTTTTGATGCGCTTTGAGGCGAGGTTTTCGGGGCTTCTACGACCAGATTCCCGTACGTCGTGCCGTGGCCGGAGCGCGTGATCGGCACGCCGTCCGCCCCGCAGTACGGCCCGCGAATATTTTTTGCCCGGGCGACGTAAACTTTGTAGGTCGATTTTTCTTTCTCGCAGCACGTCCCGACGCTTCCGAAGTAGTAGTAAAACTCCCCTTTCTTCACGATGTAGCTCCCCTCGTACGTCGAGCCGTCCCACGGGCCGGGGTAGCCGGCGAGGAGGGTTTTGTGCGCTTTCTGGTACTCGACGCCGTTGAGGCACGCAGTTCCGTCGCGGGTCAGCTCGATCAGATAAATCCCGCGGAACGAGCCCATGACCATGAACACGGAGCCGTCGTCCTCCACGAAAACCTGGGGGTCGATGCAGTTTTCGATCCCGATTTCCGTGCAGTTGAAGAGTTTCCCCTGATCGACGTACGGCCCGCCGGCATTTTCCGCGACGGCATACCCGATCCCGCACGGGAGGCCCCAAGCGCTGAGGGAGTAATAGTAGATCCATCGGCCCTGGACTTTTCGGACGTCCGGCGCCCAGACTCCCGCGTTGATCGGCCGGCCGTAATACTCGTCGCCCCACGCCGGCCGGGGAATCACGTTTCGGGAGTGGATCTGCCACGCGCAGCCGTCGCGGCTTTTCAAAACGACCCGGTTGGTGGAAAAGGCGTAAAGCCATCCGTCGTCGCCCTGAATGACGGAGGGGTCCGCGACGCCCAGATCGACCGCCCTCCCGCGGAAATTCCGGATCAGGACCGGGTTGGAATACTCCGCCGCGGAACACGAAAGCGCGAGCAAGCAAATAAACGAGTTGAAGAAGAAAGAGCGGAGCATAATTAAGCGTGGGGGTTAAAAATGGGAGGCGGTAATGGAGGCCGCAGGCCGGAATTACGCGTAGATGGAAGGCGGTAATGGAGCGCGGAATTACGCGTGGTAGGGAGGCGCGTGATTCCGTTCGTCCGTAGTGGTTTCACCGGCGCGTAATTCCGGCCTCTGGCCTCCATTACCGCCTCCCATTGTCCGTGGTGGTTTAGGCCGGCGCGTAATTTCGCGCTCCGCGCTCCATTACCGCCTTCCATTTTCACTCCTCAATCCGGCAACGGAATGAATTCGCGGTCTTTTCCCGGTTCGGTCACGATCTTCCCCCCGCCGTCGGTCTTGAGGATCCCGAAATCGACCGGCGCCGCGGGCGGGAAAAGGCGCTCGTAAAGCGGCTGGTCCGTCTCGATTTGCGGCTGGAACGTCTTCCCGTCTTCCAGCCGGCCCAGACGGTAGCGGTAATAAAACGCCGGGGTCGCGAGCATTTTCAGCCGCTGGTCGTAGTTCATCACGTCGGCCCCGAGCGGAACCGCGGAGACGAAGAGTTCCTGCCGCCCGGTGCGACGGTCCGCCGGAATTTCCAGCGTGGTTTCGAGCCCGGTCCGGAAGTCCCCCTCGACGGTCTTCAGCAAAACGTCCTCGCACGTATGCGTTTCGTTCGTTCCCGCCCGCGAGAGCCAGAACGTGAACTGGAATTTTTCCTGGGGAACCGGCCGGTCCTGGAAGCGCTCCCAATCCACGCGGACGTTCAGCTTTTCGGCGGGCTGCGCGTTCAGCTCCACCTGCGCTTTCGGCGAAACCGGCACCAGACCGGAAACCGGCTTGCGGCGCGCGTTGACGTACTGGACCGTTTTCGCCCCTTCTTTCCACGTGGAACGTTCCACGACCCGGCCGCAGGCGTGGCGGTAAATCATCGATTCGGTCCCGGTTTTGGGGTTTCGGGCCAGGAAACCGAACTGCGGGAGCGTGACCCCTTCGACCGTCCAGTCGTCGGCGCCCTGGTTGACGTAAACCGTCATGCCGCAGTCCCAAACGACTTTCACGCGGTGAATGTCGCCGCCGACGAACTCGACGCTGAGGATCTCCGAGTGGGCGAGTTCCCGCGCGACGCACTGGGCGAGCCAGTACATGCGGACGGTCTGGTGCAGCGCTTTCGGAAGGTCCAGATCGCGGACGTAGCCGGAAAGGATCTCGTTCACGTCCCGGCAAAAACCGTCGGTCATCAGGGAGTGCCCGGTCAGGATCTCGGTCGAAATGTACTCGTCGCTTTCCAGCCCGTGCAGTTCGCGGCCGAGCGAGCCTTCAAAACGCTGGGAGTAGCCGACGCCGTGGAGGATCATTTTCTGGTGATTCACCAGATCGAACCACGGGATCCGCGTCACGTCCTCAAAATCCCGGATCGTGAACCAGCGGTAAGGAACGCTCGAGTCGCGCGTCAGGCGCATGAACTGGCAGTCGCCGCCGTCCAGGTGACCCACGAGGAAATCGTGCGCCGACTCGCTGTTCGTGAAGGTCTGGAAGCCGCACGCGGCGTCCTGCGTGTTCCGGATCGTGTCGAAGACGTTCGCCACGCCGGCCACCGCCTCTTTTTGAGTGATGAATCGTCCGTTCCGGTCCCAGAGCGGCGCGGCAGCCCACGGCCCCGTCCCCAGAACGTCCGTGAAGATCGAATCGAGCGTGAAACCGTCGGCGTTCATTTCGTCGAGCGTCTGCTTCATCACGCCTGCGGCGCGGTGGGCGGCGAGCCGGTAGCTCTGCGCGTCGAGCGGAACGTTCAGGTACGCCGGCAGCGGCTGACCGTTCGCCTTGAACGTTACGTTCTCGAACGAAAACGTCGAGGCGTCCGGGTAGTAATCGATCACGTTCAGGTGTACGCCCATCCCCCAGCCGTACTTGCGGCAGAGCGCGAGGCAGTTTTTCATCTCCTGCGTCGTTCCGAAGAGCGGGTTGGGTGGGTAAACGTCCGGCAGGCGGTGGTCGTAGTGGAACCTCTGCCAGTTGTGCGAGATGAAGAACAAATCGTCGCGCAGGCCGTATGTTTCGGCGCACTGGCGCAGAAATTCTTCGTGCTGGGAGAAACGCCCGTTCCAAAAGTCCACGCAGAATTTTCCCGCTTTTTTCGCGGCTCCCGGAGCGGCGGGCTTTTCCATCAGCGGCCTGTAACGGATCGCGCAGTCGAACCCTCCTTTCGTCCCGGAAACGAGCGTGAACGTGGTGGGCGAAATGCCGGAGATCCCGCAGAGTTTCTTCTCCGGGTCGTGGAAAGTGTAGAGGAACGGCGCGCTGGACGCCATGAGGAGCGACTTCCCGTCGGCGAAGTCAAACGCGACGTAGGACGTGGAATTCGCGTGGCCGTTGGACGAAATATTCACCTTTCCCGGCTTTTTCACGTACCAGCCGTAACTCATGTAAAGCCCCTCGACCGCCTGCGGGGAGAGGATCTGCACGGCCTGAAGCGCGACCGGGTCGGCGTCCACCTGGATCTGAAGCGCGTCCCCTTTTTTACGGAACGAAACGGCCGGTTTTTCCCCCTTCACGATCTGAATCCTCAGCTCGAGCGGGATCCCGTCCAGGGGTTCCACCGGGACCGTGATCCACTCCGTCTCGACTTTTGGCTGGACCTTTTCGACCCCGACGAGCGTTTGGACGGGGTAAACCACGTTGATCTTCGTCCCGTTAAAAAAGACGTTGAGCGTCACGGGGTAGTGGGCCGTGAACGTTCCGGGAAGCGCCGCGATTTGGACCGTTTTCGTGAGCGTGCCGTTGGCGGGGATCGTTTCTTCGCTGGACAGCGTCTTTTTTTCTGGCTCGGAGCTTTCCGGGAAAATGACCGTGTCGAGCGCGCTGAACACGAGTTTGGCGCGGATCTCCCGGTCGTTCCGGTTTTCGAGCGTGACCGTCACGTTGACCGGGACATTCAACTCTTTGATCGCCGGCGGCTGCTGCATCGTGACGGTCAGCCCGTCTTCGGCGCCGGAATTGCAAACGTACGCACAGACCGTTCCGGTCAGGAACAAAACGAACAAAAAAGAAAGGAAAGGCTTCATTTTAGTGGGGCGCAAGAATAGGGAGGGGGGGAGTGAGTTAGGAGTTAGGAGTGAGGAGTTAGGAGTTGGAAAAGCCTTCGGCTTTTTATGGGTTGAAGTCTTTCTTGCACTTACATTACGCGAAGCGTCAACTCCTCACTCCTAACTCCTCACTCCTAACTAATTAATTAAACTTCATCACTTTCATCCACTGCCACGCGGCTTCCTGCCAGAAGCCGACCTGGTCGCGGTTCACGTCGGTGATTTTGCCGAAGCCGTGGGGCGCTTTCGCCCAGATGTGGATCTCGCACGGAATGTTCATCGTGCGCATTTTGTGGTACAGAGCGATCGTTCCCATCGGCGAGTAAACGTCTGAATCGCCGTGCAGGAAGCACATCGGGCAGGTCTTTGCGTCGAACTTGAACGCGTCGCTCATGTCCGCGAAGTTCCCTTTATCCGGGCCGTTCGGACCTTCCAGCCCGTCGGTCAGAACGTAGGCCGGGTACTTCGCGATCCCAAAGGCCAGATGCGTCGGCAGTTTGTCGATCTCGTCGATCGGCTCGTAGCTCTGGATCGAGCTGGACGTGCAGCACATCGTGGTGAGGTGCCCGCCAGCGGAGCCGCCCATCCCGCCGATGCGTTCCGGGTTGAAGCCGTACTTCGAGGCGAGGGAGCGGGTCAGACGGATCGCACGCTGGGCGTCCTGGAACGCGGGCCAGTAGATCGGCGTGCCTTTGGCCGGACGCGGGACGCGGTACTTCAGCAGCACGCAGGTGATCCCTTTGTCGGCGAAGTATTTCGCCTGGGCGACGTCATTTCCGCAGACGGAGTAACCGCCGCCGGGGAGCAGAATGACGCACGCGTCGGAGGTCTTGTTTTCCGGGACGAAAACGCGAATGGTCGGTTTCGTCACGAACGAAAATGCGCCCTGGTCACGCATTTTGTCGGGAAGATTTTCCGTCACGCCCGGCGCTTTGTTCGGCCAGACGTCGTACTCGTCCTGAGCCTGCGCGTACACGCAAAAGCAGAGGGAAACCAAAAGCGCACAAAGCGCGGAGAAGGTGGTGGTTTTCATTTTGGGGGTCTTTCTTTGAAAAAAAGGGGGGGGAAGTTGGGAGTTAGGAGTTAGGAGTGAGGAGTGAGGAGTTGCGCTGACGCGTAACGCCGGCTTCAGAAAGAGCTTCACCTTCAAAAGCCGAAGGCTTTTCCAACTCCTAACTCCTAACTCCTAACTAAAAACCTAAAGTTTTTCCGCGACGTCGTAGTTTTCCGCCGTCGGGGCCTGGTGGAAGGCCGTGAGCAGTTCCGCGGCCAGGCCGACCGCGAAGAACGTTCCGCCGAGGATCATGCCGACCATCGAAAGGAACAAAACCCCGAAGCCGACGTAGTTCAAAATCTGGGACCACATCGCGGGGGCCTCGTCCGTGAAGTAATTCCAGTAGATCCGATGAGCCGCGATCCCGCAGCCGGAAAGGAGGAAAAACAGGAAACTGAACGCGAAAAGGAACGTTCCGTAAACGCCGAGCAGGTGTTGGGGGTGCTGGCCGTACTTCGTCACGAAATGGACGGAAAGCAGGTCCATGAAACCCTTCATGAAGCGGCTGAAACCGTACTTCGAGTGGCCAAACTCGCGCTTGCGGTGCTGAACGACCACTTCCGTCACGCGCCAGCCCCGGGAGCCGGCCAGGACGGGCAGAAAACGGTGGCGCTCCCCGAAAATCGGCAGCGAGTGCGCGACTTCGGCCCGGTAGCACTTCATCCCGCAGTTGTGGTCGTGAAGGTGCACACCGGTGAGGGAACTGACCATTTTATTGAAGACGCGCGAGGGGTAAACTTTGTGCCAGGGGTCGTGCCGGATCTTTTTCCAGCCGCTTACCAGGTCGAAGCCTTCGTCGAGCTTCGCGAGGAAATTCGGGATCTCTGCCGGATCGTCCTGCAGGTCGGCGTCCATCGTCATGATGAACTGGCCCGTGGCGGCTTTGAACCCGGCTTCCAGGCCCGCCGCTTTGCCGAAATTCCGGCGGAAACGGATCGCGTGGACTTCGGGGTTTTGCTCGGCCAGCGAGCGGATCACGTTCCAGGAGCCGTCCGTCGAGCCGTCATCCACGAAAATGACCTCTTTCTCGTAGGAATGTTCCGAGCAGACTTTTTCGATCTGCCCGAAAAGGATCGGAAGGCTTTCTTCTTCGTTAAAAACCGGAATGACGATGGAAAGGAACATGAGCGACTCCGTGAGGACCGTGCTGGAATGGGGCGTGAAATCTCTTTACCCTCCATTATAGCATAGAGTTCCGTTTCGTAAATAGGGGGGCAGAAAATTTTGGGAAAGAGTTCTGAATACTTGACAAAAAAATATTTAGGAGTAAAATAAAAGAATTGAATATTCGATTCCGGGTTTCAAAAGGAGTTCATGATGTTTTTACCCGCATTGGTTGGGCTTGGCAATGAGGAATTAATCATTCTTTTCATTGTGCTCTGCCTGTTCACGCTTCTGGCCTTTTCACGAAGCACGAGGGTGATCGTGGTTTCCAGCAAAACCATTAATCCCAAAGGTCCGCTTTTGGCTCGAATTCAGGGCCGGCGCGCGGGGTTCATGTCATGGCTGATGAAACGCTGCAGGATCGAAACGGCCATCACGCTTTCCATCTACAAAGACCGGATCGAGCTGGACGAGGATTCTTTCTTTGGGCAGAAAACGAATTTCATTTTGCTGAAGAACGTTTCCGCTCTGGAGGTTTCTTACGCGAGTTCCGCTCTTTTGCTCGCGCTGACTGTAATTCTGTTCTTTTTTGGGATAATTTTTTCTTGTATGGCGGAGTCGTTTCTCCCGTTTTTCATTTTCCTGTTCATCTCCGTTTTTACTTTCGTCGGCTATATTCTGTCCAAAAGTTACGGGATCCAGGTGCGTACGCCGGGTTTCACCTGCCGCCTTTTGCTTCAACGGAGCCTCATTGAGGGGGAAACGCTTAACCCGTACGATCAGGAGGCGCTCAGGCAGATTTTCAGATTTCTGATGGATCCGGAGCATAACGAGATCAAACTCGAAGAAATCGCTCCTTCCGCGCAGTTTCCCCAAGTTCCGGCGACTGCGGGAAGTGCGGGCGTTGAAACGAAAGGGGCGGCTGCGAGGGTCTTTTCGCCCATCATTCCGCCGCCGCCCGCGCCTCCTGCTCCGCCCGCTCCGCCAATTCCACCAGCTCCCCCGCGGAATCCCTCGCGGTTTCGCTGAGTTTCATCTCTGAAATTTTCTTACGCGATTTTCAGCGCATCAGGCAGGTGGATCGTTCCTTCGTACAGCGCGCGGCCGATGATCGCGGCATCAAGCCCCGCCTCTTTCAGCTTGCGCACGTCTTCGAGCGTCGTAACTCCGCCCGAGGCGACGACCGGGACGCGGACCGCCTCTTTCATTTCCTTCATGGCCGGGACGTTGGAGCCTTTCATCATCCCGTCCGTCGCGATGTCCGTGTACACGATGGCGGCCATCGGGAGGTCGTTGAACTGGGCGGCCAGATCGATCGCCTTCGTTTGGCTCGTTTCCAGCCAGCCGTCGGTCGCGACGTACCCGTTTCGGGCGTCGATCCCCAGCACGAGCCGGTTCGGGAACTTGAGGCACATCTCGCGGAACCACTCGGGCTGACGCAGGGCCAGGGTCCCAATGACGAGCCGGTTCAGGCCCAGCTCAAGCAGCGAGCGGATGGTTTCTTCGTTTCGGATCCCGCCCCCCAGCTCGCAGGGGACGCCGGAGGTTTGGACGATGGCGCGGATCGCCTCCAGGTTGGTCGGCCGTCCGTCTTTGGCGCCGTCGAGATCGACGAGATGAAGAAATTCGCCGCCCAGCTCGACCCAGTGCCGGGCCATTTCCGCGGGATTTTCGCCGAAAACGGTTTCCTGATTGTAATCGCCCTGACGCAGACGGACGCAATTCCCGCCGCGTAAATCAATTGCCGGTAATATTTGCATGGGATGCTCCTTGGGGAGTTTTTAGTAGTCAGTAGTCAGTGGTCAGTAGTCAGTGGTCTGTGCTTTCAGGGGGGGGGGAAGTTTCGCTTGATCAACTGAAAACTGGAAACTGAAAACTATTATGCCACAGAGCGCGAAAAAATCAAGGGGATGCACGCTTCCCGGGCAGTTTTTCCTGAAAAATGCAGGATTTTTTCGAAAAACCGGCAAGAAAGTCTGGACGTGATCCCCGTTTTTGAGTATGATTCCCAAGAGTTACGAGTGAGGAGTCGATTTCATCATTCGAGGAACATTTCAGCCTTCAGCCAAATTCATCATCAAAATGGAACGCACATTAATTCTTCTGAAGCCGGACTGCATGGAGCGCCGGCTGGCCGGGACGGTTTTGGCCCGCTTCGAGCAAAAGGGTTTCCAGATCGTCGGGATGAAACTCATGCAGGTCACGCCCGAGCTGGCGGCGAAGCACTACGCCGAGCACGTCGATAAACCGTTCTACCCGGGGCTTTTGGCCTACATCACGAGTGACCCGATCGTGGCGGTTTGCCTCGAGGGGCGGGAAGTCGTCGCGACCGTCCGCAAAATGGTCGGCGCCACGAAGGGCTGGCTGGCCGAGCCGGGAACGATCCGCGGCGACTTTTCCCTCAGCGGGCAGAAAAACCTGATCCACGCCTCCGACTCCCTGAAATCGGCCAAGCGTGAGATCGCGATCTTCTTCAAGCCGAAGGAACTCATTCAATGGAAGACCAGCGACGCCCAGTACCGGCTTTCCCCGAGCGAGATGGAGGAGTGATTTCCTCGTCGGGACAAACTGCGCAAAACCGAGAAAAACGATTCGGGTAAACACCGGACCGGTCCCGTTTCAGAGCGGGATTTAAACACGGATTTTCACGGATTAAATGGATTTTCGCAGATTATTTAAAAGGAGTTTTAAATATTTCATGGGCTTTTCAATCCCCGAAAAGAAATCCTTTGAATCCTTTTAATCCGTGGAAATCCGTGTTTAAATGGAGCTCGGAAGTAGTGTGTGTTTTGGGTTTTTGAAAGTCTTTAGAAAATTTCGTCATTTGCCCCTAAAAGAGAGATGAAGGAGTAAAAGCTCCGGGCCTGAGTCACCAGGAAACACGATTTCGGCCGTGTTTCCTGATTTTTTGTTGATTTCTCGTTTTTTTCCTCTTTTTCCCCTTGTACTTCTGAAAAACTGGTCTATAATTGGATTACGTGAAAGTTTATTCCAGTTTTCCTTTTTCGAGGTTCCGGACGAAGCCATTAAACTCCTGAATCCCCGTTTCAGGCTCGTGGTGTGATGAGCCGGTCCTTTCGTTTCGTTTTGGGTTTTTTATGTACACGATCCTCCTTTTTTTCAGCCTGTTTCTGTCCGCCGAGGGTGAGACGCAGTCCGTTTTTCTGAATCTCCGCGACCAGCTCGCGCCGTCGCTCGTCCGTCTGGAAACCTCCGGCGGCGACGAGATGGTGGACGGCGTGAACGCCCTGACCGAGATCACCGGGCTGATCGTCACGCCGGACGGTTACGTCTTTTCCAGCGCGGTCGGTTTTGCGCACCACCCGGACGCGGTGATCGCGGTCCTTCCCGACGGCCAGCACGCGAAGGCGGAAATCGTTTCGACCGATTTCGTGCGGAAAATCACGCTCCTGAAGATCGAACCGCCCGAGGGAAAAACGTTTCCCGTTCCGACCCCCGCGAAAGTGGAACCGGCGCGGGTCGGTCAGCAGGTTTTGGCTTTCGGACGGATCCTGAACCCGGACGTGCCGACGCTCACGACGGGGATCCTCAGCGGAAAACGCCGTCAGAATGGCGTCGCGATCCAGACCGACGCGCACGTCTCGCCGAGCAATTACGGCGGCCCGCTCGTGAATCTCGACGGCCAGGTCCTGGGAATTCTGACCCCGTTCGGGATGGGCCCGAACAAACTCATGACCGGTGTGGACATTTACGACTCCGGAATCGGTTTCGCGATTCCGCTGGAGGATCTGCTGGCGCTTCTGCCGCGGATGAAGGAGCAGAAGGAACTGAAACCCACGTCGAAAATGGGGATCACGTTCGATAATCCGTCGCCGATTCTGGCCGGGACGAAGATCCTTTACGTCAAGCCCGACTCTCCGGCGGCGAAGGCGGGGGTTAAGGAAGGGGACGTGGTCACGCACGCGGACGGCGTTCCGGTGACGCGCGCCGTGGAAGTCCTCTGGCAAAACGCGAAGCACTACGAGGGTGAAAAAGTCAAACTCACGCTGAAACGCGGTGAGGAAACGATCGAGGCCGAGCTTGAGCTTTGAGGCGGGAAATATTCTGTTGGGGGGGATTGGAAGGGCTGACCTGGCCCGGTCCTTCCGGTCTGTAAAAATGCGTAGATTGCGCGGTCTTTTTCTAACATACGTCTTACGTAAAAGGAAAACGGTCGGAAAACCGATGATTAAGTGCGGAAGGTGGTCTTTGGGGCCGCCTGATTCGCTTTAAAAAGAATTTTCCGTTTAGTAAAATGACCAAACCGCACCGCCGCCATCTCGACGTCCTTTGCAACTACCACGACGATTACGTCGCGCTGGGGACGGAATTTCTTGGAAATGCCGGCGGGTACAGCGGTGCGTGCTTCTGGAAAGTCCACGGGAAAAAAGGAACGTTCTGCCTCCGCCGCTGGGCGAAAAACTATCCGACTCTGGAACGTTTGCAGTACATTCATGCGGTGCAGTGGCACGCGCAGACCGAGGGCTTTTGCGGCTTTCCGATGCCAGTCGAGACGCTGGAGGGGATGACCTGCGTTGAAGAAGGTGGTTTTTACTGGCAGCTGGAACCGTGGATGAAAGGAAAGGCCGATTTCCTCAAAAATCCAAACACGAATCGGCTCGTGAGTGCCATGACGGCGCTGGCTGAGTTCCACAACGCGACGCAGACGTTCCCGATTTTGAAGGAAAAGGGGACCTCCCCGCTTCTGCTCGAACACGAAAAAACACTGCTCCGCTGGACGGACAGCCGGTTGGCGGAGCTGGAGGACCGTGTGGGGCTGGACGGAATGGCCGGTTCAGATCTTTTCCAGGACGTCACGTTCATTTCGGGCCTTTCCGACTCGGACGGTCCGGCGGGTACTGAGGGCTGGCAGATCGGAAACCGCGTGACGATTCCCTGCAAAATGTCCATTAAAAGCCAGACGCGCCTCCAAAACGCGGCTCTGCGTATTCTGCCGCGTGTGCGTGAGCTGCGCCGCCCGGTTCTGACACAGGTCGTTCGGAAGAGCAACCAGTTGATGCGCCTCCAGCCGTGCCTCTACGACATTCACTCGGAGCATCTTTTCTTTGAAAAAGACCGTTTTGTCGGCTTCATCGATTTTGGGTCGCTTGGAAACGATAATGCGGCGGTGGACGTGGCGCGGATGCTCAGCGCCCTGACGGGTTCCCAGGGAAAGTACTGGCTTACGGGGCTGGCGGCTTACCAGTCGGTGCGTCCGCTTCGTCCGGAAGAACTCGCCGCGATCCAGGTGATCCGCCGCAGTTTGATGCTTTCCATGGCGATACGCTGGCTGGAGTACATTTTCACGCAGAGCCACCCCGTCATGTGCTCCACGCTTCTGGTTCAGCGTCTGGAACGTCTGGCGGACATTCTGGAAAGAGTTTGAGCCAAATCACTGGTCTTTTGAATAGTGATTTTCTCTTTGGGACTGCGGAAAACCGCATAGCCCTTTCCCGTCAGCCACAAGATATTGGGTTTCAGAAATAATTTTCCCAAGATATGCTAAAACACTTGCATCGCGAAAATTTTTCGTTATACTCATTTCAGATTTGCACTTCTGGGCGGTTTTATACCGTTTGAAAGGAACATGGTAAGCCTATAGCGTAGAAAAGTTTTAATAGTCCGCACAGCTGGGAACTCGTAAAAAAAAGTGACGGGTCGATTGGTGTGACCTCCCCGCCGAAAATGAATGATAAATGATACGAGGGCGTGTTTCCGCCGTTCTTTCCTGAGACCCAAGGATGAGTCAAAAGAAAGCATGGGTGGAAGAAATGGGACTTGAAGAAGCCGTGAGAGAAATCTTGCCGTATGGGTGAACGAGCCTTTTATTCAGGAGGAATAATTAGATGCAGTTCGGAAAAAAACCGGTCATTGGTCTTAATGCAGATTTCGTGGAAGCCAAGGGGGACAAAGAAGCTTTCAGTTTCATCTGGGCCGGTTACTATGAATCAATTATACGGGCCGGAGGTATCCCGGTCATTCTCCCGCCGATGCAAGATGAAAATTCCTTGCGTCAAATTCTGAATACACTTGATGGAATCGTTCTGACGGGTGGCGCTGATTTGGATTCGCGCCGCAATGGTTACGTGTTACACTCGACCGTTCGCCCAATGCCCGCTTACCGCGAAGATTTCGACCGGTTGCTCATGAGGCTGATCGCCGAAATGAAACTCCCGCTTCTCGCGATTGGCGCTGGAATGCAGCTTCTGAATGTTATGATGGGCGGTTCCCTCTTTTTCCATATTCCAGTCGATATTCCCAAGGCGATGCCGCATTTTGATCTTCATTCGCCGATTCACCGTCACACGCTGGAAGTCATGCCGGATACGATTCTGGAAAAAGTCTATGGCGATTCAGAAATTCGCGTCTGTTCCCGCCATCACATGGCCGTGAACGAAGTGGCGCCGGGATTCGTCGTTTCTGCCAAATCACCTGACGGCGTTATTGAAGCGATCGAATCGGATATTGACGACTGGTTCGTGGTTGGAACCCAATTCCATCCCGAGAGTGCTCACGCCACCGCGCTGGATTTGAGAATTTTCGAAGAATTCATCGAATCCGTCGGCGGTGTTCCGTTCGAGTTCTCTCTGGTGGCCTGATCCAAAGCCGCCATCTTTTTACGCGCCCCATTTCGCTTGAAATCATTCGCGGAAACGGGGCTTTTCTTTTTTTAAAGATCATATTATTCCCTAAAAAGGATTTTTCGCCAAAAATCTGCAATAAAATCCAGGATTCTTCCGTTTAAACTACGACGAAATATTTTACCCAAACCCCCAGGACTCACCCATGCGTACTTTCCTTTCCGCTTTTTGCTGCGTTTTTTTCTTTGTTTCCACTCTTTTCGCCCAGAACGGTACGATCATCAGCTACTCGTACCCGGCAGGCGGTCAGCGAGGGACGACGTTTCGCGTTCTGATCGGCGGCCGCGGCGTCGTTACTGCGGAAGAGGTCCAGATCTCCGGTGAGGGCGTGACGGCCAAAATCCTGAAACGTTTTAAATCTCTTCAGCAGAATAACGTGGAGACCACCAACCCCACACGTCAGGTTTGGCGCGCAGGGCACGACGTCGTTACGGCCGAGGAAAGTTTCCGCGAGGGAATTCGTCTGGAAAACGACTGGATCCGGGAAATGGTCGATTCCAACCCGATGAAGACGCCCGATGAAAAGGCCATTCATACGGTCGCGGAGATCTGCGAGGAGTTTCCCTTCATCGAGGACGTGGTTCTGAATCCCACCCCGGAAAACGTCCAGACGCTCTATTACGAGTACATTCTGGAACGGCCCGAGAAGAAACCCAAAGAAACGATGAATCAGGGGATTGAACTGGAAGTCACGATTGCGCCCGATGCGCCGTGCGGCGACCGCTGGCTTCTGCTTCGCGGGCAGAACGGCGAAAAATCGGCGCCGATCCTTTTCCAGGTCGGGGATTTGCCCGAGGTGAACGAGTTGGAGCCGAACGATTCGCCGGAGCTTCCGACCCGCTGGGACAGTACGCAGAAGAAAATGGTTTCGTGGGCTTACCTTCAGTCCCCGCCCGCGCAGACGCCGGTCCTTTTCAACGGCCGGATCCGTCCCGGTGACGTGGATCGCTTCCGGTTTGAGGCCAAAAAAGGGCAAAAACTCGTGATTTCGGCCCTGGGACGTTTCCTCAATCCGTACCTGGCCGACGCGGTGCCGGGCTGGTTCCAGCCGATTTTGAAGGTTTACGGTCCCAACGGCCGTGAAGCGGCGAACGCTTTCAGCTGGAAAAACGATCCGGACCCCGCGATGATTTTTGACGTTCCGGAGGGCGGCGTCTTCACGCTGGAGATCCAGGACTCGCTTTTCCGCGGCCGGGATGATTTCGTGTACCGTGTGGCGGTCGGTGAGATCCCCATGATCACGAGCGTTTACCCACCATGCGCGCAGGAAGGAAAACCATTCAGTGCGGAGGTTTTTGGGGTTAATCTTCCCCAGGGGAACGGCGGAAAAGCGAAAATCGAAATGGCGTCGGTCCAGGGAAGCCCGAACTGGAACGGGGTCCCGGTCGCGACTTTGCGTGAAGTAGGCGGGAAGCCGCTCATTCGTCCGATTTCCTTCACGGTGGAAAAAGAAGCGCCGCGCGAGGCGGTCCAAGGCGTTCAGGACGCGGAAATCCCGAGCGTTTTCTACGGGCGCCTGGCGCAAAAAGGGAAGCCCGCCGAGTTCCGGTTCCAAGGGAAAAAGGGCCAGCGCGTGGCGATCGACGTCACGGCCACCTCACTGGATTCGACGCTGGATTCCCGCCTGGAATTGATCGGCCCGGATGGAAAAATCATCGCGGAGTGCGATGACCGGGCGGGGTGCGACGGCCCGAATATTGGCTGGGAGACGCATCACGCCGACCCGGTTTTGAGTGTAGAAATCCCGGAGGATGGAACGTACACCGCGCGCCTTTCCAACACGCTGTACGAAGAAAACCCCGAGGCGATTTACCGCGTTCGGTTTGCCGAGCCGGAGCCGGATTTTCTGGTTTTCTCGGCCCAGCCGAACATTTGGATGAACGCGTCGGTGGTGAAACTGAATCTGGAACTCGTGCGTCTTGGCGGCTGGGACGGCCCGGTCGAAATCGTTTCGACGGATCCGGGGCTGACGGTCCAGGGCGGAGTTTTCCTCCCCGGCGTGGCGAAACTCGCGTGCACGCTCACCTTCAGCGAGGAATTATGGCCCAAAGAACTGAATGGGAAGGAGTGGAACAAAGCCGTTTTGGACCAGCCGCTCCCGTTGAAAGCTCGTGCGTATCGGAACGCTCAGGCCGAGCAGGAAAACGGCGCGCCGAATGACTGCGTGGAGCATGAGATCCTCGCGGCGTTCCGTCTGGAGCAGGCGTTCATCTACTTCCATCTGATCCCGGTGGGGGAAGTGATGGCGAACTACCGCGGCCCGTACCGTGCTCCGTCTGAGGTGGTGAGTGAAACGCCGCTGAAGATCCCGCGCGACGGGTCGGAGTTTGAAGTCCAGTTCTGCCCGGCCAAGATGAAAAACGTGAATCCCAACTCGAGAAAGGATTGGGGACCGCCGAATCGGTGGTACGTACTCGCACCGGAGTGTGAAGGGTTTGAAGTGGTTCATCAGCAGGAATTGAGGTACCGCCAGATTCTCACGGTTCGAGTGACGGACCCGGAAAAAGCGGCCAAATGCCCGGCGCTGATTTTCGGATCGTACTGGTTCAAAGAGGATCCGGATTTTAAGTACGACGGGAAAACGGTGCCGCCGGACGTGAACGTTTACAAACCGATCGGGAATTGGCTCCCCGCGGTGCCGGTGGAATGATCGGAGTCTTTTGGAGCGCGGCCGTATAGGCCGCGTTCTGGTTTTAAAAGTTCCCGGTTTTCTGAAACTTGGGTTTTTAGTCTGATTTTTCCTGACCGTAAAACTTTCTTTCTTTCCTCTCTTTTCGCCATCTTGCGCAATACTTAAAAAACCCTGGAGAAATGGGAAGAATGAGTGGGTTTTCAGGTTTTGAGTGAAGTCCTTATTTCTGCCAGACCGATGAAAAGATTAAGATGTAGTTTTTAAATCCGGCTTGGATTCACGACGCTTGGAGCGTTTAATAGAAAAACGACTGTGGGATGGCGGTCGGCTCAAGGACGAGTTCAGGGATCAATTATGATGGGAAACGACTTTTTTGGCTTTTCGAAACGTCCGTTTTATGCGGAACCGGTCCCGGAAGCGTACTGCCCGTTCGGGAGTGCGGAAGCCGCGAGAGCCGAGATTTCCCGATGCGTGGAACGTCTGGAAGGGATCGCGCTGGCTTCGGGGCTGACCGGAACGGGGAAAACGCTCCTCTGCCGTAAAATTCAGGAGCAGTTTGGCCGGAAAATGCAGACCGTCCTCTTGAACGGTAACAATCTGAACCACCCGAAAACGTTTTTCGAATCGGTGCTTTCCCGTCTGAATATTCCGTTCAATTCCGAGAGTCTCGGTTCGATGCGTGACGCATTGAACGCCGCGCTGGAATCGTCATCCCGGTTCCGCTCGGGAATTTTGCTCCTCATCGATGACGCGCAGGCGACGGGGATCCGCGTCTTCGAGGAGATCCGCCAGCTTCTGGATCGCACGGTAAAACCTGAATGGGGCGTCCGAGTCGTTCTTTTCGGCGACATGAGTCTGGAAGAAAAGCTGAGCTTTCCCCAGCTTCATTCCTTCACTCAGCGCATTACGACCCGGTGCTTCCTCGAAACGATGAACCGCGACGAAACGACCGGTTTTCTGTGGAAGGAGCTGGAGCAGGCCGGCACGAAAAAAGAGCTTTTCTCACGTGATGTTTGCCGGGAGATCCACCGCTTTTCCGAGGGCGTGCCGCGCGTAACGAATCAGCTCGCCGATCTGCTGCTCATCGTGGCGGAGGAAGAATCGAAGAATTCCGCAAAAGAAAAGAAGGATTCCGCTTCCGGTTCCGACTCGAACGAGGTGAAACTCGACGAATTGAATTTCGAGCCGACGTTCCCGGGAGACGCCAGCGGAGTCGATATTTTTGTGGAGCCGGGGGATTCCGTTCTGGATTTGGGGAAAAAATCGAAAAGTAAACCCTCGTCGAAGAAGAAGCAGTCCGCGGAAATCACCGTCGCGATGGTTCGGAAAGCATGGAGCCGGCTTCAGCAGCTTCCGGAAGAGTCGGGGACTGACGTTGGAAGTAATTTAAAACTTGATTCAGAAATGGTCGATTCGGGAAAAACCTCCTCACCAAAGGCTTCCAATTCGGGAAGCGGCGCGGCTGAAAAATCCTCAAGCGCGGGAAGTTCCATTGAATTTGGAAGTCTGGACGATGATTTGGACTCGGAAAATTCCATCGATCTGGGTGGGGAACCGGTCGATGATCCGACGATGATCTGGTCCTACGACGAGATGGAGGACATTCGAAACGCGGTGGACGCAGCAAACGCGCTTCCTGAAGAATGGAATGCGTCAATAAAGGAAAACTCCACTCAAAGCACGTCCCAGAACGCCTCCCAGAATTCCCTTAAAAACGCCTTGAAAGAGGGCGAAGAAGGAACCAAAACGACTCCTTCAGCCGCAGAAAATTTCATTAATTCCGTACAGAAAAAGGAAACTCTTCCCGAAAACAAAAACATGATTTCGGATCGGCCGCAGAATCCGCGCGAAATTCCAGCCGTGAAGGAGGAAGTTCCCTCGCAGGTCCCTCAGACTCCAAAGAATCCGGAGAAAAACGCGGATCTGTGGGACGTGTACCGCGAACACTCGAATATTCAGTTCCCGGATCGAAAAGGAACGCAAAGGATTTTGCCGTCTTACTCTTCTGGAACGCCGAATTATTCGGGGGACTATTCGTCGCTTTCCCGTTCCATTTCGCCCGACCCTGAAGGGACGGTTCCGCCCGTCAGAAGAACGAATGAAGTACCGCAAGGATTGAGAGGCGTTCACTACCTTTCCGTCCCGGCGGTTTATGCCCGGTCCGTGGATGAGTTGATTTACGACTCCATCATGGACGACACGGTCCACTCGATGAGCCTTCTGCGGAACATTTTGGGCGCTCTTCATGAGGAAAATCACAAAAGGGAAACGGCTCAGCCGCTGGCCGATTACTGGTACACGCTTCACGATTCGATCAAAGGGCTGATGCATCAAATTGCGCGTGAGCGTTTGACCCGGCCGGTTCCGCCGCCGACGAAAGATTTTTTTAATCCGGAATCTTTGATGGAAAAAGACTCCTTTTCAGCCGTGCCATGCCCGGTTTCGAATTCGTCCAATCCGTCAGTTTCCAGCGGAGTTTCCAGTCCGGTCGAGCGTCCGTTTGGTCAGAAACCCACCGAGGTTTCTCCGTCGGTTCACGCTCCTGAAGAAATGCCGCGCCAGAACAATTCGTTTGAAGAGTCGCAGGAAATGCAGGAAATCGCCGAGCTGCGAAAGTGCCTGCAGGACTGCCGGAGCCTGAACGTCCTGGATTCGAACGTCCAGGACAAGATTTTGGACATCATTTCGCGGCTTCAGACGTTGAACCAGTACAATTAAGAAAGTTCAATCGGGAGGATTAAAAACAGGAGAAAAATCCCCCCCGTTCCAGAACGTAAAAGAATCTCGCAAGACTCTCATTTTCAGATCGTATAACGGCTTGGGTGAGCCGCAGAGGAATGGATTTTCTCTGCGGCCCAGCACCCTCTTTCAAGACTCACTCCTCACGAGTCACGGTGGAGTAATTCAGTTTCAGCTCCTGGCACATGTTGGCCGCCTCAACCACGGAACCAAACGGGGCGCGTTCGTCACCTCGAATCACGACGGAAGAGTCGGTTAATGGGTTTTCCCAGGACGTTTGAAGCAGCGCTTTCAGTTCTTCTGAGGAAACGTTCTTGCCGGAAACGAAATACTCACCGCTCCGATTAATATTAATGATGAGCGACTGCGGCTGGGACCAGATCGGGGTCGATTCGGTCGCCTGCGGGAGCTGAATATCCAGCGCGCTTTCCTCTTCGTCGAATTTGGTCGCGACGAGGAAGAAGATGAGGAGCAGAAATACCACGTCGATCAGCGGCGTAATGCTCAGGCTCGCCAGCGCGTTTCCTTTTTGGATTTTGACGGCCATTTCTTACCTCATTTCTTTCCGCTTTTCTGCTTCACGTAGGCTTTGTACGCGGTGGGAGTCAGATGAACTTTTCCTTCCAGGACTTCCAGGTACGCGATGAAATTGATGAGCTTCTGGTCCATGCGATAGAAAAGACGCTGGATCTTGCCTTCGTACCAGTGCGCCAGGATCGCGGCAGGAATCGCGACCGCCAGCCCCGCGCAGGTCGTGATCAGGGCGAGGTAGATCCCCTCGGAAAGCATTTCCGCTTTGTGGATCCCGACGGTGGACGCGGTGGCCATAAACGCCTGGATCATCCCGACGACGGTTCCAAGAAGACCGATCAGCGGCGTGACCGAAGCGGCCAGAACCAGAAAACGGACGCGGGAGTAGAGCCGATTCGCTTCGTTTTCCTTCGCCTGCTCGATCGCGTTCTGAACCTCCGGCATGGGACGGCCCGCCTTGAAAAGCGCCGCCTGAATTACGTTGGAGAGCGCACTGTGGTTTCGCCGGCACAGAGCGTAAATCGCTCGCGGGTCCGCTTTGGCCGAGACCTGAACGTCCACGTTGTGCATGAGCCAGCGCGGAAGAACGACCCAGCTGCACAAACCAAAGAAGCGTTCCAGACCAACCATGACGACCAGGACCGACATGATTCCAATCGGGATCATCAGCACGCCGCCGCTCTTGATCAGATCCAGGATCGAAAGCTCTTTTTCGGACTCTGCTTTGGACTCCGCCGGTTTTTCTTCTTCGGCCCCATCCTCGGTTTTGGAGGATTCGTCTTCGGCGTCCTCAGCAGCGGCTTCGTCGGCCGTTTCCGTCGCGGCAGGTTTTTCGGCGTCTTCGGCTTCGTCGGCCGTTTCCGTCGCGGCAGGGGCTTCGGCGTCACCGGCTTCATCAGCCGTTTCCGTCGCGGCAGGGGTTTCAGCCGGCTCGGTTACGGTGGCTTCGTCTGCCGAAAATGCAGGAGTCACGCAAAGGGAAAAGCTCAGCACGAGCCCAAGAGCTGCGCAGAGGAAAATCGGAAATGGAGATGAATATTTCATGTTCTTGCCTGTAATTGGGTTTAAGTTTAAAATCATGATTTAAATTTTAAATGGTATTTCCTGAAAGCCGCTGCGCGAAGTGAAGGCTCATTTGCTGAGCTTCTTCATTTTGCGCTTGGCCTGCTTTTCTTTGTCGGACCCGGGGAATTTCTCGAGGAGGTCGTGGTAGTGCTTCAACGCTTTGTCGATCTTCCCGAGCATTTCGAAGCACTGGGCTGTCTCAAACATCGCGTCGGCCTGCAGCTTGGAGTCTTCCACGCCGTAAATGACCTGGTAGTACGCCTGGATCGCGGACTCGTACTGTTTCTGGGCGAAAAGGATCTCCCCTTTGAGGAAAATGGACTGCGGCGTGAAAATCGGGTCGTTGGCTGCCGCGAGTGATTCGCACAGAGCCATCGCCTCGTCGAATTTCTGGAGCCGGAAAAACGCCATTGCGCGTTTGAATTCCATCCGGTTTTTCCCTTCGGCTGCCGGATAGACGTTCAGGAATTGCTCGCTCGTTTCCAGAACGGATTCCCATTTTTCCTTTTCCTCGTAAATCTGGACCATCATTTCCAGCGTGTTTTCACGGAACGACTGCGCCAAAGCCGAATCCGTCGAAATCGCCTGGAATTCGTTGAGTGCCTGACTCAGGTCTTTGAGCTGGAAGAGGGCCATGGCTTTGAGGAAGCGAAGTTCCGCGCGGCAGGAAAGGATTTCCGCCTTTTCCTCTTCGGAAGTTCCTTCCTTGATTTCTTCGGTTAAATTGATCCCCTGAACGAAATCAAGCGTTTCCTGGAACATTTTCCGATTGTAAAAGGACCAAGCCGTTTTCAGTTCCGCGCCGCGAAGAATGAAGTCGCTCGTTTCAGGCGGGTTTTTCAAAATCGGGCGAAACGCCACTTCCGTTTCTTCCATTTTTCCGGCCAAATACCAGAACGTCGCGAGCTGGTAGGTCAGCGGACGAATGAAAACGCTTTCGGGGAATTTCCCGCTCATTTCGGCCAGAGCGTCTTGCGCTTCCTGCAGTTTTTTCTGCTCAAGCAGGACCTTCACGAGCTGATTGTACGTGCGCTCGTGGGAATCCCAGTCCGGGTATTTCTTCAGGAGGTCGCGGAAGGCTTTTTCCGCCTGCTCGAATTCTTTTTTCTCGTAAAGGCAAAAACCGATTTCGTAGCACGCCTCGGCGTGGAGCGGCTTGAACTCCTCCGACTCCGATTTCAGGATGATGTTCCACGCTTCGATCGCGGCGTCATAGTCCTGGGCTTCCATGGCGGCGATCGCCTGCACGTTCGCGCCGCGCTCCTGGAAATTGGAGTTGGGAAATCTCGCCGCCAGTTCGCGGGAGATCTTCACGGCCTTTTCCGTCTGATTCAGCTTCAGGAAGCATTGAGCCGCCAAAAGGCCCACTTCCGGCCCGCTTGAACTTTTGGGGAATTTTTCAAGAAATTCCTCGAAAGTGGCCGCGGCTTTGGCCAGTTTTCCTTCCTCAAGCTGGCAGCGGCCTTTCAGGAAGAAAAGCTGGTCCGCGATCGGGGAATCGGGGCAGGACTTCAGCCCCCACTCGGTGTTCTTCCGGCTGTTCCCGTAATCTTTCTGGAGGAAATAAACCATCGCGAGATCATAGTACAAATGATCGAGGCGCGAATAACCCACCTTTTTGGCGAGATTTTTCGCTTTGACGAGCAGGTTCCTGGCGTCCGTGAAGTATTTTTTCTGAAGTTTTTTGCTCTTTTTGGTCTGGGCGTAATCCCGACTGCAAATCCCACCCAGGTGATGCAGTTCCACGAGTTTCACGTCATTTTTCATCAAGGGAGCGTTTTCCTTGACGAACTTCCAGCCCTTTTTGCTTTCGCCGCTCTTTTGGAGACAGTAGGCGATGGAGACCCGCCAGGAGTCCGAATCACCGATTTTTTCGAAATCTTTCAGAAGGTACTCCCACCCTTTAAGCGCGGTCTGGTAATCGCCCGTTTCGTAATGCGCCTGGGCGTTTTCTTCGAGGAAGGACATGCGCATGACTTCCGGCAAATGCGCGCGTTTGTCCGGATTCTGGTCATTATCGAAGTTGATCACCTCGGACGAAACGTTAATAATTTCGGGCCAGTTTTTCTCTTTGTGGTAAATCTGAATGATCTGGAGCATTGCGTCGGCGCCGCTCAAAAGATTCTTGGGAGACTGGTTCTTCTCGAAAATCTTCCGGTAGGCCGCGATGGCTTCGTCTCTGCGTCCGCAGGCTTCCAGAGCATCGGCGTAATCCCGGAGCAGGGTGCTGGTCCGGAGATCCTGCGGAATTTGCTCAATGACGGCCAGAGCCTGCTGCGCGTCACCCATCTGAAGGAGAATGAGCGCAAGCTGATGCGTCGTCGAACGGTACAGGACCCGGTCGGAATGAACGCTTGGAATTTCCAGTACTTTTTTCCAGAGTTCAATGCATTTTGTCTCGTCGAACGCTTTGCTTTCCTCACCCGGCTGCAGCTGGCGGTTGAAATTTTTCATCGCGAGCCCCTGCTGGTAAAGCGCGTGCGGAAGGACAGAACTGTTCGGGAAATCTGCCGCGATCCGTCCGAAGAAATCCGCAGCACGGTCGAATTTCTTCAGCTTGACGCACGTTTCGCCGAACCGGTAGTAATAAAACGCCAAATTCAGAACGGAGGTGACTTCCGTCTTGGGGTCGAGCCACTTTTTGAACGCATCGTCTTTCAGGATCCCCTTCAAGTGCTTTTCCGCTTTTGTGTAATCACCCATCAGGAAAAAAACGTCCGCAAGGAGCCGCTCCGCGCGAAGGCGCAGTTCCGTTTCCGGTTTATTGTCCAGAAGCGTGGTGAGCGTGATCATGGCGTTCTTTTCTTCCGGATTTTTCAGGTTAATGTAAACGTCCGCGAGCGTGTAAAGAGCCTGATTTAAATCCGTGAAGTTCTGATCCGTGATCACAAAATTCAGATCACCCTTGGCGTTTTCGTAGTTTCCCAGCTGAATGTAGGCGATCGCTTCGTAGTAAACGGCCTGCGTTCGGAATTTACTGTCCGGGAACTGATTTCGAATCGCCTGGAACTGGTTCACCGCGCGCTTATACAGTTCGGAGGCCTCATTTGAGATGGAGTAGCTTCGATCTGCGACCGTATTCACCGATCCCTGCCGGCTTCCGGTCGGTTTCACCGGAAACGTTTGTGCGTGCTGGACGAAGGTGACGCCGAGGTAGTAGATGATTTCATCCCGGAAAGGAAATTTCGCTTCCTGTAATTCTTCCTGAAAAATCTTTTCCGCTTCTTCAAAATGCTGAGTGTTGCACTTGCAGATGCCCAGGTAGTGTTTCGCGTAGGCGTACTGACTGTTTTCCGGGTACTTTCTCAGAAAATCTTCCCAACCTTTTTCAGCGATGGCGTACTCACCATCGGTCGTGAGGGCAAGATTCCCGTTGAATTGAGTATCTGCCGCGATTTTATCTTCCGCTGAGGACGCTATTCCGCAAAAAATACATAACACTCCCGCCGCAAACAAAAGCGCCAATCCCGCGTTTTGAATGTTACGTCTCACTCGGTGATGAATCGAAAACGTGTGGTGAAAAACTTTCATGAATCAGCCTGTCCCTGCGTTTCTCAGCACTGTACGCGCTGAAATAGGAATTTTTAATCCCTTCATTCCTACATTATACCACGTTGAAGATTTTCTTCAAGCGCTTGATCAAGATTTTTCAGGAAAATTTTCTCAAATTCTCTCTTTTATCAGAATTTTCACGCTTTTCCATCTTAATCAATGCAATGAAATGGGATTTCTTCTCTCAAAGGAAATCTTTTCCTAATTTATTCTAACACACTATTTGGCAAGCGGCAAGTAATTCCGCGGCAAACTTACGGACTTTTTTATTCATTCTAAACGCAAAATCGGTAAATTTTAACCAATCGGTACTTTTTTGTTAAGTAGAAAGCTTTATGTACCGAAAATAAATATAACTCGAACTAAATTTTTTTCAGTGTTTGACTTTTACCAGACTTCCATGGTGAAAACATTACGTTTTTCAATTTCGTTTTTCCTGGAACTCAGTTTCCTGCTTTGCGTCGTGCTGATGTTTTGCGGCTCGGTATTCGCGGAGGGGATGACCGTCGAGGAATTTAACGCCCGATTGGAAGCCATGGAAAAGGAAAACCAGGAACTGCGAGCCCAGCTCGCCCAGCCGGATTCGGATTCGATGGCACCGTCTTCGGTTTCGGAATTTCCTCCGATTCCGAACGAGGAACCAATCACCGGGGCAGTGACTGAAAACGGGACAGAAAATGAAACCCAGTCGGTTCTTTCGCCTGCTCCGAATCTTGCAATTTCCGAAAAAGAGATCGATCAGTCCAGGGCGAAGAGCGTCATTCAGAACGCCGAGCTCGAAGATTACGGCTCCGGGATGAGTCCCTGGAATATTCGCGAAGACGACATTGAAAAGGAACTGGCCCGTTACAAAGGCTGGGCGTGGGATAAAAATAATTTCACGCTCACCCCCTACGTTTGGGTCTGGGTGACGGGAACGTACGAGACGAACCGGATGTTTGCGGGCGATTTTCCGCTTTGGGTCCGGAATGGTGAGAAAGATAAGGCTGCGTACATCGACGCGAAACCGACCCGGCTGGGGTTCAATCTGGCGTGCCCGGAAATGGCGTGTATGCCCGGAACGAAGATCACGGCAGTTTTCGAGACCGACTTTGAAAACACCTACACCTCGGAAAATAAGCCGGACATGGAACTGCGCAAAGCGTACATTCAGCTCCAGAACGAGTGCTCCATGTTCCTCTTTGGCCAGACGTGGGAGCTGATCAGTCCCCTTTACCCGCCGACGTTGAACTGGGGGTACGGCTCCAGCGCGGGAAACTTTGCGTTCCGCCGTGCGCAGATCCGTTACGACCGGTACTTCAAGCGGGAAAACGGCCGGTTCGCCATTCAGACCTGCCTGATCGCCAGCCAGACGGCCAATTTCACGGATGCGGCAATCGGGACCACCTACACCGGAAGGTTCGGCAGTTACCCCGAATTCCAGCTCCGGTTTGAACGGACATTCAAACAGACGGATCTTTGGAAGGAAGCCATGTTCGCGGTCGGCGGGAAGATCGGTGAGAAGGAGTACGTCTCGGCAGACGATGAGTTCCACAAAACCTCGTGGGCCTTCACGGCTGATTCCAAGATCCGTTTCAACGACCGGTTTTACTGGATGGGCGAGTTGTTCGTAGGCGAGGCGATGGCGATCAACTGCGCGGGCGTGATGCAGGATTTGAACCCGCAGACGCGCGAAAAGGTTTTCTCGTCCGGCGGCTGGATGGCGTTTGGGTGGGACCTGACGCCGGAATTGCACTACTCGATCGGCTACGCGATTGACGACCCGGAAAATTCCAGACTTTCCGAAGGGATGAAATCCCTGAACCACTTCGGATTTACGAACATTTCGCGCGACATTACGAAGCAGTTTAATGCCGGTTTCGAGTACGAGTACTGCGAGACGGAGTACTATCAGGTCCGTAAGGCCCATGCGCATCTCTTCATGATCAACCTGCTGTATAAGCTGTAGAGAGTTAATTCGGAGGGACGGCCCGGCCACATAAAGCCTCCCCTGAAAGGGGAGGGGGACCGCCGAAGGCGGTGGTGGGGTTCAGAAACGGGAAAAGTCCGTCCTTTGGTCGGAACCCCCCAGTCTCGCTCCGCGAGCCAGCCCCCCTTTCAGGGGAGCCTTTAAACGATGCTTCCAGCATCATCTGAGTGAGGGGAGAAACTCTGAATTCTCTCCATATAATTAAGTTGTCGTTTTTTCTGAAAATGTCATTCGCCCGGTATTGACGAACTGCCTGCCTGTGCTATAATCAAAATGTGGGCGGGTTTTTCTGGGGTATAGGATTTGAGTTGTTTCATGTCATACACCGCCCCTGACCACGTTTTTTTAACGATCTTTCCGGCAGTGGTTGCCGGATGAACCCTTACTGCCATTAGGAGAAATGGAGGAAAAAATGTCTGAATACAATATGAAGTCTTTTATTAAAGATTTTGCAGAACGCACAGAGGAAAATCTGAAAATGATTAATCTTCTTGCGGAAAAAGAAAAAATCATTATCTAGAAATGATTAATCGTGAAGAAGAAAATCATCATAAACTTCTTGCGAAAGATGATCAGTATACAGAAATGGAAGTTTTTGAAGTTACACAACTAATAAACTCGTTTTTAGGGCTGATTGTATTACCAAATGAGACATTTAAAGATTGGAAGACTAAAGAATATTCGGAGAATAGAAGGGAATTAAGAAGGAATCAGGCTATAAAAACAATAGAAACGAATGTGCAGAATTTGTTGAATGCTTGTAGGGACGGTGATGATACAAAGAGAAGGTACGTTAATAGTTATGAAGACCCTGATAAACATGTAAACATATTTTGGTTTTGTCATCACCTCAGAAACTCTGTAGCCCATAATGGGGTTCATTTTTTGACAGAAGGTAAACAGATAACTCACATTATTTTTTACGATAGTAATTATTATAACCCAAATAAAGGAAAGAAAAAGCAGGAATTTTGTTTAAAATTGGATATCAAAGAAGGTGAGGTTGCCAAATTAGCGGGATATATAGCTGAATTATATAGACATATAGAAGAAATAGAAATAAGAGATGGACAAAATGGGGAATATGAAAAGTGGGTTGAGAAATTGAACTGTCTCCTTCAGGAGGACAAAACCGCAGATGAGGGGACCGTCGCGGAACAAATGGAAATTTTTAAGAAGGAAAAAGAGGAACAAAGGAAACAGGAGGAACAAAGGAAGAAACAAAACACATCAAATTAATGTGTGCGATCATGCCCTGGAGACTGGCTGCGGGTCGCTCAAGCCGGTTTTGCCGCGTCAATAAAGTCTCCGCACTTCAAGCCTTTTTCGAGCGGGGGAAAACTTCGAACTTTCCCCGCTTTTCCACCCTTAACCTTAACCCCTCCGAAAACCATGAGATCTTTAATTTTTGTTTTCACTCTTTTTCTCGCCGGGCTTGCTGCGGCGCAGGAGAATTTTTCGTTTGACGTCGTGATTTACGGCGGAACGTCGTCGGCCGTCACCGCGGCGGTGCAGGCCCAGAAGATGGGGCACTCGGTCGTGATGGTCTCGCCGGACCGGCATTTGGGCGGGCTTTCGGCCGGAGGGCTGGGATTCACCGATTCCGGGAACACTTCGACCATCGGCGGCCTGGCGCGGGAATTTTACCGCCGGGTTTACACCGAGTACCAGAAGCCCGAGACCTGGAAGTGGCAGAAGGTCGAAACCTACGCCAACCACGGGCAGGGGACCAAGGCGATGATCCACGCCGACCAGACCATGTGGATCTTCGAGCCGCACGTCGCGGAGAAGGTTTTCAACGAGTGGGTCGCCGAGATGAAGATCCCGGTCTTTCGCGAGGAGCTTCTGGACCGTGAAAACGGCGTGGAGATGAAGGACGGGAAGATCGCCGCCTTCAAAACCCTCAGCGGGAAGCGGTTCGAGGGCAAAATGTTCATCGACGCGACGTACGAGGGCGACCTCATGGCCGCCGCGGGCGTTTCGTACACGCTGGGCCGCGAGTCCAACGACCAGTACGGCGAGAAGTGGAACGGGAACCAGATCGGGACCCTTCATCATGGGCACTGGTTCAAGACGGACATCAGCCCGTACCGGGTCGAGGGGGACCCCAGCAGCGGCCTGTGCCGGTGGGTCGATGATTCCCAGCCGGGCGTAAAGGGCGCGGCGGACAAACGGATCCAGGCGTACTGCTACCGGCTTTGCATGACCGACTGCCCGGAAAACCGGATCCCGTTCGCGAAGCCGGAAAATTACGACCCGCAGGACTACGAGCTTCTGCGCCGTGTGCTGGCCTCGGGCTGGCGCGAGGCGTTCCAGAAGTTCGACCGGATCCCGAACCTCAAGACCGACACGAATAATCACGGGCCTTTCAGCATGGATTTCATCGGGCAGAACTACGAGTACCCGGAGGCCTCGTACGAACGGCGGGCGGAGATCCTCAGGGCGCACCGCGACTACCAGATGGGCCTCCTTTACTTCCTCGCAAACGACCCGGGCGTGCCGGAAGACGTCCGCAGCAAGATGAGCAAGTGGGGCCTTGCGAAAGACGAATTCCCGGAAACGGGCGGCTGGCCGCATCAGATTTACGTCCGTGAGGCGCGCCGTCTGCTCGGGGAGTACGTCGTGACGGAAAACGACTGCTTCGGCCGTCCCCCGGTTCCGGCTCAGGGAAACGGCGTCGGCTCGGTCGGAATGGGGTCGTACTGGCTCGACTCGCATAACGTGCGGCGGTACGTGAAACCCGACGGTTTCGTTCAGAATGAGGGCGATATTGGCGTGAGCCCGAAAGGCGCCTACGCGATCGACTACCACGCCCTGACGCCGAAAAAGGGCGAGTGCGCCAATCTGCTCGTCCCGGTTTGCGTCTCCGCCTCGCACATCGCGTTCGGGTCGATTCGCATGGAGCCGGTTTTCATGATTTTGGGTCAGTCGTCGGCGACGGCCGCGTGCCTTTCCATCGACGAAAACTGCGCCGTGCAGGATCTTCCGTACGCGAAACTGGCCGAGCGTCTTGAGGCGGACGGTCAGATTTTAACCAGGAAATAAAGGCCCCCCTGAAAGGGGGGCTGGCTCGCGTAGCGCGCCTGGGGGGTCCCGGCCCCCGGACGGATTTTCCCCCGGTTTCTTAACCCCTTCACCGCCTTGCGGCGGTCCCCCTCCCCTTTCAGGGGAGGCTTTTCCTTTTTCCCCCCTCGATTTTTATGAAACCCCTTCCTTTCCTTTCGTTTCTTTTCCTCTTCCAGCTCGCTCTGCTTGCTCAGGAGCCGGAACGCGCGGAGCTTTCCGACTTCCATTTCGTCGCGGCCCCGCCGCGCTCCGGGACCGGGATGCGCCTGGAACAGACCGGCCCGAACGCCCTGAAAATGGCGATGACCACTGCGAAAGATTTCGGCTCCGAGTGGGTTTACGCCGACTTCGAGCACGAAACGACGGCACAGCGGAAACTCGTCTTTCGGGTCCACGGAAACGCGGCCAACGGCGGCGCATTCTTCCACCCCGCCATCACGGTCCAGAGCGGCGGCCAGACGAAACTGATCTCCGGCCCGCGGATCGAGGCCGGGCGCGCAGACGACCATTTTTACGTGCTCGGGCTGGATTCCGACTTCCTGCTCGGTGACGGCCGGTACGTCGTGAAGCGGCTCGAGTTTTCGTTCAATAGTGAGCGGGAACCGATCGGAAAAGACCTGAGCGTCGAGATCGACCGCATCCGGTTCACGGACCCGGAGGAAGCGCTGACGCACGGCGGAAAGCCGTACGAGCTGGTTTCCGGCCTTCCGCCTCGTGAAACGCCCGCTTTGGGTGAGGTCCCGGCGAAAACGGCCAGGAAGAAAATTTACTTCTGCCTCGAGAATAACGACCGGCTCGATTTCGTCTGGTACAAAAACGAGAAGCGGCCGGAGTTTCCCGGAACGTTTGGTTTTCGGGACCTGATGCTGGAAAACTGCCCGTTTTTCGAGATCGCCGAGGCCCCGGAGGACGCCGATCTGATCGTTTACCAGCGCACGCTGGCGATTCCGGAAAGCGTCGGGGGCGACCCGTCTGGAAAGGAGGCGGAAACGCTCGCGGCCCTGATCCGGTCGGGAAAACCGGCGATTTTTTACGGGCCGGTCCCGGACCCGGCGTTGGCGGAGCTGGCGCCGCTGAAACTCACGCGCCTCGATCCCGACCACTTCGCGCCGCGGGAGAAAATCGTCCCGGCCCCGGAATTTTCGGACTCCGTGAAAGGCCTGCGCGCCGTGAAGCCGCAGGACTGCGCTTTCGGCCGGTACTTCGACGCGGAGCCGGCGGAAGGGGTGGAGGTCCTTTTCCGGTGGGCGGAGAGCCAAACGCCGTTCCTCGTGCGGCACGGAAACGTTTGGCACGCGGCGGGGACCTGCGGCCAGACGCTCATTCCGAGCGAAACGTTTTACGACCGCGCGGCCCTTCTGATCTGGGCGGAAATGGCCGGGATCCCCGACGCGGCCCGGACGCTCGACCGGCTCGAAAAAGCGCCGAAAGTCTTGAAAAAAGACGGGCTGGAGTGGCGCCAAACGACCCGCGGCTTCGGGCGCTTCGGTTGGGCCGTGGGAGACCCCGGTCTGTGCGATGCGGTCGGACCGGACCTGGGCGTGACCAACGGCGAGCAGTCGTACCGCGTCGAGCCGGTCCTCGCTTCGGGCGGGGCCGAGCCGGAGGGGAAACGGACGCTGAAATGCGCCGCGACGGACGTTCACAAAACGTTCACGCTCCCGGACCGGACGCTGACCATGACGCTTCTGGCGCCGTTTGAACTCTGGGAATTTCCGGCGCCGCGCGAGGTTTTTCTCCGTCAGGAAAACGTCGCCGACTTCGCGGTCTGGACCGACTCGACGGGTGCGCTGAAAACCGTAAATCTCGCCGAAATGGAAAAGTCGGAAACGTTTTTCGACCTCGGCCGTGACGGGAAATGGGGCGCGCCGTGGCTTTTGCTCTTTCGCGAGAAGGCGGGCCACCCGCTGCTCGTCGTTTTCCCGTCCCAGCCGAAGAAAATCGCCGCGTCGGTCCAGTACGGCACGCTCGCCGGGCTTGAGATCCAGTTGGGCGAAAAACCGGTTTTGGTCGCCGGCTGGCCGTTTGGGGCGAAACTCTGCGGAGGGGAATTCGTCCGAAAAGCGCTCGGCCGAAATGGGACCGGGGGGGAATTTCTCGCCCATTCGCTCGCGTTGGCGCTGAATTTCCCGATCGACCGGACCGAATATTTCTCGCTGGACCCGAAAAACCAGCGGATCCAGTTCCGCCAGAAGGTGAAATTCCGCCGTTTCGCCGACGATTGGGGCCTGGACCCGGAGCCGGTCGTGACGCTTCCGCCGCTGACCGCGTTCATGCTTCAGGAAAGCCGGGCCGGGCGGCTGGACGAGCCGAAAGACGCGCCGATGGTCGAAACCTCCGAATCGCTCACCGACCTGGAAATCACGACGAATTTCGGCCCGATGCTCGGGAAAACCGGCCGGTCGGTCACGTGGTCGCTCCCGCTTCCGGACGCGGAGCGTGATCTGCTTCTGGTGAAGATGAAAGACGAAAAATGGAACGCGCTGGCGCAGGAGCAATTCCTCGACGGCGTGCGCTGGACCTGCGGCGGCCGCCGACCGTTGGAGCACGTGACGCCGGAATTTCCGCACGGGAAAGAAAACCTCCTTCCGAATATTTCGCATTTTACTTGGAATTTCGGGATGGGGACCGCGTTTCAGGGGAAACTTCTACTCGACGCGGAGGCGAAGACCGCCCTGGAGCGCCGCGCGGCCATCCGGACCGTTTCGCCCGTGGAGCTTTACCAGCCCAAAATGTGCGCCAGAAACCGCCAGGAACCGTTCAGCGGACTCTGCTACCCGGTCATGTTCGCGAGCATGTACCCGGTCGAAACGCCGTTTGAACCCGGCTGCGGCTCCGGCGTGGTGTACGGCGACACGAACGAGGCCGCCTGCGTCGTGGCGTGGACCTCGCAGGAATTCGCCGACCTTTACGGAATGGCCGACTGGGTGCGCGCGAACTGGAATTTCCACCGCTACGTGATGCGCCACCAGCTTTTCATCGACGACTACTGCTTCCAGGCCGGCTCGTGCCGCGAGTCGGGCGCGGGGGCCTGGATCGACATGCTGAACGCCGAGTACTCCGGCATGATCGCGTACGCCCGTCTGGCCGAGATCGCCGGAGACGAAAACGCTTGGGCCGAGGCGCTGGCCCGAGCCGCGAAAAGGGCGGTCCCGACGATCGCGCGCCTTTACTTCAACCCGTACCTGGAGCGGCTGCGGCCGGAACTTAAAGGGACGCCGTACCTCGTGACCGGTTTCGGCGAGGAAGGGGCGAAGATCCTGAAGTTCCCGACCAAGTCCGGGAATTTCTACGCCTCGAACGAACTTTTCGACTACTCGCAGGGGATCCCCGGCACGCAGTACCAGCTTTACAGAAAGTACGGTTGGAGCGCGGTCCGGAAATACGTCACGGAAACCGCCTGGCCGAATCTGATGGCGCCCGAAGCGTCGCAGACGTGGTACTACCTCGGCGCGCTGGGGCTTTACGACGAAAACACGGACCAGATCGTGCAGTTCCGCGAGCGGCTTCTTTCCGACCCGAAAAAGACGTTCAGCGGCGACTGGCCCGGAATGTGCCGGCCGTTCCAGCTCGCGGCGACGCAGTGGCCGTTCAACCACCGGATCGCGTTCACCCGTTTCAGGGATCTGGTGATGAAATCCGCGGAATTCGACCCGGAAACCAGGATTTTGAAGGCGGAATTCACCGCGCGCCCCGGCTCGAAGCTGGAGTTCCACTCCGAAAAGGCCCCGAAGTCCGCGACGCTCAACGGCGAGGCGTTTGAGCTGAACGGGCCGGAGCCGAATTTCTGGACGGTGCCGGTAAAACCGGGGGAAAACCGGCTGGAAGTGAAATTTTGAAGTTTCTTGCGTGTTTAAAGGCCCCTCTGAAAGGGGGGCTGGCTCGCGCAGCGAGACTGGGGGGGGGCTGGCCCCTGGACGGACTTTCCCCGGTTTCAGAACCCCTCCACCGCCTTACGGCGGTCCCCCTCCCCTTTCAGGGGAGGCTTTAAATTAGGCTCGGCCGCCTCTCCCGTTTAATGGCCCCCCTGAAAGGGGGGCTGGCTCGCGCAGCGAGACTGGGGGGTTCCGGCCAAAGGACGGACTTTCCCCGGTTTCTTAACCCCACCACCGCCTTGCGGCGGTCCCCCTCCCCTTTCAGGGGAGGCTTTTAATTAGTCTCGGCCCCAGCCCTTTCAGGGGAGGCTTTTAATTAGGACCGGCCCCAAAAAATTTTAAAAAAAAGTGGGGATTTCCTTCCCCACCTTCTTGACAAATGAATACCCGTCTGATAGAATAAAATAAATAGTGGCATTTAGGGCCTTCTTTGCAGTTTTTGCTTTTCTGACCCCCCCAGGAGTTTTTATGAAGAATCGTTCATTTCTTCCCGTTTTTTTATTGACTTTCGGCGCGTTTTGCGCCTTTTTTACGCCGCTGAAAGCCGGGACTGTGCCCACGCCGGCCCCGTCCGTCATGAGTGAGGCATACTACAAAATCTGGAACGCCGACGTTCAGAAGCAGATCGACGAGCGCATCGAGAAATACCGCAAAGCCGACGCCGAGGTCAAACTTGAAAACGTGAAGCCCGGCACGGACGTGAAGGTCGAGCAGATCTCGCACGAGTTCATTTTCGGCGCGCACATTTTCAACTTCAACCAGCTTGGAACGACCGAGCGCAACGAGAAGTACAAAGCGCTCTACGGGACCCTTTTCAACTCGGCGACGATCGCGTTCTACTGGAAAAAGTTCGAGATGGAGCCGGGCAAACCCCGTTTCAAAACCGACGAGTGGGACACCGAGGAGTACTGGAACAACGTGAAGGACCCGAAAAACCAGCCGCACTGGCGTCGGCCCTCCTCGGACCAGGTCGTTGAGTTCTGCAAGTCCAAGGGGATCCGCCTTCACGGCCACACGATCATCTGGGGCAACCAGACGTGGCAGCGTCCCACGTGGCTTTGGGACTACGTTTCCGAGCAGTTCCCCGAAGAGCGCGAGGTCCTCATGAAGACGGCGGAAGCCCGCAAAAATATGACGCCGGAGGAGATCTACAAGCTGGCGCCGCATTACTTCGACGCGCTGAACGAAATGTACTGGAACCGCATCCGCATGCTGGGCGAGCACTATAACGGCACTCTCGACAGTTGGGACGTGGTCAACGAAAGCGCGACCGACTACCACGGCCAGGCCGTCACCGGCGATAAAGTCACCAAGAGCAATTACGGGCACATCATGCCAGGCGATTACACGTTCCGGTCGTTCAAAGTCGCCCAGGAGGTTTTCCCGGATTCCGTGAAGCTCAACATCAACGACTACGCGAACAATCAGAACTACGCCGATCAGGTCAAGGACCTCATCGCTCACGGCGCGAAAATCGACATCGTGGGCTCGCAGATGCACCTTTTCAATCCTCAGCAGACGCTCGACATTGCGGCCGGTAAAGAGATCCAGACGCCTGAAAAAGTCCTCGGCGTGATGAAGATCCTGGCCACGACGGGGCGTCCGATTCACTTGAGCGAGATCACCATCACGGCGCCGAACGATGACGCGAGCGGCCGGGCCATTCAGGCGATCGTCGCCCTGAATCTGTACCGCCTCTGGTTCAGCGTCCCGGAAATGATGGGGATCACGTGGTGGAACGTGGTCGATGACTGCGGCGCGCCGGGCGAGCCGACGACCTCGGGCCTCTTCACGCGGAACATGGAGCCGAAACCCTCGTTCTACGCGCTGGACCAGCTGATCAACCACGAGTGGAAGACCAACTTCACGCAGAAGGCGGAAACCTCCACGGTCGATCTGAAGTTCCGCGGCTTCAAGGGCAAGTACCGCGTCACGTGGACCGACGTGAACGGTGAAACGAAAACACTTGAAACGGTCGTTAATTAAATGTTTTATTTGTTATGCCAGGATTTGGAGGCCAACCTTCCGAATCCTGGTTTTCCTTTTGTTTTTTTATTTCCTTTTCTTTTTAGGGTTTCTACTACCATGAAAAACGAACGATACTTGAACAACAGTGAACTTTTCGGAAAAATGTGGAGCGAAATCTGCGCTCAGAATTCTGGTCTTGAAAATCAGAAGGATCTTGTCCGCTGGAGTATGGAAAACTTCCAGATCTTTGATTCTATTAATGACGGAATCGCGATTTTGACCCCAACTCAGGAAATCGTCTGGGCCAACCAGCAGTTTAAAAACTGGTTTCCTAAAGCGGCAGACCCTGATGTTGAGATCAACGTCCTGGCGGCGATGGATGGTTCCAGGTTTCTTTACGACGCTTCTGTCCAGCCGAAGTACGCGAATTTGTTCGCCGAATTCCAGATGACGGGCATGTCCGCGAAATGCGTGATCCTGACGAAAAGCGGAAACTTTTTTGAAGTCGCGGTTCATCCCTGGACCATGCAGAGCTGCGATGAGAAGTTTATGCTTTTGCTTGTTCACGACGCGACGGAGCGCCGGGAACTGAGATTCAAACTGAGTAATCTCCACCAGATGTGTGACATGTGCAGCCACATCGATTTTCTCAAGGAACAAAAGGACCCCAAGGCCCGGCAGAATTTCCTCATTGAGGGGATCCAGTACATGGCCAAAAGTCTTCTGCACTACGAATTTCTGGAAGTGCGAACGTATGACCCGATCAAAAAAACACTTCCGCTCTGTACTCATTACGGCCTTCAGAAAGAGGCGGAGCGCCGCGTGATCCGTGCCGAGCGTGTCGGGAATGGCACGATCGGATTCGTGGCCGTTGAGAAGAAAGCCTACATCTGCCGCGACACGGAGACCGACCCGCACTACCTCCCCGGCGGGGAGACGGCCCGTTCTTCTTTGACCGTTCCGATCCTGTTTCAGGGCGAATTGTTC
This sequence comes from Thermoguttaceae bacterium, assembly GCA_017447865.1. Taxonomy (GTDB): domain Bacteria; phylum Planctomycetota; class Planctomycetia; order Pirellulales; family Thermoguttaceae; genus RGIG3701. The sequence goes on from JAFSMO010000007.1 coordinate 176,062, forward strand.
GGGATCCTCAACGCGGAAAGCTCGCAGCCTGATGCGTTTAAAGAGAGCGACCAGCTTTATGCCGAGATTTTCGCCCATGAGATCGCGCTGACGATGAACTTCATGCGTGCGCTGGCCAACGAGCAGAAAATGGGACGCAAAACGACTGCGGAAGAAATTCACGGTCAGATCGCGCTTCCGGTCAAGAACATCGTGGATTTGGCCGTCAAGCTGGACCAGACCTTGCGTGATGAGCAGATCGATGCCCAGTACGTCCTCCACCAAATCATCAAAAACGTGGAGGTCCTCGACCGGATCATCAAGACCGTGGGCCAGCAGCTTCCGATGACCGAGGAGGTCGCGCCGCCGGATCGGCAGGAACTCGTGGAAAAATGGCTTGAAGAATTCACCGGGAAACGCATTTTGCTGATCGATTCGAGTGAGGAGCTTTACAGACAGGGGCGCGAGTTGTTCGAGTGCCTGCACTGCGAGCTCGACTGGGCGAGAACCGGCCACGAGGCTCTTTTCAGGATGGAAGGAGAACAGCAAAACGGGACTCCCTACTATGCGCTTCTCGCCTCATTTATCATGGAGGACTACCAGTACAGCACGCAGTTCTTTCTCGATCTGGCAAATGTCTATGGCGTAAAGCACCCGCCGCTGGTGATCCTTCAGGAACTGAACGTTTACGACGGGAATCATACCGTTACGAACGTTCGGACTCGTTACCCCGCCAGCGGTCATACGGGCAAACCTTTCACGGAGCCGATGCTGCTGAAAGTGATCCACGATACGGTCATCAAATGCCAAAACACCGCCCCGTACTTTGCGGACATGGGCGAGAATTATGACGACCCGATGAGATCCTTTTATACGTTGAAGGTGAATCAGGATAAAGAGAATTAGGGGCACTCCGGAAAAGACCCCAATATCAGAAAGAAGGATGGATAAATCGACCGCCAGGGTTTGGGAGGTAATTCCCTGAACTTTGGGCAGGGATTTATCCCTTTTTCCGGATTATTCTCTCAAAATCTCTAAAAATTTTAATTTTTCTTAATAATTTGTCAAAATTTTTAACAAAATTTCTTGTAATTTTCTGAACGCCGCGTATAATTTATGTATTGGATAATATTGTATTCCTGATTTTGAGGCAAAAAATGAAACTCACGAATCATTTCATGCATAAGATTTTTGGTCATTTGTTCGCGGCTGGCGTCCTTTCCTTTTTGAGTGCCGCACTGGTGTTTGGCGATACCACGATCAGCACGGACACGCAGCTCACCGGCGATGCGGATTATGCGGGGACCGTAACGATCGATTCCGGCATTACGCTTGATTTGAACGGTTACAATCTTGGGACCGCCGGGAGCATCGGCAAACTGGCCGGGACCGGGACCATTACGAACACGAGCGGGACGACCTCCACGCTCAAGCTGGACCATACGGCCGGAAATACCGCTTTGGCCCCCGCCGTCACGGGGAACATCGATTTCGTCTTCAATCCGACGGGCGACATCATCTTGCGTCTGCGCAATGCCAGCGGCGGCTGGACGGGCAGCACGACCATCAACGGCGGCCGTCTGCACGTGGACACGCAGGACTGCATCGGCACCGGCACGATCTACCTGAACGGCAACCTCGTCAACGACGATAATGGCCACAAGAATCTGGTCCTTTCGAACCCGGTCGAGATCACGGGCTCCAGCGCTTCAATTCGCGCGGCCTACAGCGCTTCCATTACGCTCACCGGCAAAGTTTCGGACCATGCGGGCGCGGTCAACCCGAGACTCACGATCGGCGCCAAAGAATCCGCCGCGAACACGTACAAACTTTACGGCGAGAACGACTACACCTGCGGGACGTGGATCGGCGTTTCTGACTATGCCAGCCTGACCCTGAAAATCTCCATCGGCACCCCGACCGCGTTCGGGACGGGCCCGATCCAGATGGTTTCCAACGCGACCGTGACGATGGAAAAATACGGCTCCACCACGGCGAATTCGCTGGCCAACGCGGTCCACCTCGGCGGCAAGACGCTCACCATCACCAACTCGACCGGCGAAGCGGTGACGATCTCCTCCGCGGTCGACAATTTGAACTCTGCCGGCTCGGCCGTCGAGACTGCCGGGAAACTGACGATCAACGGCAATGATAAAGCCGTCACGCTCAGCGGTCCCATTTCGGGCGCTTCGACCGTGACGCTGACGAACAAAAACGGCTTCACCTTCAGCGGCTCGGCGGGGGACGGCGTGTCGCTGAGCTTCAAAACCACCGGCACGGGTACGTTTTCCGGCTCGATTACCGGCACGGCGACATTGACACTCGACAGCAATGGGGATAATTCCTACTACCGTTTCCCCAATGGAGCGCAGGAACGTACTGGCGCGACCTACATCAACGGCGGAAACCGGACCCGCGTCCACGTTACGGATGGCGCCACGCTCGGTACCGGCCCGATCTACCTCAACGGGAACCTGTGCAATAATAGCAGCGGCTCGATACACGTGACGTTCTCGCAGCCGGTATATATCGCTGGCTCGACCGCATCCATTCGTGCGGCCTACGACGGTTCCATCACGATCGCCGGGAAAATCTCGGACATGGAGGGCGCGACCAACCCGAAATTCACGATCGGCGCCAACGAATCAGTCGCGAACACCTACAAACTTTACGGCGATAACGACTACACCTGCGGAACGTGGATCGGTGACGCTTCCTATACCGGTCTGACCCAAAAGATCTTCATTCGTACACCCTCAGCTTTCGGTACCGGCCCGATCCAGATGGTTTCCAACGCGAACCTGACGCTCGAAAAGACCGAAACGACGACGGCGAATTCGCTGGCCAACACGATCCACCTCGGCGGCAAGAAGCTCAACGTCACCAACTCGACCGGCGGCGCGATCACGTTTACCACTCCGGTCGATAACCTGAACGCTTCGGGCGCAAGCGTGGAGACCGCCGGGACCCTCGCGATCAACGGCGGCGACTACGCAGTCACGTTCAGCGGAGACATCACGGGCAATGCGGCGGTCAGCATCACCGGCAAAGCCCCCATTACATTCAGCGGCACGCTCCAGGATAACGGCTCGCTGAGTTTCAAAACGACCGGCTCCTGCCCGATCACCGGCACGCTCACCGATGATGGGAGTTTGACCTTCGACAATAACGGCGCGGCGGTCTATTACCGCCTGAACGCTGGCGCGCAGGAACGCACCGGCGCGACGTACATCAACGGCGGCAACAACACGCGCGTCCACGTTTCCTACGGGTCGTACCTCGGCACCGGCCCGATCTACCTGAACGGAAACCTCTGCAACAACAGCAACAGCACGCGGCTCGTTACGTTCAGCCAGCCGATCGTCGTGAACGGGGCGAACGCCTCGCTGCGCGTCGCGTACGTGAACGATGACGCCAAGGCGATGATGAAGGTCACAGGCGTCATTTCCAGCGACCCGGCCCACGACGGGGACTACAAACTCACGTTCAACGCGGTCGAAACCGGCCCCGGCCCGATTTTCCTGTACGGCGAGAACACGTTCACGTGCCCGTCTTTCCTCTCCGGAGACAACAATTCCAACAAACTGGTCCTTGGCACCGACTCGTCTCTTGGTGGCTCGACCCTGACGGCCAACGGTTCCGGGACGCTTTACCTGGAAACGAACGAGGCTGGCACGACCCGCACGCTCAACAATACGCTCAAGATCGCGAAGGATAAGACCCTCCGTCTGGAAACGGTCTCGACGACCTGGGACGGCACGGCCGAAAACAGCCGGTGGACCTTCGCGGCGGCCAAGGGCAGCGCGGTCGTCAGTTCGGCCATTTCCGGCGCCACCGGAAGCAAGCTGATCTTCGGATCGGGCACGGCCGCGATGAATTCCGGACCGATCACCTTCTCCGGGACGGCCGGAACAGAGGAAACCCCGCTGGCGGTGAGCGTCACGGCCGGGCAGACCTTCATCAGTGATGAAGCGCTCGTGAACGGGACGCTGACGATGGCCGCGACCTCCACGCTTGAGGTCCCGACCAGCCTGAAGGTCACGGGCGACATGACGGCGCCGAAGACGATCCAGCTCACCGTGGACGACTCCTCGAGCAATGCGATCATTCTGGACGTCGGCGGGACGCTGGTCCTTCCGGGAGATGCGAACATTCAGATCGCGGCGAATTTTGAAGATCCTGACCCGCTTTCTACCATTCAGATACTCTCGGCCGATAGCGTGACGGATGAGACCGGCGCGGCGTACACTCCGGCGCAGCTGCTGGCGATGATCCCGAACGTCCTTCCGACCGATGCCGGCTGGGATTACGTGGCGTACTACGCGAACAATGGAATCGGTTACCGCGCCGACCTGACCGGCGTGCCGGAACCGGCGACGTGGGTCCTGCTTCTGCTCGGCCTGACCGGGCTGGTTTGCGCTTCGAGAAGAAATGGGAGAAAGGCGGCTTGATTTTCAGTCTTCCGTCAGCGCTTCCCGGCGGACGGTGATCCAAAATCCTGCTTCGGACTGGCTTTCAACGCAGAAATGAAGGCCGTTCCAATCAAAAGAGTCCCCGTTTTCGGGGATTTTTTGTAGATGATCCGTCACGAACCCGCCGAGCGTCGTGGTTTCCAACTCTTCCGGGGGGGCCAGCTCGAAGAACCGGCAGAAATTCCGCATGGAAAACAGGCTGGAGACTCGCCACTCGTTCGGCGCCACCTGACTGATCGGGCGGTGGTCGGTGAGCTGGAAGACCCGCTCCGAGTTCGGCACGTAAATCATTTCCAGGACGTCCGCCCGCAGAATGACGCCGGGCGTCGCGCCAAATTCGTCGATCACGACCGCCGCGTCTCTTTTTTGCGTCAGAAGCGTTTCAATGACTTCCGAAACGGTAAGATTCCACGGGACATAAACCGCCGCCTGCGCCTTTCGCTCAAGGTGCGCGAAGTCCCGCGGCGGCACTTTCACCAGATTCTTCAGGTCCAGCACTTTCGCGATCTCGTCCTGACGTTCATCTTCCTGCACGAAAACCATCCCGAGCGACCGGTCCGCCCCGCGAAGATCTTCAAGCGTCACGGGCGCCGTAAAAATCGGGAGGAGCCGCCGCGGCCGCATGACTTCTTCCGCCCGCAGTTCCGAAAGGGAAAGAAGCGCCTGAAGGAGTTTTTTGTCGCGTGGCGACGAAGATTTCTTCCCGTTGGAAACGGCCACGGCCCGTTCCAGATCCTCGAGCGCCAGAAGCGGCTCCGGGTGAAAATTCGGCGCAAAGAGCCGCAGGGAAAAGACTTTGAAAAAGTTCAAAACCGGCAAGATCGGTGCGCAGATCCACTCAAGGCACAGAAGTGGGAACGACCCGAGCCGGGCGATCGTTTGCGGGAGGATCACCGCGACCGCTTTCGGAACCATTTCACAGAAGACGAGCATTCCGAGAAACGCCCCGGCCCCTACCGCTCCGGCCATCGCCGTGTTCTCTTTCTGGATCTCGATCGAAACGACCGAAATGATCCCGAAAAAGAGCAAATTCGCGATCAGATTCGTGAAAAGAAGGACCGAAAGGAGCCGGTCGGAGTTTTTCAGAAGCTGGCAGACGAGCCGCCCGGCCGCCGACCCTTTGCGCATCGCCTCCCGCTGTTCCGGCGTCAGCGAGAAAAACGCCGCTTCCGACGCGGAGCAAAACGCCGAAAGGACGACCAGAACAGCAAGCGTGGGGATCCAGGGAAGGAGGTGCGACATAAAAACGACCGAAAGGATTTTGAAAGTGACGAAAAACGAAGCGCGCGGCCCGAAAACCGGCCGGACTATTTCATCGTTTCCTTGACCGTCACCGGCAGGTAGCCGTCCGCGAAGAGTTCATCGTACGTGAACGGGTAATCGACGCGCCACGACTGGTGGTCACTCTTGAGTTTCCCGTCGGGCGTCAGGCCGGTCTGCTCGATGATGAAAACCTTCCGATTCTCGGGTTCCACGCGGCTGACCATGCGCACGTGGCCGTCCGGGCGTTTGACGAGCCAGTCTCCCGGCAGAAGCTGGTCGTAGCAGGTTGCCATGACTTCCGGGCCGTTTTCCTTGACGACCGCCCGACTGTCGTGGAAATCTGTCATTTTCCAGTGACCCACGCGCATGAGCCACGGTTCAGGAACGCCCGTTTCCGGGTTGATCCGGGAGTAAAAACCCGGCTCCATGTCCCATGTTTTCATGACGGGGAAGACCGGGATTACGTGCCGCCAGGCGTAGGAGCAGCCCCCGGAGCAGTCGGTCCCACGGTACTCGCTCGGCTTGGTCGGCCCCGTGTAGATCGGCTGGCCGTTTTCTTCTTTCAGAAGCGCCTGGAAGTCTTCCAGACTGGTGCGCCGTCCGCCCTGCGTGTAGGGGAGGCCTTTGTACCGCTCGCCAGCGTGGAAGATCACGCCCATTCTGGGGATGAACCAGGTCAGATCGCTCTGCGGGATCCACTCCACCTCGGCTTGGGCGCGCATACGTTCCACGGCCTGCAGACGTTCCTGCGAGACCGGCGCGTTTTTCTCACGAATCGTTTCCTCCTCCGGCTTCCCGAACCGGGCGTGGTCCGCGACGTGGTGCAGGAGTTTCAGCAGAATCCCGTGCGTCACCTGATTGTGCTCCGGGTGGGGGCTGAACGTCAGGACCATGCCGCGCCCATACGTGGAGAGCAGGATCGCCGGCGAGTTGATCTGGATCCCGGGCTTCGTGCCGTTGTTCGCGATTTCGGACCGGTACCACGCTAGCACCTCGCAGCGCGGCCTGGTCGGGATGGAATTAATGTTCACCACCGGGCCGTTTCCGTAGCGGATTTCCACTTCACCCTTGAATTCGTCGCCGACGAGCTTCTGGCCGAGGGGCGAAAACTCGATTTTCAGCTCCGTCACGCCGCGCTGCCAGGCCGGGTCACGGAACTCGGCGTTCAGAAAATCCTGCTGGATGGGCAGGTACGCGCCGGCGCAGATCCCGACGTACGATTTGCCGGACTTGATGAATTCTTTGACCTTCTTCACACCCTCGGGCTTGAGCGAGGCGGCTTCCCCGCGACCGCTGCCGCCGGGGAAAATCACGATCTCGAACTGGTCGAGGATCCCGTCGCGGATCTGCTGCCCGTTAACGAGCGTCAGCTCAAACGCGGGGTCTTCTGCCACGGTCTTCTGGACGTTTGCGTAGGACTCCGAAACCCCGGCGTCTTTGTAAAGGGCGACGCGGATCGGCCCCTCCGCCTGCAAAACGGACGTGAGGGCGAACAAAAAAAGGAGGTAAAAACGGAGGGCGGTGCGTTTCATTTGAATTGATCTCATGATTAAAAATCCCCGGAAGGAAGGTTTGAGGTTTAATGGATTCGGCGTTTCAAACGGCGGAAACGTTTTGATTTCTTCTGATCATTTTACCCATTCGTGCAGGATCGGGCTGACGGCCTTCCCCCATTCATCATAGCCGGTGGGGCTTAGATGCAAGTAATCGCCGCGGGTGATTTCGTCACGCATCGTTCCGTCCGGGTTCAGGAAAACGAGGCCGGGATTCATGAAGAAAATGTGCTCGCCATCCGCGAATTTTTCGAGGCCGGCGTTAATGGCCTTAATGGTCGCGCGGTGAGGATTGGTCGGTTCTTTGCCCCGCGGGAAAACTCCCAGGAGCAAAATCTTCGCATCCGGCCAGAACGCGCGGACTTTCTTCAGGATCGCTTCGTTTCCGGCGATGACCTGTTCCGCGGAGTGCCCTTTGTTCCCGATGTTATTCGTCCCGATCATGATCATGACGGCTTTGGGAGAAATCGCCTTCGGGTCAATATTTTCCAGTTCCCAGAGCACGTGCTGGGTGCAGTTCCAGCCCAGTCCGAGATTGACCAGCCGCAGGTCGCCGAAGTATTTTTCCAGTTCCGCCTTTCCTGCTTCGTCCCAGAAGTGAGTGATCGAATCGCCGAGGAACACGACGTCAATATTTCCGCCTTTGACGATCTCGGCTTTTTGAGCAAAGCGGTCCGCGTGGTGAATGTCCGGCTCGGCCGTCGTCTGCGCAAAAGCGGTGGGCAAACTGATGAAAAGCGCAAGGATCAGCGCGTAAAATGTGGTTTTCATGGAGGGAGTCCTTTCTTGAGGAAAAAAGGTTTTGACGTTTGGGGAAAGCCCCTGATTTTTCGTTACTTCCCGACGCAGATCTCGAGGATCCGAAGGGCGCAGTTTTCCCCCGGGATCCGAAGCGTCACCGTGTGCTGCCCGCGTTCCAGCTCATCGGCCAGCATGACCGTCCGAGGGTAGTGCAGCCCCGTCGAGTACGCGTGATGGACCTCGGCGCTGCGAAATTCACCGCCATCGATGGAAAACTCGACTTTCCCCGAGTCGGGACCGGCCAGAACGTAAAGCCCGACGGCCTTCCCGACGAACTGGAACTCGCACGTCGCGCCGGGCTGGTCGGCCCAGAGGAGATTCCGTCCGCCGAAACGTCCGCGGAACCCGCCGGGAATATTCTTCCAGTCCGGCACGCTGATCTGGAAACCGTCGGTTTTCACGCAGTCAAAGCCGCGGAACGAGCCGTTCACGTAAGACCACGGGTCAATCTGGGCCGGCATTTCGTGCGGCTTGACGGCCGTGGCTTTCGTCTTCCACGCCTCGTTCAGGACGCTCTTAATCATCTCCGTGCAGATGCGGTTCCCGCGCGGAGCAGGGTGAACGCCGCCGAATTCCTGCCACGTGATCTGCTTCGCGTCGATTTCTTCCTGGATCTCTTTGGCGAGGTTGATGGTCGAAATGCCGTAATGCTCCGCGACGCGCCGGTGGGCCTGGATGCTCACGGCCTCATCGCCGGCGCGGTACCGGGCCATGAGGTTTTCATTCACGAAAAACGTCACCACGATGTCCACGTTCGGGCATTCGGTCCGGATGTGGCGCACGACCCCTTCAAAGCCGCGGATGGCGTGCTCGAGCGAGAAGTGTCCGTCCTGGTCGTCGTTGACCGAGAACTCGAGGAAAAAGAGGTCGATCGGGCCGTGGGCCAGAACGTCGGATTCGAGGCGGAACGCGCCCGTATCGGAGCAGGTGGAACTGATCCCCGCCGCCACGAAATCAAATTCGGTCTTGGGGAAGCGTTCCTGCAAAAACTCGCAGACCATGGGGCGGTAGCCGTCCATTTCGGTGATGGAGCCGCCCAGGAACGCGACGCGGCCGTGGCCGGTGGTCTCAAAGACGAATTGGGAGTTGGAGTACGACCCGCGGAGAGTCGTGTTTTTCACGGTTTCCGCCCGCGCCGCAGCCAGGCAGAAAAACAGAGCGAAGATGGAAAGCAGGATGGGAAAACGTTTCATGGTGGAGTCCTTTTTTAAGGGGGGATCATGGAAATATTCTGGCGAGCGGGGTCAGTTATGACCCCGAAATCATTCGGGTAAATTTTTGGCGAGCGGGGTCAGTTATGACCCCGAAATCATTCGGGTAAACGCCCTCGCTTTTTTCACCCTTCGGGAGAAAAAAGTCTCGCCCGTAAAGACGGAGCCGCCGCGGAGGGAGGAACATTTTGAAAATTGTTCCTCCCCCGGGACCCCCTCTTTCAAAAACTTTTTAATGTTTTTATGCGTTTGGTTTTTTTATTTTCTGAATGGCTTTTTCAAACACGCGACGCAAATCTCCTGATGACTGTAATGCAGCTGCCGGGCGCGCACGATGTTGAACCCCCACGACTTGATCCGGGCGATGTAGTCCTTCACCTCGAACCCCATGTTCCAGTCGGGAAATTTCAGCGTCAGGATCATTCCGCGGACGCTCACCTCCGGGTGCATCACGACCGACTCGATCACGTCCAGCGTGTAGTTCGGCGGCACGTTAATGTCGCACGTGAGCCAGCGGACGCGCCGGAACTCCTTCCGCTTCACGAACGCGATCCGGGAGCGGATGTGGCGGAATTTCGGGTCGGCCAAAACGTTCGGGTGCATCTCGGCCGGGTCCACGCCCATGACCTCGCAGCCGCGGGCGAGAAGGGCCTGCGTCGCGCCGCCGGGAGCGCTGCCGATCTCGCAGACCCGGGCGTTGAAAATCGGGAAATGGGACCAGCGCAGCGCCTCCTCCATCTTCAGCCACGCACGGGAAACGACGTAATCCGGAACTTCCAGATCCAGCATCCCGCCGGGAAAAGCCGACTGAAAGGAGTGGACGCGGTGCCATCCGATGAGCCATTCAAACCGCGGGCCGGCTTTTTTCTCGCGGCCTTTTCGGGCTTTCTGAGGTTTTGATTCCTGGGCTTCCTCGGAGGTTTCACGCCGGGCCACGAAATCCGTCACACGCGTGGGCGGCGTCGGGTTCACGAGGATCACGTCCAGCACGGTCTCCCCCTCCAGAGCGGCCTCGCGCTGGTCTTTGCTCTTGAGCGAGTCGAACGGGTACGCCTCGGAAAGCTGGCGGCAGAGGTCGTACGCCTCGTCGGTCAGGCGCGGCTCGAATTTGTAGTCGCCGATCTTGTGCAGGTCGCGGCCGAAGACGTGGATCCGGTCGAAGCGCCGCTCGCCGGTGAGTTCCCAGAGTTTGGGGAGGATCTCCTCGACGGTCTCGCCGCGCACCGAGCCGATGGAGTACCCCCACGTGCGGGCGAAGACGCTTTTCAGGGGGACCTCCATTTTCTGAAGCGCCTGAATGTTTTCGTCGGGGAGCTTGAACGTGAGCAGACCGGGCCGCGAAAACGCAAGCCGCGCCTCGGGAAATTGACCGACGACTTCTTCTTTGATGATGGGTTCCGCCCCGACCTGCGAGGTGGTAAAAATGAAGCTGGACATGAAAATGGGTTAAAGGGAAAAAAGAGGTTTTACCATTGCAACCGCTCTAGCGGTTGAACATTAATAGCCGTGGGTGAAACCCACGGATTGGGAACGGGCGCGGCCCCCCCAATTTTTCCCGTGGGTTTCACCCACGGCTATTAACATTTAACCGCTAAAGCGGTTAGAGAAAGAACTCAGTCTTTGATCGCGTTCACTTTCTTGAACGCATCCTGAAGGAACCCTTCCAACGGACCAAAACCCTCCGCCTTCGTGAATTCCGTCGTCAGGAACGTGTTCACGGCCTCTTTCGCCATCCACTCGCCCCAAATCATCGCGCCAAGGCAAAGCACGTTCGCGTTGTTGATCACCCGGCACATCTTGGCCGCAAAGACCGATTCCACCACCGATGCGTGGATCCCGGCGAAGCGGTTCGCGACGATGCTCATGCCCATGCCCGTCCCGCAGAACAGGATGCCGCGGGCGGTCGGGTCGGCCTGAAGTTTCTTGCAGGCGACCGGCGCGCAGTCGAAGTACGCAATGTCCTGGCCCTTCTGCGAGCCAACGTCTTCAACTTCGTACCCCTTCGCGATGAGGTCCGCCTTCACGGCGTCTTTCAGGTCAACGGCAAACGGATCAGCGGCCATGATGATTTTTTTCATTTTTTTCTCCTCTTTGTGTTGAATGTCAATGATTCTAGCCGAAGCCTCAGTCACAGCGCTTGATACCAGAGCACCAGCAGCTGCGACCGTGGCAGCCGATTGAAGAAATTCACGACGATCCATGAGTTCTTCCTTTCTAAAAAATCTTACGAAAAACAAACAAACCTGCAATGCAAAGCAGGGCAAGTACCATTGAAGACGGTTCGGGGAGCGGCCTCCGCGAGGGAAACAAAACTCCTTTTATTATTTTACCCGTTTTCCCCGATCAACAACAGGGGGAGGGGCGAGGTGTTGCGGGGATTTTTTTGGATTTTCACGAAAAACCTGACGCAACGGGCGGACCGCAAAGTATTCGCTGCGTGAAATCTTCCAAATTTTGACGGGGACCCTCTTGAACGACCTCAAAAAACAGGATAAAATAAAAGGACGTTCATGAACCTTCAATTCGAAACTCCAAGCCTGCTTCACTTTACCCCTTTTATTTAAACACGGATTTCCACGGATTCAAAGGATTAAAAGGATTTCGTTTTATTGGATTGAAATGGAGAAGAAGGCGTAAAACCCCCTTTAAATAATCCGTGGAAATCTTTTCAATCCGTGGAAATCCGTGTTTAAATCGAGGTTTGAACCAGGTTTTATTCACATTCAGGAAAAGAAGTTGAAGTTTGGGGAATCTCTTTAAAAGGGGTCGATCGTGTCACCATGATAAGAAAATCAGGAGGTCCAAATGTCTGAATTCAAACTGCTGCCGCTGCCGCCGGAAGCCAGCCTCAAGAGCCAGGCCGTCTGGGAGCATCTCGTCGAAGCGCAGCACGCGATGATGGAGTTGAAATATTACGCGAAAACCGTCCCCAATCAGGAAATTCTGATGAACGCCGTGGGGCTTCTGGAGGCGAAAGCCAGTTCCGAAATCGAGGGGATCCGCGCCACGCTCGACGAGATCTGCCTTGCGGGGATTTTTGACGGGGATTTCATCCCGTTTTCGGCCCGGGACGTTCGGGACTATTCCGACGCCATGGCGCGCGGGTTCGAGCTGATGCGCGAGCAGGGGCGTCTGGCCGTGAACACGATCTGCGAGATCCAGCAGGTCCTGGAGCATTACACAGCCGGGCTTCGGATGGAGAGCGGGACCGTGCTCCAAAACCCCTCGTCGGGGCAGATCGTTTACGTCCCGCCGCAGGATTTCGGCGAGATCATGGACCTCCTGCGCAATCTGGAGCAGGTCTTCAACGAGGACGATTTCTGGCCGGAGACCGACCCACTGATCAAAATGGCCGCGGCGCATTACCAGTTCGAGAGCATCCACCCCTTTCACGACGGCAATGGCCGCACGGGGCGCATTCTGAACGTTCTGTACCTGGTCCTGAAGGGTGGGCTGGACGCGCCGGTCCTGAACCTTAGCCGGTTTATCCTCCAGCGCCGGAAGGACTACTACCGCCTCTTTCGCGAAGTGCGCCAGAACGGCGATTGGGATGGTTTGGTTCTGTTCATGCTCGACGCCGTGGCGGAGGCTTCCAGAGCGACGCTTCGGACGGTTCAGGAGATCTCCCGCACGATGGACGAGACCCGCCGGAAGATCGAGGGCCAGCGGTTCTGCAGCCCGGCCCTTCTGGACGCGCTGTTCCTGTTCCCCTACACCCGGACGGAGCTCTTCGCCCAGCGCCTCGGCGTCCATCGAACCACCGCCTCGGCCCGATTGAAAGCCCTGGTCGAGTTGGGCGTTTTGGAGAAACTCACGATCGACCGAAAAACGTATTACGTCAACCGGGCGCTGTTTGACGTCCTGAGCCAGTCCTGAAAACAGGCGAGCGGGGGCAGTTATGCCCCCGTGATTCGGAGGGCCGGCGTCCCACCGGTCAAGTTAAAGGCGTCCCAATTTACGGGGTCATAACTGACCCCGCTCGCCAGCGTCGTTCCGTGTGAGAATGAATGGCGAGCGGGGCAGTTATGCCCCCGTGATTCGGAGGGCCGGCGGCCCGCCGGTCAAGCATTCCGTGGGTTTCACCCACGGCTATTAACATTCAACCGCTAAAGCGGTTGCAAGCGGCCGGTCCTCCGAATCATAATTCATAATTCATAATTCTTAATTCATAATTGGTCCGTCCCCTTGACAGCGGGTTTTTCTTGTATTATAATATCTTTTGGCCGGGTGTTTTTGCCTGGAACATTTTATCCTTCCCACTTCCTTTAACCTTTCGGGTCCATCATGAAACACTTCATCCTTCCCCTTTTGTTCGTTTCTTTCCTTTTTGTCTCTGCGTCAGCCCGGGCGGACGGCGTGTTCCGGCTCGGCATCATCGGGACCGATACGTCGCACGTCCCCGCGTTCGTCAAGCTCTTCAACGACCCGAACGCCGAGGGCGACTACCAGAAGTTCCAGGTCGTCGGCGCCTACAAGGGCGGAATGCCCGACAATGAAAGCAGCTGGAGCCGCAAAGACGGCTACGCCAACGACATCGCGCCGCTCGGCGTCAAGGTTTACGACACGATCGAGGAGATGCTCGCCAACGTGGACGGCGTCCTGATCGAGAGCGTGGACGGGCGTCCGCATCTGGAATTCGCCAAACCGGTCATCGAGGCGGGCAAGCCGTTCTTTGTCGACAAGCCGATGGCGGGGAACCTTTGGGAAGTGATCGAGATCTTCCGTCTGGCCGAGGAGAAAAACGTGCCGTTCTTTTCCGCGTCGTCGCTCCGCTACAGCGAGGGGATGCGCCGGGTGCGCGAGGACAGTCCGTTCGGCGAGACGCACGGCGTGGACGCCTGGAGCCCCTGCCACCTGAACGAGTTCCACCCGGATTTCTACTGGTACGGGATCCACGGCGTGGAGACGCTTTTCACCATGATGGGCCCCGGCTGCGTGAGCGTTTCGCGCACCTCGACCCCGAACTATGACGTGGCGGTGGGGATTTGGGAAAACGGCAAGATCGGCGTTTTCCGCGGTCAGCGTGCCGGCGCCCAGCCCTACGGCGGGATGGTCTTCGGGAGCAAAGGAGCCGACCTGGCCGGGAAATACGACGGCTACAAGCCGCTGTGCGACGAGATCTGCAAGTTCTTCCTGACGGGCAAAACCCCGATCGAGCCGCGCGAGACGCTCGAGATCATGGCGTTCATGACCGCGGCGGACGTCAGCAAGACGCTCAACGGCCAGCACGTGACGCTTGCGTCGGTGATCGAGGAGGCGAAAAACCTGAATGTGCAGACGTTTACCGTCACGCTCGGCGACGCGGACGCGATCACGCTGGACGGCAAGCCGGTCACGCTGGAGGAGCTCGGCAAGACGCTGACCGCGCCGAACGCCCAGACCTATTACCGGGTCATTCTGGAAAACCCCGCCGGCGTTTCGGGAGATAAACTCACGGCGGTCCTCAAGGGCCTCGGAAACGCGACGCTCGTGCGGTATATTTATTAGAAAAAAACCGCTTTAGCGGTTTAATGTTAATAGCCGTGGGTGCAACCCACGGAATGATTCGGCGGACGGTCGTCCACCCCCTCAACCGCTTTAGCGGTTGAATGTTATTAGCCGTGGGTGAAACCCACGGAAAATTGCGGCGGTGGCCGTCCCGTCATCCCCTCAACCGCTTTAGCGGTTGAATATCAATAGCAGTGGGTGAAACCCACGGAATTGTTCAGCGGACGCCCGCTAACCCCCAATCGCTTTGGGGGTTGAACAATAATAGCCGAGGGCTTATTCCAAGTTCCTTGGCATGGTTCATTAATTACCCAGGATTAAAATGATTGTAGCCATTGATTTTGAAACAGCCAATTCAGACCGTAAGAGTGTTATATCTGTTGGGATCGCTTTCCGAAAGAATAATCAGATATTTTCACATGAATGGTTGATAAAACCACCAGATAATACAGAATTTAGTGAATACAATGTAAATATACATCATATCACACCAGACATGGTGAAAGATATGCCATATTTTCCAGTTGTATGGCAACATATCGAACAAATAATTGGGGAAGAACCTATTTTTGTTGCTCACAATGCTCAAAGTGTTGAGGGTTGTTGTTTACGTTCTTTATTTACACACTACAATATGGGAGCGTTCGATTCACAGATAATTTGTACTCTTGAAATGTCAAGAACGTATTTTCCTCAAATTTCTAATTGTGGATTGGCCTCAATGACAAGATGGTTTGAAATAGACCTTAACAACCATCATAATGCTGAAGAAGATGCTAGGGCGTGTTTGGAACTTTATGAAATCCTGCAGTGCCCAGAAAAGATAGCATCTTTATACAATAAAATTATACGTTATTATATGGAAAATTATTCCTTTGAAATGTCCGATTATTATACAAAGGATGAGCTTAATGAAAAATTAAGAAAATCGGTTGAAAAAATAATTGATATGCCAGATCGCCGTTTTGCAGATATGAATATCGTATTTTCTGGCGAATTAGATTTTAATGATTCAAAAGATTTTGTAAGATCATTAATTAACCGTTTTGGAGCAAATTGCAAATCTTGTGTTAGCAGAAAAACGGATATATTAGTCCTGTCACCATGTTTTTATGAATTAAGTGTAAAGAAGAAGTATGTGTCTACAAAATATACCAAAGCACGTGAAATTCAAGAAAAAGGAGGAAAAATTAAAATCATTTCATGGTCTGAATTTTTAAAGATGTGTTCAATACATCACTTTTAATAAAATAGGAGATATGTCATGAGTGAATTATATGCCGATTTCCCCAAATTCCATGCGTCTCTTGATTCCTATATGAAGAATCAATATCGCGAGCTGTCATCTATCGAAGAAGTTCGCCAATGGATGAACACACTATTAAAGCCACCTAAAGATTCAAAGAAAAAAGGAGATGTCCAAAACAAGGCAGGAATGAAACTTCATAAAATATATCCAGATTGGGAGTTAACAAAAGATCCTTGGGATGAAGGTTTTCTTTTGGATTGGATTGTTTTGGCAGATACGCAAGGAGAAAAATGCGAGTTAAAATATCGGCATGGCAAACTAGTCTCGGATAATATTACCTTTGACAACATTCCTCGAACGATTCAAGCGGATTCATTACCCGAAGAAATGACTATTTTCGGTAAAGCAGTCAATTCAAATATTTTCGTGGCGGAATCCATGAGCGCTATTGATGATATTTTACAATTTACGATGAACGATCTGCTTGTGCGACTAAAAAATTATGGGTTTACTGTTCCGTCCCTGATTCAGTCCTTCGATAGTATTGAGAACGTTATTGTTTTTTTGGAACAAAACAATATTACCTCATGCTATCTTGCCATAGATTATTTGTATTATCGTGAATGTATTGGCTACTCGACAAAGTATCCAATGTGGATTGTTCATATCGACTTTTCAAAAGCAAAACAATTCACACTTTTTTAATTTATTACACAATCCCAACAGACTTGGTTTTGTAATATAATCAAACACCGAGGGTTTCACCCACGGCTAATAACATTCAACCGCTAAAGCGGTTGGACGGGGCCGCGCCCGTTCCCTAATCCGTGGGTTTCATCCACGGCTATTAACATTCAACCGCTAAAGCGGTTGGACACGAACACAACCAATTCAAATCCGTGGGTTTCACCCACGGCTATTAACATTCAACCGCTAAAGCGGTTAAGGCTCATAAAATGAGGGAAACACATGCCCAATTCCTATTCGCAGGTTTTTGTTCACCTCGTTTTTGCGGTCAAGCATCGCCAATGTTTACTCCATAAACGCTGCGACGATTTGTACCGTTACATTACGGGAATCATCCAATCTCCCAAGAACCGGCACAAATTATACGCAATCGGCGGAATGCCGGACCACATCCACATTTTAGTGAGCATGCATCCGTCACAAAGCATCGCGGATCTGGTCAAGGAGATCAAAATCGCCTCGGCGCTTTGGCTGAATGAGCAAAACCTTTTTATGGGCCGGTTCCACTGGCAGGACGGTTACGGCGCGTTTTCCATTGGAATGTCCCAGTTGGAAGCGGTTACTCACTACGTTTTGAATCAGGAAGAACACCACAAACGCATGACGTTCCGCGAAGAATACATCGCGTTCCTGGAAAAATACGGTATTCCGTATGACGCGCGGCACGTTTTCGGCGATTTGGTGTAAACCCGAAATCCGTGGGTTTCACCCACGGCTAATGACATTCAACCGCTAAAGCGGTTGGGCCCGTTTCATTTTTTATCGTTCATTTCCATGCCATCCGAAAAGTACCTCAAACCCGAAGTCATCGCGACGATCAAGCGGCTGGACCTCAAGGCGAAATTCATCGTCAAGGGGTTTCTGCAGGGGCTGCACTCCAGCCCGTTTCAGGGGTTTTCGGTCGAGTTCAGCGAACATCGGCGCTACACGCCCGGCGACGACCCCAAGGACATCGACTGGCTCGTGTACGCCAAGAGCGACAAGTACTACGTCCGAAAATTCCAGGCCGACACCAACCTGACCGGGTACCTCGTCATCGATCAGAGCGCGTCGATGAACTACACGTTCCGGCAGGAAGTGACCAAGTTCGACTACGCGATCTGCCTGGCCGCCGCGCTGGCGTACCTGATGATCCATCAGCACGACCCGGTCGGTCTTTTGACGTTCGGCGAGAAGATCAGCCGCAGCATCCCGCCCAGCACGCGCCCGTCGCAGCTCGGGGCGATCCTTTCGACGCTTGCACGACTCACTCCGGACGGCAAAACGGACATCGCGAAGGCCCTGAACCAGACCGCGGCCCTGCTTCGTCACCAGAGCCTCGTCATGATCATCAGCGACCTTTTGACGGACGAGGAACCGGTGCTCGACGCGCTTCGGAGGCTTAAATTTGCGGGCCACGACGTGCTTCTGCTGCACCTTCTCGATGAGGCGGAGGTGACGTTCCCGTTCGACGGCGCTCTGGAGCTTGAGGAGCCGGAGACGCGGGAGATGATGCGCGTGGACGCCGACGGTTTCCGGAGCGATTACCAGCGTCAGGTGCAGTCCTTCCGCCAGAAATACGCCGACGAGTGCGCCAAAATCGGCGTGGACTTCCTCCCGCTGGACACGAGCATGCCGTTCGACAAAGCGCTGGCCGAGTACCTCACGAAACGGCGTGGAGTTTGACGCGCAGCGCCTGAACTCTTTCTGATTTAATGAAAGCGTGTTCTTTGCAGACTCCCCCTCTTGACTTTTCTTTCTCTTTGGATAAAATAAAGAAGATTAAGGAATTTGATCATGAATATACTCGTTTGTTTTGGTTAATCCTTCACGTTGGTTTTCGCTCTTTTTGTTCAGTCGGAGAGGAAATCCCGAATAAAAAATAAGTGAACGTCGGCGTTTGTGGCCTCGTTTCTGTTTGCGAATTTCCTCGTATTGTGCTAAACTTGTAAGACCTTTTTTCTTTACTTATGGAGGCTAGTTCCATGTTTCGTTTTTTGATTTCAATGATCGTGCCTGCTTCAACATCCAAACCGACCAGCCGTGATCTCTTTGAATGGTATGAGGATGAAATCATATCATATAACGGCAAAGAAACCGATATTGTCATTCCTGAAGGGACGAAGAGTATCGGAGACGACGCGTTCCAGTGGTATAACCAATTAACATCCGTTGTCATTCCTGAAGGGGTAACCTCTATTGGAGAAAGGGCTTTTCAAGGCATTGACACCTTAAAGTCCGTCGTCATTCCCGGGAGTGTGACGAGTATTGGAGCGAGGGCGTTCCAGGAATGCAAATCCTTAACGTCCATCGTCCTTCCCGAAGGTCTGACGAGTATTGAAGAGGGTATGTTTTCAGACTGCAGTTCCTTGAAATCGGTTGTTATTCCCGAAGGCGTAACGAAGATCGGAAAGTATGCCTTTAGTGGCTGCAGTTCCCTGAAATCCGTCAAAATCCCGGACAGTCTTGAGGAAATTGGAGTCGGTGCGTTCGCCAGATGCCGGGCCCTGGAAGAATGGATCATCTTTGAGAAACATCAATTTTTCAGGAAAAACGGTCCCTTCCTGTTGACAAAAAAAAGCAAAAAAATGATTGCCTGTCTGGGGTCGGTGAAACATTGTAAAGTTCCCGATGGGGTGACAGAGATTGGAGCAATGGCCTTCTGCGGCAGTTGTTTGGAGACCATCAATATTCCCTTCGAGGTTAAGAAGATTGGTGAGGAGGCATTTTCCTGTTGTAAATCCTTGACTTCTGTCGTCATTTCCAAAGGTTTGAAGACGATTGGAAGTGGGGCGTTCTCCAATTGCAGCTCCTTAGAGGCGATCGTGATTCCCAAAGGAGTAAAAGAAATTGAAGATAGTGCGTTCAGTCACTGCAGCGCTTTAAAGTCTGTCGTCATTCCTGAAGGCATAACCAAAATTGAAAGTCATGTGTTTGAGCGTGATTCCCTGGAGTCGATAGTCATTCCTGAAGGCGTGACAGAGATTAGAGATTTTGCGTTTTCAGGCTGTAATTCCTTAACAAAGATCCAGTTTTCCCAAAGCGTTGCGACAATTGGAGAACAAGCGTTCTCTAACTGTAATGCCCTGGAGTTCGTCGAGTTTTCTGAAGGCTTGAAGGAGATTGACATCTGGGCTTTCGCTTGCTGCAAATCCTTAAAGAAAGTCGTGGTGCCTGAAAGTCTCAGGGATATTAAATATGCAGCATTTGCAGAATGTCGTTCATTAGAATCGGTCGAATTTCAAACACCGAATTCGAGTTGTAAATGCCACCAGGATGCTTTTGCGAACTGCCGTGCCTTGACATGGAGTTACATTCCTGAAGGAGTGACTGGAATTGTAACCGGTCGGAATTCTTTTAAATGGGACAGGGGAAAAATCGTTAAATTCATCGGTAAAGATCCCTATGTTGTCATTTCCGAAGATGTAACGGAGATTGAAGAGGGAGCGTTCTGTGGTTGTAACTATCTGAAATCCGTCATCCTCCCTAAAGGATTGAAGGAGATTGCTGCAGAACTTTTCCGTGGGTGTCTTGAATTAAAACGCATTGAGATTCCCCAAAGTGTAACAAAGATTGGTGCAAAAGCGTTTAATGGATGCGGTTCGTTAGAGTCTGTCAACATTCCCAATAGAGTCGGGGAGATTGGAAAGATGGCGTTCCGTGGCTGTACTTGCTTAAAATCCGTCAAGATTCCCCGAAGCGTGAAAAAGATTGAGGAAAGTACTTTCATGGAATGCCAAAGTTTAGAGAACGTCGCTATTCCCCGAGGCGTGACAGTGATCGGAGCAAAAGCGTTTAATGGCTGCCTTCACCTGGAGTCCATCATCATTCCGGACAGCGTGACGGAGATCGCAGCGGATGCATTCCTCGACTGCGAGAAGCTGATTATTTACGGGGCTGCAGGGTCAAAAGCGGCGGAATTTGCCAAAGAAAACAACTATGTCTTTAAAGTCAAGTAAATTCCCTGCGGAGGCACCGTTTCCTTCGTCGTTTTCAATTCAAAATTCGTAATTCATAATTAATTTCGTGGGGCCATTTCATGCCTGATTCCGATGCCGAACTTTTTGCCATTTTGGACAAATACATGAACGTCCCGGCCGAAGATCTGCCGAGTCGGGAGGAGATTATGGCCCAGTATCCGGCATTGGGTGAAGAGATTTGCCGATGCTTGGAGGGGATGGCGTTTTTGAAGACCGAAGAGGCGTCGCGTCAGGTCAAGCTTTCCTCGTTCGTCACGCCGCCCGCTTCCGATTCGGACTCCGGCTCGGGATCGTTGAGCGACTCGACGAAAGGGTTTTCCACGACCCTGACCCGCGGGGGCGGGAAGAAGCCCGAAGTCATGCTCGGGCTGGAACCGATCGGCGATTTCGAACTGGTCCGTGAGATTGCCCGGGGCGGAATGGGCGTCGTTTATGAAGCGTGGCAAAACTCGCTGAGCCGGTCCGTCGCGCTGAAAGTCCTTCCACTTGCCTCGACGTTCGACGAGCGCCAACTCCAGCGTTTCCGGAACGAGGCGGCCGCCGCGGCCCAGCTCGAACACGCCGGGATCGTGCCGATTTACGCCATCGGGACGGATCGCGGGATTCATTATTACGCGATGAAGCTGATCAACGGGCCGCATCTGGGGACCATCATTCACGCGCTGCGGGGTGAACCTTCAGAAAAGAACACCAAACCTGCGACAGAATCTTCGACGTCCCCAGCTTCGGAAAACCCGACGGAAGTTTTTTCGGAAACGGCCTCCGAAGAAGCCTCAGATCTGACCGGGGACGTTTCGGACGAAACGGTGGACCTTCTGCCGGGAAAAAACTTGCAGGCGGCTCCACAAACGGAAGAAAACGAGATCATCGCGTCCTTCGAGAGCCTGTACAAAAACCACCGCGCCGAGTATTTTCGTCAGGCGGCCAATCTGATGAGGCAGGCGGCCGACGCTCTGGACTACGCGCACCAGTGCGGCGTGATCCACCGTGACATCAAGCCGGCCAACCTCATGATCGACGCGGAAAACCGGCTTTGGATCACGGACTTCGGTCTGGCGCAGGTCCGCTCGGACGTTCATCTGACACACACCGGGGAGATTTTCGGTACGCCGCGCTACATGAGCCCCGAGCAGGCGCAGGGGCATAATCGTCTGGCCGACCACCGCGTCGATATTTACGCACTCGGGTCAACGTTTTATGAGTTCCTGACGCTTCATCCGCTTTTCGGCGAAACGAATCACGTCCAGCTTTTGAAGCAGATCACGCAGGAGGAACCGAAGAAACTCCGGGCGTGGGATCCTGATATTCCGCGCGATCTGGAAACGATCCTGCTCAAGTGCCTGGCGAAGCAGCCGACCGACCGCTACGAATCCGCGGCGGAGCTTTCGGACGACCTGGAACGCTTTCTCGGAAACCTCCCGATCAAGGCCCGGCGGCCGGGATTTTTTGAGCGGGCGTCGAAGTGGAACGCGCGCCACCCGTGGTTTCTCCCCTTCGCACTGCTGATTTTCGCGGCTCTGTGGCTTGGAACGGCCATTAATCACCACCAGCTCCGCCTGGAAAAGTCGCGCACGCAGGAGGCCCTCGGTGAAGCGCAGGCCCGATTTGAGAAAGCTCGCAGCGCCGCGGACAAACTGGTGAAGATCGCGGAAGAGGAGCTTTCCTCCGCGCCGTCCCTTGAAATTCGCCGCGCCCGGCAGAAGGTCCTCGATACGGCCCTGGTTTTGTACCAGGATTTCCTCACCATCGACGAGCTGGACCCGGAAACCGAGCAGCAGCTCACCTCCATCCGGAATTACGTGCAGCAATTCATGGAACTTTTGGCTGAGTCGGACGGTCTGCCGCCGATTTTCCTTTTGTTGGACCATGACGTACAGACGGATTTGCAGATTACGCAGGAACAAAAGGAAAAAATCATGCAATTTAACCGGGAATTTAGAGAAAAAGGTGAGAAAGCCTTCCGAAATTCCCGAAACGTTACTCAGGAACAGCGTGTTCAGGTCATGACGGAGCAGATCCGTTCGACCGATTCGTTCCTGAAAGAGGTTTTGACGGAAAAACAGAAAAACCGCCTGCGTCAGATCCAGCTTCAGATCCAGCCCGAGCGAATTCTTGACGAAAATGTTCGAAATGAACTTCAGCTTACGGAAGATCAGGTCGAACAGATTGAAAAGAGACTGAGCGTTTCGGATTTCCGGTCCGGGCGGAATTTCGAACCGTACCACCGCTCGGGAATGAATCCGTACCCGAGCCGGCCTGGTATGAACCCGAATCAAAATCGACCGGGGATGAACCAAACTCCGAACCAGATGGGGATGAATCCAAATCTGAATCGGCCGGGAATGATTCCGAACCCGAACCGTCCGGGAATGAATGCTCAGAACCCGAACGGTTCCCCCCAAACGGGCATGAATCCGCCGCCGCTTCCCACCCGGCCGCAAAGGGATGACTTCAAAACGATTTTGACACCGGAGCAACTGAAAAAGTGGGAAGCGATGAAAGGAGAAACGTTTAAAAGAACGACCTGGTCAAGACCACCTTTTGACCGGAACGGCAGAAGAAATGGGGGTTGGAACCCGAACATGGCCCCGAACCAGACCCCAAACCAGCTCCAGAAGAAAGCCGACGCGGTCGAAAATCCGGCTGACGCTCCCGCGAGTGAAGAAAAGGCCCCCGAAGACCCGAAAAAATAAAAGGCGGGAACCCGTTTCAGGAACCCGCCTGGACGCATTGATGCGGTTTTACTTCACCGGTCGGAAATGTCCGGGTTGGAAAACTTCATGCCACTCTGACGCAGTTCGTTCGGGGTGTGCTTGAACTCACGCTTCACGGCAACGCACAGATGCGAAATGCTTCGGAAGCCGGTCATTTTGGCGATTTCAGCGAGTTTGAGCCGGGTCGTCGTGAGAAGTTCCAGCGCACGACTGGTTTGAACCTTTAAAATTTCCGTGTGAGGAGACGAATTCAAATATTTGTGAAACCTGCGTTCCAACGTCCGACGCGGGAGCTGGGTCGCTTCGACGAGTTCCTCAACACGCAAACCGCTGCAGGCTTTTTCACGAATCATTTTCATCGCGAGGGCCAAAGCCGCGTCGTTGATTTCTCCGTTTGGAAGGCAGACTTTTTCGACTGGAAGCAACATTACAGTTTCTCCAATTTAAAAATGAACTGTTTTCATAAAATAGGGAGATTTCCGGGAATGATTCGCCAAGGCATTTAGTACACAGGAAGCAAGAAAAACTTTCCGTGGAAAACCCAAATGTAATAATTGTGTTTAAATGTTGCACATTTTTAAATAATCCGCCGCAAAAAATGAAATTTTTTTATGGTATTTTTTTCCTGCTCCTCATAACGGCCCTTTTGATTTCCGGGTATCAGGCAAATTCCAGGGTTCAAACCACGACATTAGCCACGCGGCCCGTTGGAATCATGGGAACCTCGTGCACCCTTTTCGTCGTCGTAAAAAACCATGACCTCCGGCGCGGGACCGATCTTTTGGAAAAGGCGGAACAGAAACTCCGTGAGTGCGAAATACTCACGAGCACGTGGATCGAAACGTCCGAGATCAGCCGCCTGAACGCCGCCAAAGCCGGGGAGACTGTGCATCTTTCCCCGTTTACCATGGCGTTTCTGCGCGAAGCCCGCGACGCTTATGACCGGACCTGCGGCGCGTTCGACGTGACCTGCGGCGCCCTCTGGCTCTACTGGGAAGCGTGCGAGAAAGAAAACCGCCTCCCCACTCAGGAAGAACTCGACGCGATCCGCCGGGAATCGAACTGGGAGATGCTCGAATTTGGCGAGCCGGGGACGCCCGAGGAAAACTGTGTCACGAAAAAGACCGACGGCCTGCGCTTTGTGACCGG
Organism: Thermoguttaceae bacterium; assembly: GCA_017447865.1. Taxonomy (GTDB): domain Bacteria; phylum Planctomycetota; class Planctomycetia; order Pirellulales; family Thermoguttaceae; genus RGIG3701. The sequence goes on from JAFSMO010000007.1 coordinate 200,646, forward strand.
CGGCCTGGCGAAAGGAATGGCCATCGACGAGGCGCTGAAAACGCTCAAGGAAGGCGGTGTCGCGCTCCGGGCGTTCGTCGAAGTCGGCGGCGACGTGGCGACGTACCACTGCGACAAGCCGGTCCAGATCGCGGGCCTGGAAGGAAAAACCGTCACCTGTCCCAACGGGGGAATCTGCACGAGCGGCCACACGGCCCGGTTTTTTGTGATCCAGGGGCAAAAATTCAGCCAGATCATTGACCCCAAAACGGGCCAGCCGGTTCCGCGCCGCTGGGAGATCACGATCACCGCCCAGGACGCCGCCACGGCCGACTTTTGGGCCACGGCGCTGGAAGTCCTGGGGAAGGAAAAAGCCTCCGTGCTTCCGGCTGGCATCCAGGCGGAATTTCTGGCGACGGAGTAGGATCAGCACTTACCGCTTCGGGATCTCGGGCGAATTGCCGGAGCCGCTCACCTTGCCCGCCCCGGATTCGATGGTCCAGTTGTTCAGCTCGCCATCGGAGTAATTCTCTTTCAGGACGTTATCCCGGAACGTTCCCATTCCGCCGCTGCAGATATACACACCGCCGGCTTTTCCGTCGTGGATTTTGCACCCGATGACGGTTGGATTCCCCCCATTTTGAACATAGATCCCACTATTGGCGTTTCCGTAGATCTCGCAGTTGCAAAATTCACCGCTGCCTTCTTCTTTGACGTGGATCCCAACGTCTTTCCCGTCGTGAATACGGCACTCGGTAAAACGAGGATTTCCCGAACTGCCCGCGACGATTCCCTGTCCTTCGTTTCCATAAATCTCGCAGAAGCGAAACTCACCGCTGGCTTTCTCGTAGAGGGAGATGCCGGTCTCGATCTCATTATGGACCTTGCATCTTGTGAAGTGGGGATTCGCGGAATCCGTTACCAAAATTCCCGCCAGATCATTTCCATAAATCTCACAGTCCAGAAACTCTCCGCGGCTTTCCCCATAAAGGAAGATGCCGATCTCTTTCTCGTTGTGGATTTTACACCTGACGAAGGTTGGGTTCCCGTTCTCCTGAATGATGATCCCTCCTTCCGCGTTTCCGTAAATTTCGCAGTCGCAAAATTCACCGCGGCAATCCTCACAGGCAAACACCCCTCTCAGTTTCCCATCATGGATCTTGCACTCGATGACAGTCGGATTCGCAAACTCACAGATTTCGATTCCCGATTCTTCGTTTCCGTAGATATCGCAGTTGCGGAACTCGCCGCGGCCTTCTTTACAAATGTAAACGCCTGCATCTTTTCCATCGTAAAACTTGCACCCGGAAACGATCGGATTCGACGATTCCATGACCGTGATTCCCGATTCTTTGTTTTGGTAGATCTCGCAGTTACGGAACTTTCCGCGCCCTTCATCAAAGATGAATATGCCGTCGCCTTTCCCATCGTGGATCTTACATCCGATGAAGGTCGGATCCGACGATTCCATTACGATGACCCCCTGCATCGCGTTTGCGTAAATCTCGCAGTCTTGGAACTCGCCAAGGCCTTTCTCGTTGACGAACACGCCGCTGCTTTCCCCATCATGGATTTTACACCTGATAAAGGTCGGATTTCCTGACTTACTTATATTGATTACCGCATACTTGTTTCGATAGACTTCGCAGTCGCGGAACTCGCCTCGGCCATTATCGTTGACGATCACCCCAGATCCTTCCCCGGAATGGATTTTACATCCGATGACAGTCGGGTTTCCCAAATCATCGACATAGATTCCGGCCGTAGTATTTTCAAAAATCTCGCAGTCGCGGAACTCGCCCCGCCCTTCCTGATCGACAAACACACCCGTATATCCGTCTTTCATGATACACTTTTCGACTTTGGGATTGGCCATTTTGCTTTCGACGTAGATTCCCGACCCTTCACTGGAGGAAAGGATACAGCCGGAAATTCGCGGTGTACCGCCTGTAACGTAAAACCCACAACTCTCTTCTTCACTGGCACTGACGGTAAGGTTTTGGAATGAGGGGCTTCCGCCCGCAATTTCGAATGCATCGGAATCAGGACAGTCAATGACCACGTCCTCCGCGCGGCCCGTCTCGCTGCACAGGGTGATGTCGCGTGAGATCTCGATCGTTTTCTCAAGCGTGTATTTGCCCGGCTTGAGCGTGATGACCGCACCGTCCGGAGCTTTCTCGCACGCTTCCTCAAGAGTCGGGTACATGTCAGGGACAACGATTTTTGTCATTTTTAGTCTCCAAAGAGATTTTCCAAAAGTTTTTTATTGCTCGTGGATCTCGGGCACATTTTCGGAACCGCGCACTTCACCCGCGTTGGATTCAATGTTCCAGTCGTCCGGCTCGCCGTTCGAGTAATTATCATTCAGGACGTTCTTCTCAAACGTCCCCATGCCACCCTCGCAAATATAGACACCACCCTCTTTTCCATCGTGGATTTTACACCCAATCACGGTCGGTTTCCCGAACTCATTCACAGCGATTCCCGGAGCTTTATTCCCGTAAATCTCGCAGTCCTGAAAATGCCCACGCCCTTCATTAAAGACATACACCCCGTTTTGGTTTCCATCATAAATCCTGCATCCTGAAACAATCGGATTAGCCGATTCCAGAACCGCGATTCCCGCTTCTTTATTTCTGTAAATCTCGCAGTCGCGGAAGACGCCTTGGCCTGCACTGGCGATGAACACTCCACAATGATTCCCGTCATGGATCTTGCATCCGGTGAAGGTGGGACTCGCCGAATAAATGACTGCGATCCCACGGCCCTCGTTTGCGTAAATCTCGCAGTCCCGGAAGTCGCCGCGCCCTTTATCGTGGACGAACACACCGTCTTCTTTCCCATCGTGGATTTTGCACCCAATGACCGTTGGATTCCCCCAATCCTGGATGAAGATGCCGCTTTTTTCGTTTGCGTAAAACTCGCAGTCGCGGAACTCGCCGCGGCCTCCTTCAGAGATGAGCAAACCGGCATCTTTCCCATCATGAATTTTACACCCGATGAAGATCGGATTCCCCAAATACGCGACGGAGATTCCCGGAGCTTTGTTCCCGTAAATGTCGCAGTCGCGGAACTCGCCGTTGCCTTCATCACAAATGATCACACCGAGAGACTTCCCATCATGGAACTTGCATCTGATGAAGGTCGGATTTCCGGACTCCGCCACGACAACTCCGGTCGTGTTGTTCCCGTAAATGTCGCAGTCGCGGAACTCGCCGCGGCCTTCCTCACTGACAGCCACACCGGCTTTGGAGCAGTTTTTCACAATACATTTTTCTACTGTAGGATTGGTGTCTTTCCCAGTGATGTCAATTCCAGCGGTGATGACACAGCGGAAAAGTCTGGGCGTACCGCCTTCAATGTTAAAACCCAGGAATAAATCTTCGTTTCCTTCCGAAGTATTGCCAACAGTGAGGTTTTGAAAAGAGGGACTTCCGCCCGTAATTTTGAAAACTTCGGAATGGGGACAGTCGATAAGCACATCTTCCGCCCGGCCCGTCTCACTGCACAGCGTGAGGTCGCGAGAGATCTCGATCGTTTTCTCGAGCGTGTATTTGCCCGGCCTGATCATGATGATCGTACCATCCGGGGCTTTCTCGCACGCTTCTTCCAGAGTCGGGTACATGTCAGGGACGTAGATTTTGGCCATTTTCAGTCTCCAAAGAGGATTTCAGGATGAGGGACGCTAACGGTTCGAATCGTCCTTTTCTTCTCTTCTGGCGCGGATGAATTCCAGTCTGGCAGCGATCTCCGCCTCCATGCCGCGGCCGGTGGGGAAGTAGTACCGGCGGTCCACGCCCAGGTAGTCCTGTGCCGCGATGGCGTCCGGGTACTCGTGGGCGTACTGGTAGCCAACGTGGCCGAGCCGCTTGCAGGCGTCGAAATTATTGTCGCGCAGGTGCATCGGAACGGGAACGACCCCTTTTTCCTTCACGTCGTCCCGGGCACAGTAGATCGCGTTCGTAGCCGAGTTGGATTTCGGAGCGGTGGCGAGGTAGATCACCGTTTGCGCCAGATTCAGCTGGCATTCCGGCAGGCCGATCATTTCGCACGCCTGAGCGCACGCCACCGCCAGCGGAAGCGCATGAGGGTCGGCGTTTCCCACGTCCTCGGAGGCCAAAATCACGAGCCGCCGGGCGAGAAAACGCACTTCCTCGCCCCCCTCCAACATTCGGGCGAGCCAGTAGATCGCCGCGTCCGGGTCGCTGCCGCGCACGCTTTTGATCAGGGCGCTGATCACGTCGTAGTGCGAATCGCCGTCCCGGTCGTGGCCGGTGATCCGCTTCTGAACCGACTCGGCCGCCATTTCGAGCGTGAAGTGGATCGGATTCGCGAAGGTGGAAAGGACGCCGATTTCCAGTGCGGAAAGCGCTCGCCGGGCGTCGCCTTCGGCCGTCTGGGCGAGGTACTCCAGCGCGTCGTCGTCCATCTGGATCTTCATGTTCCCGAGGCCCCGCTCTTTGTCGGTCAGGGCGTTTCGCAGGATCGTTTTGATGTTTTCGATCGTCAGCGCGTGGAACTCGAAGAGCCGGCTGCGGCTCAGGAGCGCGTTATTCACGGTGAAAAACGGGTTTTCGGTCGTCGCGCCGACCAGCGTGACGATCCCCTCCTCCACGTCCGGGAGCAGAACGTCCTGCTGCGCTTTGTTGAACCGGTGGATCTCATCGACGAAAAGGAGCGTCCGCCGCCCCTCCGCCGCGACCGTGTCGGCCGCCTGGGTGAGGATCTCGCGCAGTTCCTTCACGCCGTTCGTCACGGCCGAGATCTGGCAGAAATCTGCGTTCGACTCGACCGCCAGGAGCTTGGCCAGCGTGGTCTTCCCCGTGCCGGGCGGGCCGAAAAAAATCACTGAGCCGAGACGGTCCGCCTTGAGCAGACGCCGAAGCATTTTTCCCGGAGCCAGAAAATCCTCCTGACCCACGAACTCGTCGAGGTTTCGGGGCCGCATCCGGGCCGCCAGCGGCTGGATCTTACGGCGGTTTTCGTCTTCTATGGAATCAAAAAGCGACATTTCAAAGGTCCTGAACGGGTAAACTTTGCAGGGGAAACCTGAGCGTTGGGTTTCGTCTCGGCCGGGCTTTAATTGGAGGCGGTTTTTTCCACCAGGATGAAAACCCTTCCTTTCATCACGCTCGGCCCATCGACGGATTCCCCCACGGCTTCCGGCGGGAGGATCTGGACCAGCGGGCGGCCGGAACTCCCCGCATTCGCCGCGTCGCGTGTTTCGCCGGCGTTTCCCGGGTCCCCGGTCTGGTTCTGGGCCTCGACGGTCTTCCGTGAGACGTTCAGCGTCCAACCGCCGTCCGGTTTTTTCGTCAGTTCCTGCGCCCAGAACGTCCCTTTCTGAGGCGGCGCGAGGCGCGACTCCCAGGCCGGGTCGCCGTAAAACGCCACCGTGTCGCGGTCGTAAAGAAGGCCCTGAACGTCACGTTTCTGGTCGTTGGAAAGCTCGTTGAACCGTTTTTGGATCTCCTCTTTGGACTCTGCGGTGGTCAATTCCGGCAAAAGCTGCATCAGGCGGTACGTCAGCGCCTGGTTCGACGCGAAAAACGCCTCCGCGCACGTGAACTGGCCGGGCTGACCGAGGTAATATTCCAGCACGCCCCAGCCCATGTAACCGAACCAGGTCGGGACCGTGTAGCCGACGAACGCGTTCACGCCGAGGGAGTGGAACTCGGCCAGGACCATGCAGTCCCGATCGTCCACGTTTCCGATGAGGCAGTTCCCCGCCGCGATGTGGACTTTCGGGCCGTCGCACGTCACCGGGAACGGCTCACCCTCAAGCGGGCAGGCCAAATATTCGCCGTTTTTCGAGCGGAAGCAGCCGTTTCTGTAGGAGTAGCCCGGCTGCCAGTCGTGGCTCGTGGCGTGGGCGGAGGTGAGGAAAAGGTCGGCCCCTTTCCACGCCTCGGCCAGCGCACGGGTCGTGTCGCCCGGCCCGTCCGTGTGGTCCGTAATCACCGCCTTGCCGTCCGGCCCGACCGTTTTTTCGACGTAGTGGTTTTTGCGGCCTTCATCGTACCAGACCCCCGACTCGAAACTTTCGAGCGGCATCGGGGAGATCCCGGCCACCCGGCGGACCGTCAGCGGCTCGGAGCAGGAAGCGACCCGCAGCGCGTCCTCGGGCGTGAACCCGGTGATGATCCCCCAGATCGTGTCCGTGTACGGATCGTCGTTCAGCACGCGGGTGAGCTGGTGGATCTGGCGCACGCGCGTCTCGCCAAGCTCCTCGGGCCGAAGAAGGAAGCACGAGTAGTACGGCATCAGTTCGCGCATCCGGCCGACGAACGCCTTCAGCGCCTCTTCATCCGCGTCCAGGGCGGGGATCTCGACGCGATGAACGTCAAAACGCTCTGCGTATTTCTTCTCCAGCGCCTGGACCGATTTTTCCCACGCGGGGTCCGCGAAAGTCTCGGCCGAGGAAACGACCGCGTAAACGGCCTTCTGGGGTGAAGTCTGGGCGTTCAGCGAGGCCGCGATGCTGATGAAAACGACGAAAAAGGTGAGTAAGCTGCGCATTTTTTTGGGTCTTGAATTGAAAAAAGGAAATGAAACTGAAAGCCGTGCGGGCGGATTCATTGCTTTTCGAAAACGATTTCTTTGCCGTTCAGCGGGTCGGTCTCGTCGAGCGTCCAGAGCGTGAAGCGGTACGCGCCCGGCAGGATCTGCATTTTCACGATCGCCGGCGGGGTCTGGAACGTTCCAACGCCCACGACGCCGGCGCTGGGAATGCTCAGGCTGCGCGGCGAGTCGGTCTTCGAACGGTAAAAATTATGGAAGTGGCCGTGGATCCAGCCCTGGAACTGCGGGAAGTCTTTGAACTGCGGGAAAAACGCCTCGACGTCCGTCGGGTGATGGCCGCAGAAGAAGATCGGCCGGTCGGCTGGCTGCGCCTTCAGCACGGACTCCATCCACGTGACCTGCTCGGGGAAAAACGCGCCGTGGTAGCGCAAGTAGCCGTCGTTTTCGGCGTACTTTTCCTTCTGGGCGGGCGTGAACCACTTTTCCCAGTCGCCGCGCAGAGGGTCGAACGTTTCAAAAAGGACGAAATCCACGTCCTTCAGCGAGACGCGGAACGCCTGCCAGTCTTTCGTCGGCGAGATGGAACGGGGGCCGAACTCGGAAAAGACGCGCAGGTAAACGTCGTTCTGCTGGGCCACTTGCGGCCGGTCGTGGTTTCCCATGATTTTCGCGTACGGGATCCCCGCGTCATCGAGCGGCTTGAGCGTTTCTTTAACCAGCTTGTAGCCATCCTCGGACGGGACGTTAATGTCGTCGCCGAGCATGATGACGTACGCCGGGCGCGGGTCCATCGCCACGATCCGGCTCACCCAGGTGCGGAGATTCGCCAGCGTGTCGTATTCGACGCGGAATTCGCCCTCACGCCCGGTTGGCGTGTAGCTGAAATCCATCGACGGGCCGCGCTTCGTCTCGACCGGGGAGACGTAACGGACCGAGGGCTTCACGTCGCAGTGGAAGTCGGAAAGAAACAGAACGAGGTTTTCGTCCACCGTCACCGCATGGGCGAGGGCCGCGAACGTCAGGAAAAAAAGGATGGTGAGGAAACGTTTCATGATTAAGTTCTCAAAATTGGAGGGGTGATTTTAAAGCCCCCCTCTTCGAGGGGGGTGGCGCGTCAGCGCCGGGGGGAGTTGATTGGCGCGGTCACGTGACTCCTCCAGTCTCGCTGCGCGAGCCAGCCCCCTCAAGGAGGGGGCCTTTAAATTGGGGAGCTGGGGGAGTTTACGGTGGCATGACTGCCACCGCTCGCCAGGCTTTCTTAAAATGGCGCGGTCACGTGACTCCTCCAGTCTCGCTGCGCGAGCCAGCCCCCTCAAGGAGGGGGCCTTTATCACGGCCAAAACATTGAATCCATAAAAACGTCGGAAAAGCCTTCCTCCTGCGAAAGATCCACGCACTGAGTCCCATGCGCCAACGTTTCCGCCGCCGCCCAGCGTTCCGTGGAGACCGCCGCCTGGACCGCGCCGGCCAGCGAGGAGTTTCCGATGAATTCGACCCGGTCGAGTGGGATCTCCGCCGGGACCAGGCCGAGACGCTGGGCGCAGGCGGGGCGAATGTTTCGGCCAAAACCACCTGCGACGCGGAAGCTTGCCAGCTCGGAGGGGGAAATCCCGCTGCGCCTGAGCAGAAGCGTCACGCCCGTGCGGATCGCGCCGGCCGCCAGCTGGATCTTCCGGAAGTCTTCCTGAGTCACGCAGAATTTTCCGACCAGACGAAAGACCAGTTCCCCGTTTTCAAACTGGATCCGGTTCGCCCACGATTCGTGCGAGTTGGGGGCCCCGGCGGAAATTTCCTCGGGTTCCAGGAGCCGGCCGTCGGCGGTCAGGAGGCCCTGATTCAGGAGCTGGACCGTGAGTTCGACCAGGCCGGAGCCGCAAATTCCGCAGATCGGCGCGTCCTGGACCGTCGCAACGCGGAACTGGCCGTTTTCGCTCCAGACGCGGCAAATGGCGCCGGGCTCCGCGCACATTCCGCACGAAATCTCGGCCCCTTCAAAGCACGGACCCGCGGCGGTCGCGCAGCCGATCCTTCCCGCGTCGGTTTCGAGGACCATCTCGCCGTTCGTCCCCAGGTCGATGAGGAAGGCGGGCTTTTTCGGGGGACTCGTGACCAAAAGCCCCGCCGTGATGTCGCCGCCGACGAATGGGCCGATGACCGGGAAAACGCGGACCGACGTCTCGGGCGCCAAAAAGTTCAGCCCGCCGTTCCAGACCGGGTCGTCGGCGGAGTAATCGGTCCGAAGCTCCGGAGCCGAGCGGAAAGGGAAGGCCGCGAGCGTCTGAAGGTCAAGCCCCAGCGCCGTTTCTTCCATCGTCGTGTTTCCCGAGAAAACCAGGCGTTTGATCTGGCCCAAGTCGGTGAGTTTTTCGGAAGGCGCGCCGAGCTCCGAGCGGATTTTCGCGCCGCCGGAGATCAGCTCGACGGTCATTTCGCGGACCGCTTTCAGAAGAAGCGCCTGAAGGACGCGCGGGTGGTCCGGCGCACCGCCTGCGTACTGGATCCTCGAGATCACGTCCGCCCCGAACGCCCGCTGGGGATTCGTCCGGAACGTCCGCGCGAGGATTTGCTTCCCTTTGAGCAGAACCGCCGCCAGCGTCGTGGTCCCAAGGTCGAACGCGACGGAAAACGCGCTTTCCATTTCGGGGTCAGGCCGAAGATTTTCCAGAAACTCATCCGGGAAGCAGGTCAAAATCGGGAGCGACTTTTGCACCGGCGGCTCGGTCAGAAGGACGCGCATTTCCGGCTCGACCGTCGTTTGGCACGCGAGCACGGAACGCCCGCCGGCGAGCTGGACCGTGCACTTTCCGCAAAGTCCCCGGCCCCCGCACGGCATCGTGGAGAGCGTGGGGAAATGCGTACGGATCACGTCGGAAAGCCGCGCGTCTTCCGGGGCTTCGACCGTCCTGCGCTGATTGGGAAAGTGGATCCTTACCTGGGCCATTTCGTCCGTTCCATCAGGAAAAATCAATTTTTGGAGTACTCGTCGAAATTCTTCTTCACCTCGGCCTCGTCCGTGTTTCCGGAGTGGAAGTAGAGGCGGTACTTGAACGTCACGCTCTCGCCGTTTTTGATGGTCAGAGAGCCGTCCTGGCTGGCGTCGCCGGTGAAGTCATGCACGCCGAACGGATTGGCGGCGAAAAGGCCGTAGGTGCGCACGTGCCAGTACGTCGGGAAGCGCTCGCTCGTCGGGTGGTTCATCATGGCGATGCCGCAGTTTTTGCCGTCGATCACGCCCGTGTAATCGACCCAGGCGGAGCGTTTGCCCCACGCCGCGTCGTCGGTCAGGCCTTCCGCGTTAATGATTTTCCCGCCCTGCTGTTTCTGGACTTCCAGAACGCCCGGGACGCGGACGCCCATCGTGCCCTCCTTCGTGTCGCCGAATTTCACGTCGCCGTGGGTCGCGATCAGCTTGATCTCCACGTCGATCCAGTTCCCGTGGGCGTCGCCGCCGAACGTGAAGGTCCGCTCGTCGGTCAGAATGATCCGGTCAGGGCGCTGCATCCAGAGGTCTCGCGTCACGAACGTCGGAGCTTCTTTTTTGAGGAATTCGGTCTGGAGGATCACGCCGCAGTTCTGCCCCGGAAACTCGGACCAGAAGTCGATCCCGTTCACGTTCCCGTGCGTGAACCAGACGGAGCGCTGATGAATGTGGTCGTAAGAGTCGAACGGGAATTTCTTCGGATTCGGGTCCTTCATCGGGTAGTCGCGCGTCAGGCCCTTTCCGTCGGGTGAGAAGACCGGCCAGAAAATCGGCTTCACGCCGTAGGCGTACTGGTACGTGGTGAAATGCTTGCCGTCGATGAGGATTTTCAACGACGCGCCGGAGTCTTCAAACTGGACCTCCGCGGCCGAAAGAGCTGAACCCAGCGAAAGAAGGAACAAAGCGAGGAATGACGAAAGAATAAAAAAATGGCGCATGGCTTGACCTCAGTCTAAAGGGGGGTGAAGTGGAAAAAATTCAATTTCCACCATCTTACCTCTTTATTAATGAAAAGTCAAGCGGGTGCGCCAAAATTTTTCCCGGTTTTATTTCCGGGGCAGGGCGAAAAGATCCACCGCCGAGTCATCGTCCGTTTTCGGACTTTGGGGGACGTTTTTCTGGACTTTTTCAGGAACTCTTTCCGGAACTTGGGCTTTCGTTCCAACGGCCTGCTGAACCGGAGCGATTTGCGAGTCGGCCACTGCCTCATTGGGGAGGGAAGCGTCGGAAGGTGAAGAAGCCGGGTCAGGAGTCGCAACCACGCGCCAGCCGGAATCTTTCGCGGTGAGTTGCGATTGAACGACCTGCGCGGGTTCGTACGTCGTTTCATTTCGCGGAGCTTCTGAATTCGCAGTCTGGACCGGGGCGGGATTCGCCTCTACTTCATCAAATTCCGTGGCCAGGGAACGGGAAAGTTTGGCTTTCCGCCGCTCAAACTGGCGGTTCGGCGCGTAAGGGTCGAAATTCTGCGAGACGAACTGGCGTGGCTGGGGAATGTACGGGTCGGGAGAGGATTCCTGAGCCGCTGAATTCCCTGCGGAGGATCTTTCCGCTGAAACTGCTCCGGACGGCCGACCCACCGGAATTTTCCGCGGCGGCATGACGCTGAAGTCGTACACGTAGCGGTAATTGGCGAGCTCCTCCTCCGTCAGTTCACTGGTTCCCAAATCGCTCAGGCTGGGCCCGCGCAGTGCCGTATTTTGAGGAACCTCGACACTGATCCAGCGAAGGTGAGAGTTTTCGGCCGCTTTTTCATCCTGCGAAACGGGGACCGACTCGTCCGCTGAGTCCAGCCCGCTCGGGTAATAGACGGTTTGAACCGACCCCGCGCCGGGTTGAATGATCCCAGTCGGATCGGAATCGGAGGAATTTCTTACCGCGGGGCCTCCTCCCGGAACGACGCCGCACTCGTTCACATTCTGGCGCTCCACGTAAACGCTCCGGGCGTTGGTCGTCGGCGGGTCCAAGCGGGTTTTGCCCAGCAGCGGGTCCCTGCCGCAGCCGCAGCTTTTGCAGCCGGAAATGCAAAGGACCAAAATAAATCCCAAAACGCCCAGGGGCCAAAGTTTACTACTCATAAATCAAACCATGCGGGAAATAGAATCAAAATTTCTCTCTAATCGTGACGCAGAATACCATTTTTTCCGACTTTTGTCCAGAGCAATTCCGTATTTGCTCCCAGTGAGCCGGAAAAAAGTCAGAAATTTCACGAGTTTTTCTGATTATTCCGGGAAACTCCTTGACAAAAGGGGGGGCTTGGAGTAAAATAAAGTCTGCGGGCGGGGAATATTCATCACAAAAACCAGACGAAACCTCATGGACTATAAGATCAGAACCTTCATCGGCGTCGAAATCGGCGAGAAATCGCGGATCCAGGCGGCCAACTTTTCCAAAAAACTTCAGGATCTCGACGCGGACATCAAGTGGGAGCCTCCGCACAAATTCCACGTGACTCTCAAGTTCCTGGACGAGATACTGAACGAAGAAGTGAACGATATTTGCGTACGGGTCCAGCGTGCCGTGAAAGACCTTCCGCCGTTCACTCTCGGTCTGAAAGGAGCGGGAGCTTTCCCCAACGTGATGAAGCCCCGGAACGTCTGGATCGGAATCGGTGAAGGCCGTGCGGAGATCACCGAGGTGGCCCGCCGGATCGATCAGGCCATGCAGGAAATCGGATTCCCGCGCGAGCTGCGCCCCTTTACCCCTCATGTGACGCTCGGTCGGGTGAAGCGCGCCACGCCCGCCCTGGCCGATTTGAGTGAACTGCTCGCCCAGTACGGGAATATTGACCTTGGAAAGTCGTACATTCAGTCCGTGACGGTTTTCGCGAGTCACATGGCCCGGTCCGGTTCCAGCTACACGGTTCTGGCCACGTGCCCTCTCGCCGGTGAATAAAAGCGTTTCGTCCTTCCGAGTCGTTCCGGTTATGACGCTCCTGCCGATTGTAGCAGAAAAAATAAATTTTGTCAGACTGTGTTCCATACTGGACGATTAAAACGAATAGCGTATTTTTATTTTCAGCACGTAATACAGAAATTTATAATAAACCAGTGTTTTCTCTGGAGAGAAACTATGACCAGGCAAATCTTTCCCTTGATGCTCGTCACTTTATTGTTGGGTGTATGGAGCGTCGCGAGTGCACAGAATAATATTTTGGCCGATGTGGAATCTATTGTTGAAGACGCAGATCCAACGTCTTTGACCGATACGGCCAAGGAAGCCCCCGTGGACGTTAACGGGGCCGAAACGATTCAGACCATCGTTCCGATGCACGTTCCGTTGGCGGAATCTCTTATGGAGATGAACACGACGGATGATGCGGACTATTTTGTTTTGGCGATCCCACCGGTTCCGGAAACCATTGAGCCGAAAGTGGACGTTGTCGTTGTGTGTGACACTTCGGCCACGATGAATGGCAAATTCCGTGATGATCAGCTTGCGGTGCTCAATGACGTCGTAAACTCGCTGAACAGTCAGGACCGTGTGCAGATTTTCGCGGCGGATATTTCGACTTTCCCGATGGTGCCGGGATTCTCCGACCCGAAATCGGCGGAAGTTCAGGAAGGGATCGAGAAACTGACCAAACGCACGCCGCTCGGCTCCATGGACTTTGGGAAAGCGATCAATGCCGCCAAAGGCGCGTTTGACTCCACTTCGGATGCCGCGCGGGTCATCGTTTTTATTGGTCAGGGAAGCAGCCGTGCGAAACTCCTGGCCCAGAAAGAACTGGCTGACCTGGGTGACGATCTCGCGAAAAATCACATCGCGATGGATGCCGTCGCGATTGGTCCGAATGTGGACCCGGCCCTCCTGAAAACGCTGGCGGCGAAAGCGGGCGGAGTGGTCGTCTCGAACGAGGATATGAATTACACCGATTTCCAGAACATGATCCGTCGCAAGGTCGCCTGGACCGCTGGTGAGCCCACGCACACCTTCCAGGCCGTTTATCCGGTGAAGGTCCCGCCGCTTCGCAGTGACCGTGAAACGATTGTCATCGGCAAAGCCAACAAAGGGATCAAGCCGGGAACGTTCACGTTCAAATTGGAAGACGGAAACGAAGAAGTCGTCAATTACGCGCCGATGGATGTGCCCGGCTCGAACATCAGCGACATGGTTCAGAAGGTCGAAAAATCCGACGGTGGTTGGCTTCCGCTTGAAAACTGGTCCGACTACCAGAACGTGAACCAGCTCTTTGACCAGAAAGTCGAAGGCATGCTGGCGCAGGTGGACGATCTTCTTAATGGTAAAACGTTCGATCTGGACACTGCGGATACGATCGTTCAGGAAGCCGCGAAGAAGTACCCCTCCAATCCGGAAGTGCTCGAGTACGTCCGCATGATCGACGACCTGAAACGTCAGAACGCCGACGCGGTGAAAACGTTCATCACGCCCGAAAGCGGCGAGCTTCAGAGTGAAGTCATCGCTCAGGACGTCGCAACCCAGCGCGCACGTTTCCAAGTTCAGGACGAAATCGGAAAAGCCCGTCAGGTCATGGCCAACAATCCGGAAGAGGCGATTGAAATCCTCATGGCCGTTCAGAGTCAGCTGAGCATCAAAGGCCTTCCGCCGGAAGACCTCGACACGCTGACGAAGCAGGTGCAGTCTTCGATTCGCGAAGCCAAATCCCGTGCGGAAGCGCTTGCGATCAAAAAGGCCGAAGACCGTACGCGCCTGATGGAAATGCGTGAACGTCAGATCGCCCTCGACAATGCGAAGACAGAAGAACAGAACATCCAGCAGATGATGCGTCGTTTCGACTCGTTGATGGAAGAAGGCAAATACCGCGACGCGGAAGAATCTGCGGCCGCAGCCGTTTTGGCCAAGGACCCCGATAATCAGGCGGCGATCGCCGGAACGCTGACGGCTCGTCATCGTGGTTACGAGGAACAGAACCGCCGCGTGAACATCCTGCGCCAGAAGGGTTTCGTGGACGCGTTCTACCAGGCCGAACTGGGATCGGTTCCTTTCCCGGACGACCCGCCGGTCGTTTATCCCGATTCGGAAGTCTGGAAGCGCCTGACCGAAAAGCGTGTGGAGAAGTACTCCTCCATGGACCTTGCGCAGCAGAGCGCCGTGGATAAAAAGCTCATGGATTCTCTGAAAGAAGAGACGAGCATCAGCGCGTTCGACACGCCGTTGACGGAAGTGGTGGACAAACTGAAGTCGCAGCATGGAATTGAGATCCAGCTCGACAAAACGGCTTTGGAAGAAGAAAGCATCGACGCGGAAATGCCGATTACGCTGGACGTTCATGGCATTTCGCTCGCCGCAGCGCTACGTCTGATGCTCACCAGTAACCAGATGATGTACGTGATCGAAGACGAAGTCATCAAGATCACGACCCAGACGAAAGCCGAAGAAAGCCTCAGCACGCGCGTGTACCCGGTGGCCGACCTCGTGATTCCGATCCAGAACCTCCCGCCGATGAACGGTGGTATGGGCGGTGGAATGCTCGGTAACAACGCCGGCATGGGCGGCATGGGCGGTGGCTTCGGCGGCATGATGGGCGGTGCCGGCGGCGGCATGGGCATGGGCGGCATGGGCATGGGCGGCATGGGCGGCGGTATGGGCGGCTTCATGAATAATGGCGAAGCCCTCCGTCGTGCAAACGCCATCAACAAAGCCACTGGCGGCGCGTTCTTCAGCTTCAAAGAAGAAGTCAAACCGGCCAAAGCCTCCAAAAAAGTCGCGAAGAAAGCCTCCGCGGCCAAGTGGAACCAGTACTTTGCTGGACTGGCCAACGCCGATGAAGAAACCGTGAAAGAAAGTCAGGCAAAGGTGCGCGAAGTCATTCGCCAGATGAAGAGCGAAAAACGCTTCGCCGACATTATCGTCGTGCTGAATGCTGCGATCACGAACAACCAGATCCAGCCCTGGATGTACGAGACGCTTGCGATCGCCATGGTGATGGATAATCGCCCGGCCGAGGATGTGGAACGCGCCTACCTTTCCGCTCTGGAGTTCTGCGAAGACCCGAACCAGATGCTTCTGATCGGCGTTTTCATGGAAAAAATGGGCTACACCGAACGCGCTCTTTCGATTTACGAGCAGCTCGGCAAAATGTTCCCCGATGCGATCGAGCCGTTTGTGGCCGCGCTGAATCTGGCCCGCCGTCCCGATGTGGACTCGGTGGAAATGATGAAGTGGGCCTCGCTGGGGCTTCTCCGTCAGGAAGTCGAACCTGAAAACAAACCGGACTGGGATGCTGCTCTTCTGAGTGCGAAAGCCATCTCCGCCCGTTTGGAAGCCGAAGGGAAGACCGAAGAAGCGAAAACCTTCGCGAAGGATCTGGAAAACGCACTTCAGCGCGACTGCATCGTGACGGTCTCCTGGACGGGTGACGCGGACATTGACCTCTTCGTCGAAGAACCGAATGGGTCCCTTTGTTCCTTGATGAATCGTCGGACTTCCGGCGGCGGATTCCTCGAATCGAACGGCTTCACCAAAGACGCAGGCCGCGACGCCTCCTCCAAAGCCTCCGAACGGTACATTTGCTCGCAGGGCTTCCCGGGCACGTATCGCGTGATGGCGAAGCGGGTTTACGGCGAAGTGACCGGTAACAAAGTGATCGTGGAAGGCACGATCCACTACGGAACCGGCGAGTCCAAGACGATCAAGACGGCCGTGCCGCTTGAAAACGACACGTGCGCGGTCGAGTTCGCTCTGGATGAAGGCCGCCGGACGGAAGCCCTCGAAGAGGCGCGTCTGAACACGGCAATCGCCAAGGGCAAGGAATCCCAGCTTGCCCAGAAGCTTTTCGCGAACGTGGACCACAAAGCGATGGCTGACTACGCGGCCACGGGTGAAGGCGGCCCGGGCATTGGGTACTTGAACCTCAGCGGAGCCGTCGGTTACATGCCGGTCATTTGGACGTTGAAACCGGGTGCCACTTACGGCGCAACGGGCGTTGTTTCGGCTGACCGTCGTTACGTGCGTATTTCGGTCGCCCCGTCCTTCTCCTCGATCAAGAGCGTGAAGACGTTCAACTTCGTGACGGGTGACTCGAATGATAACAGCAGCCAGTACAGCGGCGGCGGTGGCAGCATGGGGCGTGGCTATTGATCCCGCTTTCATGTACATGATTTAAGCATAGTCAAGGGTAGAGGATTTCCTGAACGGGAGTCCTCTAGCCTTTTTTTATTTTGAAACAGTCGGATGACTATGAAAATTGGCGTTTTGAGCGATACGCACGCGAACCTCGAAAACACGAAGAAAGCGGTGGAAATCTTTCGTAAGGAGAACGTGGAAGAAATCATTCACTGCGGCGACATTGGGGCGGCCGAGGTCGTGAATCTGCTTGCGGAGCTGGACGTCCCGTGCCATTTCGTCTTTGGAAACACGGATTTCCCGCAGACGATGCGCACGGCCATCCTGAACGCAGACCAGACCTGCTGGGATTACCTCGGCATGATGACACGTGAGGGCCGCCAGATCGCGTTCCTGCACGGCCATGACTGGCGCACGCTCGATGAACTGATCGCTTCGCAGCGGTTTGATTTGATTTGTACCGGCCACACGCATGAATTCCATTGGATGATTCAGGGGAAAACGCATCTTCTGAACCCGGGCGCGCTGAATCGCACGCCATCCCCATCGGTCGTGATTTTGAGTCTTCCGGAGCTCCAAATCACTACAAAACGGCTTGAGAGGAAATAATCGGGGTGAAAAACGGTCATGTGGAGAAATTTTTTTGAAAAATTTCTACTTTTTTTTGAAAAAAGCCTCCACCGTCCCTTGACTAAAATCGAAAAAAGGAAATACTATAGGAAAGTAGGTCAAAAATTTTGTACCTTTCAAGTTTCAAATGGTCACAGGAGAATTTTAACGGATGAATTTGAAAAAAGGTCCCGCGGACGGCAAGAATCAGCAGCGTATCAATGATCAGATTCGTGCCCGGGAAGTGCGGGTCATTAGTGAGGCGGGTGAACAGTTGGGAATCATGCACATTCGCAAGGCGCTTGATCTGGCTCAGGAAGCGGGTCTTGACCTCGTTGAGGTCGCGCAGAACGAGAAGTGCCCGGTCTGCAAGATCATGGACTATGGGAAATTCAAGTACCAGATGACGAAGAAGCAGAGCAAGACGAATGCCCACGTAATCAAGGTGAAAGAAATCCGCCTGCGCCCTGGTACCGGCGACAACGACGTCGTGGTCAAAGTGAACGCCGCCAAGGGCTTTCTTGAAAGAAAAGACAAAGTCATGGTTTCTATTCTTTTCCGTGGCCGTGAGATGGCGCACATTCAGGAAGGCGAACGTATGATGAAGCAGGTGATCGAGATGCTTGAACCATACGGAAAACTCGATGGCAAGCCTTCCAAACAGGGCAAACGCATCACCTGCATGATCGCCCCGAACTGAATTCAGTTAGGAGTTAGGAATTTCCGCTTCGCGTAACATTACACACCAAAAGCCTTCGGCCCATGAAAAGCCGAAGGCTTTTTTAACTCCTGACTCCTAACTCCTAACTTTTACAGGATCCAGCCGTCGCGGTATTCGACCGTGATCAGGTCGTTGGCGGCGGGGCAGTTCTTGACTTTCATCGCGTCGGCGTCCCATTCGAGTTTCTGGCCCACGCGGTACGCCACGGTGCCGAGGAGGACCGTTTCGGTCAGGCGGCCCGAGTAACCGAATTTGCACGTGCAGTTTTCCGGCTTGTTGTCGCGGATGGCCTGGAGCCATTCTTTGTGGTGCCCGATCGAGTTCGGGATCGTTTCGGGCGTCGTGTAGTCCGCGTACTTTTCCTGCGGATAGAGTTTATGCGTGCCGTAGTCGGCGAACATCGCGCCGTCGTCGCCGACGAACAGAACGCCTGCGCCGGTCATCGGGACGTTGTACTTCGCCATCGCCTCGGTCGGGCGGCGGTCGCCGTCGTACCACGTCAGCGTGCAGGCGGGCAGTTTCGGACCGCGGGCGGCAAACGTGAACTTCACGGTGAGGTAGAGCGGGCAGCCTTCGGCATTCACGGCCGGGCCGTCGATCGCTTCGGCCGTCAGGCAGTCACGCAGTTCCAGCGCCCAGAACGGCAGGTCCATGTAGTGACACGCCATGTCGCCCATGGTCCCGGTCCCGAACGCCCACCACTTGCGCCAGTTGGCCGGCAGATAGCATGGATTGTACGGACGGTACTTCGCCGGGCCGAGCCAGGAATCCCAGTCGAGCCAGTCGGGAATTTCCGGCGTGTCGGTCGGGTTCACGAAGTCGGCGGGGTGGCCCCAGCCTTTGCCGCACCAGACGTGGATCTCACGCACCGGCCCGATCGCGCCGGCCTGGATCTTTTCTACGACGCGGCGGTAATTGTTTCCCGCGTGGATCTGCGTCCCCATCTGGGTGACGAGGTGGTTTTTCTCGGCAATTTCCTGCATCACGCGGCACTCACGCACGTCGTGGGTGAGCGGCTTCTCGGTGTAGCAGTGGATCCCGGCGCGCATCGCCATCACGCTCGGGGCGGCGTGCGTATGGTCCGGCGTGCAGACGCAGACCGCGTCGATGTCCTTCACGGTCTCGAAGAGTTTGCGGAAGTCGGTGAACGTCTTGGCGCTCGGCACTTCCTTGAGGCAGCGGTCCAGATTCCGGCGGTCCACGTCGCAGACGGCGACGATGTTTTCGCCCATCATTTCGGTGAAGGACGCCCAGCCGCGGCCGCACGGGCCGACGACGGCGACGTTCAGTTTATTGCTGGGGGCGGCATCCTGACAAAAAGCCGGAAGCGCGATGGCGGAACCCGCCGCCAGGGAGCTGGCACGGAGAAATGTACGACGATTCAACATGAGGTTGAGTCCTTTCTTGAGGAAGAAGATGGTGGGAAAATCAATGACGAAAAACTCGCGGCAGACGGAAACCCGCCGCTCGATGAAACCATTATAATAAAACCCCCCGGCGCTGTCAAGGGGGAATCCCTTTGGAGTGCGGCAATACAGAAGCCGAAGGCTTCATTTGCCGCTTTCACTTAGCGATCGAAAAAGATGGCGGCGAAAAAAAGGTTTTTCACGTGGGAAACATCCAGCGTGCTTCAGCGGCAAATGCCTCTTCGAGGCGGTATTGCCGCAAAGGAAAGCGATGAATGTCGCTTGCGCGACTGTATCATCGCACTCCGAAAAGATACGGTGGCACAACTGCCACCGCTCGCCACTGACCTACTCGTCTTGACAGGGAACTAAAACCACGCGGAAGCCGAGGCCTTCGTACCGGTTACCAGGAAAAAAGGATTCACGATACGCAGACTGGCAGGCAGTGGCGTCGGCGCTCCAACTCCCACCTCGAGCCACACGAATCGAGGAAGGGGTTGCGTTTTCCGGATCGTTCACTGGCGACCTGTCATAATAATAATTGTCATAGTAATCCGAACACCATTCCCATACGTTACCATGCATATCGTAAAGCCCCCACGCGTTCGGTTTCTTTTGAGCAACTGGGTGAGTAGAGCCAATACCTTCATCCTCGCAGCACCATGCCATAGAATCAAGGTCCCCGGCGTAATTACCCGTCGTGCCCGCACGGCAGGCGTATTCCCACTGTGCTTCCGTTGGAAGCTGTATTCTCTGGCTTAATATCGCGCTTAACTGCTGGCAGTATTTCTGACAATCTTTCCAGTTTACATTCTCAACCGGATTCTGTTCACCATTGAAATAACTTGGATTCTTGCCCATCACACTCTGCCACATCGCCTGTGTGACCTGCGTTTCCAAAAGCCAGAAACCTCGCGTCAATTTCACTTCGTGGATAGGGCAACAATCATATTCATCGAATTCATCGCCCATCATAAACTCACCCGGCGGGCACCAGCGAAAAGCATATTCTATCCCATCCACCGTCAAAACTTTGCGTTCACCCGGCTGCTGTCCTTTCGGTACTTTCATGCTCTCCGATTTATTCGGTTGAAAGTGGACCATCTCGCGTGATGTTGCAACCGTTTGAACCCCCTCAAGAGGTTTATAAAGCATCATACTAACAAGCACTTCGCCGGTAATCCGTTTGAAAGCTGCAATTCTTTCATTGGCCAACTCGATGTTTTCGTGGGTCGCCTTGTTCCGCATCGACGCCAGCTTGCCGATCTTTCGGACGGTTTCTTCCGGAAGCTGGTCGGCCACGCTGTCCACCTTCTCACGAAGTCCGCGGCCTGTGGCGCCGTACTGATTTTGCAGGATCTGTTCCAGATTTTGCGAGATTTTAAGAATTTCTTCGATTGGTGTCATTGAGCTCTCCAATGGAATCGCGGCTCTTCATCAAACCATGAAAACAAAAATATGGGGAAATTTCCCACTACTTTTTATTTTATAAAAAAAACAGGGCTTTGCAATGGGGGGCAAGGTCCGATGGACTCGATTGATCGGATGTCTATGAAAACACGAACCTCCGGCCATGATGCCGGGGTCAATGCGATGAACTTTGCACCGGTACGCTCAAGTTGGACCGCGTTCGACCGGGAAGAACCCGAACCGTCTGCGTGGGCCTTATTCCTGCTAGGTGTTTTCGGTCTTCTCTGCTTTTTTGCCTGAATAAAACAGCATTTTCCAGCTTGCCCCCCCTTGTCATAACTCCTGCTTTCAGTTAAACTTATAATATTCTGATTTCTTTATTTATCGAGGGCCGCCAAATGTTCCGTTTTTTGATTCCACTGATCGTACCTGGATCCACCCCTCCGCCAACGAGCTGGGACTCCTTTGAATGGTCGAGGAATGGAAGGCTGCTCGTAGAATTCATCGGCGAAGAAACCGAGGTCGTCATTCCTTATGGCGTGACGGAAATTGACAAAAATGCGTTTAACGAGTGCAAGTTCTTAACGTCGGTTTTCATTCCCGAAGGGGTAAAGAGGATCGGAGTTGGGGCGTTTCATTGGTGCAATTCCTTAACCACAGTCGTCATTTCCCCGGGCATGGAAGAAATAGGGGAAGGGGCGTTCTGCGGCTGTTGTTCCTTAACGTCCGTCACCATTCCCGACGGCGTGACGAAGATCGAAGAGTTCGCGTTTGCTTTCTGCAGTTCAATAGCTTCCATCACCATTCCTGACAGTCTGAAGGAAATTGGAGTCGGAGCGTTTGCCGGCTGCGTGGAGTTAAAAGAATGGGCCATTTCCCCCGACCATCCCTTTTTTAAGAGCGATGGGACCGCTTTGTTTTCGAAAGACGGAAAAACTTTAATTGTCTGTTCCGGCTCTGTAAAAGAATACCAGATCCCCGACGGCGTAACGGCAATCAGAGAAAAGGCGTTTATCTGCTGCGAGGACTTAGAGTCGATCGTCATTCCCGACAGCGTGGAGAAAATCGGAAAAGGAGCGTTTGCCGGCTGTACGCAATTGAAAGAATGGACCATTTCTCCCACCCATCCTTATTTCAAGAGCGAAGGGCCTTTCCTTTTGTCCAAAGACGGCAAAACCCTGGTTGCCTGTCCAAGTGCACAGGATGAATATCAGATCCCCGAAGGCGTGACGTTGATCGAAGACGGAGCATTCTTCCGCTGCGATTTCCTGAAGTCGGTCATCCTTCCCCGCGGCGTGCGGGTGATTGGAGACTTTGCGTTCAGCGAATGCTTCAACTTAAAGGCCATCATCCTTCCCGAAAGCGTCAGGGTGATCGGAGGAGGGGCTTTTTCCGGCAGTTGCTCTATAGAGTCGGTCAACATTCCGGATGGGGTGACGGTGATCGGTGACCGTGCGTTCGAAGGCTGCAAATCATTACCCTCCGTGGTCATTCCCAAAGGGGTGACCGAGATTGGGGACGAACTGTTTTATAATTGTGAATCCTTGACTTCCGTCGTCATTCCAGACGGAGTGACCGAGATCGGAAGCGAATCGTTCTGGGGCTGCAGTTCCCTGGAATCGGTCGTCATTCCCCACGGCGTGACTAAGATCGCGGAAAATACGTTTGAAAACTGCACTTCCTTAAAGTCGGTCGTGATTCCCGACACTGTGGAGGAGATTGAAGAAGGCGCTTTTTTCTATTGCACCTCCCTGGAGTCGGTTGATCTTCCCAACAGTGTGAAGTACATTGCCAACATCGCGTTTGGGTTCTGTGAATCCTTAACGTCGATCGTCATTCCTGAAAGCGTGGAGAGGTTCGGGAATGGGGTGTTCTTTGGCTGCAAATCCTTAAAGTCGGCCACGATTCCTGAAAGTGTTCATGGGTTTGAATCCCAACTGTATTTATGCGATTTGGAACAGTATTTTACGATCTGTCTGGCCAATCCATTTATGGACTGTCCGGACTTGAAGGAATGGCGCCTTTCCCCCACCGACCAATATTTAACGAGCGAAGGGATCGCTCTGCTCTCGAAAGACGGATGCGTCCTGATCGCCTGCCCGGCAGCGTCGGGAGAATATCGGGTCCCCGAAGGCGTGACAGAAATCCGAGCGCATGCATTCTCGGGCTGCAAGGCTTTAACGTCGGTCATTCTTCCGGAAGGCGTGACAAAGATCGGGTTCAGGGCGTTCATGGATTGCCGTTCCCTGAATTCCATCGTGATTCCGAAAGGCTTGACGTCGATCGCGGAGGCGGCGTTTAAAGGCTGCGAGTCCCTGACGTCGATCGAGATCCCCTACGGTGTTGAGGAAATCGATCCGGAGACGTTTAAGGGGTGCAGTTCCCTGACGTCCGTCGAGATCCCCTACGGCGTGACGATAATCGACCAGGAGGCGTTTAAGGGGTGCACGTCCTTGAAGACCATCGAGATTCCGGCAAGCGTGACGGAGATCAAATTGTGGGCGTTCAAGGATTGCCCGAACCTGACGATTCACGCGCCGGCAGGCTCGGAGGCCGAGAGATACGCCAAAGAAAAAGAGATCCCTTTCAAGGCGAACTAGATGAGATTTTTTGATTAGCGAGCGGGGCAGTCTTGGCCCCGTAAATCCCCCCCCTCTTGTAAAATTACTCGTTTTATGTTAAACTGAAAAGAATGTTTTTTTCTTTACTTGCAGAGGGCCCATTCAATGTACCGTTTTTTAATTCCACTGTTCACTTTTGCTTCTTCCCCCACCCCCACGAGTCGGAACTCTTTTGAATGGGACGGAACAAAAATCATAAAATTCATCGGCGAGGAAACCGAGGTCGTCATTCCATCCGACGCGACGGAGATTGGAGATGGGGCATTCGAAAACTGCATTTCCTTGACTTCGGTCATTATTTCCGACGGTGTGACGAGAATTGGCAGCAGTGCGTTTTATGGCTGCGAATCCTTAACGTCGGTTGTCATTCCCGAATACGTGACGGAGATTGATGCTTACACGTTTGAGGGCTGCAGATCTCTGACGGACGTCGTTCTTCCCGAAGGTATGTGGGCGATCGGAGAGAGTGCGTTCGCTGGCTGCAGATCCTTAAAGTCCCTGGCCATTCCAGATAGTCTGAAGTTCATTGGAGTTAGAGCGTTTTACGACTGCCCGGAGTTGAAAACCTGGTCGGTTTCCTCCGCTAATGCAAACTTCAAGAGCGATGGCCCCGCTTTGTTGACAAAGAACGGCAAAACACTCGTTACCGCTCAGGGCTTGGGGGAAGAATACCAGATTCCCGACGGCGTGACGACGATTGAGGATTATGCGTTCAGCGGCTGTCGTTCCGTAACGTCGGTCACCATTCCTGACAGCGTTACGGAAATTGGAATCGGGGCATTTTCCGACTGCCTGACCTTGAAAGAATGGACGATTTCTTCCACCCATCCCTGTTTTAAGAGCGAAGGGAGTCTCCTGCTTTCAAAAGACGGGAAAACGCTCATTGCCTGCCCGGACGCGGTGAGAGAATACCAGATCCCGGACGGCGTGACGGCGATTGGAAACGGAGCGTTCTCGGGCAGTAATTACTTAACGTACGTCATCATTCCTGACGGCGTAACGGAGATCGGGAAAAGTGCTTTCAGCAGATGTCTTTCCTTAACGTTCGTCATCCTTCCTGACGGCCTGGCCAAAATTGGGATCAATGCGTTCATCGAGTGTTGTTCCTTAAAGTCTGTCGAGATTCCGGAAAGCGTGACAGAGATTGGAGATATGGCGTTTGAAAACTGTGATTCCTTAACGTCGATCGTCATTCCCAAGGGCGTGAGAAAGATTGGAAGATGCACGTTTTACAACTGCAGTTCCCTGGCATCGGTCGTCATTTCCGACGGTGTGGAGAATATTGAAAGATTTGCGTTCTTTGGCTGTACTTCTTTAATGTCCGTTGTCATTCCTGGCAGTGTCAGGAAGATCGAAGGAATGGCGTTCTCTGCCTGTAGTTCCTTAACGTCTGTTGTTCTTTCCGATGGTGTGACGGAAATTGGAGGCGAGGCGTTCAAGGGGTGTGATTCTCTGGTTTCAGTCGTCATTCCCGATAGTGTCAAGGAAATCGACACCGGAGCGTTCGCCGACTGTCCGTGCTTGAAAGAATGGTCCATTTCCCCTACCAACCCCTATTTAAAGAGCGATGGGATCGTCTTGCTGACCAAAGACGGCAAAGAATTGATTTCCTGTCTGAATGTGGAAGGAGAATGCCGGATTCCCGACGGAGTGACGGGGATTTGGGCCGGAGCGTTTAATGGCTGCCATTCCATAACGTCCATCGTGATTCCCAAAAGTGTGGTGGAGATTGGAGAGGGCGCGTTCTGGATGTGCAGTTCCCTGACGACCATCGAGATTCCTGAAGGAGTGACCTGGATCGGAGATGGTGCATTCATTGACTGTGATTCCTTAAAATCTATCGTCATTCCAGAAGGCCTGACCGGGCTCGGAGTACAGACATTTATGAAATGCCGTTCCTTGACATCGGTCACCATTCCCCCCGGCATGACGGAGATTGGATCGATGATGTTCATTGATTGCAGTTCCTTAACGTCTGTCGTTATTCCTGAAAGCGTGACGAAGATTGACCAGGGCGCGTTCCATGGCTGCAGTTCCTTAACGTCGGTCGTCATTCCTGACGGCGTGAAGGAAATCTGCCAAGGGGCCTTTCAAAAATGTCAATCCTTAAAGTCGATCATTCTTCCCAACGGCCTGACCGAGGTTGATTCCTGGGTATTCTCCGGCTGCGAATCCCTTACGTCTGTGGTCATTCCCGCCGGTGTGACGAAAATCGGGCGGGAGGCGTTTATGGAGTGCAGTTCGTTAACGTCCGTCGAGATTCCGGCAAGTGTGACGGAGATCCAGTTGTGGGCTTTCAAGGACTGCCCGAACCTGACGATTTACGCGCCGGCAGGGTCCGCAGCCGAAAAATACGCCAAAGAAAAAGAAATCCCGTTTAAAGTTAGGAGTTAGGAGTTGCGCTGGCGCGTAACGCTGCCTTCAGAAAGACTTCATTCCATAAAAAGCCGAAGGCTTTTCCAACTCCTCACCCCTCACTAAAATCGAAAGGTTCCGATAATGTTCCGTTTTTTGATTCCCTTGACCGCTTTTGCCTCAACCCCTGAACCCACCAGCTGGGATTCCTTCGAGTTTGACGAAAGTGAGACAAAAATCGTAAAATTCATTGGTGATGAATCCGAGGTCGTCATTCCCGAAGGGGTGATGGAGGTCAGCTCTTTTGCGTTCGAGGGATGCCGATCGCTGACGGACGTCGTTCTCCCCGAGGGCTTGCGGACGATTGGAGAAAGGACGTTCGCTGGCTGTAAATCCTTAAAGTCGCTCGCAGTTCCGGATAGTCTGATGACCATTTGGTCCAGAGCGTTTTACAACTGCCCGGAGTTGAAAACCTGGTCGGTTTCCTCCGCCAATGCAAACTTCAAAAGCGATGGCCCCGCTTTGCTGACAAAAGACGGCAAAACCCTGGTCGTCTGTCAGGGGGCGGAAGGGGAATACCAGATCCCCGACGGCGTGACGAAAATTGAGGATTTCGCGTTCAGCGGCTGCCGCGGTGTGACGTCGGTCGCCCTGCCTGACAGCGTCGTGGAAGTAGGGATCGGGGCGTTTTCCGACTGCCTGGCCTTGAAAGAATGGACGATTTCCGCCGCTCATCCCTGTTTTAAGAGCGAAGGAAGTCTCCTGCTCTCGAAAGACGGGAAAACGCTCATCGCCTGCCCGGACGCGGAGAACGAATGCCATATTCCGGACGGTGTGACGGCGATTGGAAACGGAGCGTTCTGCGGCTGTAATTTCTTAACGTACGTCACCATTCCTGACGGCGTAAAGGTGATCGGGAAAAGCGCTTTCTGGAAATGCCTTTCCTTGACGTTCGCCGTGATTCCCGAAGGGGTGACGGAGATTGGATACGATGCGTTCTTTGATTGCCAATCCTTGGTGTCCATTGAGATTCCTGAAAGTGTAACGGAGATAGGCTCGAGTGCGTTCTTTAATTGCAGTTCCCTGACTTCGATCACCATTCCCAAAGGGGTGAAGGAGATTAAAGGTAGAACGTTCTCCAAGTGCGATTCCTTAAGATCGGTCGTCATTTCCGAAGGCGTAGAGAAGATCTGGGCAAGCGCGTTCTCGATGTGCAGTTCCCTGACGTCCATTGTCATTCCTGGCAGTGTCAGGAGGATCGAAACATGGGCGTTCCAGGCCTGTAGTTCCTTAACGTCTGTAGTCCTTTCCGAAGGTGTGACGGAAATTGGAGGCGAGGCGTTCAAGGGGTGCGTTTCCCTGGATTCAGTCACCATTCCCGATAGTGTCAAAGAAATCGTCGCCGGAGCGTTCGCCGACTGTCCGGGCTTGAAAGAATGGTCCATTTCCCCCGCCAACCCCCATTTAAAGAGCGAAGGGATCGCCTTGCTGACCAAAGACGGCAAAGAATTGGTTGCCTGCCTGGATGCGGAAGGAGAATGCCGGATTCCCGACGGCGTGACGGGGATTTGGGCCGGGGCATTTAGTGGCTGCCATTCCTTAACGTCCATCGTGATTCCCAAAAGTGTGACGGAGATTGGAGAGAGCGCGTTCTCTGCCTGCAGTTCTCTGAAGTCCATCGAGATCCCTGAAGGAGTGACCCGGATCGAGGACGCGACATTCATGAACTGCCATTCCTTAACGTCCATCGTTATTCCTGAAAGTGTGACGGAGATTGGGCATGGCGCGTTCTGGTCCTGCATTTCCCTGCAGTCCATCGAGATTCCGGCGAGCGTGACAAAGATTGATGATAGCGTGTTCTTTGGCTGTGATTCTTTGCAATCGGCCGTCATTTCCAACGGCGTGACAGAGATCCCAAGGATGATGTTCGTCAAGTGCGGTTCCTTAACGTCCGTCACCATTCCCGGAAGCGTGAAGTCCATCGGCAAATTAGCGTTCGGCGAATGCCTTTCCTTAACGTCGATCGTTCTTCCCGAAGGTCTGATGAAAATCGACGTGATTGCGTTTAAAGGGTGCAGTTCGTTAACGTCCGTCGAGATTTCTGGAAGCGGGACCGAAATTAAAAGGTGGGCGTTTCAGGACTGTCCGAACCTGACGATCCACGCTCCGGCAGGCTCAGAAGCCGAGAAATACGCGAAAAGGAACGAGATCCCGTTTAAAATCAGGAATTAGGAGTTGCGCTGCTTGCAGAAAGACTTTATCCCGTAAAAAGCCGGAGGCTTTTCCAACTTCTGACTTCCACCGAAAGGATCCGACAATGTACCGTTTTTTAATTCCACTGGCCGTGTTTGCCTCAACTCCTCAACCCACCAGATGGGACTCTTTCATGTGGGATGAGGGTGGGGTAAAACTCTTAAAATTCATCGGAGACGAAACCGAGGTCGTCATTCCTTATGGCGTGACGACGATCGGGGATGGGGCGTTTGCGGACTGTAGTTTCTTAACGTCGGTCGTCATTCCCGAAACGGTGAAGGATATCGGTAAGAGTACGTTCTCTGGCTGCGAATCCTTAACGTCGGCCGTCATTCCCGGAAGCGTGGAAAAAATTGGGCCGTGCGTGTTTTTTAACTGCATTTCCCTGAAATCCATTACCATTCCCGAGGGCGTGACGGAGATTGGAGAGTATGCGTTCACTGCCTGTAGTTCCTTGGTCTCGTTTGTAATTCCCGATAGTCTGAAGGAGATTGGAACCGGAGCGTTTGCCGGCTGTCTGGAGTTGAAAGAATGGACCATTTCTCCCGATCATCCGGTTTTTAAGAGCGACGGGATCGCGCTGCTCTCAAAAGACGGTAAAGTATTGGTTGCCTGTCCGGGCGCAGAGGAAGAATACAGGATCCCCGACGGCGTGACGGAGATTGAAGAAGAGGCGTTCCATGGCTGCCAGCTCTTAACTTCCGTCTTCATTCCTGATAGCGTGGAGAAATTTGGAAGAGGCGCGTTCGCCTGTTGCCCCGAGTTGAAAGAATGGTCCACCTCCGCCACACATCCCTGTTTTATGGGCGATGGTGCCGTTTTGTTGTCAAAAGACGGCAAAACACTGATTCTCTGCCCGGGTACCGGGGAAGAATACCAGATTCCCGACGGCGTGACGAAGATCGGAGACGGGGCGTTCTATAGCTGCTGTTTCCTTTCGTATGTCATCATTCCAGAAGGCGTGACGGAGATTGGAGAGAATGCGTTTGGGGGCTGCAGATCCTTGACGTTCATCGTCTTTCCCGAAAGCATGACCAAAATTGGGAACAATGCGTTCTGCCGGTGTGATTCCTTAAAGTCTGTCGAGATCCCAGACGGCGTGACGGAGATTGGTGAGCAGGCGTTTGAGGAGTGTGATGTCTTAATGTCGGTCGTCATTCCCAAAGGCGTGAGGGAGATCCGAAAACGTACATTTTGCGACTGCAAAGCCTTGACGTCGGTCGTGATTCCCGAAGGCGTAACGGAGATTGGAGACGAAGCGTTCTGCAGGTGTCACTCCTTAACGTCGGTCGTGATTCCCGAAGGCGTAACGGAGATTGGAGACGAAGCGTTCTGCAGGTGTCACTCCTTAACGTCGGTCAGGATTCCCGAAGGCGTGACAAAGCTCGGAGACAGGGTGTTCAGTAACTGTGATTCTTTAACGTCATTCGTGATTCCCGAAAGCGTGACCGAGATCGGTGGGCGGTTGTTTTTCAGATGTACATCCTTAACCTCGGTCGTCTTTCCCAAAAGCGTGAAGGATTATCGATTCGATGCCTTCTTTGATTGCAGTTCCTTAATCTCGGTCGTTATTCCCGACGGCACGACAGAGATTGGCATGGGGGCGTTTGCCCGCTGTGTTTCCTTAAAGTCGGTCGTCATTCCTGACAGTGTAAGGAGAATTGTAGGAGGTGCGTTTTGGGGCTGTACTTCCCTGACGTCGGTCGTCATTCCTGAAGGCGTGACGGAAATTGGTTCCGCAGCATTCTGCAGGTGCAGTTCCTTAACGTCCGTGGTCATTCCTGACAGTGTCAAAGAAATTCCAGGCAATCCATTTACAGGTTGTTTGAAGTTGAAAGAATGGCCCATTTCCCCCACCAACCCCTATTTTAAGAGTGATGGGGGCGTCCTGCTGACCAAAGATGGCAAAGAATTGCTTATCTGTCTGGATACGGTGGAAGAATACCGGATTCCCGAAGGAGTGACAAAGATTAAAGAGCATGCGTTTTCCGGGTGTAATTCCTTAACGTCTGTCGGGATTCCTGAAAGTGTGGTGGACATTGGAAGAGAGGCGTTTTTCGCGTGTAAATCCTTAAAGTCCATCGTGATTCCGGAAGGCGTGAAGAAGATAGATGTACAGACATTTTGGAACTGCACATCCCTGACCTCCGTCGTGATTCCGGGAAGCGTGGAGAGTATTGGGTTAATGGCTTTTTCAGGCTGCAGTTCCTTAAAGTCCATCGTGATTTCCAAAGGCTTGACGAATATTGATGGTCGGGCATTCGAAAACTGCACTTCCTTAACGACCATCGAGATTCCTGAAAGCGTTACGAGTATTGGGAAAGGCGCTTTCACTGGCTGCAGTTCGTTAACGTCCGTCGGGATTCCGGCAAGCGTGACGGAGATCCAATTGTGGGCGTTCAAGGACTGTCCAAACCTGACCATCCACGCGCCGGCAGGGTCCGCAGCCGAAAAATACGCCAAAGAAAAAGAAATCCCGTTTAAAGTTAGGAGTTAGGAATTGAAAATATGGAAGGACGTCTTTCTTCAAGCAGCGTTACGCGCCAGCACAACTCCTCACTCCTCACTCCTCACTAAAATCGAAAGGTTCCGCTAAATGTTTCGTTTTTTAATTCCACTGACCGTTTATGCCTCAACTCCTCAACCCACCAGCTGGGACTCCTTCGAGTGGGATGAGGATGGGGTTAAAATCGTAAAATTCATCGGAGACGAAACCGAGGTCGTCATTCCCTATGGGACGAAGGGGATCAAGGATAGTGCGTTTGAGGACTGCGCTTCCTTAACGTCGGTCGTGATTCCCGAAAGCGTGAGGTGGATTGAAAAACGTGCGTTCGCTGGCTGCAAATCCCTGAGGTCGGTCGTCATTCCCGAAGGGGTAGTGGCGATTGAAGTGTGTGCGTTCGAGGGGTGCCAGTCTTTGACGTCGGTCGCCATTCCTGAAGGCGTGCCAAAAATCGTGTCTTCAACGTTTAATTACTGCACTTCCTTAACCTCGATCTTCATTCCCTACACTATAAAGGAAATTGAAGAAAGAGCATTTGCCGGTTGCCACGCGTTGAAAGAATGGTCCGTCTCTCGCGATAATTTTGCGTTCAGGAGCGATGGAGTGGCTTTGCTTTCCATGGACGGCAAAACTCTGGTTGCCTGCCCTGGCGCAGAGGGAACGTATCAGATCCCCGATGGGGTGACGGAGATCAAGGAAGGGGCGTTTACCGGCTGCCGTTCCCTGACGTCGGTCATCATTCCCGACAGTGTGGAGAAAATCGGAAAAGGTGCGTTTGCTGACTGTCCGGAGCTGAGCAAATGGATCATTTCTCCAGATCATCCCTTTTTAAAGTGCGAAGGGAATGTCCTGCTTTCAAAAGACGGGAAAACTTTTGTTCTCTGTTTGGGAGTGGCGGGGAAATACCAGATCCCCGACGGCGTGACGAAAATCGGAGGGGGAGCCTTTTACGGCTGCGAATCCTTATTGCATGTCATCATTCCCGAGGGCGTGACGGAAATCGAAGAAGAAGCCTTCTACGAGTGCAGTTCCCTGACGTCCAGCGTCTTTCCGGACAGCTTGACGAAGATCGGAGGCTGGGCGTTCAACGGCTGCAGATCTTTAACTTCCGTCGAGATCCCTGAAGGCGTGACGGAGATCGGTGAAGGGGCGTTTGTGGACTGCGATTCCTTGACGTCGATCGTCCTTCCCGACAGCGTGAAGGTCATTGGCATGTGGGCGTTTTGTATGTGTAAGTCCTTAATATCGGTCACGATCCCCGACGGTGTGGAGGAGATCGTGGATGATGTGTTCAAAGGTTGCAGTTCCCTGGTGTCGGCCGTCATTCCCCAAAGCGTGAAGAAGATCGGAGACGGTGCGTTCAATGAGTGCAGCGCCTTAATGTCGATCGTGCTCCCCGATGGGGTGACGGAGATCGGTGAGTGGGCGTTTAGGGACTGCGAGTCCTTAATGTCGATCGTGCTCCCCGATGGGGTGACGGAGATCGGTGAGTGGGCGTTTAGCTACTGCGAGTCCTTAACGACGGTCGTGATCCCCGATGGGGTGACGGAGATCGGTGAAGGGGCGTTTGCCGGCTGCGTGGCGTTGAAAGAATGGACCGTTTCCCCCACCCATCCCCATTTCAGGAGCGAGGGATGCGCCTTGCTGACCAAAGACGGCAAAAAGCTGCTTTATTGCCCGGGAGCAGAGGGGGAATACCTGATCCCCGACGGCGTGACGAAAATCGGAGGGGGAGCCTTTTACGGCTGCGAATCCTTATTGTATGTCATCATTCCCGAGGGCGTGACGGAAATCGAAGATGAAGCCTTCTACAAGTGCAGTTCCCTGACGTTCTGCATCTTTCCGGACAGCTTGACGAAGATCGGAGGCTCGGCGTTCTGCAACTGCGAGTCCTTGATGTCGGTCGTCATTTCCAAAGGTGTAACGAAGATCGGAGACCATGCGTTTATGGGGGCCGTTTCTTTAGAGTCCGTCGTGATCCCGGAAACCGTGACCGAGATTGGCAAGAAAGCATTTCAGGGCTGCGATTCGCTTACGTCCGTCGTGATTCCTGGAAGCGTGGAAAATTTGGGAGAGTCGGCATTCGCAGACTGCAAGTCCTTAACCTCGGCCGTCATTTCCAAAGGCGTGAAGGAGATCGGAAAATGTGCGTTTGAAAACTGCACTTCCTTGACCTCCATCGTGATCCCCGAAGGCGTAACGAAAATTGAAAGGGAGACATTCAAGGCCTGCAGATCGTTAACGTCCGTCGAGATTCCTGAGAGCGTGAAGGATATCCAGCTGTGGGCGTTCAAGAACTGTCCGCACCTGACGATTTACGCCCCGGCAGGATCCGAGGCCGAGAGATACGCCAAAGAAAAAGAGATCCCGTTCAAGGCGAAATAGATTCAGGATTTACGAGCGGGGTCAGGCATGGCCCCATAAAATCCCCCCCCTTGCAAAAATTGTTGTTTTCTGTTAAATTTAAACAAACGTTAATTTCTTTACTTAAAGAGGGCTCGTTAAATGTTCCGTTTTTTGATTCAACTGACCGCTTTTTCATCAACCCCTGAACCCACCAGTTGGGAGTCCTTTGAATTGGATGAGAGTGGAACCAATATTGTGAAATTCATCGGAGACGAAACCGATGTCGTCATTCCTTATGGCGTGTATGTGATTTTTGAATGCGCGTTTGAGGGCTGCAGTTCCTTAAAGTCGGTCGTCATTCCCGAAAGCGTGATAGCGATTGGCGTCAGGGCTTTTGAGGGCTGCGAATCCTTGACGTCGGTCGTGGTTCCCAAAAGCTTGGGAAAAATTGAACCGTTTATGTTTTTTTGCTGCAGTTCCTTGAAGTCCGTCGTCATTGCTGAAGGAATAGAGGAGATTGGAGAGCACGCGTTCACTGGTTGCATTTCCCTGACCTCGTTTGTCATTCCCGATAGTCTGAAGGAGATTGGAACCGGGGCATTTGCCAGCTGTCTGGATTTGAAAGAATGGATCATTTCTCCCGATCATCCGGTTTTTAAGAGCGACGGGATCGCGCTGCTCTCAAAAGATGGTAAATCATTGGTCGCCTGTCCGGGTGCAGAGGAAGAATACAGGATCCCCGACGGCGTGACGGAGATTGAAGAAGAGGCGTTCCATGGCTGCCAGCTCTTAACTTCCATCTACATTCCCGACAGCGTGGAGAGAATTGGCAGTGGAGCGTTTGCCTTCTGTCCCAAGTTGAATGAATTGTCCACTTCCCCCACGAATCCCTGTTTTAAAGGTGATGGTGGCATTTTGTTGTCAAAAGACGGTAAAACGTTGATTCTCTGCCCGAGTGTAGTGGAAGAATACCAGATCCCCGACGGCGTGACGAAGATCGGAGACGGGGCGTTCTCCGGCTGTTGTTTTCTGTCGTATGCCATCATTCCTGAAGGCGCGACGGAGATCGGAGAGAATGCGTTTATGGGGTGCAATTCCCTGGCGTTTATCATCATTCCTGAAAGTGTGACCAAAATTGGAAACAATGCGTTCTGTCAGTGTAGTTCCTTAGAGACGGTCGAGATCCCCGACGGCGTGACGGAGATTGGAGAGCAGATGTTTGAGGGCTGTGAATCCTTAAAGTCGGTCAACATTCCCAAGGGCGTGAGGGAGATTGGAAAACGTGCGTTTTACGGCTGCAGTTCTTTGACATCCGTTGTCATTCCCGAGAGCGTAACGACGATCGGAGACGAAGCGTTTGCCGGGTGCCATTCTTTAACGTCGGTCAAGATTCCCGAAAGCGTGACAAAGATCGGAAACTGTGCGTTCAATAACTGCAGTTCTCTAACGTCATTCGTGATCCCCGAGAATGTGACGGAGATCGGTTCGTCGTTGTTTTCCAGATGTAAATCCTTAACCTCGGTCGTCTTTCCCAAAAGAGTGAAGGATTATCGATTCGATGCGTTTCGTTATTGCAGCTCTTTAACGTCGGTCGTTATTCCCGACGGCGTGACAGAGCTTGCATTGGGGGCTTGTGCCGAGTGTAGTTCCCTAAAGTCGGTCGTCTTTCCTGCCAGTCTAAGGAAAATTGGAGGAGGGGCGTTTTGGGACTGTACTTCTCTGAAGTCGGTCGTTATTCCTGAAGGCGTGACGGAAATTGGTCACAGGGCATTCTTCAGGTGCAGATCCTTAACGTCCGTTACCATTCCGGACAGTGTCGAGATAATTTCAGGCAATCCTTTTGCTGGTTGTTTGAAGTTGAAAGAATGGCCCATTTCCCCCACCAGTCCCTATTTTAAGAGGGATGGGTGTGTCCTGTTGACCAAAGATGGCAAAGAATTGCTTTCCTCTCTGGAAACGGTCGAAGAATACCGTATTCCTGAAGGCGTGACAAAGATTAAAGAGCATGCGTTTTCCGAGTGCAATTCCTTAACGTCTGTCGAGATTCCTGGAAGTGTGGTGGAGATTGAGGACGAGGCGTTTTACTCGTGTGAATCCTTAAAGTCCATCGTGATTTCGGAAGGCGTGAAGACTATTGGAATGAGGACTTTTTCTGGCTGCAGTTCCCTAACGTCCATTGTGATCCCCGAAGGCGTGACGGAGATCGGTTCTCGGGCATTTGAAGACTGCAGTTCCTTAACGTCCATCGAGATTCCAGCCAGCGTGACGGAGATAGGAATTTATGCGTTCATGGAATGCCCGAACCTGACGATTTACGCCCCGGCAGGGTCAGCGGCCGAACGATACGCCAAAGATAAAGAGATCCCGTTTAAGGTCAGGAGTGAGGAGTGAGGTTCCTGTAATGTTCCGTTTTTTGCTTCCACTGACCGCGCCAGGATCCATTCCTCCGTCAACCAGCATGGACTTCTTCCAATGGGACGGAGATGGAAGAATTCTCGTAAAATACATCGGATACGAAACCGATGTGGTCATTCCTTATGGCGTTGAGATCATTGGAAACGGGGCGTTTGAAGATTGTACTTCTTTAACGTCGGTTGTCATTCCTGAAACCGTGACGGAGATCGGAAACTCGGCATTCAGGGATTGCAGTTCCCTGACGTCCGTCGACATTCCAGAAAGCGTTGTGACCATTGAAGGCGGAGCGTTTGCGGGCTGCAGCTCCTTGACGTCGGTCGTGATTCCGAGAGATGTGACGAAGATCGAAGATTACGTGTTTTCAGACTGCCGTTCCTTAACGTCGGTCACCATTCCCAAAGGTGTGGGAAAGATTGAAGATGGTGCTTTTTCTGGTTGCAGTTCCCTGGAATCTCTCACCCTTCATAACGGTCTGAAGTGGATTGGTGAAAAAGCGTTCGCGTACTGTAGTTCCCTGGCGTCTATCGTCATTCCCAATAGCTGGCCGTATATTGTCACCGGAGCATTTACCGGCTGTACAGGGTTGAAAGAATGGCGCCTTGCAAACTCATCCGTTTTTGATGTCTGTGGGATCGCTTTGATGTCGGATTGCGGGGAAACATTGTTTGCCTGCCCGGCCGCTTCGGGAGAATACAAGATCCCCGACGGCGTGACGAAAATCAGCCGCGGGGCGTTTGCCGGGTGCGAATCTTTAACGTCGGTCGTCATTCCCAACAGTGTAAAGGAAATTGAATTCGGAGCGTTTGCCTTTTGCCAGGCGTTGACAGAATTCTGTGTTTCCTCCGACCATCCCTTTTTTAAGAGTGACGGGGGGCTCTTGCTGTCAAAAGATGGCAAGACGTTGATTGCCTGTCCGAGTGCAGCGGGGGATTTCCAGATCCCCGATGGTATCGAGATGATCGGAGATGGAGCGTTATGGGGATGCAGATTCTTAACCAGTGCCGTCATTCCCGAAGGTGTGACGACAATTGGAGCCCATGCGTTCAAAGAATGTGATTCCTTAACGCATGTCGAGATTCCCGAAGGGGTAAAGGTGATTAAAAGTTATGCGTTCGAGGATTGCAGTTCCCTGACGTCAGTCGATCTTCCAGAAAGTTTGACGGAGATCCGATGGCATGCATTCGCATATTGTAGTTCCTTGACGTCTGTCGTCATTCCCCCAAATGTGACGACTCTTGACTCCGGGTTTTGTAATTGCGATTCTTTAACGTCGGTGGTCATTTCAGGAAGTGTGAAGAAACTCATCACGTGTACTTTCTGTCACTGCAGAGCCTTAACGTCCGTCGTTATTCCCGATAGTGTAGAGGAAATTGAATTCGGACCGTTTAGCGACTGCCCGGAGTTGAAAGAATTGGTCATTTCCCCAACCAACCCCTATTATAAGTGGGACGGGTCCGCTTTGCTGACAAAAGATAGCAAGACATTGGTCTTCTGTCTGAACAGCACGGAAGAATACCGGATCCCCGATGGTTTGGAGAAGATTGAAGCAGATGCGTTTACAAATTGCAGTTCCTTGACTTCGGTCGTGATTCCTGAAGGCGTATTGGAGATTGGCATTGCAGCGTTTGGGGGCTGTACTTCTTTGACTTCGGTCGTGATTCCGGAAAGCGTCAGGAAGATTGGGGAAAAGGCATTTGTTGGGTGCCGATCTTTAACGTCAGTGGTTATTCCTGGAGGGGTTTCAGAGATTGAAGAGGATACTTTTACGGATTGCCGTGCGTTAACCTCCGTCGTCATTCGCGAAGGCGTTACGGTGATTGGAAAAGAGGCGTTTAAGGGGTGCAGTTCGTTAACGTCTGTCGAGATTCCGGCCAGCGTGACGGAGATCAAGACGTGGGCGTTCAAGGACTGCCCCAACCTGACGATTTGCACTCCGAAAGGGGCATCATTAGCCAAAAAATACGCGAAAAGGTATGAGATCCCTTTCAAAAGGAAATAGACCTGCGGTGATGAGGCTTTTTCGCAATTAAGGAGGCAAAAGACCATGTATTCCTTATTTTTCCTTCTCATTTTGGCTTTGAATCCCGAACCGGCCGAGGACTGGAACGCCTGCGCCGCGCAGACGTCCGGGTGGCTCGCCGCCGATGGGGTTTACTCCGTGCGACGGCCCGAAACCGGGGACGTGTACTTCCTTTTCAGCGACACGATGTGCGGCACGACCCGCGATTCCGGGCGCAAGTTCGGCGACGTGTACATGGTCAACCACTCGTTCTGGCGCGTGCCGGAGCAGGGGCCGATGGAGTGTTTCGTCCCGCCGAAGGGACAGAACCTCCTTGGGGGGCGGTACTGGCTGCAGGACGGCGTTTTTCTCGGCGGAAAACTCAAATTCACCGCGATGATCCCCCAGAAGAAGACGTGGAAACCAATGCAGATCGACTGGGTCTCGCTCCCGATCAAGAGCGACGGGACCCCCGATTTCGCGAACGCCCAGATCCGGAAAAACGTTCCGCTGCTGCGCGAGACGCCCGACGCTCATTTCGTGTTCGGCGCCGCCATCTGCGACGACGCCCAGGACGGCTTTTGGTACATTTTCGGCTACGCGGACCGCAAAGGGCAGCACCGCAAAGACCTCATCGCGGCACGCGTCCGGCCCGACGATCTCGAAGACTTCAGCGCGTGGCGCTTCTGGAACGGCCGCGGCTGGGTCGAAGAAATGACCGAATCGGCCAGCCTGGCGGAAAGAGTTTCGTGCGAGCTTTCGGTCTCGCGCCTGCCGTCGGGGAAGTTCCTGCTCGTCTATATGCTGGGCGGCATCTCCCGGACGGTCGAGTACCGCCTGGCCGACCAGCCGTTCGGGCCTTTCGGACCACCGAAAACGCTTTACAAAATCCCGCCGCTTCCCGAGGGAATCTCGGCCTACAACGCGAAGGCGCACCCCGCGCTTTCGACCGACGAGGAGCTGGTTTTCACGTACAACGTGAACCGTCTCGGCTTCTTGCCGCACACGCCGGAGGAATACCGCCCGGTTTTCATGCGCGTAAGGATCGATCAATTGTGAACCGTGACGGTCGGCCCGGCCGCACCAATTTAAAGCCTCCCCTGAAAGGGGAGGTGGCCCGTAGGGCCGGAGGGGTTCAGAAATGGGGGAAAGTCCGTCCTTTGGTCGGAACCCCCCAGTTTACAGTGGGCAAAAAGCCCACCGCTCGCCTGCAGTCCCCCTTTCAGGGGGGCCTTTCTTTCGCGTTACTGATTCGTCTCTGTGTAGCACCCCATCCAGCGGTACGACTCGGAAATGCAGGAGATCTGGTTCAGAATGTGGTGGACGCGCTCTTCCTGATCGCTGGCGGCAAAGTCGAGGAAGAAAATGTAATTCCCCTTTTCCGTCGGGATCGACGCGACGCGCGTCAGGTTGATGTTCTCGTCGGCGAACATTTTCATCACGCGGAACAAAGACCCCGGCTCGTTCGGCATGATGAACGTGATGGAGCACCGGTTCCCGCCGCAGTCCAGCGGGTTTTTGGCCAGCACGAGAAAACGCGTGCGCGTGTTCTGCACGTCGGCGATCCCCGTCTTGATCACTTCCAGATTGTAGTACCGCGCGGCCAGTTCACTCGCGATGGCGGAGGAGCCTTCCTCCCACTTCTCGGCCAGCATTTTCGCAGCGCCTGCCGTGTCGAAGTACGCCACCGGCTCGAGCTTCATCCGCTTCACAAACGATTGGCACTCGGTCAGCGCGACCGCCTGCGAGTACACCCGGCGCAGCGATTTCAGGTCGGTCCCCGGCACGACGAGAAGCGCGTGTTCGACCGACATTTCAACGGCTCCCACGACGAAAAGTTTGCTCGCCAGCAGCAGGGCGTTCACCTGGCTCATCAGGCCGCCGACGGTGCTCTCGACCGGGACGATCCCGTAGTCGTAGGACCCCAGCTCGACGCCCTGGAAAACCTCGGCGATCGTCTGGCACGGGATCGGCGCGACGTCGGGGTTCCAGCGTTTGGCCGCCACTTCGCTGAATGCGCCGTGCTCCCCCTGAAACGCGACCAGCGGCGTGCTTTCGCGCTGGAGGCGCTTGCTCTCGGCAAAGATCGTCTTGTAGATCTCCTCGATCACTTCCGCGGAGAGCAGCGACCGCTCGCGCCCCTTCAGGCTGTTCAGGATCTGGAGCTCGCGCTCGGGAACGTTCACGTTCTGGTTCTGCTCCCGCTTGAATTTGATGACCAGGCGCGCAACTTCGAGGCGTTTTTGAAGGGTTTGAAGGATCGTATTGTCAAGCCGGTCGATCTCGCGGCGAAGGGACGGAAGATTGAGTTCCATTTTTTTCCTCTTTTCATCTCCTGAAAAATTCCAACAAAAAAAGCCACCGGTTTTTGCGCCGACGGCTGGAATCTTTCAGATCTCGAAGGAACCGCGGCGGTCGAAACGCCGGGTCCGAAATTGCGTAACAGCTCGAACTTCAGCGTTTATTGCCAAAGCAATAAAACACGAAGCTAAAGTAAAAGCCGAAATTGTTCGCAATCTGATTCAACATAATGCGCTCATTATACCAACGCGAGGGTTTTTGTCAAGGGGGGGCAAATTTAAGTTAGGAGTTAGGAGTTAGGA
>JAFSMO010000080.1 GCA_017447865.1 Thermoguttaceae bacterium
GGGGAACCTGCGGCTGGATCACCTCCTTTCTAAGGAAATTAGAACTTCCGGGAGACTGGAAGCACAAAATATGGAGGCTACTTGTTGAAGCCGATTGAAAAATTCATCTTTTGTATATGAAAAGCCTTGAGGTCTGACGACTTCAAGGCTTTTTTTACGGGGACGACGCTTCCAGCGTCATCTCTAATTCATAATTCTTAATTCATAATTAAACTCAGTCGTCGCGTTCTTTTCTTTTTTGCGCCCGGTCTTTGCGTTCTTCCCGCACGTGTTTTTTCCATTCGTCGATCTGGAATTTGGCGTCTTTTTTCGAGAGTTCATTCGTTTTTAGGGATTTGAGCTGGCCTTCGTGATCTTCAAGCACGATCCCGCCTTTGACGACCGAGTCGAATTTGGCCCAGAGTTTCGTTCCGTCGGCGAGTTCCCATTCGCGGTAGCCGGCCAGCGCCAGCGCCTTCCGTTGATTCTCGTCAAAAAGCGCGTCGCCGCGGCGTTCTTTCAGCGTTTTTTTCGGCACGAACTTCAAAACATAAACCCCTTCGATCACGTCGGCGCAAACGACGGGGCTGGTCAGAACGATGTATTCGTCCGCGAAGAGGTTTTGCGTCGGGTAGGCCAGGTAAAACGTTTCTTCCGTGTCAAAACGGATCAGGCACCGATTGCTGTCGAGGATCTGGAGGATCTTCGCGCGGTACCTCGGCATCCAGTATTCGTTCCCCAGCTGGACGTCATCGGGCCTCTCGCTGTAACTGATGGCGGCGTCAACGGGGACGTTATTCTCATAAAGCCCGATTTTGGCAGCTTTGATCCAGTTGCTTCTTTCGAGTGTTTCGTAGTAGATTTGCCGCTGGCGAATATAAACTTCCTCCACACTTCCTTTGAGAATGGCCGGAAGCTGGCCGAAGCTGAACGAAAGCGACAGAAAAAACCCAGCCAAAAACGAGGCGAGTCGGAAAACGAAGCGGTTTTTCATGAGAACCTCCCGATTCTTTTGGAATTAATCCGGGTTTTCTGCGAATCTCGCGGAATTCCCCGGCCCTTGGCCGATCGTTCGGCCGATCGAGAGGATTTTCTCTTTCAGCGCGCGGTCGAACTGCTCGGCGGCCTCGGCGGTTGTGGCTTTGGACGGGTAAATCTCGTACAGGCGGCGGTATTTGGCCGGCGTGACGTTCGGCATGATCACGTTCGCGCCGCGGGTCAGGGCGTTTCGGTGGCCCTGCGAACGGTCGATACATGCCAGCGCGGTCGTGGCGGGAATGTTCGATCCCGGGCAGGCCAGCCGCGTGAGCGCGACCGTTTTGAGCGTCGTCAGCTCGTCGTTCGGGACCTGATCCGGCTGCGGCTCTTGCCCCTGCTGCGCGAGAAATTCCTGCCCGAGCGGCGTTTCCGGATGCGGCAAAAACGGGCCGACCCCGATCATGTCGAGATCGAGCGTGCGGAACATTTCAACGTCGTTGGCCAGGTCGTCCCACGTTTGGCCCGGGACGCCGATCATGACGCCGCTGCCAATCTCGAAGCCCGCCTCGCGCAGTTTGCGGAGCGCCTGCAGACGCACCTCCAGACCGGGATGGCTCGGGTGCAGCTTCCGGAACAGTTCCGGGTTGGACGTCTCAAACCGGATCAGGTATCGGTTCGCGCCCGCCTCGGCCCAGTCGCGGTACGCCTGGTAGTCGTTGGCCGGCCGTTCGCCCAGGCTCAGGGTGATGGCCTGCGTCGAGATTTTGCGGATCGCCCGAATGACCTCCGTCACCCACTCGTCCGGCATGGCGGCAGGGGTTTCGCCCGACTGAAGGACGAGCGTGCCGTAGCCGAAACGCTGCGCAAGCCGGACGCTTTCGAGGATCTCGTCGAGGGTCATTCGGTAGCGGTGGACGTTCGGATTTTTGACCCGGATCCCGCAGTAGGTGCACTGGGCCGTGCAGATGTTCGAGACTTCGATCAGTCCGCGCAGATGAATGGCGTCGCCGACGTTGGCCCGACGAACCGCATCGGCCTCATTCCAAAGCGGATCCAACGCCGGACCGGTGGCACGGAGAAAAGATAAAATTTTGCAATGATCCATATTAATAATGAATAATGAATAACGAATAACGAATAATGAGGAGAATGTTTAAAGGTAATTATTCGTTATTCGTTATTCATTATTCGTTCAAATAAATTTTCCGGGTACGTACCCTTCACGCTTCATGTTCTTTTCATGGCGGAGTTTCATCCGTTCGACCACGCCCGTATCGCTCGGGGCGGTTTCCAGGACTTTCTTCAGTGCGGCCGGGATTAGATTCCGCACTTCCTCACTGCGCAGGTTCGGGTCGTCCTGCATACGGATCAGCTCGTATTTGTCGTACATCTCACGCAGGTCCGAGGCGAACAGGTCTTCATCCAGAATGTTGCGGAAACGTTCGTCCTCGGTGATGGTTTTCTCCCAGATTTTGAACGCCTGGTCGTAGTTTTCCACCGCCTGCCGCAATTCGTTGTTTTCGTAGAGTTTGTCGCCTTCGTACACGAGTTTCCGCGCCTCGATGATCTCCGGGATCTTCTCCAACTCGCCGCGGAGGTTCCAGTATACGTAGTTCACGATCAGCCGGTAACGCCGGACCAGCTTCGCCTGATTGCTGGCGGCGTCGAGCTGTTTGGCAAGCCGCAGA
This sequence comes from Thermoguttaceae bacterium, assembly GCA_017447865.1. Classification (GTDB taxonomy): domain Bacteria; phylum Planctomycetota; class Planctomycetia; order Pirellulales; family Thermoguttaceae; genus RGIG3701. Next base: position 2,646 of record JAFSMO010000080.1, read on the forward strand.
CCCTCTTTGCGCTTTTCCATCGGGAGGTTCTGCGCCCATTCCTCGTTCGAGACACGGATCTTTTCTTCCGCTTCACTGGCGAGGTTCTGCTCGTCGGCGTTCCGGAATTCCATCGGCTTGTTCAGCGCTTTGAGTTCTGCGTCGGAGAGAAATTTGCGCTTCTTTTCGTTCACGAGGGCTTCGTATTTTCCGGGGCTCAGCGCGTTCAGTTCCTCCCGCTTCGAGGCTTCGAGCGCTTCCATTTCTTCCTGCTCGATGAGCTTCATTGGCTCGCCAAATGCCGAGTCGAGCGAGAGTTCGCCGAATGCGATCCACTCCGCATTAAATTTGGTCCAGGCGTTCTGCGCACTTTCGGAGGAACCGCCGCCGGAGAGGTTGTTCGCGTAAACAAAATTCCCGAGCTGCTCCAGATTGTCGGAGTAGTATGCCTGCGCGAGCGGCGCGTACGAATAAAAGAGCGTCGGGCTGATGGTCTCAAGGTCCACGCCTTTGTCGTCGTGCAGGGATTCGGTGTGCTTGTACCACCACTTTCCAACGAGCCAGCTGTCGCGCTTGGTCGTTTCAAAGCCGGGGACGTCCTGAATGTCCGGGTCGTTTTTGTAAAACTCGTGGAAATAGACGTGCTCGTCGGACTTGCCCATCTTCTGCGAGGTGGTCCACCCGACATCCCACGAAACGCGGATCGAGAGCGGGTTGTACTGCGTGCCGCGTTCGAGGAAGCGGATCCCTTTCATGACCCAGAAGTACCGGTCGTGGTAATTGTCCTGCTCGACCGAGACGTTGTACGCGAGGTTCCACCCCTGAAAACGCCAGACTGTTTCGAGGTGCGGGTTCAGCACGATGAGCTGGTTCAACGTGGCCGCCAGTTGGGTCCATTCCTTTTTCTTCTTATACTCGTCCGCCTTGAGCCAGAGCATCATCTGCACGATGCCGTCCATGCCGAAAGTTCCGAGTTTCATCGTTTCCGCGGCCATGTTGATCTCGCCGAGGTCCTTGATGTCCACGACCGACGTGCGCTGGTTTTCCAGGAACCCACCCACGGAGTTTTCGGATGCGGGCTGGCTCAGCCAGTAAATCGGGAAAATGAGGACGATGATGAACCCGAGGTAAATCATCTTGTTGCGGAACGGACGTGTATGTAGGGTTTGCTGCGCGGACATTTTGATGAGTGTGGCGTGTGGAGAGTTGAGAATGGAGTGGAATAATAGGGCTCTTGCGGATACATTTCACAAAAAACGGTCCTGATTCCTGACTCCCTGATTTCTGTCAAATTAATTATCCCAATTTTTGACGATTTTGTCAAGGGACCCGGTACTCTTTACGGTAAAAAAATCAAAAAAATCTGATTTATTTTGCCAATTTTGACAAATTTTGACATTTTGCCAAAATTGCTCTTGACATTACAGGTAAAATAGGTATAATCGGTGTTATCAGAAAGAAAGGGAAGGCCGTAAGGCTGGAACTCTCTAACAAATATCGGATTTACACCACTACGGTATAATAGGAAGGATTTTTAAAATGGCCGTAATGAAAACTGTTTACACGACTGGGGAAGCCGCGAAGATTTGCAAGGTGAGCCAGCAAACCATCATCCGCTGCTTCGACACTGGACAGCTGAAGGGATTTCGAGTTCCGGGCAGTCGTTTCCGCCGCATTCCGCGCGATCAGTTGATTATTTTCATGCGTGAAAATAATATCCCGACGGATGCGCTGGAAAGTCAGTTGCGCAAAATTCTCATCGTGGACGACGACGTTGAAATCGTCACGCTCATTCAAGACATGCTGGAGAGGGATGGTCGTTTTGAGGTTCGCACGGCGAACAATGGCTTTGACGCTGGTATGATGGTCAAAGAATATCATCCGGACCTGATCGTTCTGGACGTGATGCTTCCCGATATTAACGGGAAAGAAGTGTGCCAGCGCGTCCGCAACGACAAGACCATGGACGATGTTCGCATCATTTGCATTTCAGGAATGGTTGAAGAAAACCGGATTCAGGACCTGCGCAACAGCGGCGCGGACGAATTCCTGGCCAAACCGTTCGATGTGGACGTTCTTCAGAAGAATATTTGCCACCTGCTCGAAATGGAAGCCAGCCGCTGATTTCAGTGATGGTTTCTCAAGGAGTCGAAGTCCGGGCTTTGACTCCTTTTTTATTTCCTTACGAGAGAATCATGGGTCCAAACGATTACAAATCACTTTCGCCTGAGCTTCTTGCGGAGTTTTCTGCCGGAGCGGGGCACGACCTGAACAATCCGCTTGCGGCCATCAGCGGCCGTGTGCAGATGATGCTTCGTGAGGAGTCCGACCCGGCAAAAAGGGCGGATCTGGCCGTCATTCTGACTCAGGTGAAGCGTGCGCAGGAAATGATCTCGGATTTGCGTCTGACCTCGCGCCCGCCGAAACCGCAGAAGTCGGAGATTTTGCTGAAGGCTTTCGTCGAAGACCTCCGGGAGAGTTGGGCTGACGCATTTCGGGAACAGAAAGTTGAGTTTCTGGCCAACGGGCCGACGGACCTCTATATTAATGCGGACGAAACGCAAATGATGGTTTTGTTCCGCGCGCTGATCAAGAATTCGCTCCGTGCTTTGGGCGGGGCGGGTTTCATTCGTGTTTCGTGGGATGCTCCGAAAAATGGCCGGGTGAAGATCCTCGTTTCGGATTCGGGCCCCGGGATCCTGCCGGAGATTCGGCCGTTGATTTTCGACCCGTATTTTTCATCCTATCAGTCCGGGCGCGGGTTGGGGTTTGGACTCACGAAAGCCCGGATCATAGCACAAATGCACGGCGGCGACGTGACGCTGGATGAGTCGGCGGTGGAAACGACGTTTGTGGTGGAGCTTGGCGCGGATTCCGGAAACTGATCCACCCCATTGCACCGTCATTCGCTCCTTAAAACGGTGCTCGTGATCGGATTACGAGCGTTTCTTTGACGATCCTTTAATAAAATTTGACTTTTTTTCTGAATATTCTTCTAAAATCTTTGACAAATCTTTTTTCGTGTGGTATAATACAATCAGAAAGTGCAATTTTAACGATTATTTTATTTGTTTGGCCAAAACTTTCTGCAGGTTTGAAGAGGTAACATCATGAAAAGGAAAAATAATTGGGAAATCAGGACGATTGGGGCCGTTTTGGGTGCTTCGCTCATTGGGTTTTTGGCTCAAGGCACTCAGGCGCAAACCTCTTGCGGCTGCTGTGGGCCGGCGTGCTCGTACACTCCGCCGACTTATAAAGTAGTTTGTGAAACCGTTTACGACGAGCAGAAGGTCGTGACGTACAAACCGGTCTGGGAGACTGAGGTGCGTACGAGGCCGGTAACGGTTCAGAAAAAAGTCGCGGAGACGGAGATGCGCGAGGAACGCTACACCGTCCGTATTCCGGTGACGGAAACCCGCTTCCAGGAGAAGAGCCAGGAAATCACCCGCATGGTTCCGGAAACTTGTGAGCGTGAGGAAATTTCGTACTGCCTGAAACCGGTTCAGAAAACCATCGAAAAAGAGCAGGTCACCATCGTGAAGAAGCCGGTCTGCGAAACGTCGATGGAAACCCGGACGCGCACGGTCAACGAGCAGGTGACCTCGTACGAAACGAAATACGTGGACCAGGGCGCCTACACTGATCAGCTTGTTCTGAAGCCGAACCGCGGGCTTTTCGGAAAGAAACTTTCCTTCCAGGAAGCCAAGGCGGTGACGGACGAGACGACCGGTGAAGTGTGCAAGCAGAGGGCTGGCCTTTACTGGACCGATTCCAATAAAGGACGGTACGAAGTCCAGAAAATCTGGATTCCGAATCCGCAGCCGGTGCAGGTCCCGCGCACTTATACCGTGCCGAAGCAGGTCTGCGAGCAGGTCCCGGTGACGACCACGCGCATGGTCGAAGAGCGTGTCGTGACGAAAGTCCCGGTCACGGTCACGGAAATGGTGCGTGAGCAGGTCGTGAAGAAAGTGCCCGTCACGACGATGAAAGAAGTCAAAGAAGTCGTCGTGAAGAAGGAACCGGTTCAGGTTCAAACGTGGAAGGAAGAGGAGCGCGTGCGTCAGGTTCCTTACACGACCTGGAAAACGGTCAATGAGTGCTCGAACGAGACGTACGAAGTGAAGGTCTGCAAGATGATCGCTGAGGAACAGACGGTTCGGGTGCCGCGCGTCGTGACTCGCTACGTGCCGATCGATTCCTGCGGGAATGAGATCGTGACCAGCACGGTCACTCCATCGGTCCCGACGCTTGCTCCGACGGTGGAAACGCCCAAAGTGGAACCCACTCCGGCTCCGGAACCCTCCACTTCGGAAACCCCTGAAGCGGAACAGAAAACGTTTGCGGAAAAGCGTTCCATTGTAGAGGAACCGACCGTTGAGACCAAACCGGCGGAAGCCGAGGCTCCGGAAAAGACGGATGCTCCCGCTTCCGCGGAACCCAAAGAGATTCCTCCGGCTCCGGCGGTGACGACTCCCACGGAAGAACTCCCGACGGGCACTTCCCCGCAGGTTCTTCCTCCGCTGAAGTAAAAAAATGATCTGATTGCGGTTTTGTCCGCAAGAAAGCCCCCGTCAGATGAAGTATAAAAACGGAATCAGGAACTGTGCGGAAAATCCGTGCCGTCGTCCTGATTCCGTGTTTTCCCATTAATAACCCCCCTGGTCAACGAAATCATGTCTGATTCTTCCGGTCCGCTTCAACCACGTTCGAGCCAGTTTCTGAACGGAAAAACCGTCCGGATCTTTGGCCCGCTCCAAAGTATGCCGCAGCGAGATGCAATCAAGCTGATCCGCGAGCATGGCGGGGAGATTCTGCCTAATTCCGGCCCGTCGGAATCCGTTCCGGCGGACTGGATCATCATCGGGGAAAACCAGAACGTTTTTAATGATGCACTCTCGAAGGAAACGCCGGAGTGGCTGACCGACCAGCTCCGCGAGGACATCGAGTGTGGTCTGACGCATATCGCGACCGAAACGCAGCTTCTTCAGCGTCTTTTTCCGAGTGACGACCAGTCCAAAGACCTCACGGCCCTCTACACGCCGATGATGCTCGCGGAGCTTCTTCACGTGACGGTTTCCGACGTCCGGCGGTGGTACCAGCGCGGCCTGATCGCACCGGTGCGGGTCATTCAGCGCCTTCCGTACTTCAATCTTGAGGAGGTTTTCTCGGCGCGCCGGCTTTCGCAGCTCCTTCAGAATGGGGTCAAGCATCCGTCGATTGAGAAAAAAATGCGTGCCCTGCGGAAGCTGAACCCGAGTGTTCTGCCGATGCTTTCCGGAAACGATTTGGTGATCCAGGGCAAAAACGTTTTTCTCCGCCAGAACGATCGGCTGCTCGAATCGTCGGGGCAGATGGTCCTTGATTTTGACGGGCTGGACGACGAAAAAGAGGACGCTCTGGACCCGCAGGCGATTGACCAGCTCCCCGGCCGGGTGGAGGATTTCACCCGATTTAACTCGGAAACGGGGAGGGACGATTTGCTGCTTTTCGATGATTGGGACGAGCAGGAGGAAGCCGGTGAAGGTGAAACCGGTGAAGATGAAGCACCGAAAAAGGACTCGCCGTGGATCAGGTCGGCGGCCGTATTGGACCACATGAATGAACGTGAGGAGGAGCGTATTTCCATCGAGCGGATGCGTGCCGGGGCGTTCGCGCTGGAAGAGGCGGGGAAGCTGGCGGAGGCCGAGGAAATGTGGCGGAACGTCCTTTTGGCGGCCGGGGCCAATGCGGAAGATGCGTTCCAGCTGGGCGATTTGCTCCTGCGGGAGGGCCATCTTGAGGCGGCGCGTGAGCGGTTTTCCATGGCCATCGAGATGGATGAGGATTTTGTCGAGGCGCGTGCCAGTCTCGGCTGCGTCCTGGGGGAACTGGGAGAAACCCGGCTCGCCATTGCCGCCCTGCAGGGGGCGATCGCCTACCATCCTGATTATGCGGAGGCGTACTACCACCTGGCCAGATTTCTGGAAATTGATGGTCAGAAAGAAAAAGCGTGTGAGAGCTACAAAAAGTTTCTGGAACTCGTGAAGGAAAAGGAGTCGTTCTGGGGAAAAGAAGCCGCGAAAAGGGTGGAGGAACTGGAAAATCATTAAAACCCCCAAAATTGGCATTTTTGTGCCGCGTTTTCTTTTTCTAACCGTTGCAATCATCATTTTAATGAAACATTGAACGACTAAATTTTACGAGCCGATAGTCTGAAAGAGGAAATAGTGTACTCGCCTGCCGCGGGTCCGAAAAATCATCATTAAGAGGCCTTTAAAATGTTTTCACCGTTAAATCGTACTCGTAATTTTGTGGCTTTCCTGCTCTTTTTCGCGGTTTTCACCGCCGGTTTGTGCGTCACTTCCGTTTCCCACGCTCAGGGGGTCTGGAAGGGCTACATCATTCCGCAGGCGTACGCGAACAGTCAGGGGCTGGAGCGCCAGTGGATCGCGAAGACGGATTTCAACCCGTACACGACAGCGGCGGAACATCTGCACGCCATGATTTTCGACCGCGATGCGGTATTTACGGTGACCGGCGATGGAACCGTTCAGGCGTTTGAGGCAGAAACGGGCAAAACCAAGTGGCTCGCCTACACGAAAACCAAGGGCCGCCTCGTTCAGGGGCTCGCGGCCAGCAGATATTACGTCGCGTTTACCGCCGGTTCGACGCTTTACGTCCTGAACCGTGAAAATGGCCGTATTCTGCTCGACGCGACGGTGCCGGCCATTCCGACCAACGATTTGACGCTTGGCGAGTGCCGTGCTTACGTTCCGGCAATTAACGGGCTGGTGTACATTTTCAATTTGCAGCCGATGGAAGACCCCTTCAAAGAATTTGGGGTTTCCGAGTCGAGTTTGACCGATCGCGAACGTCAGGCCCGCCACCAGGAATTTATTAATTCGCTTCGTCTTGAAAAAGCCCACAAGGAGCCGGAAAGCATTCGTTCGATCGGCGCATTGAAGGTTTCACCGGTCACGACCCGCTGCAGTGACGGCAAAGAGTTCGTCGCCTGGCCGACCGGGAGTGAACTCGTGACACTCAGCGAAGTCCGTTTGGGCGATGAGGGTGGTGTTGTTGAGCGTTACAACATTCCGACCATGGGAGAAAGCATTTGCCCGGTCGCCTATAAAGCGTACGACCCGACCAACCCGAACAACACCGGGATCGTGTTCGCGGGCACGCTCGAAGGTTTCGTGTATGCGCTGCGTGAGGCGAGCGGAAAACTCCTTTGGCGCTTTCCGACGGGCGAGATCATTAAAGACGCTCCGGTTTACGTCGATAATGAACTGTTCGTCATTACGACCCTTTCCGGAATGTACTGCCTCGACGCGGAAACGGGTGGAGACGGGAAATCTGCTGACGCGAAATGGTTTTCGCCGGGGATCTGCAAGTTCGTCGCCTGTTCGAAACAGCGGGTTTACGCGCTGGATCAGGGACACATGATGCTCATTCTGGACCGTGTTTCCGGCCAGAAAATCTCCTCGATCCCGATGATGGATTACAAATTCATCTGCGTCAACACGCAGAACGACCGGATTTACTTCGCCACGGAAACCGGCGTCGTGCAGTGCCTGCGTGAAATTGCACTCACCACTCCGCTTGACTACGCTGCCGCCTGGCGGACTGCTCGTGAAGTCAGCATCAAGAGTGAAACCGCCGCCGCACATGCTGAAAAGAAGAAAACTGCCACGAAGAAAAAGAACGCTGACCGCATGGGAGACGACGAAGACGGCGGCTGGGGCGTCGGTGACGATGACGATGATGACGACGACGATGATATGTCCGGCGACGATGACGATGACGACGACGATGACACCGGCGACGATGACGATGATGACGACGATGACGACGATGAGCATGAGCACCATCATGATGATGAAGAACATGAGCATGAGCATCATCACCACGACCACGA
>JAFSMO010000081.1 GCA_017447865.1 Thermoguttaceae bacterium
AAGGCATTGCAGCGCACGCACGGATTCGGCGTCCTGCCGGCAAGATATTCCGCCCGAAAATACTCCAGCACGACCTTTTCATATTCGTCGGCGCAGTCGAAAACATGGTACGGGATGCCGAGCTCCCGACACAGCGTTTCCGCCCGCGTGATGTCCTCCGCCTCGCCGGGCCCGAAGCAGGCGTCCTTGGCCCCGCCTCGGTAACGCCCCTCGCGCCAAAGCTTCATGGTGATTCCCACGACCTCATGCCTCTGCGATTTCAACAGCGCAGCATCGACCGAGGCGAGGAGTCGTCCAGCATGTTGAGCGGGACCCGGCTTTCGTCGCAGTGGCATTTCACGCAGTGCAGATCCCAGATCGTCTGAATGTCCCGAATGTACGAAAACCGCTGCGGGACGTCAATTCGGCACGGCTCCGCCTCGCGTCAGCCTCGTCGAGTCTGGCGATACGCGCCTACTCCACCGGACTGGGAACCAAAAGGACACGGAGGCCGAGGCTGAAGTCACTGACATCAGGATCACACCCGTAATGGTATCCCGACCGACAATCCTCGGCGATGCTGAACCAGCCGCCGCCGCGGCTCACGCGGTTCGCGGAAGCGGTTGTATTTTCCGGGTCGCTCGTTGGCGACCTATCGTAATAGTCAACGGCATAGTAATCCGAACACCATTCATATACGTTCCCGTGCATATCATACAAGCCCCAAGCGTTCGGCTTCTTCTGACGCACTTCGTGGGTACTTGTCGAATTACCATTGTACCACGCCATCTCGTCAAGAGTTCCCGCGTAATCGCCCGTCGTACCCGCCCTGCAAGCATATTCCCACTGTGCCTCCGTTGGAAGCTGGACCTGCCGACCTAACTTCTGGCTCAACTTCCGGCAAAATTCCTGACAGTCGTCCCAACTCACTTGCTCGACAGGATACCAGTTTCCCTTGAAATAGCTCGGATTCTCGCCCATCACGCTACGCCACATCGCCTGCGTGACTTCCGTCTCAAGAAGCCAGAACCCCCAGGTGATTTTTACCTTGTGTACCGGCTTTTCAAAATCGTATTTATCCCCGCCCATCATAAACTCACCCGACGGGCACCAGCGGAAGGCGTATTCGACCCCGTCCGCAGTCAGAACGATTCTGTCCCCAACATTAGGGTTGGAAGGAAGTTCATCGGCCCAACTGCATGATACCCAAAAGAGACCCAAAAGCAAAAGTGCAAGGACCGCAAACCGTTTTTTCATAATTCACCTCCATGAAAATTTTCCTTCGTAAAAGCCGAGGATTCCGTGGGCTTGACTCCTTCGATCTGCTGCGCGGAAAGAGGAAGGGCGTGGGTCAGAAAAAGCACACTCCCGAACCGGTTTCGCAGCCAGAACGAGAGTGGGAATCAGAAAATCAAAAGGAAAAGGATTTTTCTCTTGATGGATTTGGGATAATTAAAGGGTAAGGACGTACAAACCGAAACTACAGAGCCTGCTTCTGAGTCTGCTTCTGAATGGGCTCCTGCTGCTTTTTGGTTTGTTTCTGAACAGATTCCTGTTGTTCCTGTTTCTGGGCAAGTTCCTCGTCACCCGGCGCGGGCGGAACTTCCTCACTCATTTCAAACTTGCCTTTTTCACCCTCTTCTGTTTCCATTTCGACGGACTGTTTCATTTCCTTGCCAGAGTCACTTGTACGGAATTTGTCACAGCCATTTGTCAGAAACAGCATGGAAAACAAAACGACGGCAGTAAATGCAAAATAGCGTTTCATGGGTAAAACTCCTTTGTATAAATGGTTGATGATTATGGGTTAAGAATCATGGGCGAGTCGAAATCGTCCTGAATCGAAACATTTTGTTCTATTTGGTACATCTTCTTTACGTAATGATAAACCTGAGGCTTTATCTTTCTGTAAAGCTGATGATGATTAATGCCTGAATCCCTCTTCAGGTGTTCGAGGATGTACCACGTCATGACGCTCATGTCCTGCTCGTCGCGTACGAGCGAGACTTCGTTCTTCGCGCATGAGGCAATCAGTGCGAGGTTCGATTGACCAATGTCCTTTACCGTGGCACATTCATTGAAGCCGAAATTCCAGTCCGAATCCCAATCGCTGGAAGAATGGAGGCCTTTCGCGCGATTGGCCATTCCGCTGCTGTGGCAAGTATCGAGAATAAAAAGGACCTTGCGCCCGGAAAGGTTCTGCACCCAGCGGCCGAAATCGTCGTCAATGAGCTGTGTTTCCGGGTCGTCATGTTTGGAGTCGTACAGGATGAGCGTCTCATCGTAGCCGTCCCTTTCGTCGCCGCTCGTATCGGAGCAGCGGCCGCCATGACCGGTCCAGTAAACAAGAATCTCGTCCCCCGGCTTCGTATGGTTCGGCAGGTAATTGTAAAAGAGGTCTTTGATTTTCTCTTTGGTTGCTCTCTCGTTGATATAGACCCTGCTTTCGTCGGCATCAATCGCCGAGCTGGCGTTGAAGAAACGGATCATGGCCTCCATGTCCTTCTCGCAAGCGGGAAGCTCAGGGATGCGGCGGTCAGAGTACTTCGCGACGCAAATTCCCACGAAATAGCGCTTTTTGCGAGTCTGGGGTACTTGCCCCTTCGGGACGGTCGTGATATCAAGCACACAGTCGGCCAAGTCGTTTTCACCTCTTTCCTCACGGTTACGTCCCACGACGCCAATCGCCCGGGCCGCCTCTTCTCTCAGATCTCTCAACTGTCTCGAAGAGAGTACATTGAAAGTCTGACCATCACGGAAATTCGTCAGGGAAGACTCCTCGATCGGTTTGAGCGTCACGATCGCCTGAAGCGTTTCTTTGCCAAACGGGGGCATGGTTTTCAGGTCAAATTCCATGTTAGCGCTCGGAATCACTTCTTTTTTATTGCCCTCGATTCGGTTTGCCGAGTGGTAACTGTTCGGAAACAGAAGCGTTACATTCCCTCTTGCGTCCTTGTAGAGAAGGTACAAATAACCGGCCTTGCTCGACTCGACCGTCACTTTCATCAGGTCGCCGGACTCGTAAACGTGGTTTTCATGATCCACCGAAACGTTTACGTAGAAAGACTGGGGTCGCGATCCCTGACTCCGTTCTACGGGAATAATAGCTCGCCGCTGAGCAAACAGCTGGGGCACGAAAAGGATCAGGCAACCGACCGTCAATAAGATTTTAACTATTTTCATTTTTTATCCTTTAGGATTAACGGGGTTTCTTTACCACGAAAGCGACTTCGTCCTGAGCAAATCGTGAAAGATTGAATCGTTTTTTAACGTCTTCGCCTTCTCTGCCCGTCCGATTGTTCCAAATCGAGCGAACTTCAGCGCCCGTGACTTCCTCGGTCGTGGGATTCCAGCGGAAGTTGGAAAAATCCAGTGCATGACTGCCGGAGTTGGTGAGCACCGGTTCGCTGGTTTCCTGATCCCAACCGCCAATGACCAGCGGTTTGTCCGTCACAAACGCTTTCACACGATAAAGCCCCGGCTGGGACTGAATCGAGAAAGAGTACGTCACGTTTGGACCCGGAACTGTGAATTCACTTCCGGCCTGAATCTCATTTTTATCCCCGTTTTGCGGGTATAAAACGGTCAGTGTCCCCTTGGGAGAAATGCCGATGAGGTAGAGAAAACCGCTTTTTTCGCTCTTGCCCGAGATCGTGATCTTCTCGCCAGGCTCGTACATTCCGCCGTCGAATTTATCGACCGTAATATCCAGCATGAAATCCGACGTCTGGTCCGCGATCAGCTTCACAAGCTCCGGAGGCGTGATGGCGGGAATTTCCGGCTGCGGCTGGGGTTGAGGATGAGGCTCCGGCTCGGTCGGCGGTGCACACTCGAGCATTTTTTTCACCAGTGGGTATTCAACTTCCGGGTTTTCAGGCTTCGCTTTGGTCGGGAACCAGAGAAAATCGGGGTGGTCCTTGATACTTTGCCCGGTCCACTTCCCGGACCCCTTCACCGGACGGCCCTTGCGGTCAAGTTTCATCTCGAACGTGTACTTTTTGTACAGAGATTTCAACCCGACAAAATCTTTTGCGACCGAATCATCGGCAAACCAGATTTCGATGGTTCCGACGCCTGTTTTTCCGTTCGGAGTCCAATTCACTCTGTAGGCGTAAATTGGGTAATTCCAGACCGCCTCTTTCGGCTCAATATCTGCCACGATCGGGACGCCTTTTTCTTTGATGTGCTCTTTCAGAGCATCCCAGAGTTGGGTCGGCTCAATGTCATCCGGGTCGCCGCCCTCCTGAAAGCGAATGCCAAAAAAATCTGCGTCATCATCACCATGACCGGCCGCCAAGAGGCCTTTTTGATCCCCAACGGTCAGCGCCTGTGTTCGGGATTGAAGGATTTTCGTCGGTTCATCCTCCAGAACAGCCGAAGCCGACCACGCATGGCAAAATCCGTGCCAGGAAGGAATATTGGGCCCCGATGGATTGTTTTGCTTTTCCCACTCCACCGCCTTTTTGCCATACTCCTTGTCATATTTGGTGAGCGGCCCGGTGATCCCTCCGTGACGCATCGGCCACCAGGAACCCGACCAGACCGCTTTTTTCGACCGTGCTGACTCTTCATACCCGTTTGCTGACGGAGCCGGCAGAAGCACGAGGCCCAAACAAAAAATCAACCAATATTCCGTAAAATGACGCACGATACGTACCTCCCGATTTTACTGGATCTGCCAGCCACCGTCCTTGGCCTCAGTTTTTAGGGTTGGAACTTCCTCTACGGTTTCCTGCTTCTGAAACTGCTTTTGAGTTTGCTTCTGGCTCTGGGTTTGAACTTGAGTTTGCTCTTGAGTCTGCTCCTGCTTCTGGACCTTCTTGTGCTTTTTCACGTGCTTCTTCACTTTGCCAGGCTTCTGCTCCTGAGCCTGGGGCGGAGTCTGGACCTGAGCTTGAGTCTGTTCCTGCTTCGGTTCAGCTTTTACTTCTTCCTGCTTCTGGACCTGAGGCTGAGTTTGGGCCTGAGTTTGTTCCTGCTTCGGGTCGGCTTTTACTTCTTCCTGTTTTTGGACGACAAGGGTTTGTTTCTGGCTCTGTTTTTGTGACTGCTGGGCCTGAGCCTGAGCGAAACTGGCTATCAAGGCTAAGACGAAAATCAAACCAAGGGCAAGAATCTGCTTTTTCATAATAAGCTCCTTTTTAATTAAAAAATATTTTATAGTGAATGAATAAAATCGAAATTACGGGGAAGACACTTCCAGCCTCGTCTGATTCGAAATGGGAAATAAAACAGAAAAGTCGTCAGTCCCTTCTCACTTTAATGGGTTTGGTTCTGAGTGATTTCTCCTTGTTAATCAGGAATCAGGAGGACCCGAAAGCCCACATTGTCGTGTCGGAGGAAGGGGGCCCCACAGTTCCGGGCCGCCGATCGACATTTGTCAACAGTTTCGTACCAGCACCCGCCGCGGTAAACATGAAACGAGGAAACGTCCGTGTTTTCCGGGTCATTCTTCGGCGCATTGGAGTAGTATTTCGCATCGTAATAATCGGAACACCATTCACTTACGTTCCCGTGCATATCGTACAGTCCCCAGTCATTCGGTTCCTTTTGCTTTACTTCCTGGGTCTTTTTACCCGAATTGGCACTGAACCAAGCCATGGAATCCAGGTACTCGGTATAATCTTTCCGAGTCCCTGCCCGGCAGGCATACTCCCACTGTGCCTCGGTCGGCAGCTGAATTTGATAGTCCATTCTCCGACTGAGCTTTTCGCAAAATTTCATGCAATCGTCCCAGCTTACTTGCTCGACCGGCCTTTGCAAATTATTTTCTCGGATTAACCATCCTTTTTGGAACCAGCTCGGATTATTCCCCATTACGCATTGCCACATTTCCTGCGTGACCTCCGTTTCCAAAAGCCAGAACCCTTTGGTCAGTCGTACCCTGTGTTGTTTTTCATCAGATTTCCGTCCCAGCTCGTCTTTGGGACTTCCCATTATAAACTCTCCTGCAGGGCACCAGCAGAAGATGAAATAAACATCGTCCACTTCCAGGATCGCCCGGTCTCCCGCATCGGGGGATGAAGGAAGCGATTCAATTACAGGTCTTTTGGATGATTCGCGCGATTTAAGCTGCGCTTCCTGATATGCTTTTTGTAGCTTTTTGGCATTATCCAGATCACGCTTCCAGGAGTTACGTTTCGGATATAATTTGATTGCTTTCTGAATAAGACGGATTCCTTCATCGAATTCTTTCTTATTGATTTTTTCCCGTCCCCGAATCATCAACTCTTTCGCCTCCGGGACGTTCGGATTCTCGGTCAGGATGAAGTCCGAAATAGAACCACTCAAATTCGGACGCTGGGTTTTGTTTTCGGCCTTTTCCACTTCCGCTTTGGTTTGGGAGGAGGTCCACGTGCAGACCTCTAACAGCGTGAGCTTTCCGTCCAGGTTTGAGTCCGCCTTTCCGGAAAGGGCCGCGGCAAGGTTTTTCGTAAAGTAGCCGTTGCCACCCGAGCGTTCCTCCTCGTAGCTTCTCTCCCCTTTGCCGCAACTTTGGAACAGCGCGATTCCAGACGGCGGCGATGGAATGACCTGAAACGCCCTTGCGTCCCTGGAATTCCCCGATTCATTCCGGCAGGCATCCACCACCATCCACTTGAATTTGGCCTTGCATTGAGCCAAATTAATCATCACCCTCGAGATGGAGACACACGTCCTTTCGAGATTGTTCTGATCAACATGAGGTGGGCAGAAATAGTCCGTATTACCTTCCCGCAACCCGTGGCCTGAGAACGCAAAGAAAACCATATCGTTGGGTTGGGCGGAGGAAAGAATTTGTCTGACTTTCTGCTCGATCATCTCTTTCGTTGGCATGTCGCGTACATTGCCCGTGCCGGTGATGAGGATCTGAATGTCATTCTCCACAAAACCAACTTTCTTCAACGCTTCTTTGAGTGTTATCATGTCGTTCACACTGCACTTCAGCGACGGTACGCCGACGTAATCGTCCACACCTACAAGCAGTGCCAACTTCCTTGCCTCTGACGTATGGGTAATACCAAGGATCAGGACAAAAATCAACAAAATCAAAAAACGGCGCATCGAGTGGGCCTCCATGAATGGGAAACTTTATATAATCTTTCTCATTATATAATATGAAACTGGAATTGCAAGGGGCCTCCAAAATTTTTTTGGAAAGTTGTGCCTGGCTGGAGTTTTAATTGCCAGTCATGCTTCATAAAAAAACGGCAGAGGAAATTTGAACGATTTCTCTCTGCCGTCTGCATCAGACAAATTCAGGATTTCAGAAATTACGCGGGATCTCGTACCCCTTGGTTTCCTGACGGGCGTAGAACGTCGCGGCCTGGTCGTCGCCGACGATCTTTTCCGCCTTCGGGTCCCACTTGACTTCACGGTTCAGACGGGCCGCGATGCCGCACATGTGACAGCAGTTCATGGCCTGGACGTGAGAAACGACGTCCGAAACGCACGTGCCGCCTTCACGCACGCAGCGGATGAAGTTCTCTTTGTGCCCCTCAAACGGCTTGCCGTGGAACAGCTCGCGGTAATCGTCCTCGGTGAACGCATCAGGCGGAAGCTCCTCGACCGGCTTGCCCTTGCAGCGGCCGCGGCTGACGTGGAAGCGGCCCTTGGTTCCCTCGAAGAGGATCCCGTTGCCGTCGGGCGAGCCACTGACGACGTGCATTTCGATGCCGTTTTCGAACATGCACTTGATGTCGAACCGGTCGCTCGTGTTGTAACGATTGTCCACGGTCGGGTAGCCGTCCTTGAACTCCACCGGGTGATGGGCGTCCGTGCCGTCGAACGAGATCGGGCCGGTGCCGGGCGTCTGAAGGTTAAGCGCCCAGAGAGCGCAGTCGATGTGGTGCGCGCCCCAGTCGGTGAACTTGCCGCCGGAGTACTCGTACCACCAGCGGAACTCGTAGTGGCAGCGGGTGTGGCCGAAATTGCCGTCGCGATTGTTGTTGATCGTTTCGCCGAGGAATTCGTGACGCGGAGCCGGGCCCTGCCACATTTCCCAGTCGAGCGAGGCGGGAACGTCCATCTTCGGAATGTCGCCGGACGTCGGGGAGCCGCCAATGTCGCACGTGATCTTTTTCACGTCTCCGATGTAGCCCTTGCGGACCAGAAGCGTCGCCAGGACGAACTGGTCGCGCTGGCAGCGCTGCCACGTGCCGATCTGGAACGCCTTGCCGTATTTCTCGCAGGCGCGGCGGATGATCTGGTTTTCCTCGAGCGTCAGCGTCAGCGGCTTCTGGCAGAAAACGTGCTTGCCCGCCATGAGCGCTTCGACCGCGATTTTGACGTGCCAGTGGTCCGGCGTGACGATCGAAACGACGTCGATGTCGTCGCGGTCGAGGATCCGGCGGTAGTCCTTGTACGTGTCCGGCTGGATGACCTGGCCGTTGGCGTCGCGCTTGCCGATGCCGGAGCGGAGGGTGCGGGCGATGCCGTAGTTTTCGTCCACGTCGCAGATGGCGACGATGTCGGTGAGGCCGTTAAAGCCGTGCGCGTCGCCCAGCCCCATGCTTCCGACGCCGATGCAGCCCATGCGCAGGCGGTCGCTGGGGGCCTGCGCCCAAACCGGTTTCGGGGCGGTGGTCACGGGGATCGCCGTCGCCATGGCGGCCGCGGCGGCTGAGGTCCTGAGAAAATCACGGCGGGATAATTGATTCATGTGGTTGTTCCCTGTTTAAATCTTTTCAAGTAAATGTTTGTTGGCAACCTCTAAAAACCTGGTTTTTATCCAAAGGTTGCCAATCCCATATCTTCCATTATAGCAAAAGAAAAATACGTTGTCAAGGAGTTTCGAAGGGATGAGGGAATTTCCTGGACATTTTTTTTGAAAAACTGGAATACTTAATGTGGAAAGGGTCCCAATATTTAGGAAGGCCACAACCAGTCAGTTAGGTATTCCTGGATGATCCATTCATTTAGGATTACTTGTCATTCTGGGAATTCTCTCGAATAACTTGTCAATTTGGTTTTTAACATCCTCAAACGACTCACGCATATTCATTTCCGTGCCTTGAGCGCGTCGGCGATTGTCCGGGGCTAAAATCCGACAATCGGTTTTGTCATATTTTTTGACTTTTTTATATTCTTTTGCCTTTTGTTTATAAATTTTTTTCTTTTCGTTCAGCGCTTTTTTCAATTTGATCCTTTCCGCTTTGTATTCTTTCTTCACAACGTTTTCTTCTTCAGTGTACTTTACGTTGTTGATTTCTTTGTTCCACTCTTTTTTCATTAATTCGTATTCATAAGTCATTTCCTCATATTCCATTTTGGCTTCATAGTATGCCATTTTCTTTAACATACATTCGGCAAGTTGCTGATCATTAGGCTTTGCTTCTTCTTTTTCGCTTTTTTTGGTGATTTGCAGTTTCCAGCCTTTATATTCCTCCAGCGTTATCCACGCACTGCTATCCGGGGTCTTTAATGCATTGATATTAAATTTGTCCTGGATCGGATTGATCAGTTTCCACCAATCTTCCGGCAGGGGAGATTCGCCATATTTTTGAACCAGACGCTCTTTGATGATCTCGAATATTTCAAGCATTTCTTTTTCATCGGCCCAATGTCCCCAGGAGCGTCTGCGGTTTTCGGTATCAACGATACGATAATGGCCCGTGGCCAAATTTTTTTGAAGTTCCCAGCCGTGACACTCATCTACGACATTCCACCAGATGCGCTTATTCATCGTCTTCCAGTTCAGATTCGGCCGGACCTGGGGCGCTACAATTTCGTAAATGAAGGAATTGTGAAGATTTTTATACACATTCAGGTATTTGCAATGAGAAAAGGACTTGGGAATAACAAATTCATGGAATTTGTCCGCAGGATAATCTTTGGATTTGTAACCCGTTCCCAAAGCGGCATGCTTTTCGCCTATCCAGGAATAAAATGCCAAGGCAATGTCCTGTGTGTTGATGATATTGTCAACTGGTTCCCTGGATACCTGATAGGTGGCGGCAATATCCGGATCGTCATTATCGATGGCGGCCCCTGCGAGGATGATTTTCCTTATGACAATTTTCTCGTTATCATTTTGGTTCCTGTTAAACTCCAATAACTTTGCCGCAGTGCGAACAACAATGCGTGCCCCAAGCGAATACCCGGCCAAAACCAGACGATTCTGGTCACTCGGGGGCATTCTTTTTATCTCCTCAGCAAGATATTGCGAATAATCATCAGCAATTTTAACCGCTTCTTTCCACTTTCTTTTTGAGGTCATCAAGGGTGAATCCCAACATTGCATGATGACACCATCGGTATCAGAGGCCTTGGCGTCAGGATAGATTTTGAGCAAAGTTTGTCTTTCGCTTTGAAAATCCTGTTGAAAGAATTTGATCCCATGAATAAACCAGACAATGGGTTTCTCTTCGCCAGGTTGAACTTCAGCATACCCGGAATCGGTTATTTCAGAATATACAATTCCAGCTGGTATATTGTCATTCCCGCCATGTTTCTTTATTTCTGCCAGAGCGAATGACACCAACGTGACGGAAACCAGACATGAGATTATAAGATTACGGATTTTTTTCATCGAAATTATCCTTTGTGGGAATTGTATGAGTGGTGGCTGTTTCTGAAAATCTCGTTAAATTACATTATAACATACGAAAATCCGTTGTCAAGGGATTTTACAGAAAGGAAATTTTGGGAATATTCGCCCTGCCCTCTCTCTTGTCAAAAAGATGCCGTATGATATAATACCTAAAAATCCCACAGATCCAAGAGCAGTTTTTATGTTTTGCTCTGCAGAGTGGAAAAGCGGAACCCCTGTTTAACGAAAATGAAACGTTTATTATTTTTATTTTCTGTTTCGTTTCTGATTCTGACCGAGTCGCTTGACGCCGGGGAGGAGAAAACTTACGCGCCGTACGTTCCCACGTCGGAGTACGCTCCGCGCGACGTTTGCGGCTGGACCGTTTACGCTGCGGCCGACCTGATAGCCGATCCGGAACTGGACGAACGCGCCATGAACCTCATCTCCCTGCAGCTGGAGCAGATCCGGGTCCTTCTTCCGGCGGAGGCGGTCAAGGAGCTTCAGAAAACGCCGTTCTGGATCCAGAAAAAGGACCCGACGTACTTCGTGCCGTGCTACCACGTCAGCCGGGAGTGGCTTTTGACCCACGGCGTCAATCCGGACAAAACCGGCGCGATCGACATTCCAAACGCTCAGTATATGCTCGACGAATACGACCGCCAGCCCATGATGCTGCTGCACGAACTGGCGCACGCGTATCATTTCAAGACGGTCGAAAACGGCGAGCGAAACGAAACGATCCTCAGCGCCTACCGGAACGCGATGGAGCAGAAACTCTACGAGCGGGTCCTGAACTTCTTCCAGCGGGAAGAGAAAGCCTACGCGACGACCAACCCGATGGAGTATTTCGCCGAGCTGACGGAATGTTATTTCGGGGAAAACGACTTCTACCCGTTCGTCAAGACCGAATTCCGCCGACACGACCCTGTCGGGTTTGAAATGATCGAAACGATCTGGGGAATTTCAAAGCAGTAACCACAAAAATTAACTCGTCAGATACTATTGTGGCCTTTGGATCTTGAGCTTGCCGCACCCGTCAAACGCCCCCTCCATAACACGTGTGGCGGGTGGAATATGGAAATCGCCGGTCTTGCCCGCGGGACACTGGATCAGGTCGGTCCCATCGGCACTGTAGAGTACCCCATCCACACTTTTGAAGTTTGGATTTCCGGATTCGACAAGTATCTCTTTCAGGCTTTGACAGTCGGAAAACGAGCATTCAACGGTTTTAACACTTGCCGGTAGCGTGACGGATACGAGGCTTCGACAGTTCGCGAAGCAACCAACTCCAATGAATTCCAGACCTTCCTGAAATTCCACGGATCTCAGATTCCTGCAATTCAGAAACGTAAAGGCTTCCAGTCGGGTCAGGCCGGAAGGGAGTTTAACGATTTCGAGAGACTCGCACATCTCGAAAGCCATTTGCCCGACAGACGTCACATTCGGGTGAAGTTCCACGGAAATAAGGTTCCAGCAACCGCTAAAAGCCGAATCTCCAATCGAATTCAGTGACGAGGGCAGTTCAAAGGATCGCAGCTGTACGCAATTACAGAACGCGCAGTCACCCAGCCGTGAAACTCCGTCGGGAAGCGTAACACGTGTAAGTTTTTCGCACCCCGCGAACGCGGATTCGGCAATGGATTTTACGCCGGCCGGGACGATGAACTCACCGTTCTTGCCAGCCGGACATTGCAGAAATTCTTCACCGGTGGCGGTCAGGAGCGTACCGTTCACGCTTTGAAAACACGAATTTCCCTCCTCGACGAGGATCTCTGTGAGGTTTACGCAGTCACTAAACGCCGCTCTTCCGACTTCTGTGACATTTCGTGGAATGAAGATCGATTTCAGCCCTTGGCATCCAGAAAAGGCCCCTCTTCCGATTTTCGTGATATTTCGAGGAATGACCGCTTTTTTCAGGCTCCGGCAATCTGCGAACGTACCCGGTTCTATTTCGGTGATGTTTTCAGGAATATCAAGTGTTTCCAGAGATAAACAGTCCTCAAACGCCCCTCCGCCTATTTTCGTGACGCTTGTGGGGATTTTCAAGGACTTCAACACCCTGCAACCGGCAAAGGCCCCCGCCCTGATTTCCGTCACGCCTTCGGGAATCGTATAATCGCCGCCTTTCCCGGCAGGAAACTGAACTAGCGTCTTGCCGTCCGCGGTAAAGAGGGCTCCATCTTGACTCCTGAAATTCCGGTTTTCTTTATCGACCTGGATCTCTGTCAACCGGTAACAATAAGAAAAGGCCATTTCACCGATGGTTTCCAGATTTTTGGGAAGCCGGACCGACTCAAGCTCCTGGCAATTATAAAACGCCCCGTCCCGAATGTGCAAAAGGGACTCAGGAAAGTGGATCGCGGAAAGATTCCAGTCCGCGAGAAAGGCTTTTTCCTCAATTTCAGTCACTCCCTCCGGGATGGTATATTCGCAGGCCCACACTTTCTTTTCGTGATACCGGTAAAACACCGCGGATTCCGGAGGAACACCCGAGGTAAGGATAAAATGTTCAAACGTAATGTCGTGCTCCAGGGCGACGCAAATCAGCTCGTCCATGAGGTCGCGTGTTTCGGTCGCTTGAAGCGTTCTATCGTCGTAGAAAAAGATTTTCTCATATCGGGTTTCAGAGGCCAATATCGACTTTACGGCTTTGACCGCCTCGTCGATGGACGAAAATTCTTCGACTTCTCGCTCAGGAAAGCCGAACGTGATGAAAAAGACCGGCGTTTCCGGCGATTTTTCACGCGCTTCCACGATGAGAGAACGGACCAGTTCTTCAGCCTCCTTGAGCGGTGTTTGGGGAATCGTGGCTTTCTTCTGCCTCATGCAGTGCCAGTACGGTATGAAGTCCGTGGGCGGGAGGACGTGCTCGCTTGTCAACCCGCTTTTTTCCGCATACGTGAGCAGTTTCACATAGTCCGGATGAAGCTCCGGCGTGTCTGCCATCCTCCGATTCATGGAGTCACTGTAAAAAAGGCGCACCACGTCATATTTCTCACGCATCGGGCTCTGCTCGAGGAACAGAAGCGCCTCTTCCGTCGGCATGACCTTGCCGAACATCTCCATTTTCAGGACGTCGTTCTCATCCAGCGACAGGGTGACACTAAACATTCGTTCCTCTTGGGGCGCAGTATCCTCCGCAGCCCAAATCATGCAGGACATCAAGGAACAAAAAACGAACAGGCGGAACAGTATTTTCACGACGAGCCTGACCATACAGGAGATAAAAAACAGCGGCATCCCAAGCCTCATCCATAGTTAAACCTCCCTTTTTGGGGGGAGGTCTGAAACGTTGATCACAGCTTTTTGAGGTAAATGTTCTTGAACTGAACGGTCATCGGCGGGCCGGGATGAATCTGCATCCCGAACGTGCCGGTCTTCAGCATGGACGGGTCTTCCTCGATCGTCTCGCTCATCAGGACGCCGTTGATGTAGTGCGTCATGACGTTTCCTTTCACGACGATCCGGTACGTGTTCCAGTCCTCGAAGTTGATGTTTTTCGCCAGTTCCTGCGACGTGCCGAACTGTTCCAGAACGACCGCTTTCCGGTCGGTGCCGATCTTGCATTTCTGGCCGCGGCCGGTGAGGATCCCGCCGATCTCTTCGCCGTACATGATGCCGGTGTACGCGTTGCGGGAATCGATGTCGGCCTGGTAGCCCATCAGGCCCCACTTGCGGCGGGCGTCTTTGGCGGCACGGTACATCACGCCGGAATTGCCGTGGAGGAGTTTGAAGTCGATCAGAAGCTCAAAATCGCCGACCGGCTCGCCCGTCCACGCGATGTGCATGCTGTACGGGATCTTTTTCTCGGGGGTCGAAACGCCCGTGATGCAGCCGTCCTGGACCGACCAGAACGTCGGGTCGCCCTCCCAGTTGGTCAGCGTCTTGCCGTCGAACAGGGAGACGAAACCTTCTGGCGCCTCATTATCCACGGCAAAAGCGGCCGAGACGCAAAGCGCCCACGCCGCCAAAACGATTAATGTAAACTTTTTCATGGTGCTCAAAGGTTTAAGGAAAAAACGCGCGAAGCGCTCGTCACGCTTCGCGCCAATTACGAATTACGCATTACGAATTACGCATTAAATCAAACTTCCGGGAGTTCCCACCCTTCGCGGCGCGGACGGGAGAGGAGCTTGTTCGCTTCCGGCAGGTCGGTGAATTCTTCCTTGACCGGATCCCAGTGAACGTCCTTGCCGACCGGGGCGGTGGCGCGGACGATGTTGACCAGCTCGCAGATCGTCGTGGAGCGCTGACCGATCTCGACGTCGGCGTTGGGCGTGCCGCCGTTTTTGATGCAGTCGGCCCAGTTCTCCGCGTGGTAAACCGTTTCGTCGCGCTTGTTCTTGCATTCTTCGGGCAGCGAGGCGGCGATCTCTTTCGGGTTGGACGAGACCTTGTGACGGTTGATCTCGATCTTCCCGTTTTCGCCGATGACGATGCAGCCCAAGCCCGGGCCGCGGTCGCCGTCCAGCTCAAAGCGGACTTCGACGCCGTTTTCGTACCACATGGTCATCCGGGCACGCGGGCCGGTCACGCGGGCCATGCCGTAGTACTGGACGCCGGTTTCTTCTTCGCCGTACGCACGGTTCGGGTATTTGCCGGAGTCGCGGATCTCGCACGGCTCTTCCAGCCGGATCCGGGTCGGGCCGGTCAGGCTCGTGCCGATGGCCATTTGCATCTGGTCGAACGAGTGGGTCCCCCAGCCGGAAACGCCGAAGCAAAGACCGCCGGCGTCGTAGTCGGCCCAGCGCGTCCAGCCGAACTGGATCTCCGGGATGCACGCGCGCAGTTTCGCCTGGTTGGTCCACGTGTTCCACCAGTCCGGGCAGTCTTTCGGGTCCATGTAGTACTTCGGTTCATCCGGGACCGGGTACGGCCCGACGAAGTTGGGGACCAGGACGGTCTTGACCTTGCCGATGACGCCGTTGGCGACCTGCTCGCACGCCCACTTGCAAAGCGGCAGGGAGCGCTGCTGCGTGCCGACCTGAACGACCTTCTTGAGCTTGCGGGCGGCGTTGACCAGCGCGCGGCCTTCTTTGATCGTCAGCGCCATCGGCTTTTCCATGTAGATGTGCACGCCCATGAGCATGGCCTGGATCCCGACCCAAACGCGCTGGTGGGTGGTCGTTTCGACGTGCACGCCGTCGAGCTTCTGCTCCTCGATCATTTTGCGGAAGTCGGTGTACCGCGGAAGATCCGGGAATTTCTTCGCCGCATCGTCCAGACGAGGCTCGAAAACGTCGCAGACGCCGCCGATCTCGATGTTCCGGGCGGTTTTCAGGTAGCTGTTCAGGAAGCCACGGCCGCGGCCGCCCTGACCGATGATGCCGACGCGGACGCGTTCGCTCGGAGCCGCTTCATCCGCCAGACCGAGCGTGCTGGCCGAGACCAGGATCGGAACGCTCACCGCCGCCGATTTCAAAAGAGTACGTCTTGAGAGTTTCTGATTCATGGGATTCCTTTCATTCTTGAAGGCAGGATAAAATTTCAGGCACGTAGATGCCTTTTCTTTTATTTTTAACATAATACGAAAAAAATGCAAGAGGGCCAAGCGAAAAAAAATGAAAGTCAGACAAAACAAAAACCCTTTCAAATCTCACGCGGAGCTGCGGAGGCGCGGAGGAGTAGAAAATGGGTATGTACGAATTGTCAATGGCTGCACGGACTCCCAAAAAAACTCCGCGGCTCCGCATCTCCGCGTGAGATAGAAAGTAAGGGTCTTTTTGATTGAACCTTCCATTTCGCTAAATGGCATTCTATCTGTAAAACCGATTAAGATTGGCAACAATCCGTTGATAAAAGTAATAATAAGAAGGAATAATAATCAGGATTGACAGAATAATCTGATAGAATTTGTTTTTTAACGTCAGTGGGTAACCTCTTCCGTCTTTAATATATTCCACATCGGGATCTACGAGATAGATAATCCCATATATTGGACCGAAAAATGTAACTATAAAGAGCCATATACCCCAATGGACGCAATCGATAGCAAAGAGATGGTGGATAAAAAACACAAATACAAACGCAAGCATTAACACGTAAACCTTTATCGTAAAATCATATTTGCTAATAAAAGCAGCAACTTCACTGGATCTAAGCCATTTCCATAATTTATTCAACATTTAGCACCGCTTTCCACATCAGTCCCCAAAAGTCAATTAACTGAATTAATACTTGAACCGTTCCGGCAAATTCCGGTCGCGGCACTCGGCGGGCGTGACGACCGGGCGGAAGAGCGGGTCGCCCTCGAACTTCGCGTGCAGTTTCCCGAAGAACGACGGGTGGAACGGGCAGTTATCGTCCAGCCAGTTGTTCAGCGTCAGCAGCTCGTCCGCCGTCAGCTTCACGTTCGGGTGCCACGCTTTAAGCTGCTTCGCGTACTGTTTGACCGCCTCGCTGTCGAACGTGCATTCCTTGCCCATCAGCCACGCCGAAAGGGACGACGAAGGCGAGCAGATCTGGTACGGCGGGATGTACTCGATCCCGTTCGAGGCCGCGTCTTCGTTGCGCTCGCGGCGGTTTCCCCAGAGGAGTTTGTCGGGGTCGTCCGCCAGTTTCTTCATGGCGTGGTACGAAACGCTGTACGTGTCGAGCGGCTTGCCGGTCAGGTCGAGCGCGGATTTGCCTTCGCCCGGCGTACCGTCGTGGCAGGAAACGCAATTTTTGTCGAGGATCGGCTGGATCTGGCGCTCGTAGTCGAACGTCATTTCCGGCCCGTTGAGGAACGCACCCCGGAGGTAGCCGCTCGTCTGGTTCGGCTGCGGGAGCATCGTCGCGACCGGCTTCATCATGGCGATGGGCTGCGGCCCGGCCGAGCGGGTCGGCGCATTGTTCGGCGTCTCGTGGCAGCCGACGCAGGCGCGGGTCTCGCCCGGGCGGAAATTGACGTACGTGCGTTCGGTCTGCACGGCCCGGAAATCCTCGTCCAGCGCCTGGAAGATGATCGCCCGGTCAGCCGGCACGTAGAAACGCGCGGAGCCGTCCTCTTCGACCGGAACGATCCCGAGCTGGATCCGGACGGCCAGATGCCCGGCCCCGATGGCGGAGTGGGCGTGGGTCGTGCCCGCATGATCGTCCCGGAAAGGTTTGCGGGCGGACCATGAACGCGGGATCTGCTCCAGAACGCGGAGGTATTTGACCGTCCCCCGCTCCACGCCGTCCAGGCCGGTGTAAACGTCGGTCATGACGACCAGCGCTTTGTTCTCTTTGGCGAGCGCCGCGTCGATCTGGCTCGGCCGAACCGGCGGGACCGCACGCGCGACCAGCGGGTAAGGAAGCCAGCAGGAGACCGAATCGTCCTTGAGCAGAAGCTCGCCCGCGCCGGTGCCGTCGATCACGTTCAGCGCGTAGCCGGCCGGGTCGTTCCACATCAGCCCTTCTGGCTTGCAGGAGACCAGGAAAAGATTTTCGTTGATCGGGTACGGGTCCTTGAACAGGCGGCCGGGCTTGCCGGTCATGTCGCGGTACCAGTTCCCTTCGGCGTCCTTGAAGTGGAACCCGTTGTGGTGGAACGTCGCGACGTCGGACGTGATGTACTTCATCGTTTCGGGACTCCGCACGTTCTCCTTGACGTCGATCACGATGACCGTCCCCATCGCGTTGTTCGGGCAGCAGTGCGACGCGCCGAGGAAGACGATTTTCGTCGTGCCGGGGATCGGCCGGGCGTAGATCATCGTCTCCGGGAAAGTGATCGTATTGCCGTAAATTTCCGACGAATTCGTCCCGTCCGGGTTGACCGCCCAGAGGGCCTTGACGTTTCCCGCCGCTTTATCGACGTACTCCCAGCGGTGGTACAGGATCCGGCCGTCCGGCAGTACCGCGGGAGACTGCTCCGAAAGGGCCGAAAACGTCAGCGGCTGCAGGTTCGAGCCGTCGGCGTTCATGCGGTAAAGGTTCGAGACGGTCAAATTGTCGCCCGAGTCGCAAAGGACCGAAAACAGGCAGCGGGTGGAGATGAACGCGATCCCGCCGTCCGGCAGGTAGCACGGCTGCATGTCGTCCGTGCCGCGGTGGTAGCCGGCGGTGGCGAAACGGGCGTGCAAGGCGTCCTCGATCTCGGGCGGGAAGGTCAGCTGCTTCAGGCCAGTGCCGTCCACGTTGATTTCGTAAATGCGGTACCCTTCCTGGTTCGAGCGCTTCCAGTCGAACACGATTTTTTGGGCGTCGAACGAAACGTCAAACCGGTTGATCACGCCGCCGGCCAGCACGGGGTTGACGTCGCGGACTTTCCCGGTTTTCAGGTTCAGGATCGCCAGCCCGCCGCCGGGGGCCCAGCGCGAATTCACGTGGTCGGTGTACACGTGGTTCGACGTGAGCGTCACGCGGCGAATGAAAACGATCTCCTCGATCCCTTTCTCCAGAAGCCGTTGGGCGGCGGAGGGGTTGAACGTGAACGGCGCTTTGTCGGCCGCCGGGACGGGTTTCGGCGGGGCTTGCGGCGCGCCGGCCATCCCCTTCATGTAAACGGCCTTGGACGGGTACTCGACCGGATCCGACCGGACCTCGAACGTGACGGTCCCTTTTTTGGCGCTTTCGACCAGCCCGACCTCGGCGGTGAAGCGGGTGAATTTCCCGTCCAGCTTGTAGTGCAGGATGGACGGCGCGTGTGCGAAAATCCCTTTCTCAAACGTCCTGCCGTTGATCTTGATCGGCCTTCCGGCGTGGTCTTTATTGATCAGCATGGTCCCCCAGCCCGTCTGCGAGGAGACCGGCTTGAGCGTGGTCAAATCGACCGCGTTTCCCTGCGCGTCGTAGAGGGTCGGAACGCCCCACGCCGCCTGGTCGTAGTCGTAATTATCCAGGCCGAACGTCGCCACGAGGTAAAGATCCGACGCGCCGTTGAGCTGGACGTCCAGCGCTTTGGCGGGCGACTTGACGTTCATCACCTCAGTCTTGACGGGATCAAACGCGGCCGCGTGGCTTGAAACGGCACAGAAAAGGACGGCTAAAAACAGGATGATGCGGGAAACGACCGTGTTGTTTAACATAAAAATCCCTCTTCAAAGCTGGAAAGGTTAAAGACCGTTAAACCGGGAAACCAACAAAAAGTTCAACTCACCGGTTGGGGTTGGGCCTTCTGCGGGGGGCGCTCATTCTTTTCTGAATCTCGTTTTTCCGGGCGTTGATCTTTTCTTTCTGCTCCGGAGTGAGCACTTCCTCCATCTTCTGCTCCATCTCATTGCGGAGTTCCTGCATTTGCTTGTTCAGTTCCTCGAACTTGGGGCGGTACTCGTCCTGGATTTTGTAGATTTGTTCTTTCTGATCCGGGGTCACGAAATCCCTGTAACCGAACGGAAGCATTCCACGCATCACGAACGGACGGCGTTCCGGACCAGGTGCGGGAGCGGCCGGAGCCTCCGGAGCCGGTGCCGGGGCTGGAGTTTCGGCGGCAGGAGCCGGGGCTGGAGCTTCCGCAGCCGGAGCGGGCAGTGCTTCCGTTGCGGGGGCCGGAGCCTCTGATTTCGGGGCGGCGGCGGGTGCAGCGGCAGGAGCCGGAGCGGCTTCTTGAGCTGAAGCGGTGAGAGAAAAAGCCAGGACGGCACACGAAATGGCCGGGATCAGTGATAAAATGTGACGCATAAATCCTCCAAAGCAAAAATGGTTAAAAAAGGTTTAATAATTTACTGTTTCAATGATTCAGAGCGTTCTGAACGACCTCGCGCATCACGTCAAGCGGGGGTTCCGTGCCAGTGAAACGCTCGAACTGCATTCCGGCCTGAAGCACGAACATGCGCAGGCCGTTCACCACCGCGCAGCCGTTTTCCCGGGCCGAGCGAATGAAAAGGGTTTCCTCCGGATTGTAAACCGCGTCGAAACAGACGTGGGACTCTTTCAGCCGGTCAACGTCGTAGGGCGAATTCCCCACGTTCGGGAACATTCCGATCGGCGTGCAGTTCACGAGGTAATCGACGTCGATCTCGTGGCGGAAATGCCATTCGCACGCCTCGGCCGTGTAACCGTCGGCGGTCAGCCGTTCCGCGAGGGCCTGTGCTCTGGGAAAATCCGCGTCGGTCAGGATGAGCTCGGCTCCGCGGCGGGCCAGCCCGATGGCGAGCGCTTTTCCGACGCCGCCCGCGCCCATGATCAGGGCGGTTTTACCCGTCAAGGGCGTTTCACGGATCGCGCCGGTTTGCGGATCGTCCAGCGGCTCCGACCAGTTCACCGGCTTTGCATCGCCTTCGACCGAAGAAGCGGCTGAGGCCAGGGAACTCATGGCGGCCTGGTAGTCCGTGTTCGTGCCGAGCGTTGAGCCGTCCGCGTTCCAGAGGACCGTGTTGCACGCTCCGATCACCTTCACCGAAGTATCGACCTGGTCTAAAAGCGGAATCACCTTTTCCTTGTGCGGGATCGTGACGCTCAGGCCCTTCAGATTCAGGATTTCCGGGGCTTTGCGCATGAACTCCTCAAGAAATTCCGGCTGGACGCGCAGCGGAATGTAAACCCGGTTGGGGAGCTGGTTTTTGATGAACGCCGAATTGTGAATGACCGGGCTCATGGAGTGCCCCACCGGGTCGGCGATCACGCCGAAAACTTCCACTTCGGGCGTGAGCTCTTCGGCGCGGTACAGATCCCGCATCACGTCCCACGCCATCATGCCCGGCGCGAGGGCCTGCTCCGCAGTCGGCTGGCAGTACGTGAACGGCGAGCCAAATGCCTGGCACAGGATCCGGCTGGGGACGCCATACTCGCCCATGCAGAAACCGACGAGCGGGACCTTCGCGTTCCGTTTCCGCTTCACCAGGTCGAGCATCCGCAGCGAGTCCAAGGGGGACTGGGCGAAACAGGCGATTTTTACCACGTCCGCGTCCTGAGCCGCCAGCCGGTCGTAAACGGCGTCCAGATCCTCGGGAGTTTCGACGAAATTGTGCCAGCTCACGATCCGCTTCGACGTCCCGGTGCGTGGGATCGAAGCCGCAACTCCGTCTTCCAGATCGACGTAATCGGCGCCCGCTTCCATCGCCTTGACGAGAATTTGGCGGCGGCGTTCCTCGGTCAGGTACCACATTCCCCCGTCCTCAGCCCGGCGGCACGTCACGATGACCGGGGTGGGGCGGTCTTTGAGCACCAGATCAATATTCGGTTCGGCCTGAAGATGGTCGAGGCGGAGTTCAATCAGTCGGGCTCCCTTTTGCGCCAGTTCCTGATGTTCAGACTTCAGTTGATGGTGGGATGGGTACGCGATCGTAACACAAATCATGGAAAAAATTCCTTTAAGTGACGTAAAAAACGGCCACAGAAGATTGAAAAGATGGGGAATCCCGATCATTAATTATTAATTTGGAAGCATTTTACCAAATAATGGGTTGGCCGTCAAGCCCCCACGGATTGGCTTCAAGGACGTAATGGAAAAAAATTTATTCTTTTTTTAAATATTTTCCTGAATTTATTGCAAGAGGCCTTGACAGAAACTTAAAAAAGCGCAAAATAATTAATTTGAAAACTGGCAAATTTTCCGTAATTCGCCATAATAGGCGGAAATCCATGAAAGATCCCATGAGCGACGAGAAAGAATCCGATCTGCTGGCCGATGACGACCTTTTTCCGATCCTCGGTCAGTGCCCTGAAGAAGGGGTTGGGGATTCCCGGGAAAGTCTTTCCTGTGCGTCGTGCCCGCTTTCGGACTGCCCGTCACGTGGTCTGATCCCGCCCGAGCGGTTGAAGGCGATTCAGGACGCGGAGAAAAGCGCACCATTGACCCCGGCTCAAATGACTTTTTCCAGTCTGGCGGTTTTTGTGCTTCCCATCCTTACTGCTCTCGCAGGGGTCGTTTTCCTTACCGAGTGGACCGGCCCGGTTCCTGCCGCGCTGATCGGTTTTGCCGCGGGAGTCATCATCGCCCGGGTTTTTTACCACTAGCTGCGGAACTAGGGATTCAACTCATGCCGCACCTTACACGCAATTCAATTCAGTTCAACCTTTTCAACCTCAAAAAAGTTTTGAAATGATTCAAAAAATCGAGACTTACACTTTCCCGCGAGGGATCCATCCTCGGGAGGGGAAGGAATTTTCCGAGAAACAAAGTATTGAGATCCTCCCGGTTCCCGCCGAGCTGCGTCTCCCTCTTTCCCAGCACATTGGCGCCCCCGCGAAACTCTGCGTCGCCATGAACGACACGCTGGAGTATGGCCAGCGCGTCGCGGAGGCGGGCGGTTTCGTTTCTGCCCCGGTTTACGCGTCACTTCCGGGAAAGGTCAAACGCATTAATTTCGTCACGATGCCGAACGGTCGGCGTGTGGAGTCGGTCGTTCTGACCGTGAACCCGGATGGGTTCGACACGCAGACGCTTTTCGACCGGATGCTCCACCTGAAAGAGTACAAGCTGGCGGATTTCTCGCCCGAAGAAATTCTGAAGAAGATTTCCAACGCGGGCCTGGTCGGTCAGGGCGGCGCGGCGTTCCCGACGCACGTGAAGTTCACCCGGAACGCTGAAAAGCCGGTCGATACGCTCCTGCTGAACGGCTGCGAGTGCGAGCCGTATCTGACGGCGGACCACCGCCTCATGCTGGAAATGCCCGACACGGTGGTGGCTGGCGCCCGTTTTGCGGCCAAAGCCGTCGGTGCGAAGAAAGTCAAAATCTGCATCGAGGCGAATAAACCGGACGCTCTGGAAAAAATGGCCGAAGCGGTCGAACGCTGGGAAAAGTCCAAAGAAGCGGACGAGGCCGAAATCGAAGTCGCCCGGATGAAAACGAAGTACCCGCAAGGGGGCGAAAAGCAGTTGATCTACGCGGCACTGGGCCGGAAAGTCCCGCTTGGCAAGCTCCCGATGGACGTCGGGGCGGCCGTGATGAACGTCGGAACGTCGGTTTCCACGGCGATGGCGGTCCTTTACGATCAGCCTCTGACGCACCGGGTCGTGACGGTCACAGGCGCGGGAATCGCCCGGCCGTCGAACCTTTTCGTCCCGATTGGAACGCCCATTTCGGTCCTGATCGAACACTGCGGCGGTCTGCAAAACGCCCAGCGTGTTTTGATGGGCGGCCCGATGATGGGGTTCGCCGTCGGTTCTCTCGAGATCCCCGTGACGAAAGGAACGAGCGGGATCACGATCCTGACGAAAGAAGAAGTAAGCAAAGCTAAGGAAACGCACTGCATTCGCTGCGGTCGATGCGTGAGCGCGTGCCCGATGCACCTGATTCCGAACCGATTAATGTTTTCTGCGCGAGCCAAAAACTGGGACGTGTTCAAGGAGCACTACCCTCTGGCGTGCATTGAATGCGGCTGCTGCGCGTTTTCCTGCCCCGCCAAAATTCCAATCGTACAGTTGATCCGAGTTGGGAAAATGGAACTGGCGAGACAAAAAAACGCGAAGTAATTCCTCGAGGCCTCTTTTTTATTTGAAAATTTTATTATGGGAAATTTTGAAGTTACCAGTTCACCGCATCTGAGTCGCGATCATCGTTCCACGAGCCTGATGATGTTTCAGGTCGTGCTCGCGCTGTTCCCGACTATCATCATGTCGGTCGCGGTTTTTCATGCCTACGCCGTATTTCAGTTGGCCATTTGCGTTCTGACCTGCTGCGCGTCCGAGTGGATTTTCGAAACATTTCACAAAAAATACTGGACCCTCAGCGATAATTCGGCCATCGTGACCGGTCTGATTTTGGGGCTTTCCCTCCCGTGGAACGCGCCGTGGTACGTGGCAGTCACCGCGTCCATCGTCGGCATTGGGATCGGAAAAACCGCCTACGGTGGTTTGGGTTACAATATTTTCAACCCGGCCATGGTGGGCCGCGCGTTTGCGATGATCAGCTTCGCCACCGTCATGGGAGGCGCAGCGTACCAGTACCACGGGGACGAACTCTCCGGGATCGTGACGCAGGCCACCCCGATGACGATGTACAAATCGGAAATCAAAGTGGACGTGGAGACCACCGGAGTCACGTCTCTGGACCTTCTGAAAAAAGGTTTCGTCAGCGTGCATAACGGATCCCTCGGCGAAGCGAGCGGCATCGCGATCCTCCTGGGCGGGATCTACCTCATTTGCCGGAAGAACGGCGGCTGGCGCACCACGCTCGGCATGCTCGCGACGGTCTTCATCATGGGGATGTTGACCTCGCCCAACGAGAACGCGCTCTACTTCGGTCTCTTCTACCTGACGAACGGCGCGGTGCTATTCGGGGCGTTCTTCATAGCCACCGACCCGGTGACGAACCCGATCACGCCGATGGGGCGCTGGTACTTCGGGATCGGGGTCGGCTTCCTGACGATGATCTTCCGTCTGTTCAGCGGCTACCCGGAGGGCGTCATGTTCGCGGTGCTCCTGATGAACGCGCTCACTCCGCTTCTGAACCAGGTCACGATCCCGAAGCCGTTCGGATACCAGAAAGCCTGAAATTCCTTATTATTTTTTCGCGGTAAAAAGAAAATTGAAGATGGAAACCAATCAAAGCAACGAAATCAGCCAGACCCCTGAGGTTAAACGTCCGCACTACCTGATTCAGGCGTGGCTTGTGATTTTATTATCGGTTTTTTACGGAGCGATCCTGGTTTACGTGCAGATCCACCTCGGTCCTCAAATCGAAAAGAATAAAACGGCGGCGACTTTCGCTCAGATCCCGGCCCTCGTCGAAGGCGCGGATGCGTCCAAGACCGAATCCCTCACGATTACCGGCACGGACGGGAAACCGGCGACGGTGTACCGCGTGAAGAACGAAAACGGCGAAGCGATCGGCTGGGTCTTCCCCGGAAGCGGCCAGGGCTTCGGCGACACGATCCAGCTCATCATCGGGCTGGACCCCAAAATCGAGACGCTGACCGGCCTTTACGTTCTGGACCAGAAAGAAACGCCGGGGCTTGGAAACTTCATCACAGGCGAAAACTTCCGCGGCCAGTTTGCCGGAAAGTCCGTTTTGGTCCCGTTGCGTGCCAAGGCGGGTGAACCCGAGAATCCCGAAGAAATTCGGGCGGTGACCGGTGCGACGATTTCCTCCACGGCCGTCTGCGACATCGTGAACGCGACGGTGGCCAAGTACAAAGAAGCGGCTTTAACTCAAAACTGAACGATCAAAAGAGAAAAGGGTGAAGAGGGGAAAACGTGAAGAACGTGAAAAACCTCCCCCCACGGCCCAAAAGGATAAAAAAATGAAGACTTTACCCTCAGCAGGTCAGCGTTTCATCAATGGGATCATCCCGGAAAACCCGACGTACCGGCTTCTGCTTGGTATGTGCCCGACGCTGGCGGTCACGAATAACGTGAAGGCTGCGCTGACGATGGCTTTTGCGACCACGTTCGTGCTTTTCTGCTCCAACATCATGATCAGCCTGATTCGCAATCTGCTCAAGCCGCACTTGAGGATTTTGGTTTTCACGCTGACGATCGCGACTTTTGTGACGGTGGTGGACCGGCTTCTCGCCGCGTACATGTACGAGATGAGCAAGCAGCTCGGGCCATACATCCCGTTGATCATCGTGAACTGCATCATCATTTCCCGGTGCGAGGCGTGCGCGTCGCTCCAAAACCCGTTCATCTCGGCGTGTGACGCTTTGGGCGTGGGGATCGGGTTCACGCTGGGGCTGGTCTCGATCGCGACGGTCCGTGAAATCCTCGGCTCGGGCACGTGGCTGGGGTTCACGATCCTTCCGCCGGAGATCTGGACGCCGTGGAGCATCATGATCCTCCCGCCCGGCGCGTTCATGACGCTCGGCGTTTTGCTCGCCGCGGTGAATTACATTCAATCTAAATACAAAACTGAGTGAAGGCTAAAAGAGAAAGAAAACCATGGACTTACTCATTGAAATGCTGCTTCTCATCGTCACGACGGCGGTGATCAATAACTTCGTGCTGAAGAATTTCGTCGGGATCTGCCCGTTTTTGGGCGTTTCGAGGAAAATCAGCACCGCGTTCGGTATGGGCTGCGCGGTGACTTTCGTCATGGCCATCGCGGGCTTTTTGAGCTGGACGATCACGTACTACATTTTGCGGCCGGAAGCCCCCCTGCCCGTCTGGGTCTGGAATCTAGCCGGCGGTGAAGGGCCCGCGCCGGATCTTTCGATCCTTTCGTACCTGGTTTACATTTTCGTCATCGCGGCCAGCGTCCAGTTCGTCGAAATGTACGTCCGGAAGTTCTTCCCGTCGCTCTACAAAGCGTTCGGCGTGTACCTCCCCCTGATCACGACCAACTGCGCCATCCTGTTCGCGTGCCTTGAGATCCTGAAAAACCTCCAGGAGCCGGGGAACCTTTGGGGACTGCACACGGCGATGGTTTACGTCATCGGCGGCGGTCTGGGTTTCACGCTCGCCATTACGATCATGGCGGGCATCCGCGAGGAACTGGAAATGACGCACGTTCCCGCCCCGTTCCGCGGCGTTGGGATCGCGCTGATCACTGCCTCGATCCTCGCGATGGCGTTCATGGGCTTCTCGGGAGTCGATAAAGGGATCCAGAAGTTGATCCAGTCCAAAGACCAAGTGGCGCAGGTGCAGACCGAGACGCCATCGACGGACGCGCAGCCGTGACCTGGCCCGGAGCGTTTCTTTAGTCCCCGCCTTTTTTTCAGGAAATCCCGCCATGAAACTGCTGAAACCCGCCCTCCTTTTCGTTTTTGCTTTTCTTGCGCTCCCGCTTTTGGCGGCTCCGCCGGAGGACGGGAAAACGTGGGTCCTCACTTTTTCGGACGATTTTGACGGCCCGAAGGTCGATGAGACTCACTGGTTTCCGGCCTACCGCCCCGGTCGGAAGGAGTACTACAAACGGATCGGCCACCCGAGCCGCTGGGAGGATCTGCGCGCGAATTACGTGATCGAGGACGGCGTGCTGAAACTCCGTCTCGACCGCGATCTGCCGGAGCGTTCGGCCCTGACGAACAAATGCGTCTCGTCGATGCAGACCGCCTGCTACTGGTACCAGGAAGCGACGAACGACTTCCGCAACGAGGTGAAATTCGCGCAAAAGTACGGCTACTTCGAGATCCGCAGCCGCATGCCGGCCGGGCACGGGCTTCACTCGGCGTTTTGGCTCACGCAGGTCGGCGCGAACAATCAGGAGTACCACGTGGATGGGACCCGCGGCACGCTCGCCGACGGCGTGGTGGAAATCGACATTTTCGAGCAGGTCGGCCAGGAAACGACCGTCTGCAACCAGTTCAACGTCCACTTTACGAAGAACGGCCACTACAAATTCCCGCTGACGTTCGATGCTTCCAAGGAATTTCACGTCTGGGGCCTCGAGTGGGAAGAGGGCCGGCTGACGTGGTACCTCGACGGCAAAAAGATCCGCGTGTACGAGGGCGGGACGCCCCAGCACGAAATGTTCATCCTGATCGGCCTTTACCAGGGAATTTTCGGCGCGGCCGACCCGAAGATGAACTACCCGCGTGACTTCGAGATCGATTACGTGAAGGTCTGGAAGCGCGCCGACCAGTGAACCGGATCCGCGTTTTTTCTCTTTTGGCTCTTTTTCAATTTTTTCAAAGGAATCCCGCCATGAAAAGGATTTTCCCGATTTTTTTCACCGTTTTTCTTGCCCTTTCTTCCTTCGTTCTGGCTGACGAAGAGGTCGCGAAGATGGAACTGACCGGCGACTGGTCGGTCCGCGTGACGTACGCCGGCCGTACTCAGGAATTCGCCATCGACCCCGCCAAACTCACGGAGGTCACGGACGAGGAAATGGTCCTTCCGGTTTTCAATCCCGCGGGCCCGCCGTGGCGCAAGGCGCAGCCGTTTGCCGGGGTCCGCGCGTTCGAGTGCGCCGTCCGGTACGCGTTTCTGCCCGAGTCCGAAGTCGTGCGCAGTGCGCCCTCGACCGACCCGAATGCCGTGACGTTTGAGCGTGACGCGGACTACCGGCTCGACGTGGAGTGGGGGAACATCGGGCGGATCGCAGAAGGAAAAATTGCGGTGGGCCAGAAAGTTTACGTCAGCTACCAGTTCGGCAAAATGCGCATCGACGCGATCGTTCTGAACGAGGACGGCTCGTTCGGGCTCATTCCGGGCGAGTCGCACGTGGCCAACCCGGAACTCCCGGAGATCCCCGCCGGGAAGAAACTCCTCGGGACGGTCTGGATCTCCGGTCGGATCGATCGGCTGAGCGAGAAAAACCTTTTCCCGACCTCGACGCCGAAAGAGTACACGCCGATGTTCCTGGCGAAGGACACGATCCCGACGGTTTACGGAAAGCTCGAACGCGGCGAGACGGTCCGGATCATGGCGTGGGGCGACTCGGTGACGGCGTGCGGGTTCCTCCCGGACGAGGACCGCTGGCAGTCGCAATTCGTCACTCGCCTCCAGAAGCGTTTCCCGCAGGCGAAAATCGAGATGATCCACGAGGGCTGGGGCGGACGCAACTCGCGCTCTTACCGCAACGAGCCGGCCGGTTCGCCGAAGAACTACAAAGAAAAGGTCCTGGACGTGAAACCGGACCTGGTCGTGATGGAATTCGTGAATGATTCCGGGTTTAGCCCTGAGAAGGTGGAAAGCGAATATTCCGGGATCCTGGCCGATTTTCAGGAGCGTGGGATCGAGTGGATCATCTGCTCGCCGCATTACGTCCGCGCCGACTGGATGGGGCTTTCGAGCGAGTTTGGGATCGACGACGACCCGCGCCCGTACGTGGCCGGCCTGAAGGAATTCTGCGCGAAACATCACATTGCGCTGGCGGACGCTTCGTTCTATTACGGCCAGCTTTACCGCCGCGGGATCCCCTACTCGACGCTGATGGTGAATAATATTAACCACCCGAACAAACTCGGGATGAGCCTTTTCGCCGACGCGCTGATGAAGCTTTTTGAGTGATTCAGAATTAAGTCTAAAAAAGGCCCCCCTGAAAGGGGGGCTGCCGAGCGAAGCGAGGCTGGGGGGTTCAGGAAAAAGGACCGACTCTCACCCGTTTCGGAACCCCTCCGCCCCTTCGGGGCACCTCCCCTTTCAGGGGAGGCTTTTTTATCTCCTTAAAATCCGCCTTAATCCGCCTCATCCGCCAAATCCGCGGGGCCTATTGCGGCCTTGGGCGTTTTCGAAGGGATTGAGTGTCGCGTACGCGGGATTTGAGGCGTTTTTCTTTACTCTCCGCTGATCTCCACTCCCCACGTCTCCAGGGCCGGGAACGTGATCTCGCCGTTCAGGAAATCCGCGGGAAGCGGCGTGCGCGTTCCTTCCGAGTCAATTTTCTCAAACCGGAGCTTCGCGCCTTCCGGGAAACCAAGCTCCTGGACGTTCAGCGAAACGCGGCTTTTGACCGGCTCGGTCGAGAAATTCGTGAAAATCACCACGGCCTTTTCGGTTTTGCCGGAGTTCCAGTCGCGTTTCCAGGTCTGCTGGTCGGTCGGGTACGCGACGATGCGCCACGTGCCGGTCTGCAGAGCTTCCATCGTGACGGGCGTCGGGCCGTGCCAGTTCCAGTCGTCGGTGATTTTCGGAAGCTCGGCGAGGAATTTCGCCGGCCGGGCCATTTCCCCGCGCCAGAAGTACGGTTGGATCTGGGTGCGGAAACGGACGAGCGGGCGCAGGTACTTCATCAAGTCCTCGCGCTTGACCGTGGAGAGGCTGAACCAGCCGATCTGCTCGCCGAAGACGAGCTGCTGGGCCGCTTTCATCCGGAACGCCTGATCGGAGCAGCCGCCGTAATTTCGGCCGAAGCACTGGA
The DNA here is from genome assembly GCA_017447865.1 of Thermoguttaceae bacterium. Lineage (GTDB taxonomy): Bacteria > Planctomycetota > Planctomycetia > Pirellulales > Thermoguttaceae > RGIG3701. The sequence continues at coordinate 30,079 of JAFSMO010000081.1, forward strand.
TCGCGCCGCCGTAAACGAAGGCGAAGGCGGGGACGCAGTCGTCGTCCTGCACGTGCCACGTCAGCAAACCGTCGAGCCGATTCGTGTAGATCTCGGAGTTGCACTCGGACGTGATGAACCGTTCCGCCGCGGGAGAAGCGGGCGTTCCGTTTTTCTGCACGTCGGAGCGGATCTCCGTGAGCATTTTCTCGTACGACTCGCGCCACCAGGAACCGCCGCCGAGCGTGTGACCGTGGGTTGGATCCATGCAGAGGGCGGGTTTTGCCGCGGCGATCTGGTCCATGTAAACCCCTTTGACCGACTGATTGTTCATCAGGCCGGCGACCGTGGCGTGCATTTTGTTCCGCCAAAGCTCGGTGCTCGGGCACATCACGCCGAGTTTCACGGGCGAGCCATCGGACTCTTTGCTGTGGTACGTCTCGAAGAAAGGCTCGCCGTCTTCTTTTTTCGTGACTGCAGGAAGCGCCACGGAGGTGAACTGGAAGTCCTCAAGGCCACGGTCGCGAGAGTCCCAAAGCCTTCCGTTGATGTACGGCATGACGATCGTCTGGTTTTCGCTCTGGATCTTCTCGACCGCCTCACGGAAACCGTCCAGCGGAACGTAGTGCGGGTAGTCATTATCGAACGGGGTCTTGTGCCAGCTGTACCAGTGCACCGCGGCCGGGACACCGAACGCCGCCTGAAAATCCCGTGTCCGCTCGACCATGGACCCAGGCGCGCCGCCGTCCTGTGCCCAGATGCAGAGTTCCTTCATGCACTGCGGCGTGTCGGGCCGGCCGTTTTCGTCGAGCGTTGGGAACCACTTCGCGCCGGTCCGGACCCAGTCACGGTAAATCGACGCGGCGTCCACCCAGTCACCACGGAACGAGCGAAGGACCACCTCGCCGGGCGCGCTGAACGAGTTTCCCGGAAGTGTCTGGTTCGCGATCGGGAACAAAAACGCCATTTGGAACGCCGATTTCCCGGGGATCGCGTTCATTCTCAGCTCTTTCTGGGAACCGTCCGGATCATGAACGCCGAGGTAAAGCCCCGCGCCCGATTCTTCGTCCCAGGCCGCAAACCAGGGCATGACTGCCCAGCCGGAGGGGTAGCCGGAGCGGTAATTGACCGTACTCTGCGGGGCCCGGCGCACCAAATGGCCGCTCGAGGCGGGGTAAATCGCCGTCACTCGCGGGCCAAACTCGCCGCACGTCACCATTCCGGGCCAAAATTCCATCAGCGTGTACTCGTCGGAGCCGCTTTTCCCACTCCAGGTCAGCCGAAGCCCGTCTTTTTCGGGGTCGGCCAGAAGTTGGAGCGTGACCTCGACCGGGATCTGGGCGTCTTCAAGGCCGCGGACTTTCGGCCCGGAGAAACGGAACTGGACCCCGCCTTCGGTCGGCGCGAAATCGACGGACTTCCAGCCGGAATCGGACGAGACGGAAAGTTTTTGGAATTTTTCGGAGGTTTCTGTTCCTTCTTCAGGCTTGAAAACCCGTCGGAAATCCAACTGGAAAATCGGCTCCGGGTCCGCGGCGGTGAAGCACGTTCCGGAGTTCCGGTCCACCAGCGCGATGAGCCGAACCGAGTCGGTTTTCTGTTCCAGAAGCGCGGCCAGATCCCGGCTTTTCACGAGGACCAGCTCGCTGCCGATTCGTTCGACCGGGGCGTTCGTGCCGGTTTTCAGGGCCTGGAATTCCGCGGAGGTGAACTCTTTCTCGCCAAGCAGAAGCGCCTCGGCGAGCGCTTTGCGCCACGGCTCTTTCGCGTCAGCCAGAGCGGGAATTTCGCCTGAAATCTCCAGTTTCACGTAGGCGGGGGAAGGTTTCACGAAGAATTTCCGGCCGAAGGCCTCAAAATCGGCGGGGGAGTCAAACGTCCGGACCGCCATCCAGGCCGCCCAGAATTTTCGGGGCGAATCCCACGTGGCCCAAGCCTGGTACAAGTCGGCGTGCAAGTACGGACCGTAGTGGCCCAAACCATCGTATGCACCGCTTCCGGCGGAGAGCATGAGGAAGTTTTTCCCGTCGGAGATCCCGCCGAACTGGCTGAAGTGTTTTTGTTCGTCCGCGCCGGTGAAGGTCCCGGTCTTGAATTCCGCCGAGTCTTTGGAGCCTTTGGGAGCGTTCAGGCCCGCCCACTCGGTGAAGCCCGGGTCGTTCGGGTGGATCTCGAGAAAATGCGCCTCCTTCCACTCCCGCGGCCGTTCCTGCCGGGCGACGGCCTTGACGTAAATCAGGCCCGGAACCGTCTTGAAGTAAAACCACTCGTACACGGCGTTCGTGCCGGATTCGGAGGCTTTTCCGTTGATCGAGTAAAACCCGTGCGTCCGCACGACCGTGCAGATCGGACCGTCCGAAAGGACTTCCAGCACGGGGGCCGGGTCCAGATTCACGCCCCACTGCTTTCCATCGGCGTAGAGCCGGTCGTGAAACGCCAGCGAGTCCATCACCCGGCCGGTTTTCAGGAACTCGACCCGACTGGGGAACGCGCCGCGTTTGGCCGCCTCGTGAGTGATCCGGAACTCGGAGTTTTCGACCTGAAACGCCGCGACCTGCTCCGGGCCTCGGACCGCCGGATCGGAAACGACGGGCTCCAGCGTGAATTCAAGGACCTGGTCTTTTGACCGCGCGATCAGATTTTCGTCGCACTGGAAAACGAGCGTTTCTCCGGCGTACTGCGCCTGGATCGCGGTTTCGCCCAGCCGGACCCGAATGTTCTGAACGGTCTGCGGGTCACGTTCCAGGAGGAACGCCAAAACACGGGCCGGGACACGGGCCATCACCAGGCCCGACTCCGGGATCTCCTGCACTTTGAGCGTCAAGGCGCCAAAAGAAACGGAGACTGAAAAAACCGAAACGAAAACGAAAACGATTAAGGATTTCAGGAAGGACTTCATGATCTGGTCTTTCTGGGTCAGGTGGTGGTGGGGATTGGAAATTTCATTTTTTGAGGGTCTTGCGCTCTTCTTCGGCATAGATCCGGCGTTTTTCCTGGAAGTACTCGTACTCCTTCTTTTCGGCGTCGGTCCACGTGTTCGCTTCGCAGTAGGAGCCGCAGAAGGGGATCAGGAGGTCGAGCCAGCAGGCGAACGTGCGCTTTTCCGCGTCGCTCACCTGGACGCCGTAGTGGGAAGGTTCAAAGTATGTGAAAATTTTCGGACTGTTTACCGCTCCGTACATTTTGGGCGGGAGCATCTCCGCGCGGCTGCGGGGTTTCAGCCAGGTCATCCACGGGTTTCCGTCCGGCTTTCCGGAGGTCGTGAGCTCCACGTACGATCGCGTGTACGCCCGTTTCGGGTCCACGTGCCCGGCGCCGATGAGCGAAATGCTCTCCGGTTTGGCGATCTCGCCCGTCAGGCAGAGCGTGGTCTTTTCGTTCTTCCCGTCGTGGCACCGGACGCAGTGGCGGTCCAGGATCGGCTGGATTTCCTGCCGGTAGCTGAAACCGTCCACGGGCGCGTTCGGGTCGAGCGAGCGGGGACGCTGGATCCCAAGGTAAAGGTCCGTCGAGTCGAGCCACGAGGCGTTCTGGTACTCAACGACGAGCGGGTGAAGTGAACCGTCGAGCCGCCGCGGGATCTGGATCGGCTTGCGCATCGCGAGGGTGGAACCCCGCTGGGAGGTGGTCAGCGCGTCGTTTTTGTTCTCGTGGCAGCCCAGGCAGGCGAACTGCTCGCCGTTCATGAGCGTCGCCCAGCTGCGCATCGATTGGAGCGTGAAGCCGTTTTCGTCTAGGACCTGGAAATAGACAGGCAGGCGCGCGGGGACCTGGAAGCAGCAGCTGCCGTCCTCCTCGATCTCGACCTCGCCGATGACGTGCTTCACGTCCCAGCTCCCGGAATTGAGCGAAATGGGCGTCTGGCACAGCCCGGTCTCGCACTCGCCGCCGTTCTGGCCGTAGCCCATCCTGCAGCAACGGTACTCGAGCGCCACGACGCGGAGTTTTTTCGCTTTTCCGGGCTCGATCCCTTTCAGACCGGGGCCGAAGTAAACGTTCTGGAGGTAAAAAGTCCCGAAATTCTCGTCGAGGTCCACGTGGTCCCCGCGGTCGGGCGGGACGGTCTGCTTCATCACCGGGACGATCCGGCCGGTTCCCTGCCACGGGTCGAAGGCGAGCAGCTCGCGCGTCCCATCGGGTTTCATGTAGTACGCGCCGAACGGGGGATTCAGCGGGCCGAACGTCCGCGGGGAGCCTTCCGGAACGAACGAGCAGAGGAAATTTTCCTCGTCGAACGCGAACGGGTGGGCGTACTGCGGGCCGATCTGCCCGAAAATGTCGATCATGAAATCCTCGATCCCGCGCGGCTTCACGTCGGCGTGCTCGGAGCCGAGGGTCCCGTCGAGTTTCGTGTTCACCAGCGTGATCCCCTCGTCGCCCTGCGTCCCTTGCGTGCGGTCCACGATGCCGAGCTTGCCTTTGTAGATCGTGTGATGGCCGGAAATCGTCGCGAGGACTTTCGAGCTTCCGGGGATCCGCTGGGCGTGCAGGATCGAGGACGGGAACATCGAGTCGTTTCCGTAGTACTCCGTCTGCTGCGTGCCGTCCGGGTTCATCGAAATGAGCGGGTGATTGTAGAGCGCCGACCGGTCGTTGTACTCCCAGCGCGTGAAGACGATTTTTCCGTCCTCCAGAATTTGTGGGAGGTTGGTCTGAAGCTGGTCGTACGTCATGCGCCGAATGTCCGAGCCGTCGGCGGCACACGAGTAAATGTCGGCCGAGGCCCTGTACCAGCAGTCGCTGATGTGAATGCTGCGGGTGGACGCGAAGACGATCCGGCCATTGGGGAGGAAAAACGGCTCGCAGTCCGCCACGTGCAGGACCTTTCCCTCGGCGTTTTTCAGCGGGAACGTGAGCCGCTTCACCTGGCGCGTCGCCAGATCCATCGAGTACAAGTAGAGGGAATCGTCGCGGAAATTGCTGCGCATCGAAAAGACCAACGTCTTGCCGTCGTACGAAAGCGTCGGGTAGCAAATGCACCCTTCCGGCTTTTCGATCAAAACCTCGTTCGTCACCGTCCCGTCCTCATGCAGCGTCGCGAGGCAAAGCTGGGAGCCGGGTTTGTATGAGGGAGTGACGTCAAGGATCTGCTCGTCCGGAATGTCGTACTTCCCGATCAGGCCGTTGGTCGAGCCAAAAACGTGGTGCTTCACGTAGATGAACTGGTTTGCGCGGGTCAGAAGCTCGGAGAGGCGGGCTTTTCGGCGCTCGGCGCAGGCCCGGAAGTAAAGCGCCTTCCAGCGCGCATCGGTCCCGGGAACTCCGGCTTTGGCGAGGGTTTCGCTTTCAGACGCGATGGTTTGGGACGCCGGGAGAGTCGCGCAGTCTTTCAGGACTTTGGAAACCAGCTCCTTCTCAAACTCGTTCCCGTTCGCGTCGCGGAACGCCAGCTGAATGTCCAGCCCGCAGTCCTGCGTGAGCCAGTCGCGCTGGAGCCGCCACTCGGGAAACGCGACCTCCGGCGGGTTTTTGACCGGAACGTCGGCGGGGGGCGCGTCGAAGCACGAAATTTCCGCGATCTGAATGTTCAGGTTCCGCCCGTCGGCGCAGCTCGGCAGACCGAGGCGTTTTTCCCAGTCGCGCATGGTCCAGTCCCAGCTGAAGCTGATCTTGCGCTGGTTCGACTCATTGACCCGCACGCCAAGGAATCGGGTTTTGACCGGTTCATCCCACTGGACGAAAGCCGAATTGGACCAGTTGATGAGCGGAAGCTCCGCGTCCCGGACGATCGCGCGGCAGTTCTGCGTCCCCTGAGCATCGTCGCACGTGAAGACCGTGACGTTCGAGGCCATGGTCAGGACCCCGGCGTTCCGGGCGACGAACCGCACGCCTTTCACGTCACGGACTTCGCCGAGGTCGAGAATGAACCGGCCCGTCACCGGGGCCTTGGCCTTCGGCGGGTAAACGCCGGTTTCATCGGTTCCGTCCCGCGTGTCGTCCAGAATGCAGGCGTAGGTTCCCAGATCGCCGTCGATCATGCGCTCGATCGCGTACCGTCCCGGCGGGTTGGGGTACACGTCGTCGGCGGTCCAGACCGAAACGGGCTTGAACTCGGCCGCGAACACGATGGAGAAAGAAAGGAACACTAAAGTAAAAATGAGGGAGCGCATAATGAGTGGCCTTTCTTTTCTCTTGGAAGTTTTCAAAAATATTTCTTCGCGTTGGACGGCCGGATCTCCGTGAGCGTCCCTTTGTAGTGGCGCAGGGAGGTGGGAACGTACGGGTGCTTCGCGATCTCGTCTTCACGCAGATCCACGCCCAGACCGGGGCGGTCGTTGATCTGCATCTTGCCGTTCACGACTTTCACGTCTTCGTCGCAGACCTCGCAGCGCCACGGAACGTCCGACGACATGGTTTCGAGCAGGAAGAAACTCGGGGTCGAAGCCGCCAGCTGGAGCGTCGCCGCGTTCGCCACCGGGCCGCTCGGATTGTGCGGGCACAGCGGAATGTGGTGGGTCTCCGCGATGGCCGCGATCTTTTTCAGTTCCGTCAGACCGCCCGCATGGGAAACGTCCGGCTGGATGTAATCGGCGCCGCGCGCTTCCAGAAGCGAACGGAACGCCCAGCTCCCGTAAAGGCGCTCCCCGAACGAAAGCGGAACATCGATGCGCGAGCGCAGGTCGGCGATCGCCTCGATCGTGTCGGGGATGATCGGCTCCTCGAACCAGAAAATATTGTAGTTTTTCAGTTCCTTCGCAATGCGCAGAGCGGTCGGGAGGTCAAAACGTCCGTGGCCTTCGATCAAAATCTCGGCTTTTCCCGCACACGCTTCGTAAACCAGTTCGACGCAGCGGATCGCCTTGCGGAAAACGGCGGGGTCGATGCTCCGGTAGGACGAGCCGAACGGGTCCCACTTCAGGCCGTACCACTGGCACTCCGCGATGGTCTGGGCGGCTTTCTCGGCAAATTCCTCGGGTTCTTTTGCGGGGGCGAACCAGCCGTTGGCGTAGCAGGGAACTTCCCGCCGGACTTCCCCGCCCAGCAGACGCCAGCAAGGGACGCCGAGGTCCTTCCCCAGAATATCCCAGAGCGCCATATCGACGGCAGAGATCGCGCTCATCAGGACCGGGCCGCCGCGCCAGTAGGCGTCACGGTACGAATCGTGCCAGATCGCCTCGATGTTGCGGGGGTCTTTCCCGATCAGGTCGCGCTCCAGATCATGGACCGCCTGAACGACCGTCGGCTCTTTGTACTCGAGCGTCGCTTCGCCCACGCCGTACAGACCGTCCACGTCGGTCATGACCTTCACAAAAACCCAGTTCGTCCGGTACGCGTTGCAGATGAAAGTGCGAATTTCTTTAATTTTCACGGCCTTTTACTCCTGAATCCGATCTCGTTTGAAGGTGAAAAGTAAAGCCACTAAAACGGCCAAAAATCCGATGAAGTACACGCCGCCGAGGAGCTGGAACCCATAGGAAAGCCCGTCGGCTTTGCCGTAGTGGTCCGCCAGCCGGCCCAGAATGTACGGCGAGGTGGAGCCGATCAAAAAGGCGATGAACGACATAAACGCGACGGCCGAGGATCGGATCACGGGCGGAACCACGTCGAACATCGCGGCGTGCGTGTTCGTCTCGTAAAGCCCGCGGAAGATCCCGAAAACCGCGAACGCGGCGCACGTCATGGCCAAACTCCCCGCAAGGCCGCAGAAGTAAATGGCCGGCGCGCCGAGCAGAAGGGCCAGTGCCTGAATGACGAGGCGGAACCGTTCGAATTTCTGAATGAAAAGGTCCGTTACGACGCCGCCCAGCAGGATCCCGATGAATGCCGCCGCATTGTGGTAGAACATCGAATTCCAACCGGCCATGGTGACGTCAAGGTCGTATTTCTCGCTCAAAAACGTCGGGCCCCACTGCATGTAGCCGTTATTAACGAACACGATCGCGGAAAAGCCGATGGTCAAAAGGAGGACCGTCGGCGTGGTCAGGAAGAACCGGAGCGTCGCGCCCAACGACGGCGTTTTCTGTGGCGTTTCCGGCTTTTCTTGCGGTTCCGCGTCTTCCTGCGTTTCCTCGGGCATTCCCTTCAGGCGGAAGATGAAAACGATCCCGAGCAGGAAGCCCAAAGCCCCGTAAACGTAGAACGCGGAGCGCCACCCGCCGAAGTGCTGCGCGATCCAGCCGGCGAGGAATCCGCTCGAGATCACGCCGAAGTAGAACGCGCCCTGATGCACCGAAAACGCGATGGAACGGGTCTTTTTGTGCCACGCCGCCAGAAGCGGGTAGGCCGCCGGGACGTAAAAGGACTCACCGCCCCCCGTCGCCACCGAGCGGAGCAGAACGAGCATCAAAAACCCGTTCGCCAGACCGGTCAGCATCGTGGAGAGCGACCAGAAAAGGAGGCAGAACGTGATGATCCACTTTTTGTTAAAGTGGTCCCCGATCCAGCCCGTGATCGGCATCAGGATCGCCAAAACGGCCAGAAGGACCGTCGCGGCCAGGCCCATTTGCTCACTGGTCAGCTGCAGGTCGGCCTGGATCGGATTGCTCAAAATGCCGAAAAGGGCGCGGTCCGCCTGGTTGAACAAAAACGCAAGTGAAAGGAGGAGCAAAAGCTCCCAGCGGTAATATTTCATTTCAGTTTGACTTCAAAAAAGTAAATCACTCAAAAACCATCAACCGGATCGACTCACCCGGAACGGGGCCCAGCGCGTCGGCAGTCGTCGCTTCTCCCGGCGCCGCGGCGTGAGTCAGTTTTTTGCCCGGAACGGTGAGCGTGAACGGGGCCGGCTCCTTGTTCGGGTTCCAGAGCAGAACGCCGAGTTTTTTGCCCGACTCGTCCGTGTAGGCTTTCGCGATGAGTTTCCCTTCGCACGTGAAACCGTCCGAATCGACGAATTTCCCGCGCACGAGCAGATCGGCGTGGGCCTTCTGGAACTCGATCACGGATTTCGAGTAGGCGAAACACTCGGACGCTTCGCGGTCGAAATGGCCGAAACCGAGTCGGTCGCGACTGTGGCACTCCACGTACTCCTGCGTCGTGGGGAGTTTGCCCGTCAGGACGCACTTTTTGTCCGGCGGGTAACGCAGCTCGATCTCATGATTCAGCCCGAAAACGCACGCGTAGTTCGTGAAGCACGGGTGCTCGACCGGCATCGGGTCGCGAATCGTCAGAGTGACCTCCGGGAACGTGTACCGGTAAAGCTCCGGGAAACGCAAATTCCCGGGGACGTTTTCGATCATCGCGTTGAGGACCGTCGCATTCGGCGGGCCGAACGCTCCGAAGCACATGCCGTGGTAGTAAGAAACCGCCTGGGCGCCGGCGTCGTTCAGGCCTTCCGTCAGGATGATGAAATTCGGGTTGATCTTCTTCATGGCCGCGTCGAGTTTTTCAAGCAGGTAGGCGGCCTGCGTGCCGTGACCCATCGACGGGACCGGGTGGCCGTGATTCGGCGCGAAGCAAAGCCGGGAGTGACCGACGCCGAGCTGGTCGAACAGAAGCCCGTCGGCGCCGAAATCGTTCGCCTGCTTCGCCAGACCGAGCATGATCTCGAACCAGCGCGGATTCCCGGAACAGGCCAGGCCGCAGAAGTGGGCCGGTGAATCGTCGAATTTCTGCCAGACTTCGTGCGCGACCGAGCCGTCCTTCATGCGCATGCTCAGCGCTTCGCCTTCTTTCTCCCAGAACGCTTTATTATCCGAGTCGATGAGCTGGCCGTTCGCGTACATGTAAACCCGCTTCCCGCGTGCGTGGGCGGCGGCGATCCCCTTGATCAGCTCCTCACGCCCGCCGAGTTCCTCCGCCGGGAAATATTCCGGGTACAAATGATCGTGCCCGCCGTGATGCCAGCCGAAAAGGGCGATGAAGTCGTAGCCCATCGCGTCGGCCGCGTCGCAGATCGCCCCGCCAATGTCGGAGTACTTCCACATGGTGTGGCGGCCATTCTGCTGCTTCAGGATCACGAGGAACATTCCGCTCATGTTCTTGACCCACTCGGGTTTCTGCTCGCCGACTTTCGCCCACGTGTCGAACCAGGCGCGGTAGTGCCGGGCCGCGACGTGCCAGTCGCCCGAGTACGGCAGGACGTTCAGGAGGTTTTTGCTCCAGACCACCGGCTTTCCGTCCGTCATGGCCGGGATCTGCGGCAGGTGGATGATGCTCACTTTGAACTTTTTCGTCCCGGGCGAGTAACGCACCGTGAAACGCTTCGACTCTCGCGCCGGGTCGTAACTCCCGACGGAAAGCCCGAACTGCTCGCCGGCGAACGCGATCCACTGCATCGTGAACGGGTGGCTCGGGTACTGCGCGCTCTTCACGTAGTCATCCCCGGCTTTCGGCCAGGTCTGGCCCCACATCGGGTCATTCACCTCCTGCGGCTGGTCCGGCGTGGTCGTGAACTTTTCGCCCAGACCACACGGCCAGAGGAGCGGCGTCTTGCTCAGATCCGCGTCGATGCCGATGAGCACCGGGCCGGTGAACTCGGAAACGACCCAGTCGGTCGTGCCGTTCGTTACGTCGGCGTTCATCTGGAACGCGCCGTCTTTAACGCAGACCGTCAGCCGGACCGAAATTTTGAACGTGCGGTCACCGAGGCGCATTTCCGGGTAAAAAACCTCGAAACTGCCGTCGGCGATCTGCTTCTGCTCGAGCCGCTGCTCTGTGTCCTCGATGATGAGCGTTTTGCCGGAGTAGTCCGGATTGGCCGGGTTTTCCAGGAGCGCCATCGACCAGACCGGGCGGGGACTTCCCGCCACTGAGGGGCTTCCCTGGGTCGGCGTGATGGAAAGGCCCTGGGCGTTCCATACGAGCGTGGCGGTTTCGGTTTTCAGCTCAAGGTTCGGGCTGGCCGCCAGCGCCGCTGCAGCGAAACCGAGCATAAAGAGGAAGGAAAGGATGAATCGTTTCATTTTCGTGCGTGATTAAAAAAAGGAAAGGGTCAATTCTCCGTTGATTGATTGAATCGGTCCACGACCAGTGCGATCGCGCCGTCGCCGCAGACGTTGCAGGCGGTCCCGAAGCAGTCGGTTGTGATGTATAAAGCGATCATCAGGCCGGTCGCCACTTCGTCGAAGCCGAGGATGCTCTGAAGGAGGGCCGTGGCCGCCATGATGGCTCCGCCGGGGACGCCGGGGGCCGCGATCATCGTGACGCCAAGCAGCGCGATGAAGGCCGCAAAGGTCGGCAGCGAAGCGTCGCCGCCCGTCAGGATGGCGATCGCCAGCGCGAAAGCCGTGATTTTCAGCGTACTGCCGGCCAGGTGGATCGTCGCGCAAAGAGGGACGCAAAAGTCCGCGATTTCCGGCTTCACGCCGTTTTTCTTGACCTGCTGGAGCGTGACGGGGATCGTCGCGGCCGACGAAGAAGTCCCCAAAGCCGTGAAGTAGGCCGGGAGCATGTTCCAGAACGCCTTGAGCGGGTTTTTCCGGGCGATCAAACCGGCCGTGATGAACTGGATCGCGAGCAGACCGAAGTGCAGGTCGAAAACGACCAGAATGATTTTCCCGAAGACGTTGAGCATTTTCCAGATCGTCCCTTCGGCGGTCATTCCCATGAAGATGCACATGATGAAAATCGGGAGGAACGGAATGATCGTCTTGATGATCAGGCGCTCGATGATGAACCGGAACTCGTCGGCGAGGAGTTTCAGTGAGTCGGATTTCGTTTTGGCGATCCCGATCCCCAAAACGAAGGCGAGGACCAGCGCGGTCATGACCCCCATCGCGGGAGGAATTTCGATCGTGAAATACGGAGCCAGATTGGACCCCTCAGGCGGCGCGACGACGGAAAGGTCTTTCAGGAGCCACGGGAAAACCTTCTCGCAGCTGAAATACGTCATGAAGCCCGAGAAGAGGGTCGAGCCGTACGCGAGAAAAACGGTCAGAAGGAGCATTTTCCCCGAACTGCCTCCCAGGCCGGAGATTCCGGAAATGATCAGGCCGAGGATGATCAGCGGGATACAGAAACCGAGGTACTGCGCGAAGATCGACTGGATCGTCGTGAAAATCCGAACCGCCCAATCGGGAAGGAAAAGGCCCAGCACGATGCCGAGCACGACCGCGATCAGAACACGAGCAAGGAGGGGAAGGTGAAAACGCATTTCGAAGATGGAATTCTAAAGGATGAAGGGTGAGGAAACGAAAGGGACCCGGGCCAAAACGGGCGACCCGAATCAACCGCCAGACCTCATTATACACTTCCCCCAAAGAAAGTCAAGCACCGTAAAGAAAAAAAGTCGCCAAAAAAAAGCGAATTCGAATAGAGAGTGGAGTGTGGAGTGGGAAAAGCCTAAAGGCTTTTAAGAGTTCAAGTTTTTCTGAAGCCTGCGTTACGCGAAGCGCCAACTCCACACTCCACACTCCACACTTTTGTTCACCCCTGATTAAGCGATCCACTCCGGAACCCCTCAAGATCGAGGCTGACCCACGAAAAGCCGATTTTTTTCAGCTCGGCGGTCAGTTCCTCGCGGCGTTCGAGCAGGGTCGGCATCCACTCAGGCGTCGTTTCGATCCGGGCCAAGTCGTTTTCATGAACGCGGACCCGAAGCGGGGAAACGCCCCACGTCTGGAGGAACGCCTCGGCCAGTTCGATTTTTCGCAGACGCTCCGACGTGATCTCGACCCCGTACGCGATCCGGCTCGCCAGGCATGGCGTGGAGGGTTTCTCAGCGGTCGAAAGGCCCCAGAATCGAGCGGCTTCTCGCACGTCGGCCTTGGTCATGCCCGCCTCCATGAGGGGACTCCTCACGCCGTTTTCCTGGACCGCGCGGTAGCCTGGCCGGAAATCGCCCAGATCGTCGGCGTTCGAGCCTTCGACCAGGACCGAAAAGCCTCGCGCCTCTGCCGCCGCACGGAGTTTCCCGAGAATGTGGCGTTTGCAGAAGAAGCACCGCTCGCGGGGATTGGCCCGGTACTCGGGAAGCGTTAGTTCCTCAGTCGAAACGAACGCGTGCGGGATCCCGATCTCCGCGGCGGTTTGTCGAATTTCTTCCACCGCCGCCCGGGGCATGGAGGGACTTTCGGCCGTCAGCGCCAGCACATCCCAGCCGTTCACCTTCGCGGCCTCGACCGCCGCTCGAGCCAGCACGGAACTATCGACCCCGCCGGAAAACGCGACGGCGCACGGCCCCAGGGACGATAAAACGGAAACGAGATTTGAAAAAACTAATTCCGAATTCCGCATTCCTAATTCCTAATTCTGTAAAGCTCCAGCTCCCAGACTCTCGCGAGGTAGCCGGGCGTATTAATGAAGAGGCGCAGACGGTCGGTCGTCACGTCGCCGAACTGAACGCCAAGGTCGCACACGGCCGTGTTTCCCTTGACCCCCGCCTTCGGAATATCGACCCAGCGGCCGTTCTGGAACCTCTGAAGCTGGAAATTCTCGACCGGGGTACGCGGATGGTCTCCGCCGACCTGGCCCGTCACGATGCGGCAGGCGTTGATCGTCACTGGCTCGTCCCACGTGAATTCGACCCAGGTTTCCGAGCGTTCACTTTCCGCCCCGCCTTGCGAGACCCAGCGCGAATTATTGCTGAACACGTCGGCGATCCCGTCGTTGATCTTCGAGGCCGGGTAAAGACCGCTCTGGTGCTCCGACGAGGCTTTCACTTTAGCCGTCCGGGCGTAGTTGATCCCCGCAGTCGGGAGCCATTTCGGCGTCTGGATCACGGTCTGGTCCTGCGGGAAATCGGCCACGCCGGCCTGCATCAGCTCGACCAGCTCCGGCAGGTAGTCGGCGTACACGGCCCGCGGGTTGCAGTCGTGCTTCCGGCAGACGGCCGCGGCCATTCCAACCACCTCCCCCATCATCCCGCCGGTGCGCATGACGCGGATGGTCCCTAGCGCGATGTGCGTCACACTAATGTCACGCCCGGCCATGAAAAGGTTTTCCACGTTCCGGCTGTAAAGCGTCCGGTACGGGATCGCGTAGTGCGGCGGCTTCTTCCCGCCCACGCAGTACGTCCGGAACTCATTGCCCGGGAAGTACTTCGAGTTGTGCGGGTCCGGGTAGTGCAAATCGATCGACCACGTGCACGGGACGCAGGCGTCCTCCCACTGACGGTCTGACGTGATGTCCTGCTCGCGCAGAACCACGTCGCCGAGGATCCGGCGGGATTCGCGCTTTCCGCAGATGAAGGCCAGCCAGCCAAATTCACGGTTTTTGACCGCTTCCGGCCATTTGCCGTCGGCGTGGTTTTTCATGTAGGACCAATGCCCGTAGGCGGCGCGCAATGCGTTATCGCGGATGCGCTCGAACTCCCAGACCTGGTCGTAATTCAGACCGGTCTCCCAGTCCCAGTCGCCGCGGAGCATCGGCTTGATGCTCTCCTTGCAGAACTGATGCGCCCAGGGGAGTTCCGGGAACGTGGTCACGTGATCGGCCTCGACCGTGTACCACTGGCAGGACGCGCCCATCGTCATTTTGTCCCGTTTCTCCAGCGCGCTCGGCTCGTCAAAGTCGGATTTCTGTTCGCGGCCCATCAGCCAGTCGGCGCCCGCGAGGAACCCGACGCAGCCGTCGCCGGTGCAGTCCGCGAAGAGTTTTCCCTTAAACCGGGTCTCGACGCCCGTTTCGATGTGCTTCCCGATGACGGCCGAAATGGCGTCCCCTTCTTTCTCCGCCGCCACGACGTGGGTCGAGAGGAAAAGGTCCAGATTCGCGTACTTCTGGCAAAGCGCGAGCCGCTCGCCGTCTTTGTAGTGCCCCGCCTCACGGGCGTTTCCGCCGCCGTGGGGGCCCATCAGGTACGTGAGATTCCCGACGTTCCGGTACGGAGGAAGATTCACGCCGCCATTGAGGTGAACGCGGACTTCGGTCGAGCCGTTCCCGCCCAGAACGGGCCGGTCCTGGATCAGCGCGACGTTCAGACCGAGCTGGGCCGCAGCGCAGGCCGCGCACGTTCCCGCGATCCCGCCGCCCACGACGACCAGGTCGTAAACCTTCGGGTTTTCCTCACGAACCACCGGACGCACGGCGTCAAGCGGTTCCGGATCGTCCGGCAGAGCGCACTTTTCGGCCGGGTCGGTCGTGAAGTAAAGCGCGTCCACACGGCCGTCGAAGCCGGTCAGGTCCTGAAGCTCAACGGCGCATTTCCGATCTTTTTCCGTCACGGTCACGGAGCCGGCCTTCTGCCAGCACCAGCCCGAGCCGTAAATTCCGAGCGTGATCTCCGAGGGCTTTCCGTTCAGAATGAGGCGGAACTTTCCCGGCGCCCAGTCGCGCACGCGGACCTCGTCGCTCAGGTCGGCCGGCATCCACGGGGAGACCCAGTTTCTTGTCCGGGCGAAGACCTGATACGTGCCGGGCTTGGGAAGCGAGACGGTGGTTTTGGCGTTTTCGACCGGTTTTCCCATGCCGTGGGCGAGGAGGATCACGGACCCCGCCTCGCCGGGCGATTTAATGTCCATGAACTGCTGATCGACGGCCCAGCCGCCTTTTTCCTGGAAGCTCTCGGCCTCGACGAAGGCCGAATCCGCCGCCCAAACGCGGGCGCCCAGAAGAACGAACGACAAAATGAAAGCGAAAGTGGAAAGTTTTTTCATGACCGTTTTCCTTGAATGGTGGACGATTTTTAACGCCGAAGTGACAAACAATTCAATCTTAACGGAAACCCCGCCGTTTGTCAACCCCCTCCGCCCTTTTTTTAAGAAAATTTCTCCGCCCTGCATTGACAGAAAAAGACATTAATATAAAATGATGGGATAAAAATCACACCTGAACACCAAATCAGTAAGAACACGCAGGCCTCAAAAGGCCCCGCGGATTATTAGGAAGCCTCCCCTGAAAGGGGAGGTGGCCCGAAGGGCCGGAGGGGTTCCGAAACGGGTGAAAGTCCGTCCTTTTGCCTGAACCCCCCAGCCTCGCTTCGCTCGGCAGCCCCCCTTTCAGGGGGGCCTTTAAACACTACTCCTCACTCCACACTCCAAACTCCACACTATGAAAAAAGCGATCGCACTCCTTTCCGGCGGCTTTGACAGTCTCCTGGCCATCAAGATCATGCAGAAGCAGGGTTTTGAGGTTTTGGGTCTGAACGTCATCACCCCTTTCTGCGACACTTCGGCCGCGGCCCGCGAATGTGCGGAAATGCTCGGCATTGAGTGCCGCTTCGTGCATACGGACGCCTCGTACATCGAGCTGGTCCGCCACCCCCGTTACGGCTACGGGAAGGGCGTGAACCCGTGCCTCGACTGCCACCTGTACATGATCCACCGCGCGAAGGAGCTCTTCGACGAGGTCGGGGCCGACATCGTGATCACGGGCGAGGTCATTGGTCAGCGTCCGATGAGCCAGCAGCGCCACCACCTCGAAATGCTCGAGTACCACAGCGGTCTGAAGGGCCGGCTCATCCGCCCGATCTGCGGCCAGCTGCTCCCACCAACCGAGGCGGAGCTTACCGGGATCGTGGACCGGTCGCAGCTCTACGCCCTTTCGGGCCGTGCCCGCGCGCCGCTGCACCAGCTCGGTCAGGAGCTCGGCATCGAGAAAACCAAGAACGCCATGGCCGGGTGCGTCCTGACGGAGATCTCCTTCGCGCCGCGGGTCAGGGACCTGCTTCGGCATGAAAACGACCAGACCGGGATCTGGGAGTACGAGCTCCTGCGCTTCGGCCGGCACTTCCGGTTTGACCGCACGGCCCGGGTGATCATGGGGCGAAGGGAGGCGGACTGCGACGCCCTCTCGGCGGCTTTCCACGAGCATGCGCAGGACCGGGACGACGTGATCTACTGGGAGCCGAACAATTACATGGGGCCGAGCGTCATGCTCATCGGCAGGATCGACGGCGAGACGCGACGCTTTGCGCTGGACCTCCAGGTCGCCTACTCGAAAAACGCGCCCAAAGCGCCCGAGCCCATTCTGCTGGATGAATATTACAAAACGGAACAGACGGTGGTGCCTTTCGTGCCGACCGAAGGGTTTGAGCGCGAGCGGTTCAGGACGCTTTGAGAATAAAGCCTACCCTGAAAGGGAGGTGCCCCGAAGGGGCGGAGGGGTTCCGAAATGGGTGAAAGTCCGTCCTTTGGTTTGAACCCCCCAGCCTCGCTTCGCTCGGCAGCCCCCCTTTCATGGGGGCCTTTTTTTATTTAAAAATCCGCCTCAATCCGCTTCATCCGCTTTATCCGCGGGGCCTTTTTCGTCCTGCGTTTCTTTCTGATTCTGTGTTTAGCACTGACAGTCTGGGTAGATTTTAAGGATTGAAAGGATTTTTCCTGAAAAACTCTAAACTCTCGTGGTAATTTATACCGATAAACGCAAAAGCAGTGATAATAGGGACATTTTCACTGGTCACAATCCTCGGTTTTGGAGAGTTTAGGAATGGATTCCAGAAATTTTCATCGGTTACAAGGTTGGCGTCGTTTGGCGCTTTTTCTGGCACTGGGTCTTTTGGGGACGGCGCCCGTTCCGGGCTTCGGGGCGGTCACGGAAGTGGGCGATTACGACTCGCTTTTCAGCGCGCTGAATAACCCGGAGACGACCGAGGTGAGCCAGACGGCCGGTATCACGCTGGGCGGCAATGGCCTCTCGATTTCCGGCTCACACGAGCTGGACCTGAATCAGTACGACCTGCGCCAGGGGGCCTCGAGCGGCTTCTTCTTTAACGAGTCGGAAAGCGGCACGCCCGTGCTCGGGATCACCGGCGACGGCATTTCTTCCAGCCAGTTCGCCTTCACCGATCTGGTCAACACGGGGGCCACGTACGGGACCATCCGTCTGACCGACATCACCAACTCTCCGACCGACTCGAGCGGCAAGCTGAACAACATCAGCGGCATGACGCTCGCTCTGGACCACTCCACCGTCGCGATGGGAGACACGCTTTCCATTACGTCGGGCGGTCTGTACGTGGACCAGAACTCGACGCTCTCCCCGACCGGAAGCCTGAGTGTCTCGAATAACTCGACGGTCGAGATCCACCACGATTACACGAACACCAACCCCACGACGATCGACCAAAGCTCGATGTACGTGAACGGGAATTTCACCGGGGCGCTCACCGCGTCGAATGCGTCCGGCGTGACCGTGACGGGCGATCATTCCGGCGACATGGAAATCTCCGGCCTCTCCAACGTCCAGGTGGCGGGCGAGACCCGGCTCGACGGCAGCACACTGACCGTCAAGGGGAACCAGGTCGATGAGGACTACGGCACGCAGTACCGCACCATCCTCTCCACGCCTCAAATCAAGGGGAACGGCACGATCAACCTCTCCGAAGGCGGCCTGATCACCGCCGACGACGGTGACGGTGAAAACGCCAGCGCTTCGGACGATCTGCTCATCCAGACCGACAGCGGCGACCTGACGCTCAACATCACGACCAACGAGGGCGGCTACATCCAGCCGAACGGCGCGCTGACGATGAAGGCCACCGGCGGTAACAATCTGAACGTCAACATGGACGGCGAGGGTTGGATCCAGCCCCAGGCCGGCAATCTGTCGCTTCTGGCCGATGAGGGCTCCACGCTGACCATCGACGCGAAAGGCGTGTACGACACCGAGAGCCAGAAGGTCGGTCAGGCGGTCTTCACGACCAACCAGGACGCCATCGTCGGCGGTGACGGCACGGTCAACGTCACCCTGAAAGACGCGGCCTCGCTCGACTCCTGCGGGAACATGACGCTCGGGACCGGTTCCGGCATCGTGAACGTCAGTCTCGAAGCCGAAAATTGGGGCTACATGCAGGTCGGCATTCAAGGCGAAGAGCAGTCCAAGCTCACGATCGCCTCGGAAAACTCCACGGTCAACATGACGATCAACGAGAACAATTCGGTCAGCGGCGATGCGGGGATCATCGCGGCGGCCGACCCGGGCTCCACCGCCAACATCACGCTCAACGGCGGGTCCATCATGGGCGGCTCCTACGTCCAGGGATCCGGCTACATTTATAACGACTTTGTGCTCGGCCAGTCCGGCAAAGCGACCCTCACCGGGAACGGCAGCGTCGCGGCCGAAAACCTGATCGTCGGTCAGAACGACGGCAGCGAGGCCGAGCTGAAAACGACCGGGAGCATTTACGCCCAGAACCTGGTCGCCGGCAAGGAAGCCGGAAGCACCGGCACGGTCGAATTCGGCGACGCCAACTCGACGTTCGTCCTTTACGGCTCGGACTCCCCGCTTGAGGAAGACCTGAAGGCCGAGGGCGACGGCTCGATCACGCTGAAGGACCTTTACGGCACGGACGAGAACCAGCAGCTGAATTCCTACGCCCTGCTCGACCCGAACGCCCAGATGGCGGCGAAGGACGTGACGGTGAAAAACACGTTCCTGCAGATGAATAACGGCTCGAAAATCAACGCCGCGAACGATTTGACCGTTTCGGACGGCACGTACCTCAATTTCGGCCCGAATGCCGAGCTGAACGGCAAGACGGTGAAGATCGACGACAGTACGCTGAGCCTGATCGGCGCCAACTCGAAGATCACGGCCGACGACGTGACGCTGAAGAACAGTTACGTGGACGCCTTCCAGAACGGCTACAACGCGAACGGGCTGAACGTCAACGGGAACCTGACCTTTGACAAATCGGCGTATGCGCTGGTCCTGAACCCGGACGGCAGCGTGGTCTCGCCGATCACGGTCACGGACGGCGCGCTGACGATCAAGAACGATTCGGAGCTTTACTGGGGCTTCACCGGCGACGTCACGACCGACACGGAGTGGGCCATTGCCACGGCCGATCAGGGAATCACGGGCGAGTGGAAACTTCCGGACGAAGACGTTTCCCCGGACAAGGAGACGCTCTTCCGCTACACCCAGCGGATCGAGACGGACGAGGCAACCGGCGCGGCGACGCAGTACCTCGGACTTTCCCTGAATGAGCACTTCTTCAACATCCGCGCGAACTCGATGCAGCTGGCGCGCCAGGGACTCTGGAACACCGTGGACGACCGCATTTCGTGGAGCTCCGACAATTCCGCCTACCTGGGCCCGAAGTCCCCGTTCTACGGATACAACGAGCAGTACTCGGCATGGTTCAAGGCCGGTTACCGCGGGATGAGCGCCGATGACCGAAACGGTTACGACATGGACGCCTTCAACCTCGCCGTTGGTGTGGACTGCGCTTTTGAAGAGGATTTTGCCGCCGGCACCTTCTTCCACTACGGGAACCCCGAAATGAAGGAAGACCACGAAACGGCCGAGGCGGATAACTACTCCTTCGGAGTTTACGCCGGGTACAAAATGCTGGGAGGTTTTGAAATCAAAGGAATGTTGGCTTACACCCTCTCCGAATACTCGATGGATCGCAATATCACCGACTTTGGGACGGCCGTTTCCTCCTTCCGAGGCTCGGCGCTGACGGCAAGCGTTGAACTGGCGCGCCCGTTCTTCTTCGACCATTTCGTCATTCGTCCGCTCTTTGCGGTGGATACGGAATGTGTCTGGCAGGATGAAGCCATCGAGCAAGGTGCCTACGCCCTGATTTACAAAAAGAACGACGACACCTGGACCTACGCCCGGTTTGGAGCAAAGCTCGACTTTGTGCCGGTGGACCGACTCATCTTCAACCTGAAAGCGTTCTACGCCATCCAGATGGACAATGACTCCCCAACCACCGCAAAAGCACGGTTCGCAAGCTCG
Organism: Thermoguttaceae bacterium; assembly: GCA_017447865.1. Classification (GTDB taxonomy): domain Bacteria; phylum Planctomycetota; class Planctomycetia; order Pirellulales; family Thermoguttaceae; genus RGIG3701. Next base: position 50,566 of record JAFSMO010000081.1, read on the forward strand.
CAGGACACGATGGATTGCGTCGGTGCGCGACTCGGAGGAAGCTATTTCAACCTCGGCGCAAACCTGTCATGGATGGTCAACCAGAACGTCACCCTCTTCGGTGGTTACGACGGATACTTCTCCGGCCGCTCCGACATCCACTCCGCAAACGGCGGCATACAATTCAACTTCTGATCAGTGTGGAGTGTGGAGCGTGGAGTGTGGAGTTAAAAAAAAGCCTTCGGCTTAACGGTCGAAGGCTTTTGAAATTATCGGTACGCGAAAGCGAAAACTCCACCCTCCACCCTCCACACTCCACACTCTTTTCTCCCCCCCTCTTGCAAATTTCTCTCGTTTGTGCTAAACTGAAGCATTCTGTTTTCCCTCACCCTTTTTTTGAACTGGAACCTGATCATGAAACGCATCCTTTCGTTCCTTTTTGCTTTCTTCGCTGCGGCCATGGTCTGCGGCGGGGAAAAGACCACTACGCTCCTCGTGGAGTATGCTGCAGCCAGCGACGCGCAGGGCGCGCAGATGGAGACGCTCGAGCTCCCTCCGGGCAAGACGCTCGCCGTCGCCTCCCGCTGGGACGATACCAACGGTGACCACTACTTCATGACCGAGGCCCTGGCCGAAAACGGCTGGAAGGGGACCTTCTACCTGAATCGGGTGGATGACCACTACCGCGACAAAGTCGTGAAGTTCATGGTCGAAAACGGCTGCTCCGTCGGCTCACACACCAACAACCACCCGTGGCTCGGGTCGCTCGTCCCGAACGCCGTCTGGCAGGAGATCGCCGAAAACCGCGTCTCGCTCGAGGCCGCGCTCGATCTGCCCGTCTCGACGTTCACCTTCCCGTTCTCGCTCCCCGGCACGCTCAATGACCCCGACTTCGAGCAGAAGATCGGACAGATGCTCGTCCGCGCCGGGATCAACGGCCTGGCCGAACCGCCCAAGGTGCAGGAGCGGGCGAAGCTCGACCCGAAGGAGTGCGTCACGTGCTGGCTCTTCCGCGCCGACGACGCCAACCCGCAGCTCGAGGTTTTCAACAGGACGTTCGACCAGGGCGTGCAGGAACTCGAGGCCGGAAACCTTGGCGCGATGGGGCCGTTCTTCGTCCTGGGCGTCCACTCCTGGCAGAAAAAGTCCGGCCCGGACGGGTTCCAGCGCCTCTCGAAGATCCTCGCCACCAAGGCCCACGACCCGGCGATCTGGTACTGCAACGTGGACGAGTACTGCGCGTGGCGGCATAATTTCCTCAACGCCCAGATCTCCCGCAAAAGCACGGGCAAAAAGACCGTCGAGTTCACCATCAAGCGCGCCACCCCGGCGAGCGTCGGCGCGTGCGTCCCGTGCGGCCTGAAGATCACCCCCGCCCCGAAAAGCGTCTCGGTCAAAGGCCGCCCGCTCGACGTCAATCCCGACGGCTCGTTCCTCCTCCCCGCGAAAAATGACCTCCCGGTCAAGATCGGACTGATGACCGCCGAAAACGGCTTCACCAGCGAGAAGTTCCCGGGCCTGACGATCCAAACCGGCGTGGACCTTGAGAAAAACGTCCTGCACTGCGAGGTTTCGGCCGAAAACGGGAAACCCGAAAACCTGGTCTGCACCGTCCGTCTGCCGCTGCGCTGGAAAAACGGCGTTCAGGTCAAACCGGTCCGGCTGGACGCGAACGGCAAAACCACGTTCGACCTTCCGCTCGGCGAGCTGGATGAGGACCCGGTCAACGCCTGCGACGCGCTGTACGTCGTGAACCAGTGCGACTTCCGCCTCAACGGTGAACCCATGCGCGTTTACAGCACCGTGACGCTCGACCAGCCGGAGATCCAGCAGGCCGTCCCCCGCACCACGGCCATGACCGTCGGCGTTTGCAATGAGAAATTCTTCGACGCGGAGAAACTGGCCGCCTCGTCCCGTCCTAGCGCGGAGCTTCAGGACCTCGGCGACGAGGAATTCACGAATTGGGTCCCGTGCGACCGCAGCGGGAAGATCCTGCCGTACGTCATGGAGTGCCACATCGAATGGAGCGGCGGAATGGCGGTTTATGCCGTGCAATTCGAGGCCGACGCGCAGAACGCCGCCGACTGCATGTTCAAAGTGACCGACCCGTACAACATGAAGAACGTCTTCCTGAACGGCGAGCCGGTCGAGGTCCACCATCACGGCATCACGCTGAAGGCCCAGCCCGGCGTCAACCGTCTGATCTACGTCCTGAAAGGCGCCGGCTACGGCATCCGAAAGAGCGAGATCAGCATTAAAAAAGAGGACGGGGAGATGGTGAAGTTTGTGCCGTTCGCCGAATAAGCGGAGCCTTTTTTGAGTTAGGAGTGAGGAGTTAGGAGTGAGGAGTTGACGCTGGCGCGTAACGTCGCCTTCAGAAAGATTTCATCCCATAAAAAGCCGAAGGCTTTTCCAACTCCTAACTCCT
>JAFSMO010000008.1 GCA_017447865.1 Thermoguttaceae bacterium
AAAATATGGAGGCCACTTGTTGAGGCCGATTGAAAAATTCATCTTTTGTATATGAAAAGCCTTGAGGTCTGATGACTTCAAGGCTTTTTTTTCATTTAAAGCCCCCCTCTTTGAGGGGGGTGGCCCGCAGGGCCGGGGGGAGCTTGCCATTTTTCGCCTTCCCCGCTTGACAAAACGTTCCTGCGGAGTAAAATGGAAAGTTAGGCCAAAACAACACTTAATTGCGTCAACAGAGATTCACAGAAAACGTTGGAAATTCCGACATACAGATTTTTGGGGATTTCTCGTGAAACCAAAAATGATGAATTGTTACCCCTTTTCAGAAGACGAAGGAGTATTTTATGTTAATTTACGACGCGTTTTATGCCCTCGATACTTCGGTTTTGTGGTGTAGTCTGCACTCGATGGAATATTTCGCATTGGAAAATGAGGTTAAGAGTGCGAAATTTCTGAAAAAGATATTTGATTTCAAATACCCCAATGGAATTCTTTGTGTTCCTTCCCGAAAGAAGGATTTCCTCGAAAACGCCTACTCAGTTTTTGACTTCTGTGACATGGATGCCCCGCCTTGTCCTGAATGCAAGAATGAGGGGCGTTTTGGCTCCAAGACCTCACATTATGTTGGCGAGCTTTCGGGAAAAGGGGAACTGGATTCATTTTTGCTTTCATCAGAACCCAATTACGTCTTCGTTTCGGATGCGTTTCGTAAAACACTCGAGCGAACGCCGTTCACGGGAAACGCTTTCATCCCGTGTGATTTTTCCTATACGCTTTTCGATGATCCGCCCCTTGTATGGAATCTTGAATTCAACGGTCATTTTTCGGCCTGCGATTTTCAAAACGCGGTACAAAAGTACAACGAAACTGCCTTTTGTACCCAGTGCGGATGGGGGCCGCGACATCGGCCTGGCTGCGGGGATTACGTTTTAGAATGTCCGAAATGTGGGTGCGGTGAGTTTAAAAGTACGCTTCCCAGACCAGATTTTGAGCAGGATTCATTTGAGGTGACACTTTTGGACGAAACGCTGACACTCCCGAAAGTGGACGCGCGTTACTGGGAAGGAGACGATTTTCTTCAATCCTATCGGCTTGGGACGCTTTGTGTCACCGGCCGTCTTGCTCGCTGGCTTGTAGAAAATCAGCACGGCCCTGTGATTTTAATTCCTCTGCCGACAGATATTTCGCACTGCAGCGAGGAACAAATCCAAAAAATAAATCAGATTCGGTATGGGGTATGAATTGCAGGTATCATTCTCCCTAAACTATAAATTTTGGATTGGAGCGGCACAGGTGTTGACTTGGCTCAGAAACGGAGAGCCGTTTTTTCGGTGGCATAACTGCCACCGCTCGCCAGTCGATTTCAAAGGGGGAGTTTAGCGGCGGTTTCTTCAACTCCCCCAGTCTCGCTTCGCTCGACAGCCCCCTCGGGGAGGGGGCCTTTAAAAGGTGGCATATCAGACCTGGATCACGCGAATATCGCCCTGGACCTGTTCGCGGAGCGTGGCCTCGACGAGCATTTTCAGCGTGACGTCCGCGCTGGAGCACGATTTACACGCACCGTGAAGCTCCATGTACACGAGGTTGCCCTTAATATCGACGATCGAGCAGTCGCCGCCGTCGCGCAGAAGCAAAGGCCGAATCGAATTTTCCACCACCGCCTCGACTTTCTTCGCGAACTGGTACGGCGAAAGCGTTTCGCCCGCCGCCGCGGGGGTCGGCTCGGCCGGTTTCGGGGCCGGGACGTTCACCTGCCCCATGATCGGGAGCGCGCCGTCGCCGCTGATCGGGACGTACCCGGTCGGAGTCTTGAGCGGCATGGCGGCTTTGGCGGCGTCCTGGGCGAGGATTTTCTCTTTGGCCCACACATCGTCGAGAATGTCCTGAATACCGCCGGGGGCGTGGAGGCAGTTCCCGCAGGCTCCCCCCGCTTTCAGGGCGGCCGTGACCTGCTCGCACGTGTGGAGGTTCAGCTCCTTGATCTTCCTGCGGAGGAACGGCTCGGTGATGCTGAAGCACTTGCAAACCAGTCGGCCTTCTTCCTCTTCTTCGAGCTGTTCCTGGAGTTTGATCCCCAGCGAGGAGAGGTCCACGCCGCGTTTTTTGGCCCAATCCACGACGGCGGCTTCCAGCGCCTCCGCGCCCATCACGGAGCAGTGGATCTTCTGGTCGGGCAGGCCGTCGAGGAAGTCCACGATGTCCTGGTTGGTGATTTTCAGAGCCTCGATCGGCGTGCAGGCCCGCGCTTCCAGAATGATGCAGAGCGCTTCCGAGGCGGCAATCGCCGACGTGCAGCCGAACGTGAGGTAGCGCGCCTCGACGATCACGTCTTTTGTGGGGTCTTCGTTTTTCTCGACCCGAAACGTGAAGCGGAGGGAGTCTCCGCAGGCGATGGAGCCGTGCTCGCCCAGGCCGTCGGCATCCGGGATCTCTCCGAGGTGCGTGCCGGGTTTTCCGTGAACCGCGTCAAGAAAAAGCTGTTTCGTTTTCTCGCTGTATTCCCAAGCCATAAGATCAAATCCGTTTCTGTTTAGGGAAAAGGGGTAAAAGTGGAATCTCTACTATTTTACCATAAATGAACAGAAAATCAAGAGACCGGGAGAGAATTTTTCGGGGTTTTTTGGCCGTGGCGTTTCTAATTATGAATTAAGAATTATGAATTATGGGTCAGGTGCAAGCATAAAGCCCCCACCTAAGTGCAAGCATAAAGCCCCCACCCGTTGACAAAATTTTGGCGTTCAGTTATACTGGAATTTTTCAAAATTTTGTTTTTGGAGTGGTTGATTTATGA
>JAFSMO010000082.1 GCA_017447865.1 Thermoguttaceae bacterium
GAATTTCCTTCAAGGATTTTCAGGCCACAAACCGATTAACATTTAATTTTCAAAACGTTCATCAAGTGCAAGCATAAAGTCCCCACTCGATGACAAAAATTTTGCGCTTAGGTGGGGGCTTTATGCTTGCACCTGACCCATTATTCGTTATTCGTTATTCATTATTCGTTTATTCCTGACTTCCAACTATTTCTCCGGCGCTTTCACCGGCGCCACGACCACCGACGTATTGGGCGCTTTTCCCGTGTAGAACGCGCAGTAGTGCACGCCGTCGATCACCGTCGAGTTCACGTTTCCCGAATCCCACGGCACTTCGCTCCCCAGGCAGACCACTTCACATTCCGGCCACGCCTGCGAATTCTCAAAAACGTCTTCCGGCTTCACCACGCGGCGGCGCAAAATTCCCTTCCCGCGGTGGTAGTAGTAATTGCTCAAAAGTCCCGTCTTGGGGTCCAGGATCAGGCTCGGCGTGGAGGCCATGCAGTCGGCGATGTTCGTGTCGGTGCGCGTCCAGGTCTTGCCGTAGTCCGTCGAAATGAGCTGCTTCTGGCATTTTCCCGTCTCGACCCGCGCCACGGCGAGGATCTTTCCGTCGCCCAGATAAACCGCGGCCTGCTCGGTCGGCCAGTCGTCTTTGCTGATCTCTTTCTCGATGATGTTCTGCGTCCAGGTCTTGCCGTTATCGGTGCTCACGACCGTCCCCCACGCATGGCACGGGCCGTTATCGCCGTAATTCCCCTGGAACCAGAGCGCCATCAGCCCCACCGTCGGGACCGAGAACACGTCCGTGATCTGCATCGGCATCGGGTCCAGGTGCGGGGTCGAGATCAGCTCGTAATTCACGCCGTCCTCGCTCCGGTACAAATCGTGCTGGATGCCTTTCCCGCAGCGGCGGATCCAGACGAGCAGCGCGCCGTTTTCGTCCAGACCCTTGCCGATCGTCACCTCGCCCCAGTCGGGGGAGTTCGCGACGAGTGTCTCGGGCGACCACGTTTTACCGCCGTCTTCGGAAGTCCGCGCCCACACACCACGCACGCCCTCGCCGATGGAGTGGCCTGTCCCGCGGCTGTAAATGCAGACCAGTTTGCTGCCAAGCGCCTGAATGACCGGCCAGGAATTGTAGCCCGGAACGTCCTGCACGACGAGCGACTCGGTGAGCGGCGTCTGCGCGTTCAGAACGACCGAAAAAGTGGACGCGAGAAGTAAAATGAAAAAGGCAGGAAGCTGGTTTCGCATGGGTGACTCCAAGGGTTAAAGGAAAAACCAAAAGGGCATAAAAAGACTTTCCCGCCAAACCCGCAAGAAATGCGGCTCGCGGCGTTACAGCCCCTTTTTTCGCGATTATACACAATATTCGCGCTACGTGCAAGGGGTTCCGGAAATTTTTTCCAATTCACCCAGAATATTACTATTTAATCTACAGAAAGAAAGTAGAATTTGACGATACAACAAGATATACAATACACACAGTTTAGGCAAAGGGTTTTAAGATAGAAAATTCAGTTTTTTTATTTTTTGGGAAGGACAAAACCATATAAATATGGTATATTATCAATGGGTACAGTTTTTTTTGGGAAAAAAATGGAAAAAAAATGGAAACTGCCCTTCCCTCTCTGCGGTTTTTGTGTTATAAATAGCATTGCAGAACCGATTCGATGCAGAGATTGAATGGAATCAGAATAAAAAACTGACAGGATATACAATGGAAATTAACAAACTGTCAAATGTCTCGGGGGTGAGCCGAATCAACTCAGTCCACCAGACAAAAATGGAAGAAGGCACCGCGAGCATTTCCAAAAAACATGAAGCCGCTCCGAAACAGGATGTTGTGGACGTGAAAACAACTCAGTCCAGCGCGCAGCCGACCGATGTAACTTTTTCAGGCGTAAAAGTCAACGGGATCCGTACCGACCTGGTGAATCGTGTCCGCGCGGAAATCGCTGCCGGAACGTACGATACGCCGGAAAAAATGGAGATCGCCCTGGAAAAAATGCTCGGGCAATTATTCGATTAACTCCAGATTTTGGGGAAACAGAAAGCCCGCTCCGCGTTCGGACGTGGGCTTTTTGTCTTTTAAAACGAAAAAAGGCGCAAAACGAATTCAGCCCCTTTCTCTCCCGGTTTTCTACCGATTTATTTATCTTCTTCTTTCAGAAGGGTAAATCCCACATGCAGGAACACAAGCCAGAAAAAATGCACGAAGAACAGAAGCCCCAATCCCCCAGCAATCCAACCGAAAATTTTCCCCGCCGCGTAATCACCGACCAGACAAAGCAGGCCGCTTACCCCCGCCGCCACGACTGACGCCATCAGGAGAAACAGACTGGCGACCAGCAGGTAAAACAAAATTTTCGGGCAGGATTCAAGGAGTTTCATGGTATTTGAGGAAGTTGAGTTAAAATATTCAAATTGTATGATTTATTATAGCAAAGTTTGGAAGAAAGTCAAGAGCGAAAAAGGAAAAATTTCCGAAGAGTTTTTGGAAAGTTCGTTTTTCGCGAGAAACCTGGCCGTCCGCCAAACGAAAGAGGAGGGTCTCCCCTCCTCCAAACGTTTAACCACGGGTCAAAATTTTAGTTCCGGCTCCACTCGGTCACTCCGCCCGGACGGTCTTCCAGGGTGATCCCCAGCGCGTTGAGCTGGTTCCGGATGGCGTCGGCCGTCGCGAAGTCCTTCGCCTTTTTCGCGTTTTTGCGCAGCTCGATCAGAAGGTTCATCAAGTCGTTCACCAGATTCGAGTCTTCGCCCTCTTCCTGCTTGATCTCTTCCTCGAAAACGCCCAGGATGGCGGCAAGTTCCCGGAGGATCCGCGCGCCGATCTTCAGCTGGTCGGCCAGGGCTGCGTCTTTCGTTTCTTCCAGTTTGTTTTCGTCCACGAATTTGTTCAGGCGCTTCAGCAGTTCGAACAGTTCACCGATCATCCCGCCGGTGTTGAAATCGTCGTCCATCGCGGCGAGGCAGCGGGCGCGGCACTCGGTGATCCCCTTCAGGAAATCGCCCTGGATCGAACCGGCGAAATCATCGCCATCGACGCGGTTTTTGGCGTACGGAAGCGAGTAGAAACTCTCGCCGGTCACCCGCTCAAAACGCTTGAAGAAGCGGTAGAACGCCTCCATGCCGGCGCCGATCTGGGCGATGCGCTCTTTGCTGTAGTCGATCGGGCGGCGGTAATGCGTCGAAAGGACGAAGAACCGGATGTTCTCGCCGGTGAACTCCTTGAGCATGTCCTTGAACGCTGCCGCGCCCTTGGATTTGCTGATCTTTCCGCCTTCCTGACTCGCCAGGTCGCCCTCTTCCGGCTCGGCCGCGCGGGTTTTGCGTCCGCCGACTTTGCCGATCTCGCTAGACGCCTGCATCAGGCCGTTGTGCATCCAGTACTTGACGTACGGTTTGCCCGTGCAGCACTCGGACTGCGCGATCTCGTTTTCGTGGTGCGGGAACATCAGGTCCAGCCCGCCGCCGTGGATCTCAAAAGTGTCGCCGAGCATCTCGCGGCACATGACGGAGCACTCGATGTGCCAGCCCGGACGGCCCGGTCCCCACGGGCTTTCCCAAGACGGCTCGCCCGGTTTGGCGGCTTTCCAGAGCGCGAAGTCGGCGGCGTTACGCTTCTGCGAGGCCGTTGAACCGCCTTCGCCCTGCATCTGTTCGAGCGTCCGGTGCGAGAGTTTGCCGTATTCCGGGAATTTCGCGACGTCGAAGTAAACGTCCCCCTCCGCCGGGTACGCGTAGCCGCGGTCGATCAGGCGCTGAATGAACGGGATCATGTTCTTGATGTGCTCCGTGGCCCGCGGGAAATCGCTGACGGTCGTCACGTTCAGCGCGCGGATGTTGGACTGGTAGTCCTCGGTCATTTCGGCCGCCAGCGCCGCCATGGAAATGCCGCGGGCGTTCGACTCGGCGATCAGTTTGTCGTCCACGTCCGTGATATTAATAATGAACCGGACGTCGTAGCCGTTGTACACGAGGTAACGCTTCACCGTGTCGAAAATGACCGGCCCGACCATGTGCCCGATGTGGCTCGGTTTGTAAACGGTCGGCCCGCAGAGGTACATCCCGACTTTGTTCGTGCCGGAGACGGTTTTGAATTCTTCTTTCGACTTCGAGAGCGTGTTGTAAATCTGAATCATGGTCAGGTCCTTTAAACGATTTTAGGGGAAATTTGAAAACGTTTCGTAATTATACCAAATTCACAGAAAAATGCAAGAGGGAAAATTTTCTGCACCTTTTTTTTAATCCCGATTTTGTGCGAGCGGAGACAAAAAAAGCTGACAGCGAATCCGTTCACTGTCAGCTTCCCGATTAAGAATCACTCACGTGTTACGGCTTAGGTGAAACACCCAGTGATTCCTCCTCTTCTTCCTGGATGATGATTCGAGGCGTGACCATCATCATCAGGCTCGTCGTTTCGCGTCCAATACCGGTGTTCTTGAACAGACGGCTGATGAACGGAATTTTGTTAAGAATCGGAACGCCCTTTTCGTTACGGCCTTCACTCAGACGTTTGATACCGCCGAGGAGGATCGTACCACCGTCAGGAACGCTGACCGTCGTCGTGACCGTGACGTAGGAGTACTCAGGCAGCTGGACCGTCGTACCTGTGGCAGAACCGGAAGTCGAAGTCTTCTTGTTCTTGTCTTCGTCGTCGCTCGAAGTATCACGGCTGGATGACGTGCTTCCGGTGAAGGTGAACTGGGTCACGTCGCCGATCTGGCTGAAGAACGGAACGACCGTCAGACGGACGTAACGTCGGTCAGGTGAAGCCACGGCCTGGACTGTCATGAAGGTTCCTTCGGAGAGGACCACGATGACCGGCTGCAGGGCGGCCGCGAAGTCACCCACGACCGGGATGACCGAGACCACGAACGGCGTATCCGTCACGTCTTGCACCAGAGCCTGCTGGCCGTTGAAAAGTGTGACTTTCGGGGCCTGGAGGATGTTGCTGCGTTCGGTACTCTGCGAGGCTTCGAGGAACAGGTAGGCTTCCACATCGGAGAGGATGGAGAATCCCATCGTCGCTCCCGCGTTGTCGCTCATGTTGAAGTTGCCGTACATCGGAAGCGCAAGCGCCGAGCTGCCCTGATTCAGTTTGATGTCAGCGGCCGAAAGGTTGGTTCCGTAGTAGTCAGCTGTCGCTTTCGCGGCTTCGTGATAGGACGTCGGAATACCATTCGTCGTCGAGTGTGACGCGCCTCCCGTTCCGGTGAACGCCGAAGAGTTGTTCGACTTGAAGTTGACGTTGAAGTCCACACCAATTCTTTCGTAGAATGCGTCGCTCAAGGTGATGAAGCGGCACTCGATGGTGATCTGGAGGTCCTGCAGACGGCGAAGCTGTTCGAGCAGGTTGGAGATCTGTTCGTGAACTTCCTGGGTCTGGCTGACCACGAGGCTCAAGTTGACGTTGAAGGAGGAGATCGTACCGGTTCCACCACCGTCATCCCATGTTTCAGGGCTGACCGTCGTTTTGATCAGTTCGATCAGTTTATCGAAGTCTTCCTGAGACGCACCACCAGCGTTTCCGGCTGCGGGTGAACCAAATCCACCGCTCGCACCGCCGCCAACGACCGCACTGGGAGCACCGCCGCCCATCGGGACGGAGACCTGCCCCATTCCGCCGGGTGCCATCGCGGCATCCGCAGGAGCGTTCACGTTCTGGGCCGAAACGACCTGGGGTTGAGAGGCCGCATTCGCCATGGCGCTCATCCACGGAGCTGCATTGGCGTTGGCCGTGCCCATCGCGGAGCGCAGTGCGCCTTCGAGGCCCATGTTCGACGAGGGCTGGAAGTTCGGGATCGGGATCACCAGGTCAGCGACCGGGTAGGTCACCGTGTACGTGTCCGTGTCCTTCTTCGACTTGCTGGTGATCATCAGCACGTCGTTGCGAATGGTGTAGTCCAGATTCAGCGGTTCCAGGATCAGATTCAGGGCGCTCTTGAGCGGGATCGTATCCTGAATGTTCAGGGTGACCGGCTGGGACGGCTGGACGCTCTGCTCCGCCAGTCCATCCGGCGCGAGGTGAATGGTGATCCCGGCCATCTGGGCCAGTTCATCCATCACGCTGGCGAGCGGCTGGTTCGTATAGCGGGCCTGGATCGGCGTGCTCATACGCTTCTGGATCTCCAGCTCTTTTTCGCTGTAGCGGGTTTCCTGTTTCTTGTACTTGGCGCGCTTGTTCGTGATCTCGTTCCAGTTTTCGCCGTACACGAGGTCTTCGGTCTGAGGCGTGGAGGCTTTGTCAACTTCGAGGAACGACTTGACGACGCCGTCTTCCTTCTCAGCACGGATCTTCTCGTTCAGGGCCTTGCGGTTCCACATTTTCCCCATGGTCGCCATCTGCTGGGCGAACGAGGAATCCGGGTAAAGCTCGACCGCGCGTTTGCCCAAAACTTCGGCTTCGGCGTAACGGTTTTCACGAATCAGCGTGTTGAACTCTTCGGACATTTCCTTGAGTCTGGTTTCGCGTTCGTTGTAGTAATCATCGCGGGCCTGAAGTCTTTCCTTGCTCTTGGCGTTGGAAGTATTCAGGTCGATCTCCGCCTGATTATCACGGATGTAACCTTCCATCTCGGCGACCTTGGACTTGACGTTGCGCAGAAGCATTTCCTTCTGGGCGTCAGCCAACGCAGACCCTTCAACCTTTTTCTGGTATTCTTTCAAAGTTTCCAGAGCGGCTTTCGGATCTTCCTGGCGCATCGAGCGGGTTTTCTGAACCGTGTTCTCAAACTCCGTGACCATCTGACCAAAGAGGGCCGTCTGATCAACAGTCGGAGCCGCGGCGGGAACCGAAGGAGTGCCAGCGTTCGGAGCCGCGTTGGGATCCATGGCGTTTCCGCTGAGCATCGCCTGCATTTCCGTCAGACGATTGGCACTGGCCGGATCCAGTTCGGAGCGATACTGTTCCGCCTGCATCACAATCTGGCGAGCCTGGTCACGATTCCCCATTTGAAGAGCGGCCTGCGCCTGCTGGAGAAGTGAGTAACCAATGCTGCTCTGGTCAGCCGGGGTTTCCGCACCGACCTGAATGTTATGCGTTGTATCCGTCGCGGAGTTGTACCCGGCATTCTGAGCGGTCTGTGCTCCCGGAAGTTCCAGACCCGTGACCGGCTGAAGCTGCGGATCTAATGCAGGAGCAGGACTTTCGGCGATCGGAGCCACCGGAGTACTTTGGGCGACCTGCGTATCCAGCGCCGGAGCTGCCGGAGTGATCGGGGCGACCTGGGGATCCAGGGCCGGAGCCGTCGGAGCGCTTTGAGCGATCTGGGTATTCGGTGCCTGAGCCGCCGGAGTTTTCCCGGATTTCTGGGCGCGGGCGTTATCGATGCGGGCCAGAAGGTCTTTCGGCTGGACTTCGTACTGATTGTACTGAACGTCCAACTGCTGGGCAGCGATCGAAAGCGACGCGGCCTCGTCAAGTTTTCCCCACCCGAGAAGCGTCTGGGCCTGCTCGATGAGCGACTTGGCCATCAGGCGGCGAACGTTTTCGGTTTTGCCCTCTGACTTGAGTTTCGCCAGCGTATCACTAAAGTTCTGGATGTGCTTCAGAACATTCTCGTGCGTGTCGTCATTTGCATTGTACGGAATGTTCATGGACCCCGCCTCGTTGGCGAACGTGGTCGCACGGGCGACGTCCCCTTCCGCTAAAGCCAGACGAGCTTTAATGATACAAAGATTTCTTTTCCCGACGGCTTTGGGATCTGCCGGGTTCATGTTCACGGCAGTCGCTCCGACGGCGGGAGCCACCGGGGCGGCCTGAAGCCCCGAGGTGGACTGAATATCCATCAGAAGTTTTTCGGGAGAGTCTTCACCGGGACCAAAAACCGCATTGAGGGTTTTCGCCTGATTGGCCCAGTGGGCAGCCTGCTGCGCGTTACCTGCCTTCAGTGCCTCGCGTCCAAGCTGGACGAACTGAGCGGCTTGCGCTTTGGTATTTTGGAGATTGGCTGTTGGTTGAGCATTCAGACCTGAAGGACCATTGGGATCTAGTTGCCCAAAGGCGCTCTGCGTCAAAATCACCAACGAAACAGCTGCAATCGCCGCAACTAAGTGTGCTTTGAATCTGTTCATTGTGTTTCTTAATCTCTTCATTTTCTAAGCCTTAAATGTAGAAATGAAACCCGGTGTTGAATGACCATTCGGTCAGGCACGTGTCCAAAATGGCTCGACTTCCCGATTCCATGAATCTATACCCATAAATGACTACCAAGAGTAATACAAATTTCAATGAAAAACGTCAAGATGAATTTCAGAAGTTTTTAGAGATTTTTGAGATTTTTTCCAAAATTGTTGAAAAACGCCGGAAATAAAAGGCCCAAATACGGCATTTTTTAGTTAGGAGTTAGGAGTGAGGAGTTAGGAGTTTGCGCTTCGCGTAATGTTGGCTGCAGAAAGACCTAAACCTGTAAAAGCCGAAGGCTTTTCCAACTCCTAACCCCTAACTCCTAACTCCTAACTTTAAAGGCGTTTCCGCCGAACGGCAAGCAGCGCGGTGCCCAGCAGAAGCAGGATCCACGCGGAAGGTTCCGGCACGGCCGAGGGGTTCAGAATATAACCGCCGTCGCCGTTGCTGGTGAGGTAGTAGCTCAAATTTCCGCCCAGCGTGGTGCCGTCCCACGTCAGCATACCCGTATCACCGAGGAACGAATCGATCGCGACCGAGAAGGAATCGCCCGTCGGCTTGATGACGGAACTGCCCGTCATGTCGAGGAAGTCCAAATTCGTGATCGTGACGTCATTGAGGGCCAGGACCGCATTGTCCGAGAGGGAGATCGAGGTACCGGCCATATCGTACGACTGGTCCGCCATTTCGAGCGTGCCCGCCTGAACCTGCACGTCGCCCACGCCGGTCAGAGCGCCGGAGACGGTTTGCGTTCCGAGGCCGGTTTTTACGAGGTCAACGTCACGAAGGATGCCGCTGTACGTAAAGGACTGACCGAGCGGAACGTTCAGCGTCAGATTGGCCAGCGAGCCGGTGGAGTCGTAAACCAGCGCGTTCGCACCGTCCGAACTCAGGCCCCCAACGGTCTGGTCGAAACCGTTGAGATCGACCGAGTTCTGATTGGAGGCCGAAAGGACCGTGAGGGAACCGGTCCCAAAGACGTTTTCTGCGCCGGCTTTGAGTGTGCCCTGCCCGACGTTCGAGTTTTTCGTGGTGCCGACGACCAGGCCGCCGGAGAAATCGTTCGCGGAGTTTTTCAGCGTGATCGTGCCGCTGTCGGTCGCGATGCCGAGCTGGCCCGCGCCGGTGATCTGGCTGGAAACGGTCAGGGATTTGCTGAAGCCGGAACGCAGGGTGCTGAGTTTGCCTTCGGTCAGCGTGAGGGGCGAGGTGATGTCTGGAGTTCCGTCGCCGCCCATGATCTCACCGCCGCTGAGGATGACCCCCGCTTTCGGCAAGACGGCGCCGTTCGTAATGACCCATTTCCCGGCAGTCACTTCGACTTTACCGAGGTACGAGGCCGGGACCGTAAAGTAGAAACTGGGGCAGTTCCCGGTCGCATTATCCCGGGTAGTGAGCGTTATGACCGTGTTCGCGTCGCCGTTCCCGGAAAGGGTCCCCAGTTCGAGACGCGGCGTGGCGCTTGCGTTGAAAATCACCGTTCCGCCGTTGGCGGTCGTTTTCAGCGCTGTCCCCAGCTTGACGGCCGTGCCCTCGGAAGTCGTCACGTTCAACGTCCCGCCGTCCAGCGTGTACGAGCCGTTTTGCGTGGCCGGAGCGCTCGTCAGCGCGAGCGTCCCTTCGCTGATTTTCGCGGCAAAATTCGCGTCGAGTTTGCTCCCGTTGAAGGTCTGTTTGGCCGAGCCGGTTTTCGTGATGGAAAACTTGCCCGAGATTTGGCCCGCGTAGGACTGGTCGGAGGTCGTGTTGAGCGTCAGCGCGGTCGTGCCGTCCGTTTTGGAGTTCTTCAGGATCGCGGAAGCGGACGTTCCGGAAAGGCCCGAGAGCGAGGAAAGCGTCACGCCCGGCAGATCGAGCGTTCCGTCGCCGACGGTCATCAGGCCGGAGAACGTGATGCCGGTGCCGCTGAGAGTCTGCGTTCCCGCGCCGTTTTTCACGAGGTTGATCTTCCCGGAAAGTTTACCGACGTAGGAGTAAGAACTGCCCTCCGCGACGTTCAGCGTGAGCGTGCTGGCGGTCGAGCTGGAGTTTTTGATGTCGGCCGCGGCCTGCGTCGTGGAAAGGCCCGCAATCGGTCGCGTCGTAATGCTGTAGCCCGCCAGATCCAGCTTCGATTTTGAGTTTGTAACAGTCACCAGCCCCGAACCAAGTGCGTTGTTCGCGCCGAGTTTCACCGTGGCGGAATTACTATCGCCCACGTTATAAGCGACGCCAAGATTCAGGCCGCCGGAGAACGTGTTGCCGCTGTTCGCGAAAACGAACGTTGCGTTATCGCCGGAAATGCCGAGTTCCCCCGTGCCGGTGATGGTGCCGGTCAGTTTGTAAGAGGAAGACCCACCGCCGCCGGGACGAATCGAGCCGCCGTTGGATGTGACTTCAAAATTATTCGGAACGGTCACGCTTGAGTTGGTTATGTTCATCATGAACGTTCCGCCGTCCAGAATGATCGTGCCGGAAGGAAGCTGGTTGGAGTTCGTCACGCTCCATTTTCCGGCGGAGAGCCTGATCTTCCCGGGGTAATCGGTGACCGATGCGATTTTCAGTGTGTTGCAGTTTCCGGTTGGGTTCGTAATGCCGTTGAAGGTGAAAACCGTGTCGGCCGTCGTCGTTTCGTCGCCTTTGAGCGTGACGGAAATCGGAGTGGTTCCGCTCGCGCGCCAGTCGAGCGTTCCGCCGTCTTTCTGGACGGTCAGCACGATGCCGCTTGAAGTATCCGCCGAGAGGGTCCCACCGTTGAGCGTCGCTGCGCTGTAGGAACTCACGCCGTCCGCCAGTTTGAGGGTCCCGCCCGTGATGGTCGTCGTGCCGGTGTAGCCCTTGGCGGAAGCGCCGAGGATCTGCGTTCCTGCGCCGCCTTTCACGAGGTTGATGTTCCCGGAAAGTTTACCGACGTAGGAATACGATTTGCCGTCCGGGACGTTTAGCGTGAGCGTGCTGGCGGTCGAGCTTGAGTTTTTGATGTCGGCCGCGGTCAGCGTCGTGGAAAGGCCCGCGATGGGAGTCGTCGTGACGCTGTAGCCCGCCAGATCCAGCGTCGCGCCGGCGTTGGTGACGGTCACCACCCCGGAACCGAGCGCGTTGTCCGCGCCGAGTTTCACGACGGCAGAGTCTCCGCTGGCGTTGTACGGGACGCCGAGGTTCAGACCGCCGGAGAACGTGTTGCCGCTGTTTGCTAAAACGAACGTCGTGTTATCGCAGGAAATGCCGAGTTCGCCCGTGCCGGTGATGGTACCGGTCAGTTTGTAAACGCGGGAACCGCCGCCGCCAGGTCGTAAAGAACCACCGGCGGACGTGATTTCAAAATTGTTCGGGACGGTAAATTCCGATCCTGACTGGATGTTCATCATGAACGTTCCACCGTCCAGAATGATCGTGCCGGAGGGAAGCTGGTTGGTATTATCCACGCTCCATTTTCCGCCGGAGAGCCTGATTTTCCCGGGGTAATCGGTGACCGACGAGATTTTCAGCGTGTTGCAGTTCCCGGTCGGATTCGTGATTCCGTTGAACGTGAAGACCGTGTCGGCCGTCGTCGTACTGTCACCTTTCAGAGCGACGGAAACCGCGGTGGTTCCGCTCGCGCGCCAGTCGAATGTTCCGCCGTCTTTCTGGACGGTCAGCGTGATGCCGCTTGAAGTATCCACCGAGAGGGTCCCACCGTTGAGTGTCGCAGCGCTGTAGGAACTCACGCCGTCCGCCAATTTGAGGGTCCCGCCCGTGACGGTCGTCTTGCCGGTGTAGCCCTTGGCGGAAGCGCCGAAAATCTGCGTTCCCTCGCCGCTTTTCACGATGGAAATGGCTCCAGAGATGGCGCCGCTGTAGGTGTATTCTGCCCCGGCGGGGACGTTCAGCGTCAGGGTCGGCGAGCCGCTCGAGGTCGTCACGGTGCCCGTGGTCGCGTCGAGTCCGCCGATGGTGATCGTTTGGCCTTGCAGATCCAGAGTGCCCTCTGAAGCAGAGAACGAAACGGAGCCGGTCCCCAGTGGTGTGCCGTTGGCGGCATTGGAACCAATGTTGATCTTGTACGCGACGACCGTTCCGCCGGTGTACGTGTTGGCGGCGTTATTAATGACGACGGGCCCATTATCCTTGATGTCCTTCAAAACGCCGGAAACGCCGGTGTAGTCGGAAATCACGCCGCTGAGCGTCAGCGTCGTGCTCCAGCCGGCCTTGAATCCACCCGCGCCCGTTCCGAGCTGGATGTTCTGCGTGTAGTTCGACGCACCGCCGGAGTTCATGAGGTTTCCGCCGTTTTGCAGAAGGATCGTCCCCGAGCCCATGTTGCCAGAGGAGGAAATTCGGGCAGAATCCACGACCAGCGTCCCGGTGAAGCCGCTGTTGTTCGTACTGATGTTGATGCGGCCCTCCGGTCCCTTCAGGATCACGGTTCCATCTCCGGAGTAGGTGAATCCCGAAAGGCTTGACCCCGCCGCGATCGACGGGAAATTGACCGTGTACGTGTTGCCCGCGGTCGTCGTGAGATTCAAAGCCTGATCCGCCGTGGTGAGCGTGTAGGAAAAGTCCTCCGCGAAGACCGGCGACGCCAAAAGGGCCAGGAACAGGACGAATGATTTGAAGGAGTGACGCATGATTTTCATATTAAGCCCCTGAAACGGGACGTCTGTAAAATGGTTTCGGGACTCCCGGTCCCGTGGATTTTCTGTAAATGCGACTAATCGATCGTGACCGGCTGACCGTCCGCCTTGCGGCCAAGGCAGCCCCACGTTTCCAGGTCGATGCTGTACGAAATGCGCTGGACGGAACCGTCGCACAAAGCGATCCCAAACGAGCCAGCGTGCGTGCTTCCGAAAAGGGTCGTGCTCGCGTAGCCGGCCCGGTCCTGACGCGGGGCGAAGGCCGTGTCGGTCCGCGAGGTTCTGCGAAGCCGATCGTTATCCGTGCCGCACCAGATGGTCTGGTCGTCGCCGTCCTCGCCGGCCGCGTAGCCTTCCGGACGGATGTACTTCTCGCCGACGAGCATCGTGTTGGACGTTCCGTCACGAATTTCCCCGATGGTGACCGCGCTCGTGCCGTAGATCACGCCGTATTTTTCGCTTTCCGCGATGGTCAGCTTGCCGATGTTTTTCTTCGCGTCCGCATAACTGCCGGGCTGGTAGTAAAAATACGCGTCCGCGGCATTCCCCGCATAGTCCGTCTTGGCCGACTGTTTCAGGCGTGTACGGTTCGCATTGCTGCAGCTCGTTCCCGCGTGCGGGTAAAGCATCGCCGGACGGCGTGACGGGCAGTAAAAAGTCGAGACCGGCATCTCGCATCGGGTGATGGCCTGCTCGTACTGCGTGCCGCTTTTCGGGTCCTCAACGCCGTCCTGGCCGAGCGCCCAAAGCGCCTGCTGCTCCATAAACGGCAGAAGCGAGTAAGTCCACGTGCCGGACTGGAGGCGGAACCCCAAATCCGCGTCCGCCTCAAAAGACCAGTGCCAACCGGCGGAGGGGAAGTGTTTGTCCGTGGACTCCAGGTTCAGCGCCGCCAGGCCCTGCTGCTTCAAATTATTGCCGCACTGCATCTGACGGGCCGCTTCACGGGCCTGCTGGACTGCGGGAAGGAGGAGTCCGACCAACATTCCAATGATCGCAATGACCACCAAAAGCTCAACGAGCGTAAAACCAAATGAACGTTTCATAAGCGTGTTTTTCGAGTTAAAACGGAACCATACATCAATATTTTACGCGAGTTTGAGAAAAAATCAGAATCTTTTCAGGAAAATTTCAAAAAATTTTTTAAATCGTCAGAAATTGACAAAAAAAGCGGCCGAAATGACCGCTTTATGAGTAATCAGGACCAACGAAGATGGACCATTTACTGAACTGTCCCCTGGACCGTTTCGCCGTCAACATTCAGATGGACCGTTTCCGGCACAGCCGGTGAAGCTTGCTCCTGCGACTTTTGCATGTGCACTTGCGCGGGTGGATTCAACCGGGGCGCAAACGCTTCCTCCGGCAGAGGCGGGAGTTTGGGCGTTAACAGACGCACACCCCAAATCAGGAAAAACAGACCCGCCAGCACGATGACAAAAAGGGCCACCCGAACCCAATTCCCAATCCTGATGTTTTGCTGAATTTCATTCTTCATTTTAAGGCTCATCCTTTTTGTTATTCGTCATCGTCGTCGTCATCGTCGTCACCCGTGCTGAGCTCCAACTCTTGACCTTCCCCAAGGAACGATTCCTGAGGAGCTTCTTCCTTTGCTGCAGCAGCGGCCGGAGTGGCAGCAGGCGCAGCCGCAGGGGTCGCGGCAGGTGCGGCCGCAGGGGTAGGAACGACGACTGGCTCCAGGGCATTTTCCCATTCATCCAGAGGACGTGTCGGAGCATTCCGGTAGAAACTCTCCAAAATCAGCGTCGTCAGTGCCGTGCAGTACAAACGACCTCCTTCGTCGTTCACCACTTCACCGGCAAAATACCAACTTCCTTTTTCAAGTTTGTCCGTGGCCTGCGCCTTGAGGTACGGTCCCAAAACCTTTTTACGCCAGTTCTTCCAGGAATCACCCCGCAGGTCACGCGCGTACATCGTACAAATGAAGTTTTCCTGAAGCTGGCTCTCGTCGTACTCCGCGAGAATCAGCTCCAAAAGGTACGCCGACTCCGCGTAGGTCGGGAAATCGTCACCAAAAATCTGGATTCCGAAAAGCGCTGTGCGAATCTCACGAACTTCCGATTTGGTCAAACCCACAAAATTCTTGTGGCCGGCACTGATTCTCTTAATGGCCTTGGCAAGATAATCATTTGCATTTTCAATGGTTTCTTTGGGAACCGGAACTTCAGCCGCCTTGGCCGCCTGAAGGGCAATGAGGTTCCAAACCGTCGAAATGATGGCGGAGGTGTGATCCGCACGTTTGGTCTTGAGCATGCAGTCCACATTCAAGCCCCGCTCCACCGCAGGAAATCCACCGTCGAGATTCTGCTGCCGCACGATGTGACGGACCAACGCCTTCGCAAAAACCTCGTACAGTTCCAGGTTCTTTTCCTTGCGGTCGTTCATCTCACGGGAAATCGCGATGTAGTTGCAAACGGCAGTCGTTCCCCACGCATGCGGATGGAAAGCGGCGTTTTCGTTCTCCTCGATGACCAGCGAGGCTTCCAGCTTTTTGGCGTGTTCATAATTCGCCGGAAGAACCTGCTCGTCACTGGCCGGCTTCGCGTTGTACATCAGGAAATTAATGGCCTTGGCGAAGTTCTGCTTTTCTTTCTGGTCGATCTGGCCCGAACCAAAGATCGCCATCAGCGAAAGCGACGTGGCGGAAATGTAGTTCTGCTTGGCCAAACCGGGATTTTGGACTTTCTTGTAACCCGCGCCTTTTTTGGCTTGCGAGTGGTCGAAAGACCAATAATTCACCCCAAGTTTGGAGTTCCGGATCATCTTGTCGTTCAGCCATTCCACCGCCTGCATGATTTCAGGCTGGACCTGATCATTGGCACCATAGAATTTCAGCATTTTCTCCCGTTTGGGTTCCATCCAGAGAGAAATGCCAGTCCCGAGCTTCTTGATCTCATCGTCCGGGATTCCCGAATCGGTCTTTTCTTTCGTTTTCGGTTCGCTGGAGTCTTTTTCCGGTTTGGAAACGGGCTTCTCTTTCGTCGTTTCTTCGGTTTCCTTGGTCTTTTCCGTGTCCTCCGAAGCTTCGGCATCCGCGTCGTCTTCAGCGTCCTGCGCGTCGGTCTTTTCAGTATCTTCCGCGGAATCGTCCTTTACTTCATCAGCGCTTTCAGCTTTGGCTGCAGGAGTAGTTGTAGCAGGCTTTTCCACCTCAACGTCCGTTTTGGGCGCGGGTTTTTCTTTTACGGGTTTCTTCTCACCAGGCGTAGAATCGTCCAGAATGTGCTCCTGAACCGAGCGTTCCGGGAACGTTTCCTCGTCGCCATCCAGGCTGAATTCTTCGGGATTGATGGTGCCATTATCCTCATTGCTCGTGTTCGTCGTTTGCGCAATTTCGGGTTTTTCTTTGGAACCAGACGAAATCATGACGGCAAGTGCAATAATCGCCACCGCGATCACACCGATCACAATATACAATTTGGTCGAATCATCGTTCGAGTGCGAGTGTTTCTTGACCGAAGGTTTGGTTGACGAAGCTCCCAAAATCGGAGGTGCGGGCGGTGCGGGCGGTGCCGGAGGCATTGGACGCGCAGGCGGTGCCGGCGGCGGGACAGGAACCCCACCCATGCCCATCTGCTGCGGAGGCATTTGCTGCCCCATGCCCATCTGGTACGGCGGGGGCGTCACCGGCGCTGGCGGGTACAGCTTCGCACGAAGTTTAGCATCATAATCCGCACGTTTTTTCGGGTCCAGAAGCGTTACACGCGCCGCGGAAAGTTCGTTGAGGAGCTTTTGAGACTCGGCAGAATGCTTACCGCCCTGGAAGGTTCGAATATGAGCCATCTGACGGTCAGCCGCATTGGAAATTACGTCCCGGCTCTCTTCGAACAGGGCAATACCCAGAAGGCGGTAGTGGTTTGGCGGCTGCTCCGCTGGAGCAATTCCTAACCAGGTATGATACGGATCAAATGTGTTCGACATAATGGACTCTTGTGCGGGTGAATCTTCTTTGAATTTTGTGGCTGACTCTTCTGCCTGTTCGTCCTGAAAAACCACGTCCCGAAATTCGTTTTATTTATTCTACTACGCTTTCCTCACTCTGTAAAGGGGGAAAAGGAACAAACGGGCGAAATTTTTACGAAATCGGCTGGTTTTTTCTGTTTCTGCGGCAAAGGCACAACAGCCCAAAGCCGAGAAGCATCAACGCCCACGTGGACGGTTCCGGCAGGCCCATCGCTCTTGTAACGTAGTCGTAGGCCCACATCTGGCCAAGGGTCTGAAGCCCAAGCTCGCTGAAATGGATGTGGTTGCTGCCAAGGCCGCGGTAATCGCCGAGCAGAAGGTCAGAGTCGGGACCTTCGAACACCTCGTCGTAATTGTCGATGACCATGAGTTGCTGCTCACGTACCACATCGTCGAGCTGTTCGCTGCCGTTTGCTGAGACCAGAGCCACCATCCACGGGAAGCGGTCCCGGTCGAAATTTTCGTTCGCGAATTCCCAGGAGGCTTCGATCAGCGATTCGAGCTTGCTCGCGTAATTCGTGTCGCCGCGGTTCGATTCGCCCTGATGCCAGAGCACGCCCGAGAAATCGCCTTCCAGTTCCTGAATGGCCAGCGCCAGACGGCCGTAAAGCGTCGAATCGCCAGCGGTGTAACCGATCTCATCCCAGCCCTCCGCCGAGGTATCGACATTGGCCGGATTCCACTGATCCACTTTGCTCCCGGACCAGCCGACCGAAACCAACCCGACCGGGACGCCAATCATTTCAGAAAACGCATCACCGAAAGCTGGCCACGTCGAGCCGCGGGTGCTGCCGTCGCCTTTCCCGTTGATCGTGACCGGCTGCGGGTCGTTCGCGACGTCCCATTTGCCCGTGGTCAGATTCAGCGCAACGACGTTTCCGGAAACGGTGCTCTGCGCCGCGTCGCCGCAGTTGGTCGAGTTCGACTGGCCCGCCGTGATGAAAATGTCGCCGACGCCGATTTTATTGGTGGAGGTGCTCGTCATGACGTTCCCGGAGGCATCCAACGCGCGGACGTCCAAATAGTGCCACCCGCTGTCGACCGTGACGGTGCCGGAGTAGTTCAAGCCTTCAACGTCCAGATCGGTCCAGGTGGTTCCGTCGCTGGAAACCTGGATCTTGTCGAAGCTCTTCCCGTCGGCCAGCTTGATCGAGCCGGCGAGGGTCACCGTCGCCTGATTGTCGTGGCGCTGGTAAAAGCTTTTGTACGAGGAATCGTCGAGCGTCAGCACCGCGTCGGACTCCCGCACGAACATGTAAACGTTCGCGATCTGGTAACCCGTGCGGGACTCATCGAACGTCCAGTCTCTCTGGGAGCCACTCGCAGTGGCCGAGGCGTTCGGGTTCGTGCCGATACCGTATTGTTTGTTGCCGTTGAAATGGTTGACCGCGAAAACCGTCTCTTGCGTGTCCAGGTTATGGACCTGCATGCTCCCGTGGCCTGAAGTATTGGTTGGCGTATCATTGATGTCGTACACGGAACCGCTTCCGGCATTAATGACGTTTCCTTTGGCATTCGTGTAACTTCCGGGCCAGAATTCCATGTAGCCCTGATGGAACGAGCCGGCGGTGAGGATCCCTTCGCTGGCCGGAACGTTCGTGCTGACTTCCAGATTCTTGACGGTCTGCTGCCATACAACGCCCGACTCGGCATTCGGAACGCCGATCTTCGTGATGTCGTCGGTGAAGGCGTCCATCGAAACGAACGCATAACGCAGTTCGCTGTCGTAGGTCTGCGCGTACTCGACGTAGTAACCGACGCGGTCGAACACGATGCCGTCGGATTTCATGTCCGCCGCGTTGTTCACGATATCGTATTTCAGCATATTGTTGACGTTCCAGTTGAGGCCCATTTGCTGGGTCAGGCGCAGCCCCTGGACCACGGTATAATCCCCACCGTTCGTCGCCTCGGCCATTTTCGGCGCGATGGCGGGACGGGCCAGAACGTCCAGCGTCACGGAGGCATACGTGCTCGCGTTGTCCGCAAATGTCCAGTCCGGAGCGCCTGTCGGCCGGTTCCCGATCCCCACACTGGGGTTCGAAGACCCGTGGTTATTATACGCGATGACGGTTTGTTTTGCGGCCGTGTTATGGATCTGGAAGGAGCCGTGGTTGCCGCCGGTGTCCCGGTTATCACCGAAGTCGAAGGTACCGCCATCCGCCCCCGGAACATTTGCCGTGTTGCCTTGCGAGTAGTTCGTGCTCCAGATCTCCACGTTCCCGGTCAGGCCGGTGCCGTTCGTGACGCCGTCCACGTTGGAATAGACCGTCATATTATTCACGCCGGTCTGCCAGTAGAAATTATAGTTCGGAACGCCGAGTTTTGTGCGGCTCGTCTGATCCAGCGCGTCGTAGGAAACGTACGCGTAATCGATTGTGCCATCGTTTTTCGTCAGGCGGTAGTAGTACCCCACCCGGTCGATCGGCATACCCGCGAGATTGTTGGCGGTGTTGATGGTGGTGAAATCCGTCGTCGGAGTGCGTCCGCCGTTCTTCAGATTGTACTGGTACACGCGGTCCATGCCGGCCGCATCGGCTTCCAGCGCGGCGCGCTGACTGTCCTGAACGTCGTCAAAGAAGTATTTCACGTAAACGCCCAGCTCGCGTTTCGAGTAGGAATTGGCCGTATTCGCGAACGTCCAGTCCGGGTTGCCCGAATAGTTCCCGATCCCCATGCAGTTGTTGCCGGAGTTCCAGTTGTTGATCGCCATGACGACCGTCGAGTGCTGGTAGTCGTGGATCTGCATGGAGCCGTGGTTTCCGTCATTATTGCGATTGTCGCCGAAGTCGTAGGTGCTGCCGCTGGCGTTCGGGATGTTTTTGCCGTTCCCCTGGCCGTAGTTGTTGGGCCAAAACTCAATATTCCCCTTATCGACCGTGATCCCCGAGGCGGCGCTGATCGTGCCGTTATTCAGCGCGGCCGCGTTGGATTTATACGTCATATTCGTGACGTACTGCTGGTACGCCGCGGTGCTTTTGAAGGTCGGGAAGCCCATTTTGGTGTAATCGGTCGTAAAGGCGTCCATCGTGACCCCGACCCACTCGGTCTCACCGGTGCTGGCGGACGTCAGAGCGAAATAATAACCGATCTTCTCGGGCAAATACGTAAGAGTTTTCGAATTATCCACCGAATAGGCCGGATTGGTGGACGTGTAGTTGAGGCCGGTCGGAATATCCAGCTCATACACCGTGTGGTAACCGTCCATCAAGCCGGACTGGTCCACGATCTCCCCCTTCGCAGACAGGCAGAATGCGCTCAGTATTATTAATGTGAAAGCGAAAAAATGGCAAAAACGTTTGAACATTTTTCTCTCCTTATATTTTATTTTAACTCTATATGGAAATATTATAAACGAGATTGATGAAATTTCCATTCCCCAAAAGATAAAAATTTAAAAAAAACGAAAAAAAGTAGAAAAATTTTTAGAAAGTTCCCCAAAGAAGAATCCAGACTTAAAGAAAACGCTCGTCGATTGGGTCGGCGAGCGTTCTGAAACATGCAGGCGGAAATGTTATGCAGCCATCCGATTTTTCCTGCTTTTTGCGCGGATGCCAAACAGAGCGCCGACGCCCAGAAGCATCAACGCCCACGTGGACGGTTCCGGCAATCCCATCGCTCTTGTGGCGTAGTCGTAGGCCCACAGCTGACCCAGGGTCTGAAGCCCCAGCTCACTGAAGTGGATGTGGTTGCTGCCAAGGCCGCGGTAATCGCCGAGCAGAAGGTCGGAGTCCGGGCCTTCGAACACCTCGTCGTAATTGTTGATGACCATAAGCTGCTGTTCACGCACCACGTCGTTGATCGATTCGTTCCCGTCTGCGGAAACCAGAGCCACCATCCACGGGAAGCGGTCCGAGCCGAAGTTTTCGTTCGCGAATTCCCACGAAGCCTCGATCAGCGATTCCAGCTTGCTCGCGTAATTCGTGTCGCCGCGGTTCGATTCGCCCTGATGCCAGAGCACGGCCGTGAAATCCCCTTCCAGGTCCTGAATGGCCAGAGCGAGACGGCCGTAGAGTGTCGAATCGCCAGGTTTAAAACCGATCGTATCCCAGCCCTCCGCCGAAGTATCGACGTTCGCCGGGTTCCACTGTTGGACGCTGCTGCCGCCCCAGCCAACCGAGACCAGACCGACCGGAACGCCCGTCATTTCGGAAAGCGCGTCACCAAAAGCTGGCCACGTCGAGCCGCGGTTGCTGCCATCGCTTTGTCCGTTGATCAGGGTCGGCTGCGGGTCGTTCGCGACGTCCCATTTGCCCGTGGTCATATTCAAAGAAACGACGTTTCCGGAAACCGTGCTCTGGGCCGCGTCGCCATAGCAGGTGGAGTTCGACTGCCCGGCCGTGATGAAAATGTCGCCGACGCCGATCCGACCGGTGGTCGTGCTCGTCATGACGTTCCCGGAAGCATCCAGCGCGCGGACGTCCAGATAGTGCCAGCCGCTGTCGAGCGTGAACGTGCCGGAGTAGTTCGTGCCGCTGACGTCCAGATCGGTCCAGGTGGTTCCGTCGCTGGAGACCTGGATCTTATCGAAGCTCGCACCATCGGCCAGCTTGATCGAGCCGGCAAGAGTCACCGTCGCCTGATTGTCGTGGCGCTGGTAGAAGCCCTTGTATGAAGAATCATCCAGCGTCAGCACCGCGTCGGATTCCCGCACGAAGGTGTAAATGTTCGCGATCTGGTAATTGCGGCGGCTCTCATCAAACGTCCAGTCGCTCTGGGAGTCATTTGCGGTAGTCGAGGCGTTCGGGTTCGACCCTACGCCATACTGTTTGACGCCATTAAAATGGTTGACCGCGAAAACTGTCTCGCCAGTGTCCAGGTTGTGGACCTGCATACTGCCGTGACCCGCAGCGGTCGAACCTCCCGAGTCGTTGATGTCGAAGATCGCGCCGCTTCCAGCTGTGATCACGTTTCCTTTGCCTGCGCCATAGTTGCTGGGCCAGAATTCCAGGTAGCCCTCGTTAAACGAGCCGGCGGTGAGGATCCCCTCGCTGGCCGGGACGTTCGTGCTGACTTCCAGATTCTTGACTTTCTGCTGCCAGAAAATCCCGGACTCCGCGTTCGGAACGCCTATTTTCGTAACGTCGTCGGTGAAGGCGTCCATGGAAACGAAAGCGTAGTGAAGCTCGCTGTCGTAGGTCGGCGCGTACTCGATGTAATAGCCGACGCGGTCAAACATGACGCCGTTGGAACTCATATCCGCCGCATTATTCACGATGTCGTACTTGAAATTATCGTGCCAGTTCGTAGTCATTTGCTGGGAGATGCGCGCCCCCTGGACCACGGTATAATCCGCGCCGTTCGTCGCCTCGGCCATTTTCGGGGCGA
Source organism: Thermoguttaceae bacterium (assembly GCA_017447865.1). Taxonomy (GTDB): domain Bacteria; phylum Planctomycetota; class Planctomycetia; order Pirellulales; family Thermoguttaceae; genus RGIG3701. Next base: position 22,015 of record JAFSMO010000082.1, read on the forward strand.
TTGCCGCAGAAGCCAGAACGTCCAGCGTCACGGACTTGTACGAGCTCGCGTTCTGCGCAAATGTCCAGTCCGTATCCGCCACGGAAGGTCTGTTTCCAATTCCCACGTCCGGATTGGTGTCGTACTGGCGATTGTATGCAATAACGGTTTGTTTGGCGGTCGTGTTATGGATCTGGAAGGAACCATACTCTCCGCCGTCAGACTTTATATCGCCGAAGTCGTACGCACCGGCATTCGCACCGGGGACATTTGCCGCATTGGCTTTATCGTAGTTCGTGCTCCAGATCTCCACGTTCCCGGTCAGGTTGGTGCCGTTCACGACGCCGTCCACGTTGGACCAGACCGTCATGTTATTCACGCCCGTCTGGTACATGAAGTTATTGTTGTTCGGAATGCCGAGTTTCGTCCGGCTTGTTTCGTTCAGCGCGTCGTAAGAAACGTAAGCGTAATCGATGGAACCATCCGGTTTTTCCAGGCGGTAGTAGTAAGCCACGCGGTCAAGCGGCATGCCGGTGAGGCTGGTAGTGTTGATGGTAAAATCCGTCGTGGGAGTACGACCGCCTTTCGTCACGTCGTACTGGTACACGCGCACCATCCCGGCAGCGTCCGCTTCCACCGCGTCGCGCTGACTGGTCTGGACGTCGTCGAAGAGGTATTTCACGTAAACGCCGAGCTGACGGTCGGAATAGGTGTTGGCGGTATCCACGAACGTCCAGTCTTTCTGGCCGCCGCTGCTGGTGGTCGAGGCGTTGGGGTAGTTGCCGATCCCCATGCAGTTTGCGCCGCCGTTCCAGTTGTTGAAGGCCATCAGGACCGTCTTGTTCTGGAAGTCGTGGATCTGCATCGAGCCGTAGGTCCCGCCGGCGGTGCGCGAGTCACCAAAGTCGTAGAGGTCGTTCGACGCGTTCGTGATGCCGATGGCGTTCCCCTGCGAATAGTTCGTGGGCCAGAACTCAATATTACCCTTTTTGACCGAAACCCCCGCGGCGGCATTATACGTTTCGTTGTTCAAAGTGGCCGCGTTGGATTTGTACGTCATGTTCGTGACATACTGCTGGAAAATCGCGCCGCTGCTAAACGTCGGGACGCCCATTTGGGTGTAATTGTCCGTGAAGGCGTCCATCGTGACCCCGATCCACTCGGTATTGCCGGTGCTGCTGGACGTCAGGGAGAAATAGTACCCGATCTTCTCAACGACGCGGTTGGTCGCTGCAAGACTGGCCGTATTATCTACCGAATAAGCGGGTGCGGTGCCATTGTAGCTGGGACTCTTCGGGATGCTCAGCTCGTAAACCGTGTGGTAGCCGTCCAAAAGGCCGGACTGGTCCACAATCTCCCCCTTCGCGGTCAGGCTGAAGACGCACAGTATTATTAATGTAAAAGCGAAAAAGTTAAAGGATTTTTTGAGCATTTCTCTCTCTCCTCGTATTTTATCTTAACTCATTGAAGAATATTGTAAACGGATTAGCAGAAATTTCCACTCAAAAAAACAAAAAATTAAAAAAAAGACAAAAATTTCTCCAAAAAGACTCGAAAAGCCAAAGAACCGAAGAAATTTCCCCGGGGCCCCTTGAATTTTCCAGCTTTTCGGTTATGCTAGAGTTTTATACAATATTATTTTCCCAGTTTTCAACACTTCAAGGAGAATTCCATGCTTAAAGGAAATGCGATCATCGGTCAGAGCGGCGGCCCCACCTCCGTCATTAATTCCAGCCTTTGCGGCGTCATTCAGGCTTGCGCCAGATTCCCCGAAGCCATCGAGAAAATCTACGGCATGCGCTTCGGGATCGAAGGGTTCATGAAGGAAATGCTCATCGATTTGGGCGCCGAGCGTGCCGAAATCGTGGAAGGCCTCAAGTCCACCCCCTCCAGCGCCTTGGGGAGCTGCCGGCACAAAATGCAGGACGCCGATTTCCCGGTCGTGCTGGAACTGCTCAAGAAGTACAACATCCGGTACTACTTCCTCATCGGCGGAAACGACACGATGGACACGATCCACCGCATCGAGAAGTACTGCCGCGAACAGGGCTACGAGCTGATCGGCGTCGGCATTCCGAAGACCGTCGATAATGACCTCTGCGAGACCGACCACACGCCGGGCTTCGGCTCCGCTGCGCGTTTTGTGGCCCTTTCGGTCCTCCAGGCCGGCATGCTGGCCCGCGACATGAAGAAGGTGGACCAGTTCGTCGTGTTCCAGACCGTCGGCCGTGAGGCTGGCTGGCTCCCCGCCGCTGCCGCCTGCGCCAAGACCGCCGAAGACGACGCGCCGCACATCATCCTGATCCCGGAACGCCCGTTCGTCAAGGAAAAGTTCCTCGCCGAAGCAAAGACCTGCTACGAAAAGTACGGCTGGGTGAGCGTGGTCTGCGGTGAAGGCGTCTGCTACGAAGACGGAACCCCGATCAGCGCGACCTCGGTGAAAGACCGCTTCGGAAATGCCGAGTTCGGCGCGATGGGCGGCACCAGCGCGGCCATGGTCCTGCACCAGATGCTGAGCAAAGAGTTCGGCTGGCGCGGTGAGTTCCAGGTGACCGAATCCCTGCAAATGTGCGCGGCCGACCGTGCCGTCCCGCAGGACATTGAAGAGGCGTGGGCCTGCGGCAATCGCGCCGTTGAACTGGCCGTTCAGGGGACGAGCGGCGTGATGGTCACGATCAAGCGCGACTCGAACGCTCCGTACGCCTACTCGCTGGGCACCGCCCCGCTCCATGCCGTGGCGATCGGCACGAAACCGATGCCGGCGGAGTTCATCTGCGAAGACCGTTACTACGTGACGGACGCCTGCCTGGACTACATCCGCCCGCTGGTTGGCGAACTGCCGACGTACGTGCGGTTTGAGGGGTAATTTTCCCCCAACCGCTTTAGCGGTTGAACATCAATAGCCGTGGGTGAAACCCACGGGAACGCGGGAAGGTGGCCCCCTTTCAGGGGGGCCTTTAATTAAAGGAACCGGCCAAATGAAAAGACCCGCCTTCACGCTCATCGATCTTTCGGTCGTTTTGCTAATCCTCGTGATCGCTTTGGGGGTCCTTCTCCCAAGCATTAATATAGCGACCGAGGCCGGGCGCCGGATGATGTGCGACAACAATCTGAAGCAGCAGGTTTTGAGCTGTTTGACCTACGAACAGGCTCAGCAAACCCTCCCGTCCGGCGGTTGGAGCGTCGATTTCGTCGGGGATCCGGACCGTGGTTTTGGGAAGGCCCAGCCGGGCGCGTGGACCTTTTCGCTTCTTCCGTTCAATGGTCAAGATGCGCTTTTCCAGACGGGATCCACCGGAGATGGAAAATCGGAAGCTCCCAAAGCCACGTCCAAAGTGGTCCGGGGGCCGCTGCACGAACCGCCCTGCTTCATTTGCCCGTCACGCGGAAAGAGAAAATCCCCGCTGAAAGTCACGAAGTACCTGAACAGCGATTTCAACGGCCCGGCAGGAAGCAAAACCGACTACGCGGCCAACTACGGAAGCACGTCCATGGATTTCCGCGCCTCGGGCTGCTCGCTGACGGGCGACCCGGAACAAATCGCCGCTTCGGACGTTCCGAACGGCCTGATCTACGACGCGAGCGCCGTCACGCTGGACGAGATCCGGGACGGAACGACCAACACGTACCTCACCACGGAAAAATTCATCTGTTCCGACCAGTACAAAGCCGCGGGCGATGGGGACCAGGCCTCGATGTATGCCGGCGTTTGCGGCGATGCGCGAAACTCAAATTTCCGTTCTGCCGGTACATACGAAAACGCAGAATCGCCTGTTTCGTATTTGCCGACGCGGGACGCATCATCGGCCCAGTTCGCGGGAAAAGAAATTCCCTTCCGGAGTTTTGGCGGCCCGCACGTTGCGTTTGGCGTCTCAATGAGTGACGGTTCGGTTCAGGAAATCTCTTACGAGATCGACCCGCTGATTCACGCAAATCTGGCGAATCGGAAAGATCACCACGAAAATTTGGAGCATTGAATGAAAGATTCGCTGCAAATTTTTATTGACTGCATTACCCGGAAATACTTTTGTTTCGAGGGCCGAGCGTCCCGGAGCGAATACCTGATTTTCGGTTTTTATAGTCTAATATTAATTGCAGGCGCTTTCCTTTTGGATGTTTTGATCGGGGATTTCATTAAAACCAATTTCCCGACTCGTTCCGTTTTCCCTTACTTGACGCTGGGAATTGCATTTTTCCTTATGATTCCTGGTATGGCCGTAAGGGCTCGCCGCTGGCATGACCTTGGTAAAAGCAGTTGGAGTTTTTATTCATTTTTCAATCTGTTTGACTTCCTTTTGTGTTGCAAAGGTACACACGGCAAAAACCAATATGGACCTGACCCTGATGAATCCTTTTCCGAAAAAAGATCCCAGAAAAACAAAGAAGAACTGACAGAAGCCTTGGACTGGCTTGAAAATCAGGAAGAAAACGAAAAAACGTAAAGGCCATTTCTTTTTGGGACGACGCTTCCAGCGTCGTCTTGAATTCATAATTCATAATTAATCACCATGCCACACAATCCACCCATCATTGGAATTTCCACCGTCGTTGAGAAGACGGACGACCCAGAAAAGAAACGCAAGGCCGAAAGATTTTACTACGAAGCAGTCGAGAAGGCGGGCGGCGTGCCGAGGCACATTTCCAACCTCGCGCCGAGCTGGGAGGCCGAGATCGAAAAAATCGACGGCCTGCTCATCATCGGCGGCGTGGACGTGGAACCGGAACGCTACGGCGACGAGCGTCGGCCCGAGACGTACACCAACTCGGCGCAGGACGATTACGATTTCTCTCTGGTCAACCTGGCGCAGACGCGCGGGATCCCGGTCCTGGGCATCTGCCGCGGGAATCAGGTCCTCGGGGTCCATGCCGGGATGCGCCTGTACCAGCACCTGCCGGCGTATTTCCCCACCGAGAATCACAAAGCGGTCCACACGGTCAAGATCGTTGAGGGGACGGTCCTGCACAAGCTGCTGGGCGTGACGGAGACCACCGTCAACAGCACGCACCATCAGGCCGTTCATTTTGAACCCGAGCGGAATCGCGCCGGGATGAAGATCTCGGCCCTCTCCCCGGCCGGCGTCGTGGAAGCGATGGAAGACGGCGACCGTCTGCTGGGGATCCAGTGGCACCCTGAAAGAATGATCGGCGAGATGAAACGCGACGACATGCTCCCGATTTTCCGCTGGCTCGTGGATCGGGCGAAATCCTGAATACAAGGAGGCCGCTTTCTGCGTCGTTTTCAGAAACAATTCAGGAGCCTTTTTAATGAGGCTGGAGCGTGCGACTCGTCACGAGAACAAGCGCCCCGGCCTCAAAGTCTTTTGAATTTTGATTAATAAAATGTCTCATCTTTTTTAATCGTTACAAGTGTAAACAATTAAAATAATCCAATAAATATGGAATATTTTCTTGGAAAAATCATTTTTGGACCATTGACAAACCGTTTCCCTCTGGTATAATTTAAATTAAGTAATTATTGTTTAACGAGTAAATTCGGGCAAAATGGGAAGACAAAAATGAATCGCCAAACACATTTTCGTTGGTCCATACTTCTGTTTTCGCTAATTTTGCTGCTTTGCAGACCAACCTTCGCTCAATATACTTTCGATTCGGCTCCCTATCAGGTTTACGTTTTATGCATTTGGGGAGACGCGGACAAAAAAGCCAGTAATGTCGAGACAGTCCGCAAAACCGAAGAATATTTGATGAAGTTTTTCGCCGACATTCAAAAGAAATGGGACGAGGACGCCCCAAAAACGGGCAAAAAACGAACCATTTCGATTGAATCGTTATACGGTTCCCAGACTTCCCGGGATGAAGTTTTGAAGAAATGTTCCAAAATTTCTAAAAAGGCTGGCCCCGACGATGTGGTTTTCGTTTATGTGCTATGCCACGGAGCTCATGAGCCGGGAGGATTGGATCACGCGCATTTTTTTGTCCCGACGGCCAATGGTTCGGAAGAGAATTCCTACACTGAAAAAGACAAGATTTACCGAAAGGAAATTCAGGACATCCTCAACGAAAATGAACATCGGCTCAATATTTTCATCACGGACACTTGTGGCCAGGTAACCGCGAAAAAATCGGTCAAGAGCCAGTCACGCGGGATCATAAAGACCATTCCCAAGTTCCCGGCCTATGATTCCATTTTCAATGATTTTGTAGGTTCCATCAACATCAATTCGACTTCCTGGGAAGGCGGTAACAATAATAAAGGCGAAACGGCCATCGGCAGCAGCGATTACGGCACGGCGTTCACGCGGGCATTAATTTCGACCCTGAATCAGGAAGCCCCTCCATCACGATACACCAAGCTCAAATTTATGGAGTCACTTCAGCAAGAAACGGATCAGACCTTTGAAGAGCTGAAACGTTCTTTTGAAAAAAACTACGATGCCATGTTCTTCATCATTTCCAACCAGGAAACCCAAAGCGTTTCGGAATATGATGAGGATGGGAACGCCGTTGAAAGGAAAAAAATGGACCATAAGAAGAAAGAGAATTAAACGTGGACCCCCAATCCGTTTTTTCCCGATCTTCTTTTCAACACACAGTACTTTATTTTACTCGAAAAAACCGCCTCTGGTTGAAGACTCACGAGGCATTCAGAAAATTACCCATACTATACAGGAGATAGTTATGAAATCTAGCCATTTGTTGCGTTTTTTGCTCGTCCTGTTTACGTTGGCGCTGACGCTGCAGACGTTTGCAGACAGCGGAAAATTCTGGATTGGCCGCCCCGGTCCGACCTGGAGCTGGCCGGAATTTGAACCATATCATCCGAGCACCCCGGTCACTCCTCCGGCTCCGTCGGGAAATTACAACAACCAGGGCTACAACCAGGGGGGCCAGAACAATTCGACGAATTCCGGTACTCCGATTTCTTTGATAACCAACAAACCCACGCTGGAGTCGGTCACCCAGGATAACGACCCGGATGGAATGGTCATCGAAAATTTCGATGAAGACAATGATGACGACGAGGAGACCACTGTGGCGGTTTTCTCGGAAGAACGTCAGCAAGCCATCATCGCCTGGAACGGTCACACCGATAAAAGCGGTGAAGAAGTTTTGATTCTTACGACCAACGAGCAAATCAATGAAGAGATCGGTAAGTCAGCGATCACCCTGAACGTTGTGCCTCTTCCCGGCGAACCGATTGATGTTTTGCCGGCTGACTCGAAAATCTTCGAGAAAACCAAAAAAGTACTGGAAGAAAAATATACCACAAAAGCATTAGGAAGCGGTTTCCCTGCCGTAATGCATAAAAAAGTCGGTTCTCACGATATATTCGTTTGGAGAATTGACGAAAAGGAAAATTTCAGAAACGCCCTTCTGACTTACGTGAAGGAGGAGTTCAAGGGGAAATTTGTGATCGATTTCAAGCCGAAAATGGAAGCCACCATTAATACCTATTTCGACCGTGGTTTCAAATACTTTGCTTTCGACCTTTCTCACGTGGAAGAAGAGAACACGACCCGCGAAGCCATCGCGTATCATTTCCGTTCCCGATTCCTTTACTTCCCCCTGGTCATCAGTAAAATCGGTGGAATGCCCGATTCACAGACACTCGTTGATATGATTATAATGACCCCCAAAAAAATCCACATGAAACCAATCAAAACCAACAAAGGGAAAACCTATTCTGATGACACTCTTCCCGTTCTTTATAATGAAGTGGTTAAATTCACGCTGGAAGAAGTCAAAGAACTGGATCCCACTCTGGCAGAAGTCCTGCGTGGGAACCGCGAAGTAACCGTTCGAAACGTCATCCTTACGGGTGACCTGATCGGTTTCCAGAATGATTTCATGGCCATCGGAGCCCAATGACCGGCCTGATCGTTTCCCGCAATAGAATCGTTCATTGTCATTAAATAATGGATCGCAGTCAGTTTTTCACGCTGGCTGCTCATGATATGTTCAGGAGTTGATTCAATGAAAAATTTCTGCCTCTCATGTTTGATTTTCATTTTGTTCACAGGGGTTGCATTTCTGGTTCTGGCTGCAGAAAATACCGAACGGGAATGGAAATCTTTCAGTGGAAAGTCTGTTGTGACGGGAACGTTTGAAAAGTTCAAACCGTCGAATTCCGAATATATTTACATCCGTTCACCCAATGGGAAACTGTACCAGTACCCGTTCTCCAAGCTTTCCAAAGAGGATCAGGATTTCATCATGTCTCTCGGAGATGATGACTCTGACCTGATGGAAGTGGATGAAACTCCTGAGGGGAAAACCGCCAGGAAGAAATCGGGGGCCAGAGGAAGAGGCGATTCTAATTCTGACTCAAAGGAGAATCAGGGCAAGAAGTACGCTCTTTTGGTGGGGATAAATAAGTACGAAGACAGGGGCCTTGAACCCCTTCAGTATGCCGTGGCAGATATTAAGCTGATCTATGAGAAACTGAAACAGATCGGTTTTGAACCTGAAAACATTAAGATGTACATCAGCGGGAACGAAGTCGGAAGCTACCCGAACAAAGCAACCGTTGAAGCGGGATTTCATGAAATTTTGGAAGATGCTGACAGGGATGACCAGATTTTCATCGCGTTTGCGGGACATGGTTTCGCCTTCGGTGAAGACTCGTATTTTGTCGTTGAAGATACAAAATTGAGTGATGATGACAAAATGAAGGATACCGCCATTAATATCAACAAAATCCTCAAAGAGTTGAACGATAGCAAAGCGGCTTCCAAGTGGTTTATTGTGGACGCATGTCGGGAATACATCACCAAGAACCGCAGCATCGGCAAAAATTACAGCCGGGGAATCAGTTCCGGGCTCGAAGAAACCAAACTGCCTGATGGCGTATTTTTCCTGCAAAGCTGCTCGAAGGGTGAATTCAGTTACGAAGATGACGGCCACGGACTCTTCACTCGCTGTTTCGTGGACGCTCTGGACGGAAAAGCCGACGTCAATAAAGATGGGGACTTGATGGTTATGGAAGTCTTTAATTACGTTTCGGATACTGTCAAAAAGGATGCACGAAACATCCTCGGAAAAAGACAGACTCCAACTTTCAGAATTCTTGACTCTCCAAACTTCTGCATCGTTTCCACCTCGAATCTGCTGCAGCATGGCATCCCCATTACGGATTGGGATAAAATCCAAAAACTTTACGATGATGGTTCAAGCCTCCTGAATCACGACAAGCGCCCGGAAGCTCTGGAAAAGCTGGACCTCGCAATCGAAATGATGGAAAAAGCGGACGATGACGCTCCCATGAAAGTAAAAATCAAGGGTCTGGTGAAGCGTGTTCGCGAGGGGATGGAACGCGATAAAAAACTGGAAGAATTCCAAAAAGCTCAAAATGATGAGAAGGAAAAGCAGCTTGAAGCTGAAAAAATGGCACTTCTGAAACGGCTCGAAGAAAGTGAAATCCGCGCCAAAGCCGCTGAGGAATTAGCCCAAAAAGCAGCTGAAGAAGCGGCCCAAAAAGCGGCACAAAAAGCAGCTGAAGAAGTATTGAAAAAGAAGCAGGAACAGGAAAAGCCGACAAGAACGACTGTGGTCACTGAAAGGCCCACGTACCATGCTCCTACTCAATTCGTTTACCTCGGAAAGGTAAGAAGCGTGCAGGGAGATAACAGTCAAGCACGTCAGTTGGCCGCTCAGTATGGCTACAGACTCCCCTCGCCAGAAGAACTTTCACGAATTCAACGCAGGGACATCTCAGGGCTTCCTGGTACAGATGGATGGATCGAAACTTCAAATCCTTATGTAGTTTGCGATATTTTCTTCCAGCAATTGAGACCTGTTCAAAAAAGAGGAACTGGTCAGAACATCGTCGTTGGCTGTCGTTAAGTTAAAAAAGCATACGGGGATGACGCAAAAAACGTCGTCCCCGTAATTCTATCTGGTCTGAAAAGAAATCCCGTTTTCCAAATTCAGCAAAAAAGAGAAAATCCGCGGCCAGGAACGGAGACGGAACCACCGCGGCTCATCTGATTTCTCAGACCGCTTTGCTCTGGTTTTCAAGCGGCACGACGAACGTGCGGAAATTCCACTGCATCAGCTTCATGCTCGTGGGGATCAGCATACAGCACGCCACATCGCCGCTGCAGTCGATGACGACCTGGCGGGAATTCGGGAACTTGCACCCTTCCGCGCACGGCTCGTGACCGCAGACCAGGATCTCCGCGCCGACCATCTTCGCGAACTCATCGGCATTCGCCTGGCTGTACTCGCGCCCCCAGACAAGCCGATAAACCGAACCACCCTGAATGAAATCAGAGCCCGGATCCAGCGAACGATAAAAAATGGAATCGTCAAACGGGTGCAGCGGGTCCAAATGCAAATTCGGAATGCTGTGAGAGAAAAAGATGTTTCCGGAAATCTTCACCGCCAGCGGGCAGGTCTCGAGGTAGTAAAGCATCGCGATGCGCACATCCTCCGCATGGACCCCATAGTCGTGACGCATTCCCGCCGCAAACGCCGAGTTCAGAAACTGACGATTCTTCTGGATCGGGTAACGGGTCAGCTCGGCCAGCTCGTGATTGCTCATGATGTGGTGCACCCGCTGGGGGAAACGCACCTTCATCTTCGCGACCTCGGTCAGCATCCGGTGAGAACAGCAGCCGCCCCAGTCCGGAAGTTGGGGACCGCCGTGGCAAATTTCCTGATAAACCAAATGACGCGAGGGGTACTTTTCCATATCCGCCAGTTTCAGAATGGCGAAATAATTCTCCACGTGACCGTGCAGGTCGCCCGTCAACAAAACGTCCTTGGCATTTTCCTTGTTCAGAATCAGCAAATTGCCCTCACGGCACTGCGTCTGAATATTCAGCTCAGCGGCTCTCAGGAAAATGGCGACGGCATCTTCGGCAGTGTGAAGAAATGGGGTCATGGTGGTTTAACGAAAAACTTTCCAATTTAACAAACAATATTACATAGAGTAACAGAAAAATCAGTTTTTGTCCAGCCCTTCCCCCGCGTTTTTAAAGAAAGTTTTGCAAAAAAAGGGAAAATATTTCGTAAGGTATTTGCACAAAAATTCAAATGGTTAAAAAATTGGAAAAGTTTAACTTTTTTAATGTTTTTTCGGTTTTTTTGGGTTTTAACGCTTGCAATTATTGAAGTATATGCTAAAATACTAGTAGTCATAAGGGATGATGATTTTCCTCGTTTGATCCTGACGTCCGACAAATTCCGCTTGGGGGTTTTCGCGGCGGTTTCTGTACGAAGCGGGATTTATACCACGGGGATAGATGGATGGGGAAAAGAACGCCTTTTTGGGGAAACGGCTCCGGTTTCGGAGCTGAAGCGTCGCATCAATTCCGTTTAACTTTTTTAACTCTTGTCCTGCAGACCAGCTTCCGGGCTGGTCTGCTTTTTTTCTTGAAACCGTTTTCGACACCAATCCTTTGTTCCATGTTTTTCCCGGAACTTTTCAAAAAAACAAAAAAACTGCCGGGGAAACCTTGACTTTTCTTCTGAATCAGGTAAAATGACTTAAAATGCACTAATATTTTTTCAGGTCTCAAAAAAATGCCAAACTCCAACAGTCAAATCGCGCTTCTGAAGGAAGCTTTCAAAAATTCGATCGTCATTTTCGACGGCGCAATGGGAACGGAACTTTACCGGAACCACATTTTCACGAACGCCTGCTTCGACGAACTGAACGTCTCGCGTGCCGATCTGGTGGTTCGGATCCATACGTCGTACCTTGACGCCGGCGCGGAGGTCCTGACGACCAACACGACGAGCGCGAATTCGTTTTACCTCCAGAAATTCGGCTTTGCGGACCGCGTGGAACAGATCAACGAAGCGGCGGTCCGGAACGCCCGAAAAGCGATCGCCGACTACCGCGAGGCCCATCCGAAAGACGCAGAAAAGCCGATTTTCATCGCCGGGTCCGTCGGGCCGGTCATGGACACGCAGAACGTTCTGACGTTTGACCAGATCGTCTCGATCCAGACCCAACAGATCCAGGCCCTCATGAACGCCGGCGCGGACTTCATCATGTTCGAGACGCTCGGCTCCCCGGAAGACCTGATGGCGGCCGAGTACGCGATCCAGCGCCTGAAGGAAACGTCGGGCGAAGACGTTCCGTTCATTCTTTCGTTCCGCCCGAATATGCAGCAGGAAAACCCGTCCGCCGTGCCGCTTGTGGAGATTCTGCGCGACTTCCAGGCCGCGTGTGTGCTGCACAAGCTCCCCAAGCCGCTGGCGATCGGGATGAACTGCGGCGTCGGGCCGGAGGAAATGCTCGCGATCGTACAGGAAGTTCTTCCTCTGGTGGATCTTCCGATGGTGGTTCAGCCCGAGGCCGGCGTTCCGCGCAAGGTGGAAGTGCGGTCGATCTCCATGACGTCGCCCGAGTTCTTCACCGAGTACGCGAAACGCTACATCGACCTGGGCGTCCGCGGCGTCGGCGGCTGCTGCGGCATCGGCCCGGAGCACATTCTGGAAATGGCGCGGTCGGTCAAGCCTCTGGCCAATGCGCGAATGCACGACGTGAAGGAGGGCGAGCTCTCCGAAAAGGCCACGCTGCTCGAGCCGAAGCCGCTTGCCGAGCGCTCGGCCCTGGGCAAAAAACTGGTTGAAAAACGCTGGATCACGAGCGTGGAGCTGGTCCCCCCGCGCGGGTTTGATCTTTCTGCCACGGTCGCGAAGTGCCAGAAACTCAAGGCGATGGGCGTGGACTGCGTGAACATTCCCGACGGGCCGCGGGCGAGCTGCAAGATCTCCTCGATCATCACGGCCGACCGGATCCAGCGCGAGGCGGGGATCGAAACGATCCTGCATTTCTGCTGCCGCGACAAAAACCTGATCGGCTCGATGGCCGACCTGCTGGGAACGGCCGCGTGCGGGATCCAGAACATTCTGTTCATCACGGGCGACCCGCCGAAACTGGGGGACTACCCCGACGCGACCGGCGTGTTCGACACGGACTCAGTCGGCATGACGCGCATCCAGCAGCGCATGAACCGCGGCGTGGACCTGGCCGGGAATCCGCTCCCGCAGCCGACCTCGGCCGTGACGGGGGTCGGGATCGATCCGAACGCGCTGAACCATGAGCGGGAGATCGACCGTTTCTTCCGCAAGGTGGAGGCGGGCGCCGAGTTCGCCATCACGCAGCCGGTTTTCGACCCGGAGGTTCTTCTGCGGACGCTCGACGAGATCGAGCCGGCGGGGATCCCGATCATGGCGGGGATCTGGCCGCTGGCAAGCTACCGGAACGCGTACTTCATGAAGACCGAGGTCCCGGGCGTGACCGTGCCGGATTCCATCATGGCGCGGATGGAGCGTTGGGAGCAAAAAGAGGACCAGCAGGCCGAAGGGATCGCGATCGCACGGGAAATGATCGAAAAGATCCGCCACCGCATGGCTGGGATCCAGGTTTCCGCCCCGTTCGGGAACATCGAGATCGTGGCCCGGGTTTTGGACGGGTTTATGAAATAATAAAATGGAAGGCGGTAATGGAGGCCGAAGGCCGGAATTACGCGCCGGGTTAAACCACCACGGACGCCCAAAACGCGTAATTCCGCGCTCCGCGCTCCATTACCGCCTTCCATTCCGTGGGTTTCACCCACGGCTATTAACATTCGATCCCTAACGGGATCGTACGGCCGGGCCGGCCGCGGACGGCGAGCTGCCGTCCCTCCGTATTAACCCTCCCCAGATTTTTATGACTCACCGAATTTTTTCCTTTTTCGTTTTTCTTTCCCTCGCACTTTCCGCCCTGGCGCAGGAAAAAACGGAGCACAATCCGTTCCTTCCGGGCAGAATTTTGGCGGACCCGGAGGTTTTGCTTTCGGAGCAGACCGGGCGCGTGTACGTGTACGCTACGGGGGCGTTCGGGCCGGTGAGGAACTGCTTCGGCGCGTATTCGTCGGACGATCTGGTCCACTGGCGCCCGGAGGGGGTGGTTCTGAACCTCCGCGACGTTTCGTGGGACCACACGCTGGGGTGGGCGCCGACCATCCTCGAGAAAAAAGGGCCGGACGGGAAGTTCCAGTACTTCTTCTACTTCTGCTGCAATCTGAAGATCGGCGTCGCGGTGGGGGATTCACCGGCCGGACCGTTTCGGGACTCGGGGCGGCCGCTCATCGACCATCATCCGGCGGGCGTGGACCGTGGCGTGGAGATCGACCCGGACGTCTTTCAGGACCCGAAAACCGGGAAGTATTACCTGTTCTGGGGGAACAGTTACCTCGCCATGGCGGAGCTGGGCGACGACATGATCTCACTGAAGCCCGAGACCGTCCGCGTGCTTGAAATCCCCGGGTTTTTCGAGGGCGCGCACGTCTTTTACCGGGACGGGATTTACTATCTCACGTGGTCGAAAAACGACACGCGGAGCATCGAGTACCAGGTCCGTTACGCCTGGGCGCGGTCGATCGACGGGCCGTGGAACGTTCCCGAGGAAAACCGGATCCTCACGAAGCGGCCGGAAAAGGGGATTTTCGGCCCGGGGCATCACTCCGTCCTGCAGATCCCGGGGACCGACGAGTGGTTCATTTTCTACCATCGGCTGCGCACGCCGCTCCGGCCCGGCTCGTGGGACCGCGAGGTCTGCATCGATCGGCTTTTCTTCAATGAGGACGGCTCGATCCGCGTGGTGGAACCGACCCGGGAAGGGGTGGAAAGGAGACCGCTGAAATGAGAAAATGGCTTCAGATCACGTTCGTTTTGTACGTCATTTTCCTGACGTTTCTGCTCGTCGTGCACAATCCGTTCGCGGTGGTTCCGGTGGACGAAGAAACGGTCGAAGGCGGGTTTGGAATCGGACTGACGCCGCACATTCTCTCGTTCCTCGTGCTGGCGGTTCTGGGACTTTGCGCCCGATTCCGTCATCCGGGCTGGCTCTTCCTCGGGATGATCGTGTACGCGGGGGCGACGGAAATCCTTCAGGGCCTTCTGAACCCGTGGTTCGGGCGGTACTGCGACCTTTTCGACTTCATCGAGGACCTGCAGGGTCTGGCCTACGGCGGCGCCGGGTGGTGGATCGCAAACGTGGGGATCCCGAGAGTAATGAGACGTAGAAAGTGAAAAGAGTTTTCGGTTAAACGCCACGCCGGTCCCGCTTTAAAATGAGATTTAAACACGGATTTTCACGGATTAGAAGGATTTGCACAGATTTTTAAAGAAAGAGGAAAAAGTCTTCCGTGAAAGAATCCTTTTAATCCATCTAATCCGTGAAAATCCGTGTTTAAATGAAATCCTGAAGTGGGACGCGTTCTCTGTTTGAGCTAAACCAAAATTGGGGCCAGGCCCGTAAGATCCAGACGTTTTTCGGGTAAACCCCCTCGCTTTTTTCACCCTGCGGGAGAAAAAAGGCTCGCCCGTAAAGAGTTTAAGGGCCGCGGAGGGAGGAACATTTTGAAAATTGTTCCTCCCCCGGGACCCCCTCTTTCAAAAACTTTTTAATGTTTGATTTGATGTTTTAATTGATTTTTCTTGGCTCAAATTCCATCTCGGTGACCTTCTCACCCGTCTTCGCCATGAAAACCTCCACCTTCAGCCGATCATTCTCAACCCGACCCGAAATGACCGTCGCGCCATCCAGCGAGCAGCCGCCGCCCGTGATCTGCGCCCAGCAGCGATCCGGCGTCGCAGGATCCACGCGATGCTTGTGCACGTGCGCCGTGATGGCCAACTGAACGCCCGCTTTCTGAAGGGACGGGCCCCAGAAATCCGCGCCGAGCTTCTTCCAGGAGGAAAAACCGGTCGCGAGCGTGCCGGGATTCGCCTTCGGACTGTCGTCAAAGAGCGGAATGTGGCAGAACACCACGACGAATTTGGCCGTCTTGACCGCTTCCGACTCGATGGCTTTCGCGAGCCACTCGCCCTGCTTGGCGATGTACGGCTCAAACTCGGCCAGCGTGCCCCACTCATCGCGGTAGTCCGGTTTGTCCTCGCCCGTGTCGAGGCCGATGATCGCCAGATCGCCGTGACGCACGACGAACGAGTAGCCCAGGCCCGCAAATTCCGGGTCAGACTGTTTCCAAGGGGTAAAGTACTGGGGGTAGTTACGCGCCCAGATCCCGCGCGTGTCGTGATTTCCGCGGCAGAAAAGGAGCGGATGGTCGTTCGCGTACGCGGTGTTGGCCGGGAACATGACGTTCTTCTGAAGCGTCTCGTGACTTTCGATCGAGTGGACAGTGTCCCCGTTCCAAAGCGTGTAGTCCGGCTTGATCTTCGAAATGAGCGCGAACTCGGCGGCCATCACGTCCTGCACCGTGTGCGTGTCGTTAATGACGCAGAAACTGGCACTCTTCGCGTCCGGGCCCGGCGTCGTGAACGATTTCACCTCGGTGTATTCCGGCTCGCCGTCCGGCTTGATGTTGTACGCGCCTTTGAAAGCGATGGCGTGCGTGGCGGCGCGGTAGTAGTACGTCGTGTTCGCCTTCAGACCGGTCATCGGGATGGAGATCACGCGGTCGGAAAATGGGCGCAGACCGAAAATCGGGCCGTGGGAAACCTGGTCAAGTTTATCGGGCGAGGTGCCGTACTCGACCCAGCCGGTGCACTCGGCGGCGACGGTCCAGACCGCCTGCATGGAGGTTTCGGTCGGATTCTGAAGAACGACCGGCGAGGCAAAAAGGGACTCGGGCGCAGCGTCGACCGGCGTCTCTTCATCGGCGGAGGCGGAACGCAGGAAGGCGGGAGCGGCAAGCGCAGAAACGCTGGTCGCGGCGAGGAAGGAACGGCGTGTCGTTTTTTCCATGATGAAATCCTTTCTAAATTAATTATGAATTAAGAATTATGAATGATGAATTAATGGTGTAATTGCTGCCATGTCGAATTACAGGTCAGTTGAGGAGATGACGAAACAAGTGCTCAACTGATAAAATCTTTGACTGTTCATGTAAATTATAACATTAAAAATCTGGTTGTCAAGGCCAGCCGTCTGCTTCCTGGTAAAGTGCAACTCGCAGATGGCATGAAATTCTTTATGTGAATCAACTCAAGAGAATTTCAGATATTATTCGTTATTTTGGGAGGCCCCTCTTGTGAAGATTCCAGGTTAGTGTAAAATAGAAGTTGATCCAGATTCGAGAAATGTGTAACTGCACGCCCCTTTCCGCTATAAAAAAAACTGACTCAATGAACATTCGCCCCATCATTTACACGGCGGCCCTTGCCGCGATTGCATTTTTTGCTTCTTTATCAGCGCAGGCGCAAGAGAAGTGCGCCAGTCTGCAGTGGGTGACCCAGCAGGACGTTCTGCCCCAGGCGGTCGCGCGGCCGTTTTTCGGGGTCGTTGGCAAAACGAACGCCGCCCCGGGAGATCTTCAGAAGGTCGCGCTGATCTTTGGCGGTTCGTACTTTGACGCCCCGGTCGCCGACGGCGGGAAAAAGTGTTACGCCCAAACCGTCTCCCGGCTCGTTCAGGAAACCGCGGACGGGAAAACCGTCTGGAAAGCGAAACCGGTACGGGTCCTGGTCAACGGCAAGGAATCGCCCGACGGGCTTCCGGAACCGATCGCGGAAGGCGTGACGGTGGCGTTCGATTCGTATTTGCTGCTCTGCGGCGGCGCGAATGAAAACGGCGAGTCGGCCAAAGTCTGGAAAGCGGTCTTCAACGCCCAGACCGATGCGGTCGAGCTGACGTCCGAGCCGGATCTGCCCGCACCCTGCTCCATGGGCTGCGGCGGTGCGATCGGGAAAGTCGCGTACGTCTTCGCCAGCGGGAAACTCTTTGCGCTGGACGACAAGAAATGGGTCGAACTGGACGGCATTCCGGACGACGTGCAGAACGGCGTCGTGCGCTCGCAGCCGGCGGGGGCGATCCGTGTTTCCAATCTCGACATTACGGCGCTGTTCGTTTTCGGCGGCTACGACAAAGCCCCGGGTGCGAACGCGAAACCCCTTTTCGACGTCTGGAAAATGCAGCCGATTCGGGACGACGCGGGGACGCTGAAGGTCAAATGGACCCGTCTGGCGGACCTCGAATACAAGGGCGAGCGCTTTTGCTCGATCGGTTCTACGGCAGTCGTCGTTGGTTCCGAGTCGATCCTCCTCGTCGGCGGGGTCAACGCGGACGTCTGGACGGAAGTCAACGAAAAGCTCAACACGCTTACCGGCCCGGAGAAAGACGAATATTTGGCCCAGTACTACGCCCGGACGCCGGAGTCGTTCAACTGGGAAAAGCGAATGTTCGTTTACCATACGGTCATCGAAGAAGGAACGTTTTTCGAAAAGGGGAACGTGACGATCCCCACGCCCGTCTGCGGCGCGGCGGTGATGAACTTCAGCAATCAGCTGCTCGTCGTCGGCGGGGAAGTCAAACCGGCGCAGCGTTGGGCGGGTCTGCAGGTCCTGAATCTCGAGCTTGACCGGACGTTCGGGACGGTGAACTGGATCGTCTTTCTGGTTTACCTGGGCCTGATGCTTCCGTTCGGGTACTTCTTCATGCGGAAAAACAAAGGGATCGACGACTACTGCAAAGGCGGCGGCCGCATCCCGTGGTGGGTCAACGGCGTGGCGATTTTTGCCGCGATGCTCTCGTCGATCACGTACATGACGATCCCGGCCATGACGTTTAGTTCTTCGTGGCGGCTGTACCCGATGACGTTCGCGATCTTCATCCTTGCGCCGATCGTCGTTTACCTGTATTTGCCGTTCTACCGGCGGCTGAAGATCACGTCGGCGTACGAGTACCTCGAGAGGCGGTTTAACGTTTTCTCCCGCGTGTTCGCTTCCGCGGCGTTTATCGTTTTCATGATCGTGCGCTCGGCGATCGTCGTTTACCTGCCGGCGCTGGCGCTTTCGGTCATCATCGGGATGAACCTCTTCGTCTCCATCGTTCTGGTGGGGGCGGTCACGGTGATCTACTCGACCATCGGTGGCGTGAGCGCGGTCATCTGGTCGGAATTCATCCAGGCGGTCGTACTGGTCGGCGGCGCCCTGATCGCCGTCACGATGATGATCATGGGGACCGACGGCGGCGTCTCCGGCGTCTTCCAACTGGCGATGGCCAACCAGAAATTTCAGGCTTTCGATTTTAGCTGGTCGCTGGTCGAGCCGGTCTTCTGGGTGACGTTCATCGGCGGGATCGCCATCAACCTCAGCTCGTACACGTCCGACCAGACGATCGTTCAGAAGTACATGACCACCAAGGACGAAAAGGCCGCGGCCCGTTCGATCTGGTTCAACGGAATTCTGTCGGTGATGAGCTGCACGCTCTTCTACTTCATCGGCACGACGCTCTACGCGTACTACAAATCGAACGTCGGCTCGTTCGACTGGTCGATGTACCAGAACGACGCGGTCTTCCCGACATACATCGTTTCGAGCCTCCCGACGGGCGTTTCCGGCTTGCTCATCGCCGCCATTTTTGCCGCGGCAATGTCCACGCTCTCCGCGAACTTCAACTCGGCGTCCACCGCGTTCATGTCGGACTTTTACTGCCGGTTCATCAGCAACGACAAGAACGCGGCGTTCCGGGTCGCCAAATGGGCGTCGTTCATCTTCGGGACGGCCGCGATCGCCTTCGCCTTGCTCATCGCGACGATCGACATCAAATCGCTGTTCATGGATTTCCAGAAAGTCATCGGGATCCTGACCAGCGGCCTGGCGGGGCTCTTCGTCATGGGCCTGTTCATCCCGAGGATCAACGGGGCGGGCGCGGTCGCCGGGCTGGCGGCGTCGTACGTCGTCAACATCGTTTTGATCTACACGAACGTCGTGCCGATCAAGCCGCACTTCATGCTTTACAGCGTGGCGGGGCTGCTGGCGTGCGTGGTGGTCGGGTACGTCGTTTCCCTCTTCACCGGCCGGCCGACGATGGAACAGCTGGACGGCCTGACGTGGAAATACGTGCCGGAAGAAATCGACTAAAACACTAACCACTTGAAAGGAGTAATCAATATGAAAAAATTATCGGGTCTTATTGCCGCGACGCACACGGCCTTCAACGCCGACGGAAGCGTCAATTACGGCTGCATCGGCGCGCAGGCCGAGCTGCTTCAGCGTCAGGGCGTCATGGGCGTTTACATTTGCGGATCGACCGGCGAGGGGATTTCCTGCTCCGTCGCAGAACGCAAAGCCGTCATGGACGAGTGGGTCAAAGCCGCCAAGGGGAAACTGACGATCATCGCTCACGTTGGCGCGCTGGCTCTGCCGGACGTTCAGGATCTGGCGGCCCACGCCCAGAAAATCGGCTGCGATGCGGTGAGCGTCGTGCCGGCCAACTACTTCAAGCCGGGCAACGTCGAGACGCTGGTGGATTACTGCATCGAAGCGGTCAAAACCGCGCCGGACCTCCCGTTCTACTACTACCACACCGGAATGTCCGGGATCAGCCTGCCGATGGTCAAGTTCCTCGAAGTGGCCGACAAACGCATGCCGCAGCTGGCCGGGATCAAGTTCAACAGCGTGGACCTGTACGAGTACCAGAACTGCATGGCGGCGCTGGACGGCAAGTACGACATCACGTTCGGCGTCGATGAATTCTTTGCCGGCGCGGTGGCTCTGGGCGCGAAGTCCGCGATCGGGAGCACGTACAACTATATGGCCCCGACGTACCTGAAGATCGTCCGCGACCTGAAAGCCGGCGACTTCGACGCGGTTCAGGCGTCCATGCGGAAAGTCTGCCAGGTGGTGGATATTCTGGTCCAGTATGGCGGCGTGGCGGCGGGCAAGGTCATGATGGCCGCGCACGGTCTGGATCTGGGCGACGTCCGTCTCCCGCTCAAGTCCATCTCCGCGGAAGGCAAGAAGGACATTTTGGCGCGGATCGAAGCGCTCGGAGTCATTGAATAATTCGTAATGCGTAATGCGTAATTCGTAATTATCAAAGCGCCTCATCAAGTTTTCGAGGCGCTTCATTCTATTTCCTACTTCCCAATCATGGCATACACAAAAGATCAAATCAACGAACTGTACCAACTTTACACCAACACGCTGTTTAACGACTCCATCCCCTTCTGGCTCAATCATGCCGTGGACCGCGAACAGGGCGGGATCATGACCTGCGTCGACCAGCAGGGCAACCTCTTCGACACCGATAAGGGCGTCTGGCAGCAGGGCCGTTTCGCCTGGGTGATGGGGCATCTGTACAACAACTGCGAGACGTCGGCGAAAAACCCCGTCTGGCTCGAAGAGTGCCGGCAGACGCTCGAATTCGTCGAGAAATACGCCTTCGACGAGGACGGGCGGATGTTCTTCCAGCTCACCCGCGACGGGCGCCCGATCCGCAAACGCCGTTACGCGTTCAGCGAGTCGTTCGGGGCGATCTCCTTCGGCGAGCTGGCCAAAGCGGACGGCTCCGAACACGCGAAAGAACTGGCGCTCAAATGCTACAACATTTTCGCCAACCACGTGCCGAACCCGCCCAAGTTCACCAACGTCCGCCCCATGATCGGGCTGGGCTACTACGCGATCCTCATTGCGACGATCCAGCAGCTTCGCGACTCCATCCAGCTGGAAGGCGCCGACGCGAAGATCGACGAGTGCATTGAGATGGTTCAGAAGTACTTCATGAAGCCGGAGATCCGGTGCGTCATGGAGTGCGTCGCACCGAACGGCGACATCGTGGACTCGTGCGAAGGGCGGACGCTCAACCCGGGCCACGCCATCGAGGGCGCGTGGTTCATCATGGACGAAGGAAAACGGCGGAACCGTCCCGACTACATCCAGACCGGTCTGGACATTCTCGACTGGATGTGGGAGCGCGGCTGGGACAAAGAGTACGGCGGGATGCTCTATTTCCGCGACGTGTACGACAAGCCGTCCGTCGAGTACTGGCACGACATGAAATTCTGGTGGAACCACAACGAAACGATCATCGCGACGCTGCTGGCGTACCAGCTGACCGGCGACGACAAGTACGCCGACATGCACAAGCAGGTCCACGACTGGGCGTTCAAGCACTTCACGGACCGCGAGTACGGCGACTGGTTCGGGTACCTGCACCGCGACGGCACGATCTCCTCAACGCAGAAGGGGAACATTTTCAAGGGGTGCTTCCACCTGCCCAGAATGCTTTGGGAATGCAGCAAGATCTGCAAACAAATACTGGAGAACTGACGTGCCGCAGGAAGGTGGATGCTAAATTAGCCATCCACTTTCCGCTTGTAATTGTCCTTAATCCTCATTAACGACACGGCTGGCGTCATCCCCGGCGCCGAAGTACTTCACCGTGGTCCAGAACTCGCAGAAACGGCCTTTCGCGCTTTTTTCCAGGCGGATCTTGATGTAAAAGTCAAAATCCTCCGGCGACATGACCGTCCGAAGATTTTCAAGCTCCTGATAGACCATCTCACGGCGGCGGCGGAGTTTCGGAGAATTGAGCCCTAAAAGCGCGATCGTCTCCCAGCCGCAGTCGTCCTCTTCGTCCACGGGGAGAATCTGGCCGTCGGCCGTGTAGAGGAAACGCGTTTCGCAGGTCGGATCGCTTGGGCTCAGAAGGGACGGGAAGTACAGATTCCGCTTCTTCATGCCGCAGGTCATGTCCTCTTTGGTGCCGCAGCCGTTGCAGCTGACGAAAAGGTTAAAATAGTCGAGCGACAGTTCGGGGAAGTAGCTTTTCGGCTTGAAATGCTCGATGTGGCAGAGCCCCTTGGCGATTTCTTCCTCGCAGTAACAGCACAAAAACCCCTGCTCCAGGCGCAGATACTCCCCCAGCTCGCGCTTCGCGTCGGCATTTTCCGGACGGCTGAAAATGTCCCAGTCGTGATTCCGGTGCGTTCGCAGATACGCGGTCAGGACGGGAGGCGGTGAGGTTTTTTGGATGTACTTCATGAACGAACCAAACCGGTGGTTAAAAGGTTTTCGGGGAGGACCTTTCCCTGGTGCTTCCCTAGTGCTTCAACATTTTGTCGATCTGCAGGATCAGGAAATGCTGCGTGTTGTTCCGGTAAATCTCCTGGTTAAAAATCGCGCGTGCAGAGCGGTTTGCCGAGTCCGCCTCCGCAGTGAAATTCCGGTGCTGGAGCGCGTAAGCCAGATCCCGATAAACCCACGACTGACGGAAATGATTTCCCGCCAGTTTGTTGATTTCGGGCGAGAAAATGCCCTGGATCTCGAGTGACTCTTTTTTCTTCATGGCATTCATGAGACGCTGGGTCTCGGCCAATTCCTGCATGATCCAGTTTTCCGCCGGGAGTTTGAGCGGTTCCAGAATCTCCGCCGCCCGGGTCTGAGCCGCGTTGATCGCCTTGAAATCTTTTGTGGTCAGCCCTTTGCGAATGAGCGTCAGACGCACGGCCGTGAGTTCCTGACGTCCCAGCAGCGGGTGGTTTTCCGGCAGAAACATGGAGGCTTTCTGCGTTTTTCTCTGCTCTTCGCTCAACTTTTCATACATGTTGATCGCCAGGGCTTCATTCGCACCAAAGCGTCCAAGGAGGTTCAGTTCCATCCGAAGCGTGTACGTAGCGAGTAGCGGCAGCGCGATTTCCCTCTGGAGTTTCGAACCGCAGACTTTCAGCGCGAGATTGGAGTATTCGTCCCGATCTTTACCGTCCAGGATCAGCGTGGTACGCATAAGCAGATTTTCAACCGGAACCGCATACGCCGGGACCCGGCTCACGTCCGCGAGCGACCACGATTTGTGCTGCGCCTCACAGAGTGCCAGAAGGTCCGCGAATTTTTCCTGCATTGATTTCGAGTCAGGAAACTCCTTCGAGGTGAACTGGTCCGTAAGCGCGAAATTCAGCTCCGCCACCCAAGGAAGGAGGAAAAACGGAGACTTTTTAAACGCAGCATTCAACTTCTGACCTTCGTCATGCTCCAGAGCCAGGGCCTCCTCGTACAGTGCGCGCACTTTGGCGAAATAGCCGGCCGTAGAGTCGAACACCGCTTCCGAGTTCAGTTCTTTGACCCGATCCTCGGCGGAACTTTTGAGGTTTCCGACCGCGTACCCCTTGGTATTGATCGTGCACATTTGAATGATTTTGGCCGTGCGGCGAGCTTTCCCGCGAGACAAAAGCAGGACCGAGTTGGCCGTCGGGATCGCGTTCGCATATTTCCCCGAAAAAAGCTGAAGAACCGCCGCGTTGTTCCCGGTGCTCATGACCCGGCGCTCCTGAAGATGCTGGGCGGCCAACGCTTCCGCCTGGGCCTTCAACTCAGCCGCTTCGGCTCTTTTACTTGATTTTTTGGTGGTCTTTGCCGTGGATGCTTTACCGGAATCCGCTTTGGAGGAATCTTTGGTTTTCCCGGCATTTTGAGCCGTTTCCGCATTTTCGACGTTTTCAGCGTTTTCGCCGACCGGTTTGGACGGGGAAGTTTTGGCTCCACGTTTCGCGAGTTCCTCCATCTTCCTGTAGCCGTCAAGCGTTTCCTGGCTAAAATCTCCCTGAAGGATCTTTACGATGAGTTTCCAGTGCGGAAGCGCAAAATCATCGTTAAGCGTCTGCTTTACGACTTTGGGGTCCAGCGAATCCAGGACCTCCGCCGATTCTTTCAGCCGCCCTGCATACGCCAGCGCGATGGCCTTCTGGAAAACGATTTCGGGGGACTGATTCGTTTTGAGCGACTCTTCGTACTCATCAACGGCACGGGCGTACTCGCCCATGAGCATCGACGCCTGCGCCATGGTGACCAGCACGCCTGAGGTTTTCTGATCGTAGAGGTTTCCAATCGCGTAGCCGGCTTCAAAACGGTTCCGGAAAATCTCGGCGTACATCGTCATTTCGAGGTACTTCGGCGGGATTTTGTCGGCCCACTCTTCCGTTTCGACCGAAAGCATGGGCGGAGCCAGAATCGCCTGGGAATCACTCGCCGCGAACAGGAACGGGTAGTAAAAATCCTGCGCCGTCAACCGACTGAGATCGGGAAGCGGAGCTTCCGGCGGACGGCACGGACTTACCAGGCAAAGGATCGGGAAAAGAATCAGCCCCACCAGAGTAGCAGGAAAAACTTCCTTGCGGATCCCATGCGGGAAACCGGGAAATTTTTTCGTGTAAAATTTGGCCAGTTTCAGGGCCCGAATGGCACGCGCAACGTTTTCTTCATCCTCGATGAATTGTAAATCCTTGGCCGTCAGGCGCTTTTTTATCAGCAGAAAAATGGCCGTCGCCAAAAGGGCCGCAAATACTGCCGCCAACACAAGGCGGAGCCATAAAAATCCCGGAAACTTGGGAACAAAGAAAAGCCCTGTGTATGCCCCAACGGAAACAAAAAGTAAAACGAAGCCCCAAATGATCCGTTTTGTGCTGAGCCCCATCTGGTCGAAATTCGGGACCCCCTTTTTCCGTTTCGGCTTTTGTTTTTTCTGTTTGGCGGGTTTTACTTTTTTTGTTTTCTCTTCTTTCTGCTCGGCCATACACGGGACTCCTTCGGTCATACAGTAAATTAAAGTACAGTCTTCTCCTATTTTAACATAAATACGGCAGATTTTCAACTGAGTTCCCGCCAAAAAAGAGAAAATTTTCAGAAAAAGATCGCCGAAACCTCAAAAAAGATGAAAATTTAACAAAAAATCAAAGGAGATGCTAAAAAAATGCGCGTTTCAGCATCTCCCCAAATCTCGGCCTTTACTTCCCGATGTCCTTGATCGCGGCCTGCGAGTTCCGAATCGAGCAGAATTTCGGCCCGCACATCGAGCAGTACTCGTGGTGGGACGCCGAATGATTGATCGATTCCTCGTGCATTTTCTTCGCCGTCTCCGGATCGAGAGAAAGCTCGAACTGCCGCGGCCAGTCGAAATTGTACCGCGCCCGGCTCATTTCGTCGTCCCGGTCCTGCGCATGAGGCCGATGACGGGCCACGTCGGCGGCATGAGCGGCGATCTTGTGCGCGATCACCCCCGCCCGAACGTCGTCGATGTTCGGAAGGCCCAGGTGCTCTTTCGGCGTGACGTAGCAGAGCATCGAAACCCCGTAGTAGGCCGCGAGCGTTCCGCCGATGGCACTGGTGATGTGGTCGTACCCCGCCCCAATGTCGCAGACGAGCGGACCGAGGACGTAGAACGGCGCCTCGTGGCACCACTCGATCTCGTTCTTCACGTTCTGCTCGATCTGGTCCATCGGCACGTGGCCCGGCCCTTCGATCATGACCTGGCACCCGTGTTCCCACGCCTTGAGGGTCAGCTCGCCCATGACCTTCAGCTCGGCAAACTGCGCCTCGTCGGACGCGTCGGCGATGCAGCCCGGACGCAGACCGTCGCCGAGGCTCCAGGTCACATCGTAAGCGGCCAGAATTTCGCAAAGCTCGTCAAAATGCGTGTAGAACGGGTTTTCCTGCTTGTGGACCGCCATCCACTGCGCCACGAGCGACCCGCCGCGGGAAACGATCCCGAGCGTCCGCTTCGCCGCCAGCGGGATGAAGTCACGCAGAAGCGCGCAGTGGACCGTCATGTAATCGACCCCCTGCTGCGCCTGGAACTCGATGATCCGCAGAAAATCTTCCGGCTTCATGTCCTCGATTTTTTCCAGTTCCTCCGCGACCTGGTAAAGCGGAACGGTCCCGAGCGCCACGTTCGTGTCGTCGATGATCGCCTGACGGATCTCGTTAATGTGCTCGCCGGTCGAAAGGTCCATCACCGTATCGGCGCCGCAGGAAACCGCGCAGCGGACCTTGGCCAGCTCGCAGCCCAGGTCGCTCTGGATCGGAGAATTGCCGAGATTGGCGTTGATTTTGGTCCGGCAGCAGATCCCGATTCCGCACGGAACGAGGCCTTTCTGCAGGTGGACCCGGTTGGCGGGAATGACGAGCCGCCCGCGGGCGACTTCATCCCGGATCGTTTCGACGGGCAGAAATTCCTGTTTCGCGACGAGTTCCATTTCCGGCGTTATGCGGCCGGCCAGCGCTTCGGTTCTTTGTGTTTTGTGCATATTCTTGACTTTTCTGGGAAATCGAGGGGAATAGAATATTATAATATTAACCGATTCTGAAAAAAAGTCAAGACGGTGCAGGGAAAATAAAATTACTCCCCCCCGGCGAGCGTTGGCAGTCATGCCACCGAATTTATTCTGGTTTTCTTTAATCTCATACGAATTGTTTCTATTACCCTCAAAACTCTATTAACTTTTTATAAAAATTTTAAAAAGTCAAATCCTCAGCCATTGACATTTCAATAATTTCTGATAAAATAATTTTAATTAGTATATTTTTGTGAATACTTGCTAAAACAAATCAATTGAATTACAATTACCACCCGGTTTTCCGGTTTTGAGAGATTGATTTGTCAGGTAAAGCATTCCTGTCTGTAAATATATAATTATATAGATACACGATAGGAGTGCTGAGCCTGTTTTGCTGTTCTCAACCCCGTGGTAAGGGTGTAATTCGCAGCATTCGGGTTTCAGTGCTCCTTTTCTTGATTTATCTCTATCAATGAAAAGGTCAGGTCTTCAGGTGCATTATGGCCAATAAACCACATATTCGCGAAATCGAATTAAACTCCAATTACTCATCAGCCTTGGACAAGTTGGAAATGTGGCTTGAGCATAGTGGGTATAATACTGATATTATTGATACAACTCAAGAAACTGAGATTGAGCTTACCTCTGGAAACTGGATTATTGGGTCCGCCGAAAAAATTGTAGTTACAATAAAAAAAAGAGGCGACAAAGCGATCATTAAAACCGAAAATAACTGGATTCTAGCCAACCTTCTCGGTTTGGTTCTGGGTGTAGCCTGTTTATGGGGACTAACTTTAGGGATATTATTCATTATTTTTGTTGTTAAAGGTATTGAATCGTTCCAGAGATCTCAAAAATTCCGGAAACTAATACCTTCGCAACTTATAAAATTTATGCAACCCCAATCAAATAATTCACTTCCGTCAATATTTCAATAAAAGGAGAACTCAAAATGGCAAACTGGTATTATTACAATAATGGACAAAAAACTGGTCCTGTCAGTGCCAGCCAACTCAAGCAAATGGCTTTGGAAGGTATTATCCAGCCAAACACGATAATTGAAACAGAAAGTGGACAACGTGCGCCAGCTTCCTCGGTTTCCGGACTCTCATTTGCGAAAGAAGAGACTGCCATTCCTGTCGGTACACTTGCCCAAACAGAGCCTCAAACCACAGAAACTCAAAATCTTTTTTCAACCTTTTCTCAAAAGACTGAAGGACATTCAACGCCAGTAATAAGGAAACAATCTGTACACACTTCAGATGAAATCCCACGCGGTTTTTTCTTCAAAACTGCCAAATTGATTCAAATTTTAGAATACGTCGCATTATCTTTTTATTGGATTTATATGATCCTTCTTATAATAGCGTATCTTCGAATGTTATATTTATATTTTAATCCACCAGTTTACGGGTTAACGATTACAGGACTTCAATTATTAGCTGCTCTTTTTTTCGTTATTTTCCCCTCGGTTTTGCTCGGCATCTCACTTTATATTATATGGCCATTAGCGGTTCAAGGTGTTCGATTGATGGGAAAGTTTAATAGATGGCTTGATAATCAAAATTGATTTTTATGGACCAAGTGCAAGTATAAAGCCCCCACTCAAGTCAAAACTTCTCTTGGGTGGAGGCTTTATTCTTGTACCAGACCTACTGTTTTTTCATTCTATCGACCTTTTATATCTTAAAAAATCTCGACATTCTGCCTGAATTTTTTGAAGACTTGATTCTATGCAATCTGAAGATTTGTACTTTCTACATTGAAAAACATCAATAGCAAAGCAATAATCAGGCCTTACATTATAATTTAGAGATTCTAAATACTTTTGAAGAATAACTGCAAGATTTTTTCCCCACACATTTCCTAACTTGTTTTCCTTTGATGTAAATAACTTTATTCCTCCCACAAATTCTTGCCCCCGAATTGTCTTGCTAAACACAAAATCCGGTCTCACGGAAAGATTAAGTCCTTCACAAGAAATTGTCTGGGATCTACGAGCATTTAATGAAATGGTATTAGCATTTGCTAGTTGTGAAATATGCCCCATAGACATCAGAGATTGAACTGCCTGAATATTGGCTTCGATAACCCTTTGTCTTTGGGGTTCCCTTGCCGCCATTTCTCGCAAATTAGTACATTCTCTTTCTAAGAGATTGGCATCTTGGTCATTTTCGAAATATGCTTGAGCAATTTCTCGAAATTTTTGATAAAATGGGATCCACGTTTCAGTTTCAAGTTGTGTTAATATTTGAGCAACTTTTCTTTCGCGCGACAATGCACCAGATGTAAAAGCAAAATCGACAAATGATGACAATGGAATTGATTTCATATAAACCTCCTATAATGACTGACAAAAAAAGAGATATATTATTTAATGCACAAAGCGTGTCAAACAACAAAAACAAATACTATGATTAAATCGCAAGATTTTTATGTTTTTTAAAGAACAAAATGTCAGTCTCATAATTTAAAACATTAATTGACTGACAAAATGTCACAAAAAAGCCTTGGGGCCAAACGACCTCAAGGCTTTTCATATACAAAAGATGAATTTTTCATTCGGCTTCAACAAGTGGCCTCCATATTTTTGCTTCCGGTTAACCGGAAGTTCTAATTTCCTTAGAAAGGAGGTGATCCAGC
>JAFSMO010000009.1 GCA_017447865.1 Thermoguttaceae bacterium
AAAAAGATGATCGAGACCGACTGCGTCGAGTGCGTGATCGCGCTGGTTGGCAACCTGTTTTACGGGGCGGGAGTCTCTGCGTGTATTCTCTTCCTGAACAATAACAAGCCGCTCGCCCATCGAGGAAAGATCTGCATGATCGACGCGACGGGCATTTATACCGCGCAGCGGGCGAAGAACATCATGACCGAAGCGGACACCGACCAGGTTTTCCGGCTTTGGCAGAAATACGAGCCGGTGATCGACAAGTGCACGATCGTCGATCTCGAAACCATCCGGGCAAAGGAGTACACGCTTTCGGTCAACGCCTACATCGAGAAGACCCCGGCGCCGCCCATCGACCCGAAGAAGATACGCGCCGAATTCTTCGCGGCTTTGAAAGAGGTCCGTGACAGCGAAGAGGCGCTGATGAAGCTGCTCAAGGAAGGAGGCTACATCGATGGCTGAACGCATGACGATCGATGAACTCAAGTCGTACCTGTGGCAATCGGCGGTACTGCTCCGCACGAACATCGACGCGGGGGCTTACAAACAGTACATTTTCCCGCTGCTGTTTTTCAAGCGGATCTGCGACGTTTACGACGAAGAAACGCAAAAGGCGCTGGCGGAGTATGGCGATGATGTTGTGGACTATCCTGAAGAAGAGCTTCACACGTTCATCGTTCCGAAGGGCCATCACTGGGAGGATGTTCGCAGGGTCACGGAGGATGTTGGTCGGGCGATCGTCACCGCGTTCAAAGAGATCGAGAAGGCCAACGGCGACAAAATGACCGGCATTTTCGGCGACGGCGCGTGGACGAACAAGAACCGCCTTCCGGACCGGCTGCTGAAAGACCTCCTGGAGCATTTTTCATCCCGGTCGCTTTCGCTGGCAAACTGCCCGGAGGACGAGCTGGGCAACGGTTACGAGTACCTCATCAAACAGTTCGCCGACGACAGCGGCCACACGGCGCAGGAGTTCTACACGAACAGAACCGTCGTCCACCTGATGACGGAGATCCTGCAGCCCCAGAGCGGCGAGTCGGTCTATGACCCCACCTGCGGCAGTGCGGGCATGCTCATTTCCTGCATCGCCCACCTGAAAAAACAGGGCAAGGAATGGCGAAACCTCCAGATTTACGGCCAGGAGATCAACCAGCTGACGTGCGCGATCGGCCGGATGAATCTGTTCCTGCATGGGATCGTGGATTTTAATATCGCAAATGATGATACGCTCAAAACCCCTTCCTTTATCGAGAATGGCAAATTAAAGAAGTTTGACATTGTACTGGCCAATCCGCCCTATTCAATTAGTCAGTGGGATCGGGCTGCATTCGAGAATGATAAGTATGGCAGAAATACGTTCGGCACACCGCCTCAGTCGAGAGCCGATTACGCTTTTATTCAGCATATAATTGCTTCCCTGCAACCCGATACAGGGCGTGCGGCCATTCTATTGCCTCACGGAGTACTTAACCGAAATGAAGAAAAAGAGATACGTAAGGCCATTATTGCGAGTGATTGCGTTGACGCTGTAATCGGTCTGGGACGTCACCTTTTTTATAACAGCGGATTGGAGTCCTGCATCCTGATTCTTCGGGCAAAAAAGCCGGACAGACACAAACGTTCAATCCTGTTTATTGAAGCTGAAAAATGTACCCACAAGGTTCAGTCCCAGAATTATCTGTTTGAGGACGATATCACTCGCATTACACAGGCGTATTTCAGTGAGAATGACATTCCGGACTTTTCTCGGCGCGTCTCTGAAGAAGAGATCCTCGCCAACGATGGAAATTTGAATATCAAACTCTACGTCAATAGTGATGTGGACCCCGATGATGAAGATTTTACAGACAGTCTGGACGCATTCATGTCGGCTTCAGTATCTGCACACGCTCAGTATCGGGAAATCGATCCGGAATTTGAAGAAAGTCCTTTTGGAGGAAAGACAATTACTTTTGAGGACTATGACCCCTCATCCTGGAGGCTGGTTAAACTCAGCGATGTAGCAGAAGAATACTCTGAAAGAATTGATGACCCGGCAAATTCGGATTATGAATGGTATATTGGTTCAGATTGCATTGATGGCTTCGCGTTTACCATCTCCCGCAAACAGGATGCAAGGAAGATTCATTCTGCCCAGAAATCGTTCAAGGCCGGGGATTATTTGCTCGTAAGACGGAGCCTGTATGGAAGCGATTTCCGTGAAAGGGCACCACGCGCAGATTTTGATGGCATTTGCTCTGCCGATATATTGACGATCAGAGAAAAGCAAGGGGCTATTGTTGACGGATATCTCATTGCCGTCCTGTACAGCAAAAAGCTTTGGAAGTTTATCGTCTCTAATTCTACGGGGTCCCTGACAAGGCGGATCAAATGGAATCAGCTCAAGGATTTTGAGTTTTACCTTCCGCCAGTTGAGAAACAGCAAGAAATCGTAGATGTTTTATGGGCCATGGAACGGGTAAAAAGTGCCTATAAAGAACTGATCGAAAAGACTGACGACCTGGTGAAATCGCAATTTGCCGAGATGTTCGATAAGTACAAGAGGACGGCTGTGCCTTTGAAAACGGTATGTATAAAGGGACCACAGAACGGTTTTTACCGAAAAGGTGCTGAGATTAACGGTACTGTACCCGTAATGAAAATGAAGCAACTTTTTGGCAATGAATCAATGAGTGAAGCGAATGATTGTGATTTGGTGGCCGTGACTGATACTGAACTAGAACGATTCTTGTTGACACCAGATGATTTATTGTTCGGAAGACGTTCTCTGGTGGTCGAGGGTGCTGGTAAGTGCAGACGTGTAGGAAATATCACTACTCAAGCAGTTTTTGAATCATCGATGCTCCGGGTAACATTGGATTCAAACAGGATTAAACCAAGATATCTTCAAATTTGGTTTGATTCTGAAGATGGAAAGAGTGCCATTTCAGGCATCCGAGCAGTTACTACTATAGCTGGGATTAAGGGGTCTGATCTTGCAAATATTGAGGTTCCGGTTGCTCCAGTTTCAGTGCAAGAATATTTTTTGGAGTTTGTTGAACAGACCGACAAATCAAAATTT
>JAFSMO010000083.1 GCA_017447865.1 Thermoguttaceae bacterium
CTTTTATTAACTTGACCGGCGAGGACGCCGGCCCTCCGGATCGACGACGCTGGAAGCGTCGTCCCCGCAAGAATTTTACTCCCACACGCCGTTTACTTTTTCGCCGCAGAAAATGCACTGGCCCTGGAAAATATTCAAGTCCGTGACCCGGAATCCCGTGCGGCCGATGAGCATCTGCGAGCAGTTCGGGCACCACGTCGCCTCGTAGCCCG
The DNA here is from genome assembly GCA_017447865.1 of Thermoguttaceae bacterium. Lineage (GTDB taxonomy): Bacteria > Planctomycetota > Planctomycetia > Pirellulales > Thermoguttaceae > RGIG3701. Next base: position 213 of record JAFSMO010000083.1, read on the forward strand.
GGGCCGAGCAGTTCCCCACGTACACGTAGCGGATCCCCGCTTTTCGGGCCACAGAGTACGCCATTTTGAGCGTTTCCCACGGCGTCGGCGGACGGTCCATCAGTTTGTGATGCGGGAAAAACGCCGAGAAATGGACCGGGATCTCTGTCCCGAGGTGCGTCACGATCCAGTCGCACATCCGGGTCAAATCGTCCCGCTGATCGTTCGCCCGGGGGATCAGCAGGTTGGTCAGCTCGACCCAGACGTCGGTTTCTTTCACCGCGTACTCGATCGTGTCGAGAACCGGCGCAAGGCTGGCCGAACAAAAACGCTCGTAGAAGTCCTCCGTGAAGCCTTTCAGGTCGATGTTCACCGCGTCGAGGATCGAGTAAAAATCTTTCCGCGCGTTCCCGCAAATGTAGCCGTTCGTCACGGCGACCGACCGGACGTTTCGGGCTTTGCAGGCCTTTCCGATCTCGATGGCGTAATCGCTCCAGATGGACGGCTCGTTGTACGTGAACGCGACGCTTTTGCAGTTCTTTTCCCGGGCTGCGGCGGCGATTTCGTCGGGCGTCGCCAGAATTTTCATCACGTCGTCGTCCACGCAGCGCGAAATGGTCCAGTTCTGGCAGAAATTGCAGCCCAAATTGCAGCCGATCGTTCCGAGAGAAAGCGTTTTGGAACCGGGCAGAAAATGGAAGAGCGGCTTCTTTTCGATCGGATCAATGCAAAGACTGACCGCGCGCCCAAACGAGGTGCAGACGCTCTGCGAATTCCGGTTTTCCCGAACGTGACAGAAACCGCGGCGGCCCTCTTCGAGGCGGCAGTGACGCGGGCAGTGGTCGCAAATGATCATAAAAATCCTTTCGAAAAACGAGCCAATCCTTGAAATGGCCCCGGGGCCTTCCGTTTCCTTTTAGTTTACACCAAACCGTGCAAAAAATCAAGCCCTCCCGGGGATTTTCTTTTTTTGAGAATTTGGGGGCCTTGCAAAAAATCTCCTTTCGGGTAAAATTGAGGAAAATTTGAAGATTTTACCCTTTTGGAAATCCCATCCTAAACTCAAGGAAAACCATGAAACGCTCACTTTTACCCCTTTTGACGCTCATTTTGACGCTCGCGCTCGTCCCGGCCGTTCACGCGGAGGACGACGAAATCACCGTGGCAGTTTACTACTTCGGAAACTACCACCTCGACGCCCGGAACCAGAAGCACCACGGCCCCGGCTGGACGGAGTGGGAGCTGGTGAAGAACGCCCGCCCGCGCTTTGAAGGCCACCACCAGCCGAACGTCCCGCTTTGGGGCTACACGGACGAGGCCGACCCGAAGCAGATGGCTCAGAAAATCGACGCGGCCGCCGATCACGGCGTGGACGTTTTTCTCTTCGATTGGTACTACTATAATGACGGGCCGTTCCTCAACCGGACGATCGACGAGGGCTTCCTCCACGCGCCAAACCGGGACCGGATCAAGTTCGCCCTGATGTGGGCCAATCATGACTGGGTCGATATTCACCCGAAGCGTAAGGACGATCACAATCCGCCGTGCCTCTACCCGGGCGCGGTCACGCCGGAGAAATTCGACGAGATTTGCGACCTGGTGATCCGCGACTACTTCTCCCAGCCGAACTACTGGAAAATCAACGGGAAGCCGTACTTTTCGTTCTACGAGCTGACCAAACTCGGCCAGAATTTCGGCTCCTACGAGGCGACGAAAGCCGCGCTGAAGCGTTTTCGTGAGAAGGCCAAGGCCGCTGGTTTCCCGGACATTCACCTCAATGCGGTTTATTGGGGCCGGCCGAATATTCCGGGCGAAGGGACGATTTCCGACCCGGTCAAAATGATCGAAGACCTCGGTTTCGACTCGGTGACGTCGTACGTCTGGATCCATCACGTGGGCCTTCCGCAGCTCGTGACTGACTACAACTGGGTGCGTGACGCGTACTTCCAGCACTGGGACCGCGCGCGGACGAGCTTCAAAATCCCGTACATTCCGAACGTTTCCATGGGTTGGGACTCCTCCCCTCGGGCGGATCAGAGGGACGAGTTCGGGAATTTCGGCTACCCGTTCACCAACACCATCGGGAACAACACGCCGGAAAACTTCAAAAAGGCGCTGGAGCTCACGAAAGCCCGCATTCTGGCCGACCCGAACTGCCCGCGGATCCTCAACATTAATAGCTGGAACGAGTGGACCGAGGGGAGCTACCTCGAGCCCGACACGCGAAACGGCTTCGGCTATTTGGACGCGATCAAAGAAATTTTCAAATAAATTTTCCCCACAAACAAAAAGGAATCGATCATGAAAAAAATCCTTACCCTCTCGCTGATGTTCTGCGCTCTGACCCTCTGCATGGTTTTGAGCGCCTCCGCAATGGAAAAATTCAACGTCTGGCCGGACACACCGCCGAAGTACGAGGAAGGCCAGGCCATTCCGGTGTTGGAGTGGTGGGCGCCGGAAAACAAGCAGTCGGACGCCTGTCTGATCGTCGCGCCGGGCGGTGCGTACATGGGCGTCGCGTATGACTACGAGGGCGTTCCGGTCCGCGACTACTTCCTCGAAAAAGGCGTGACGGTCGTGATGCTCCGCTACCGTGTCCCGCGTCCGAAAAACCTCCCGAAGCACCAGTCGGCCTGGATGGACGCCCAGCGCGCCGTCCGTTTCGTCCGCGCCCACGCTCAGGAATGGGGCATTAACCCCGAAAAAATCGGCTTCATGGGCTTTTCCGCCGGCGGTCATCTGACCCTCATGACGGCCACGACGAGCCAAACCTCCGCGTACGAACCGGTCGATGAACTGGATAAAGTGCCGTGCCACGTCAATTTCGCGATCCCGGTTTACCCGGCGTATGTTCTTCAGGACGGCGCGGACGGAACCAACGCGGGCCGCGGAAATGACGCCGATTTCGTCCCGGACTTCGCGTTCGACGAAAAAACCCCGCCGATGTGCCTCTTCCACGGCGACGGCGACGGCTACTCGTCCATGGGGTCGGTCAAAGTGTACCACAAACTCCGCACGATGAACATTCCTGCCGAAATTCACGTTTATGCGCTGGCGAACCACGCGTTCCGGAACTGCAAGCCGGACGACCCGATGATGTTCTGGAAAGACCGCGCTTACGCCTGGATGAAGGTGATGAATCTTCTTTGACCGCGACTGAAAAAGAGGCGCGGAATGAACCGGACTTCCTTCGGGAAACCGGAGCGTTCCGAGCCTCCGAAACCCAATAAAAAAGCCGCCCCTTTACGGACGGCTTGATTTTTCTTCATTAATTTAATTCAGGCGGAAGCGACATTCAAAACACGCGCCCGGGCCGTCGCACGGGACCAGCGCCACCGTGCCTCCGTGGAGGCGCATGACCTGGTTCACGATCGCAAGCCCCAGGCCGGAACCTTCCTTGGAGGCTTGGGAGGCGGTGCGAATTCTGAAAAAACGGTCGAAAATCCGCTCGGCATACTCGGGCGGAATGCCGACGCCGTAGTCGCGGACCGTGACGACGGCTTCTTCTCCATCGGACGTCAGGCTCACGTCCACCGCGTCGCTCCCGCTGTACTTCACGGCATTCAGGATCAGATTCTGGAAGGCCCTTTCGAGCAGATTTGCGTCCCCTTCGATTTTCACGGGCGAAAGGTCCTTCACCCGAAGCTCGACGGAATTCTGTCGGGCGAGATCCTCGCAAAGCTCCACCGTCCCCGAGACGATCTCGTCCAGCTGAAGCGGCTCGAACGATTTTTTCAGTGTTTCCTGCGGGTTTTCCAGCTTCACGAGCTGCAGAAAATCCTGCACCAGCGTGTTGAGCCGGGCGGTCTGGCGGGTCAGAATTTCCCGGCATTTCGCCAGTCGGCGCGGCTCGTCCCAGCCTTCCTCCTCAAGGAGCTGGAGGGCCGAGAGCATCGCGGTGAGCGGGGTTTTGATCTCGTGCGAAACGTTCGCCAGAAACTGACGCCGAAGCGCCTCCTGCTCCTGCACGCGGTGGATCTCATGCCGCAACTGCCCGGCCATTCTGGAAACGCTGACGGCCAGATCACGCACGGCGCCGTGGGAAGGCGTCGCGACCGGCGTCTCGATCTGCCCCGCGGCGATTTGCTCGGCGCTTTGCTGCAGACGGTTCAAAGGGCGGTAAACGGTCAAAAAAATGTGAACGGAAAGAAAGCCCAGAAGGACCGTTCCGCCGAGAAAAACCCAGTAAATGACCCAATTCGCGGAGTTCAAAACGTTGGAAACCGACTGCGCGGGAGAAGTGACGTAAAGCAGAAACCGCGCGTCGGGAAGCTCCGCCTCGGCCGCGGCATAAACGGTCCAGACCCCTTTGCCCGGTTCTTTGCGGACGGCGATCCCCAGCTTTTTCTGCGTCCGGGCCTCACGGATCTCGGGAAGGTCCTGATGGTACGCCCGCAGATCGACGTTTCCGGCCGTAATGACCGCGTCGCCCCGCTCGTTGAAGAACGTGACGGACCGATTCCCCTGCGCGAACGCTTCGCTGAATTCGTCCAGAAGGTCCAGGTCCTGCGTTTCCAGGTGAGGGAGAATGAAATCCAGAATTAATTGAACGTTCTCCTCGATCTCCTCCCGGGACTCGCTGAGGTACACGCGCTCAAAATTCTTCTGCTGGTGGATAAGCAGGATCCCGATCAGCACGATCATGACCGCGAAAAGGATCGGAATGAACAAAAGCAGGACGTTACGGTACTTCATGATTCACGGGCCCTTAATACTTCCACCTGTAGCCCACACCGCGAACGGTTTCCACGCAGCTGCCGCACTCGCCCAGCTTTTTGCGCAGATTGGCGACCTGAACGTCGATCGTCCGGTCCATCTCGAAAAGCTCCTCGCCGCGCAGTTCCATCACGATCTCCGCACGAGACCAGACCCGGCCGGGGCGGCGGATCAGAAGGACCAGAAGATCAAATTCCGTCAGCGTGAGCGAAACCGGCTCGCCCTGAACGGAGACCAGATGCTGGGTCAGATCCACGCTGACCCCGTGACTTTCGAGCGTTTTTCCATCGCCTGAACCCGTTTTGGGGGCCGATTCCAGTTCCTGCGTTCTGCGCAGCTGGGCGCGTATGCGGGCGATGAGCGTCTGATTATTGAACGGCTTCGTGATGTAATCGACCGCGCCCATTTCCAGCCCGACCACGACGTCCGACTCCGTGTCCCGCGCCGTCAGGATGATGATCGGCACGCGGGCGTTCTGCTTGATCTCCCTCATTCGGCGGCAGACCTCCAGACCGTCCATCCCGGGAAGAGTCAAATCGAGAAGAACCAGGTCGAACGGTTTTTCGAGCGCGTACCGAAGCCCCGTTTCGCCCGTTTCGGCCAGCGTCAGGTCGGTAAAACCCCGGGACTCCAGAAGGAGCTGAAGCAGGTCGCGGATCGACGGATCGTCTTCAATGATCAAAATTCGGTTTGTGCTCATGGGAAGCCTCGACGAAATAAAAAAACCAGGTGTACTCACTTGCGGCTGCGGAGAAAGTCGCTGATCTCCTTGCGGCCTTCCTTCTCGGCCACATCCGCCGGGGTGAAGCCGTCTCTGTTCACCGCATGGACGTCCGCGCCTTTTTCAACGAGGTACTTGACCATCTCGAGCGTCCCTTCTTCCGCCGCGACGTGGAGGGGCGTGTCGGCTGCGTCGTCCTTCGCGTTGACGTTCGCTCCGCAATCGACCAGGAGCTTGACCATTTCGAAGCTGCGGCCTTCGCAAGCCTCAAAGAGCGGCGTTTCACGATCTTCGTCTTCGGCGTTCATGTCCGCGCCTTTTTCGATCAGGAACCGGGCGACATCGACCCGGCCTTCGTCAGCGGCGCCGTGAAGCGGGGTTTCGCCTTCGTTGGTCCGTTCGTTCACGTTGGCTCCCTGACTGATGAGCTTCTGGGCTTTCATCAGATTCCCTTTTTTGCATGCGCGGTAAAGGGCCGGCTCGTAACTTACCATCTCGTCGTCATCGTCGTCGCCGTCGTCTTCATCTTCATCTTCGTCGTCCGAATCTTCCTCTTCGGCATCCGAATCGTCTTCTTCATCATCCGCGTCTTCATCGACGTTTTTGGCCTTTTCGCAGGCGGACCCTTCTGAGCCTGAATCATACTCATCCGCATCCTCCTCGTCGTCATCGACTTTTTTGACCTTGCCGCACGCAGAGCCATCAGAGGGGTTTTGCACGGTAACGGCCTGTTCGTTGTTGGTCTGCGCGGGACCATCTCCGGCCCAGGCATTTAAAGTGAAAAGTAAAGCAGCCGCCAGAAGAGTGACGATGGAAATAATGATCTTTTTCATGGTATTTCTCCCTTATTGAAAATCGAGGATTTGGTTTCGGCGAAGCCATTGCCCTCACCTTCCTTGAAATAGTTTACAGAATAATTATAAACCAAATTTAAATAATTTGTAAATATTCTGTAAAAATCCTCAATTTTTTTAAAATTATTCTGACGTGCCGTGGTGGACCGCAATGTCGAACTCCGAGATCGCCGGGATCAGCATCGCCGCGGTGGTGAACCCGTACATGACGGCCACGACGAGAAAAACGCCCAGCGTGTAGTTCACCATCAGGGCGCTCATCGCGTAGAACGTCGCAAACGGGCAGCCGAACGAGGCCAGGCCGATCGCCGAGGAGGGGTTTCTCGCGCCCAGGGCCAGGAACATCGCAAGCCCGCCGCCGGCCATGAACGCCAAAAACGGCTGGAGCTGCGCGTGGAAGGAGCCGCCCATCGAAAGCATCATGCGCAGGCAGACCGCCACGCCGACGAAGAGGAAAAAGAGCGTCCCGAGACTCACCCCGATCGCGCTGCGGCTCCCGGCGTACGTCATGCCAGAATGGATCCCGAGCATCGCGGCAAAAAGGAAAAGAACGCACAGACCCGCGGCGAGGTAAAACGTGATCTCGGGCGACGCCACGTTCATGAAGCCGAGGTAGAAAAGATAAAGAAGCGGCAAAACCACGATCTCGCGCGTGTTCCAGAAGACGCCGCCGAGCTTCCCGAAAACGATCTCCTTCGGCGAAAGGTCCGTGACGAGCAAAAGGTCGATCGCCCGTCCGTCCCGCTCGCCCGTGATGGCGGTCACGGCTTGCGCGTTGACCAGGATCAGCGCCAAAAGAGTCATGGGGACGAAAATCTTCATCGAGAAAAGAAACGCGCCGGCGTTTTCCTCGTAAAACGTCAGGTCGAGCACGCTCAAGTGCTGGTGGACCGCCCAGGCCGCGACCGCAAAGAGGACCACGTAGCAAAGACGCACGATGAACGCGCGTTTGCCGTACGCCCGCGTCCGGGTCTCACGCCAAAGGATCGGATTGTTCCAGACCTCACGCGATTTGGCGGGGAGAGGTTCATTGGCCGGTTTCGCTTCCGCTTCCGCCGTGGGCTCTTCTTTTTTCTCGGTCCGCTGGACCCGTTCCGAGCCGTTCCACGCGCGGACTCTCATGACGGTCCAAAGGGTCAAAAGCGTAGAAACTGCCAGCGCGAAAGCCGGGAACGGAAGCTCCGCTGCCGAAAATCGGGTGATCCCCAGAATCGCCCGCCACGGGCTGAAAACCGCCGCGTTATTCTGCAGTTCCGGCCCGAAAACGCCGCCGGCGAAGCACTCGCCCAGCGCGAGCCAAACGACCAGGACCAGCGTGGTCATCGAGACGGCCTGGAACGTCTGCTCCCGCCAAAACGCGATGCTCGTGCCGATCACGCCGCACAAAAGGACGGTCGAAAACGTGATGGCGAGGCACTGAACGACCTGGGCCGTGCTGACTCCGCCAAAGCACAAAAGCATGAAAAAGACCGGGACGGCCGCGAGCAGATTGGAGAAAAGATGCAGCAGCGAGGCGGCCAGTTTCCCGAGGACCAGCTCCCAATTATTCATCCGCGTGAGCAAGAGGAGGACCAGCGTATTGCGGTCTTTCTCCTGCGAAACGTTCCCGGCCGCGAAAATCGCCGAGAAGAACATCGCCAGCACGAGCTGAAGCGGCGCCAGCAGCGTGAAAAGCGAGTTTCCAAACCGCGCCATGTCGCCCAGGTCCGTGATGAGCTGCGTCCCGGAAACGATGAGCCACGCCGTGGCCGTCAGAATGAGCAGCGCCACAGTGTACGCCGTCCGCGAGGCGTAGAGTTTCGTCCGCCGCGGCGCAATCGTCAATTCGCGATGAAAAATGGGGCCAAGCATAAAAAATAATTATGAATTAAGAATGATGAATTATGAATTAGAAATGACGAATTACGAATTGCGAGCCCCCGGAAGGCTTCACTGGCCGGTACCGGCTGCGGCGGCGCGCCGCCGCAGAGCCGCAATTCATAATTCATCATTCATAATTCAAAATTGAAATCTACGATTTCATGATTTGCTTTTCCAGCGTTTCGATCGTTCCGCCCTTCGTCTCCGGCATGAGTTTCCACGCGAAGAAGAACTGCAACAGCGTCATGCACGCGAAGAACATGAAGGCGTACTGGCCGGAAGTCTTGGAAAGACCGACCACCACCGGGAACGACCACGAAATGATCGTGCACATGAACCAGTGCGTGAAGCTTCCAAGCGCCTGGCCCTTTGCGCGGACCGCGTTCGGGAAGATCTCCGCGATGAAGACCCAAATCACGGCGCCCTGCGAAATGGCAAAGAACGCGATGAAGCCCAGAATCGCCGGGATCGCGATGTACGGGATCGCATTGTCGCCCAGACCGATCTGCCAGGCGGCGAGGCAGTGCATCGCGCAGGTCCCCAAAGCACCGAACATCAAAAGCGCACGGCGGCCGAACCAGTCGATGAAGAAGAACGCGGCGATCGTGAACGTGAGGTTAATGGTCCCAAGTCCGACGGTACTCGCCAGAGCAGCGCTCGTTCCGAAGCCGAACATTTCGAAAATACGCGGTGCGTAGTAGTTGATCGCGTTAATACCCGAAACCTGGTTGAACATCGCAACGGCCCAGGCGAGGAAAATCGGCCAGAAGTACTTGCGCTGGAAGAGCGGGACGTTCTCGCCGTGGGAGGCACTCGCCAGAGACTCCGCGATCTCGTTGACGGTCTGTTCCGCCTGGTCGTCCCCGATCGATTCGAGGACTTTTTTCGCGTCGTCACGCCGGCCGTAACGCATGAGCCAGCGCGGAGATTCCGGGATCGTGAACAGAAGGAGGAAGAACAGGAAAGCCGGGAACGCTTCCACACCGAACATCAGACGCCACTTGATCGCTTCCGCCGTCATTCCGGTCGCGAACAGGCCCGCCAGAGACTCGCACCATCTCCAGACGATCGTCTGATTGTCGATCGCCTGAGCGACGAAGTAGTTCGAAATGTACGAAACCAGAATCCCCAGCACGATGTTGAACTGGTTCATCGCCACGAGCCGGCCGCGGTATTTGCCCGGCGCGATCTCCACGATGTACAGAGGCACCACGACGGACGAGCCACCGATGGCCACGCCTCCGATGAACCGGAAAATGACCAGCGAGAGCCAGTTCGGCGGGAACGCGGAACCGACTGCCGAGATAAAATACAGGATCGCCATGAGGACCAGAATGTTCCGGCGGCCCCAGCGGTCAGACGGCCGGCCGACGCCGAACGCGCCGATGAGCGTTCCGATCAGCGCCACGGAAACGGTGAAGCCGTGCCAGAAGTTCGCGGAGTCTTCGCCCTCGAGTTTTGTATTTTCGACTTCCGTCAGTTTCGCCTGGCACTCGGCGATTTTGGCTTCGTCTTTGGATTTCTCCGCCTCGGCCAGAGCGTCTTTGGCCGTTCCGATCATTTCGGCTTTCTGGGCCATGACCGGGAAATATTCTTTCTGCATCCCTTTCTCGCAGCCGGAAATGACTCCCGAGTCGAAGCCAAACAGAAGTCCGCCCAGCGCAGAAACGATCACGATATAAATCAGCGTACTCCAGCGCACGCCAGCAGGTTGGTCAGTCATTGCGTTCCTTTCGATTATGAATGAAATTTCAGGATCAAAATTTTATGATTCGGGGCCGGATCTTACATTTTCTTGACCATATCGACCAGGATCTCCACGCCCTTTTCGATCGTCTCATCGCTGGCGGCGAAGGAAATGCGGAAGTTCGTGTCGGCCGAGCTGAATACGTTGCCCGGGATGACGAGCAGACTGCGTTCCAGGATCGCTTTGTTCACGAACTCGCTGGCCGCGATCGGGGCTTTCGGGAAGGAGTAGAACGCGCCTTCCGACTTTTCGATCTCGAAGTAGTCCTTCAGGCCGTCGTAAACCAGGTCGCGCTTGTGGCGGTAAGCGTTCAGGATCGGCTGCATGTCCGTTCCGATCGCGCCGATGACGCCGTACTGGAGAGCCGACGGGGCGCAGACGAACGTGTACTGCTGGAACTTGAGCATCTGCTGAATGATCTCGTGCGGGCCATGCACGAATCCGAGACGCCAGCCCGGCACGCCGTAGCATTTGCTGTAGCCGTCCATCACGATGACGTTTTTGCTGAATTTGGCCGGCGAGCAGAATTCACCGTCGTAGCAGAAGAATTTGTAGATCTCGTCGCTGACCAGCGCCACCTGCTTCCGGTCGGCCAGTTCCGCCAGATCGCGGCAGACCTGCTCGCTGGCGATCGACCCGGTCGGGTTGCACGGCGAGTTGAGGATGATGAGCTTCGTTTTGTCCGTGATCGCCGCCTCGACTTTATTCACGTCGATGTGGAAGTCGGGGTAGGTCGAAATATAGACCGGCTTTGCGCCGACCATGCGGACCAGCGCGTCGTACATGACGAAGAACGGGTCGAAGATGATCACTTCGTCTCCGGGGTTCACGAGCGTCATGATGGTGAGGAAGAGCGCGCCGCTGGTGCCGCTGGCGATGAACGCTTCGCGGACGCCCGCCCCGAACTGCTCATCGACCTGCTTCTGGACGAGCTGACGCAAAACCGCAGCGCCCTGGGTGGGCGTGTAGCCGTTTTTCCGGGACGAGATCGCTTCAATGGCGGCCTGACGCGCGGTTTCCGGAGCGTCAAAATCGGGCTGGCCAATGGAGAGATTGACCGGGTTTTCAAGTTTCGCGGCCAGGTCAAAAACTTTACGGATCCCGGAAGCGTCGAACCAGCGCGTCCGGTCTGCGAGCCATTTATCGTACATGGGGGTTCCTCTGTTCAAAGGGTAAAGGTTAAATTTCCAGAAAATGGTTTTTCCTTATTTTAACACATTCCCAAAACTTTGAAAGGGCCACCCCCCAGAATTAATGCCGGATTCGACGATTATTTCACCTTCGACAGAACCTTCGAGGCAGACCAGGCGGATGCATTCATCTGAATGTCGAAACAGCGGATCTGGAACTCGTAGGCTTTGCCGGAAGTCAGGCCCGTGATCGTGCGCGAGTAGTTTAAGTTGCTCGTGACCGGGATCACGATGGTTTGCCAACTGTCCGTATTTTGCACGCAGTAACGAAATTCGTATCTCTGCGCCCCCGAAACTTTGCTCCATTTGAAAAGGGCCGTTCCCGATGAAGGCGAACTGACGGAGGAGATTTTCGGAGCAGCCGGCATCGTCATCGCCGAGGCCGAGCTACTAAATCCCGACGCGAGGAATGTATTATCCTTCGAGGCGAAAACGCGGAATTCGTATTTCGTGTTGGCCTTCAGCTTCGAAACGACGAACGAGGTCCCCGTAGCTTTTGCCGTGGCATTCGACCACTTGTTCGAACCGGCGACAGAATACTGAACCGTATAATAATTCGCCATCTGAGTCGAGTTTTTGCCCGTCACGGTGGACCATCCAACCTCCACCTGAGTATCGCTGACGGTCGCAGCCGTCACATTCTGCGGCGTGTTGTAACACGATTTCGTCGTCTGAATCGTGGTCTTCACGACTGCCGAACGAACCAAAGTGACGTCAGTATCGATGATTGCCTGCTGAACTTCAAGCGCGTACTTCGTAGTATTTTCCAGCCCCGTGAAGACGAGCGAGCCGTCCTGGAAGGTACACTCCACGTTTCCGACGGTCGCACTGCCGCCGGCCGCAGGAATCTGGAACCTGGAATTGCCAAGTTTCACCAGAAGATCCGTCGCGTCTGCAGAAAGGCCCGTCACCGAAACCGTCGCATTGTCGTCACCCTTGTACGTGACTTTCAGTTTCAGGTTTGCCAGTGTTTGCGTGCAGCTCACGAATGTGGTACTCGCCGCGGAATCGTCCGGAGGCAGGCTTGGCGAAACGGCCGTCACACAAATCTCGTAAGTGTTCCCCACCTTGGCGCTAAACGTCATAGAGGTCGTTTTAATGCCCTTTTTAGTGGTCCATTTGGCGGCTCCCGCGACACGATAATCGACGGTATAAGAGACAGCCCCGTCAACTGCTTCCCATGCCACGTAAACTTTTTTGCCGTCAATACAGGCCGTGACTTCCGGAGTTTCAATGCTCGGGTACTGGAATTCATACGCGCCGATGTCCACGACCCGGTAACTGACACGGCGATTGCCAGCCAAATCGGTCGAGTTCGGCGCATTCCCCGCGGCCTTCAGAAGTTTGGCGTCCCCCTGATTGATTGCCGCAGAATTCGCCGTGAGCGCCAGGTCCCAATTCTCCTCGCAGGCGTTCAGCCACTCTTCGTAATTCGCGAAGTCGGGCAGGTACACAAACCCCGGATTCCTGACGCCGGTCTGCGTTTTTTTCAGGGTCGGTTTTGCCGTGGTTTCGACGGTTCCGACGATGGAATTCGTCAGTTTGCATTTCCCCTGAACGTCGTAAACGAAATTCCCGGAAACGATGCAGTTCGTGATGGTCGTCTTAGGAACGGCCGTGGTGTTGATCCCCTGGTGGGAGTTTCCGACGACAGTGCAGTTCACGATATTCATCGCGTTTACCTGCCCAACTACGCCTGCCGCGTCGTTCTGGGAGACTTCGCAGCTGAGCATGGTCAACTTGCCGGTACTGAAAACCGCGGCAGAATTGGACGTTTTATCCACATTGCCGACGATGGCCGTGTTTTCCAGCCGAAGCGTTGCGCCGGAATTCACGTAAACACCCGCGCCCGACTTGGCGCTTGAGCTTTCGTTGACGTTTCCGCGGATTTCGCACCCCGTGATGATCACGGTGCCGCCGTCAACCTGGACGCCCGCGGTGGAATTCCCGGCGGACCTGCCGTTGGTGAGGGTCAACCCCTGAATCGTCGTGGAAGCATTGACGTTCATCACCGAGGACCGCCCGTCGGCGTCGATCGTAATGTTATGATCTCCGGCCTGAATATTCACATTCTTCAGAACTTGCAGCGGGGAACCGTTCAGAGTAATCGTTTGATCCCGCATCGCCTCGTCGAAGGTGATGGTCGCCCCCGCGGGTGCGTAACTCAAAGCCTCGCGCAACGAAATGATCCCGTCGTGAGCGTCCACGACGTCAAGACTCGTCATGACGATCGTCGGGGCGCTTGCGACCTCCGAAATGCCAAAGTTGAAAGTACTTTTCACTTCAGACCAGTCCGAATCCGACGTTCCGGTGCTTTCCGAACCAACCGCCATGACACGGAAGTAGTAAATTTTATCGTGTTCCAGACCGCTTATGGTGTGCGTTCCGGCCGTGCTATATTCAACCGTCTGCGAGTTGGCAAAACCATAATCCAGCGAGTATTCCACGACGTACCCGGGGGCTTTTGCCACTTCGCCCAAAGTCACAAAGACTTCGTAATTCTCGGGCTGAAGGCTCAGGGTCGGCGTCGTGAGTGGTCCGGTCACCATTTCCGTCGCAGCTGAAGTAACCGTCCCCGTGTACAGGTTGGTCCCGGTGGCCTGGCATTTCAGCGTGAACCCCACGTCTTCGAAAGTCACGGTGTAGGCGCTTTCCGTCGCGCCTTCGATCTCCTCATCCCCACGGAACCACTGCCACTCAACCGTCGCACCGGCGGGTGCCACCTCGGCCGTGATCGTGCCCCCAATCACCGCCTCGCTGGTCGAAAGGGTCACGCCGGTCAGTTGGGTCGGGACCTGAACGCTCGCCGTCTCGGAAAATTCCGAATCGGTCCAGAACCCGGCCCCCACCGCCATAACGCGGACGTAGCAAAGGTCCCCAAAGGAAGCGTTAAAAGACGAGGAGGTTCCTGAAACTTTTTTCGTACTGACTTCCTCATCGTCCGCGGTCCAATATTCCATCACGTAACTTACGGCGTTCGGAACCTCAGCCCAGGAAACGGAAACCTTCCGCCCGCTGACCGTGGGCTGATTCAAGACCGGCGCGTCGAGCTGAGTGAAACATTCGCCGAATTCAATGGTTTGATCGCCGGAGTCCGCCACGAGCTTGAATGGAAACGCGACCGGCGTGAAAGGATCATTCACTGTAATGCCGCTCTGGATAGTTTCACCCTCGTCATTCAGACAGGTCCAGGTCGTCTGGCTTCCGTACATGCCGATCTCCAGCCCGTTACTGAACGCGGTTTGGGAAAGCGCGACGTTCGTCAAGCCCGTGTTCCAGCACCACAAGACGCCAAGCTGATCATTCTGGGAAACGTCCAGCCTCGTCAACTCATTCCCAAAGCAGACCAAATACGTAATTTCCGAATTATTCGAAACGTCCAGTTCTTCGATTTGATTGTTCCAGCAGTCCAGGTAGTCCAATGCAGGATTCCCGGAAATGTCCAGCGATTCCAGAAGGTTTTCACAGCAAACCAGCGTTTCAAGTGAGGTGCATCCGGAAATATTCAACGCCTCCAGCTGGTTCCAGCCGCAATTCAAATATACAAGAGCCTCACATCCTGAGAGGTCCAGGGAACCGGTCAGAGCATAGTACGCCCAATTAATTTCGACGGCCTGCTTGCCTGATTCCGTTTCGATCCACTTGACGTTCGACCACGTAGCAGGGTCATCCGCGTCGTAATTGGGATTGAGCAATGTTCCATTCTTTTGGCCGCTTCCATTAGTCTGTTCAAGAAAATCATGCAGGCGGGTCACGTCGTTTGCGCAGTACCCTTCCGGAATGTTCGCCATGGCCGCCTCGGGAGCGGCACAGACGAGAACAGTACTTTCAGCCCCATCGACGGTTAAAGGCTGAGATGCGGCTCCGGAAGCCTCTGCGTCGAAATAAGTGTCCACATAAAGATCATGCTCTGAAAACGGGACAGTACTGAGCAACGCACGCTCTTCCAGAACATCTACCCGACAGGTCCGGGTTTGGAGGGTGCGGTGATGATTGCGCTGGTTGCTCTCCGAAAAGAATTTTTTGAATAAATCGAGCATGGTAATTTTCCTTCTGTTACAAAAAAAATACGCCTATTGCAAGTATTACGAAGAAGAAAGGTCCTTCGGTTCTTTATTTTTCTGACATTTTTGCCAAATAAATTAAGTTTTCAGGAAGGAAACTCGACTTTTTTAAAAATTTTAGCGTATAGCCAGATGAAAAGGCTCCAGATTCTTTCTTTTTTCTTCTATTTTATTTAAAATAAAGAAAGTTTGTAAAGAGGGGGCTTGACGCAAAAATGATTTTACAGTATAACAGACGATGGAGGTGGATCATTGGAGAAATGAGGTAAACAGAAAACCTGGATCAGCCCGAAAAAGCCGGGTTCAGTTTTCTAATTTCCCACGGATCCCTTCTTTCTCGTAACGTTCCACAAGATTTCACGTCTCACTGAGGTCAACGATGAAACTTACAATTCAGCCAAAATCCGAAAAGAAACGAGCCTTCACGCTCGTCGAGCTGCTGGTCGTCATCGCCATCATTGGAATGTTGGTCGGTCTGCTCCTGCCAGCGGTTCAGCAGGCACGCGAGGCGGCACGGAATATGCAGTGCTCGAACAATGAGAAGCAGCTGGGTTTGGCCTGCCTGAATCATGAGAGCACGAGCAAATTCTTCCCCACCGGGGGATGGCACTACGCCTGGACGGGTGAGCCGGAACGGGGGTTCGGCGCGACTCAGCCCAGCGGCTGGCTCTTCAGCCTGCTGCCGTTTATGGAACAGAACGCCCTGTACCAGCTCGGAATGAACGACACGAGCGGGAACCGTGCGACGCAAATGACGACGCGCATCCAAACCCCGCTGGCGACGATCAACTGCCCCTCACGCCGTGGGTTGAAGACTTACCCGCACGGGTCCGGAACGTACCCGCGGACGAGTACCGGGACGTTTACAGTCTCGAACTGCATCAAGTCGGACTACGCCTGCAATATCGGTACGGACGTCAGTCACCCGGACTGCCTGAACAATTCGGGCGAGTACGGTTACACGGGGGGATTAAGCAGCGTAACGCCCGCCCAAATTCAATCCTACCGCACCAAAAGCACCGGGACCGGGTTGATTTTCGGCTACAGTCAGCTCACGGTGGGTGAAGTGCGCGACGGTCTTTCGAACACGTACCTGATGGGCGAAAAATACGTGAATATCGCCTGCTACGAAACCGGGACCGACGGCGGCGACAATGAAACGGGTTACGCCGGTATCGGGAACGAAATGGGGCGCCTCGGCACGACGGTGGTCTGCCAGGACCGCGACGGCTACGCGAATACCAGCGCGTTCGGCTCCGCTCACGCCGGCTCCGCAAACCAGTGCTTTGGCGACGGAAGTATTCATCGTATTTCCTACGCGATCGACAAAATGGTCCACTACTGCCTCTCGAACCGCAAGGACGGCGGCAAGTACTCTAACGGCGAGAGCGTGACGCTGACATACGAATAAACCGATCTTCGAAAAGAGAATTTCATGGAACTACATGGGAGGGCTGGAATGAAAAAGAAATTCAGGATTTTGGAGTCAAATTGGTTCGTTCCGGTTCCTCTCGTTCCTCTCATCTTTTCCTTCCTCCCAGGATTTCTGCTCCTTCCGGCCTTTACCGTTTCCCCGGCCTGTGCGGACGAGCCGGGTCTTGTTCTGCTCAACGCCGATTTTCAGGAGTGGGATGAAGCCCGCGGCGTTCCCAAAGGGTGGCGCAATGACTCCGTGACGCTCAGCGAAGCGCTCCCGGACGGCGGCGTCAAATTGACCATCGCAAGAGAACAGGCCAATCACGCGGCCACGAGCCAGGTCCTGAAGATCCCGGCCGAGCTTGCGAATGAAGAGTTCGTCCTCTCCGGGACCCTTGCCGCCTCGCAGGAACGGACCGCGTACCTGCAGGTCAAATTCTATAAAGACCGCCGCGAGCTGCGCCGTCTCGGCTCCAATTTCTGCGGCAGGGTGCCGAAAGAAGTCTCCGTCCGGTTTTCGCCCGAGGGGGCCGATACGATCGAGGTCCTTTGCCGCCTCCCCGCCACGCCGGACGTTTGGGCGACTTTTTCGGACCTGAAACTCGAAACGGTCCCGGCCGGTCAGCTCGGCGACTGGACAATGGCCTGCGGAAACGGCAAAGTCAGACCGGCCGATGATCCACGCGATGGGATCTCCGTCCACCTGACCAGCGCGGAAGCCGAGCGTTTCGCCTCGGTCGGAAAAGACTTCCGCGTCTCCCAGCGGGTCACGCTCCCCAAAATCTCCCCGTCTGAAAACTTCGAGTTCTCCGCCAGAATCGAAAGCGATTTCGTCGATTTCGGCTGGCTGAACGTCGGGATTTTCCAGAACGGCGAGCTCGTTCAGACGTTCAAATCTCCCCGAAACGTCCACGGCTCGGACGTCTGCCGGATCGTTTTCGGCAAAGAAGCCCTCCCGCCCGCCGCCAACGGCCCGGTCCGCGTGGACCTGAGTTTCTGCTTCGACGGCCGCCAGAAATTCTTCGGCGAGCACGTGAAACTCTCGGAAATTTACTTCGGGCCCGAACGCAAAAATCTTCCCAAAGCGAAAGCCCCCACGCCCGAGTTGGAGCTGGTCCCCGGTTTCCAGGTCGCGAGCGTTTACCTGCACCACTGCGCCGAAAAGCCCGAGTCCGTGGACCTGCAGTTCCGCCGGATCCGGACGCCGAAAAAAGGTTCAGACTCCAGGAAGAATTCAAAAGCCAAAAGCGGCGAATTCCAAAAGGCCCTCGACCCGGTCTGGTACAAAGAGGAGCAGGACCTGCGCGGAAGTCTGGTGAATCTGAAGGAGGACGCCGAGTACGAGATCCGGCTCAAGGTTTCGTTCGGCGGCTCCGAAAAATCCGAAAAGGTTTACACGGGCCGGTTCCGCACCGAAACGCGCGACGTGAAGATTTGGAAAACCGTCGAACTTACGCCGGCGAACTGCTCGAAATTCCCCTTCAAACCCGAAGAAAACGGCTCGGCGGAAAAAGGTTTCATCCGCTACACGGCCCGGCCCGGGTTTGTGCTCGATGCCGGGGAGGACGCGGAGGCCGTGATCCAGCTGCTCGAAAACGAGTACGTGATCTTCGACGGTCTGACGATCCGCGGCGGACGCCGGGACGCGATCCAGCTTTTCGACTGCCGGAACGTCCGGATCCTGAACTGCGACCTGGCGGGCTACGGCCGCATCGGCGTCCAGAGGCCCGATCTGGACGGAAAGTTTTTCATGCCCGGCGACGACCGCCACGGCATTAATAACGACTGCGGCGTGCGCATCGAAAACTGCGACGCCGTTCTGGTCGAGCGGTGCTTCGTGCACGACCCGCGCGGGACGGCGAACAGTTGGTTCTTCTCGCACCCCGCCGGCCCCAACGCGGTTTTCGTCGGGAATTCGACCCGCGTCTGCCTGCGCTGGAACGACTTCATCGGCTCGGACCTCCACCGCTGGAACGACACGGTGGAAGGGATCGCGAACGGTCTGAATTCCGGAAGCGTCCGCCGTGATGCCGAGATTTGCGGGAATTACCTCGCGTTCGGAAACGACGACGGGATGGAACTCGACGGCGGTCAGGTAAACTGCCGCTTCCTCATGAATCGCACGGAGGGCCATTTGTGCGGCGTGAGTACCGCCCCGTGCAAGCGCGGCCCGTCCTACTTGTGGCGGAACGTCTTCTGCAATGCCGGCGACGTGTACGGCCTGGTGGGAGCCGGTTTCAAGAATAATTTCCAGAATATTGGCGCGGGAACGACGTTTTTCATCCAGAACACGATCCTCGGCTTCGGCTCGGCCTTCAGCAGTCCGGGCGGCACGCCGGAAGAGTACGCCTCCTACGCGGATTGGCCGGAAAAACCGTTCAAGGGTTTCGGGCGCAATAATCTGGCGCAGGGCGGTTCGTCCGTTGCGTCGCAGTTCTTCCAGAATCTCCGGAGTGATTTCGACTGGAACCTCTACAGTCCGCGGTGCGAAAGAGAGCTCACGGACATGCGCGCGAAAGGGCAGGAAGAGCACTCGCAGCTCGCCGACGCCCGGTTCCTGAACGCGGCCGGTGGGGTTTACGCCCTCGCCGACGATTCCGCGGGCAAAGGGGCCGGAACGTTCGTCCCGAATTTCATGCCGAGGGAAAATCCCGACCTGGGGGCTTTACCGGCCGACGATTCGATCGACGCGATCCCGTACCGTCCCGCGCCGTTCAAAACCGACGTGATGCACGTGGACTTCACGCCGGAAGAAACGTTTGACGGAACGACCGAGAAAATCGTCCGGCTGACGGCGCGCAAAACGACCGATTTCCGGATCGTCCAGCCCGACGCGGCGCGGTTTTTCCGCGTGAGGCCCTCCTCGGGAACGATCCGTGAAGGCGAAACGATCGAGCTGCGCGTGACCATCCGCCCGAAGCAGATCACGCACGCGCGGAAAAACTCCTCGGCCTTTTCGATCCGCACGCCCGACGGACTCTCGCGGCCGGTTTCGGTGATGGCCGATTCGCGGGGAAATGCCGAGCTGGTGAAGCAGGACCAGGGAGGCGCGATTTTCGGAACCGTGACCAACGGCCCGGAAAAGGACTCCGCAACGCTGACGTTCGACGTTCCGCGCGACGGTGCTTACTGGCTTTTCGCGAGTGGTCAAAGAGGGGATTGCCAGTGGAGAGAGCTGGTCATTGATGGAGGGGAGCCGATGGAAAGAATTACTATCGGCCCCTCGACCCCGGAAAACGTCTGGTGGTGCGTTGCGGCCCCGACATTTAGCGGCCTCCCCAACCGACCGTTGGTCCTGAAGGCCGGAAAGCACCAGTTTATTTTAAGAACCAAATCTTCATGGAGAGGGCTGAACATTTCCGCCGCCGCGCTGTGCGAATCGCCGGAAAAGCTCTTCTGATTTCAAGATCATGCCGCCATTAAACGCGCAAGAAGCCTCCCCTGAAAGGGGAGGGGGACCGCCGAAGGCGGTGGAGGGGTTCCGGAAGCGCGACGGTTTTTCGCCAGTTTCAGAACCCCCCAGTCTCGCTGCGCGAGCCAGCCCCCCTTTCAGGGGGGCCTTTAAACGCGCAAGAAGCCTCCCCTGAAAGGGGAGGGGGACCGCCGAAGGCGGTGGAGGGGTTCCAGAAGTGGGATGGATTTTCACCAGTTTCAGAACCCCCCAGTCTCGCTACGCGAGCCAGCCCCCCTTTCAGGGGGGCCTTTAAAAATTTCATTTTTCCAGCAGCTTGATGAAAACTCCGCCCACCACGCTGCGGGCCGTGAAGCCACGGCGTTTCGCGTCGCTGGAGAAGTACCAGTCCGTCATCGGCGTGCGCGGTTCCGTCTCGTTCACGAAACGGTAAACCGGCGCCATCAGCGCGTCAAACTGCTCGCGGGAGTTGGCCATCGTCGCGGTCCAGACTTCCCAGTCCAGCTTCGTGTAATCCGCCCGATTATCCAGCGGAAGGCCGAATTCTTTCGTCACCTGCGGGTAATATTTCAGCTCGGCCTCCACGATGGAGCGCGGGAAAAGGTTCAAATCGAGCAGTTTATCCCAGACCAGATTGTACTTCTGGCTCCAGGAATCCTCCTGATCGAACGCGAGGCGGTAGTGGTCGCCGGTCTTGGCCATTTCTTCCCACTGCTTCGCGTAATCTTCGGCCACGGCCCGGTATTTCTTCGCTTCTTCGTCTCTCCCCTGCATTTTGCAAAGCTCGGAGTAGCACGCCAGCGCAATGATCGCCTTGATCGAAAGGTTGCAATTATGCGCCAAATGGCCCGCGAAGTCGTCCGTGCAGAGCTGGTTTTCCGGGTCGAGGCCCTTGGAAAGCAGGTACTCCGCCCAGCGCTGGATGATTTTTCCGTAGCGGTCGGCGTACTCCGTGTTCCCGTCGTTCTTCGACGCGACGTAGAGCAGGATCAGCATGTTCCCGGTTTCCTCGACCGGCATCTGATTGGCCTCGGTCTTTTCACCGCCGCCGTAGTACTGGCCGTTCAGCAGCGGGTACCGCCCCGGGTCGTGCGGAGCGTACGGCCACGGCCAGCGGCCGGACTTCGCGTAGTCCATCGCCGGGGTGAGCGTCGCTTTCAGGAGCGTATTATTCAGGTACATGAAAAGCGGCGCGGCCGGGTAAACCACGTCCACCGTGGCGCCCATCCCGCCGGAGAAATTTTCTTTCGAGACGTAAAGCGGCTCCCCGTTCGGCAGGACCGCGAGTTTATGCGCCCCGACCGCCTGACGGTACGCGATCGCGCAGAGGTCCGCGTAGTTTTTCCCGCCTTTGGCTTCGCAGGCGCTGATGAGTTTCGCGTCGAACTCCTCGCAGCGCTTGCACGCCGCCTCGTAGTCGTCCGCGGCCCAGTCGAGCATTTCTTTCGCTTCCATCCCGTCTTTGCGCCAGTACGGACGGAGCTTCTGGTTCAGGAACTCGAGGCAGTACTCGTCGTCGTAGCCGATCAGAACGGTCCGGCTCTGCGCGTCGGCAGCGACTTCCGGAAGGTCAAAGACGCACGAAACGACCGGCCAGCGATCGTTGCATCTGCGCGGGAAATCGGCATCGTCCGCGGAAACCACGGTCCCTTCGTTCACGAACGTCTGGCGGGCGGCCTGATCCTCCGCGATGCACAGCGTTCCGCCGGAGTTTTTGCAAACGGCGAGGAACGCGTACCCCCACTCGATGCGCAGATCATCGCCAGGGCGGCTCAAAACATTCTGGTCGGCCGAGCCGAAACGCAGAATATTCAGTTTTTCCGTTTCCAGCCGCTTCGCGCAGACGGCCTGGGACGGGGCATCGACGCAAATCTCCGCCGAATTGTCGTAGTAAAGCTTCACCGCGTGCTTTTTCCCGTCAATCGAGCGGACGGTCCAGGTCAGGTACGTGACCGGCCGGGCAAACGCCATCAGGTCGCCGTCCATGACGCTCGGAGTCGTGAACGTCAGCGTCAGCTCCACGCCCGCGTCCGTGAAAGTGTAAATGGTCCGGGTGGGAAGGATCTGAAGCCACGTCTGCTTCATGGCGGGAACGTCCAGCTTGGAATCTTTCGACATGACGGCGAAATTCTGGCCGTCGATCTTGATGAGGCTCAGCAGGCACTGCACCCTGCCGGTCCAGTGGGTCGTGAAGCGGTCCGCCAGACCGTCGCCCTGGGACCAGATGCTGAAGTACGGATCATGAACGACGAGCGGCACGGCCGGGGCGCGCAGGCCTTCAGCGAAACAGATCGTTGAGGTCAAAAGAGCCAACGCACAGAAAAAGGAACGGAACATGAAAATCTCCTGATTAAAGTGTGAGGGAGGAAATGACGAAACATCAAAAACCTCATTTTACCGGATTTCAGTTTTTTCGCAAGTGGGGGATTTACGAAAACGCAGAAGATGGTATAATTCAGTGTGGAGGGTGGAGTGTGGAGTTGCGCTGGCGCGTAACGTGGCCTTCAGAAAGATTTCAACCTACAAAAAGCCGAAGGCTTTTCCAACTCCACACTCCACCCTCCACACTCCACACTTCCCCCTCAACACTTTATTCAATTTTATGCCATCCAAAAAACTTCAGACCACCGTTCACCTTTTCACCGATGGGGCGTGCAGCGGGAACCCCGGCCCGGGCGGGTGGGGGTGCATCCTGCGCCATTTGCCGACCGGGAAGGAAAAAGAGCTTTCCGGCTCCGAGCCCCAAACGACGAACAATCGAATGGAGCTCATGGCCGTCATTCAGGGCCTCCGCCAGCTGAACCGGCCGTGCGGCGTGCTCGTCGTTTCGGACAGTCAGTACGTCCTGAACGGCCTGGAGAAATGGATGAAGGGCTGGAAAAGCAAAGGCTGGAGGCTCAGCGACGGCAAGCCGGTCAAGAATCAGGACCTCTGGATGGAGCTGGACGAGCTGAAAAGCCGGCACTCGCTCACATTCCAGTACGTGCACGGTCACGCGGGCCACGAAGAAAACGAACGCTGCGACCAAATGGCCGTCGAAGCGTACCAAAAATTCAAGAATTAAAAAACGGGGCCGTCCTTTTCGAACGCGCCCCGATTTCGTTTCTATTTCAGGCTCTTCAGTTTCTCGGCGGCCTGCTCCGGCGTGATGTCGCGCTGCGGCTCGCCCAGCATCTCGTAGCCGACCATGAACTTTCTCACGGTCGCGGACCGCAGAAGCGGCGGATAGAAATGCGCGTGGAGCGTCCAGTGGGCCACGTCCTGATTGGCGTCCAGCGTGCCCGGCGCGCCGTGCCAGCCCATCGAGTACGGGAACGACGTGTTGAACAGACGGTCGTACATTCCGAGGAATTCTTTCAGGATCTGCGCCAGCGAGTCGCGCTGGGAGTCGTTCAGGTCCACGATCCGGTGGGCCTCAAACTTCGGCAGCAGAAGCGTTTCGTACGGCCAGACCGCCCAGAAGGGGACGACCACCGCCCAGTCGGCGTTTTCCGCGACCACGCGTTCCTGAAGTTCCAGCTCTTTTTCGAGGTAAACCGCCAGCATGTTCTTGCCGTACTGGTCCCAGAACGCTTTCTGATTCTTTTCCTCCGCGGCCGGCTCGTTCGGAAGCGAGGTCGAAGCCCAAATCTGCCCGTGCGGGTGGGGGTTCGAGCAGCCCATGATGTCGCCTTTGTTTTCGAAGATCTGGACCCAGCGGTACTTGCGCAGAAGCTCGTCGGCCTGCTCCGTCCAGACGTCGATGACGTGGCGGATCTCCGGGACTTCCATCTGCGGGAGCGTCAGATCGTGGCGCGGCGAGAAACAAATGACGCGGCACTCGCCCCGGACGCTTTCACTGCGGAAAAGCGGCGTTTCGGACGGGCTTTTGATCGTTTCGTCCGTCTCTTTCAGCAGCGCGGAGAAATCGTTCTGGAACACGAAAGTCGATTCGTACTTCGGATTCTGGGCGCCGGCCGCACGGGCGTTTCCCGGGCACAGGTAGCACTTCGGGTCGTACTGGGGACGCCCCTCTGCCGCGACGGCCTCCACTTTGCCGAGCCACGGGCGCTTTCCGCGGTGCGGCGAAACGAGGACCCAGTCCCCGCGAAGAGGATTAAAACGACGATGCGGTTCGTTACGGTGTTCTTCTGGCAAAATATTCATGTTTTGAATCCCAAAAATGAGTCAGGAATTGGAAGTTTCAAGGTTTAAATTCAAAAAATTCAAAAAAGCAGCGCGAGGCTGGAGAGACTGTAAGCCGGATTCTGTGCGAGGGCCGAAGCCCAGGCGACAGTCATTTATCTGGAGCGTCCATTGCTGAACGCCTCTAGCTGCCTACCCGAAGGTCGCCGTGCCGGACCGACACGGGAAAACGAACACAAAGGCCCGTTTTACTTCCCTCTGTTTGGCATTACACCCAGTGGGGTTTACCTTGCCGTCGCAGTCGCCTGCTCCGCGGTGAGCTCTTACCTCGCCATTTCACCCTTACCTGCCAGACCCAAAAAATAAAAGGCCCGACGGCGGTTTCTTTTCTGTTGCACTTTCCCTGGCCTCACGACCGGTGGATGTTATCCATCACTGCGTCCTATGGTGTCCGGACTTTCCTCATCGACGCGCCCATAAATAAAAAAATAAAGCGGGCTGCGCCTCCGCGACTGTCCGTCTCTCATATTATATTTTAAACAAAAATCAGAAAAAGTCAAGGGGGTCGAAGGAGCCATTCTCCCAGCCGTTCCCACCCCTTGAAGAAAAAACAGTTCGTGGTATAATTAAGGCTTGATTCGTTACCCTGGTTTCAACCCTTAGGAGGCGCATCTTGAAAACCGTTCAACTTAAACCATTCCCGCCGAAGGAAATTCTGGACGAAATGACCGCCCACGCGAAAAGTCTCGTCAACCGGCAGTTTCGTCAAATGGGCTACCCGTTCGATCAGGAAGTGAATCTTTCCGGGTTTTACGAGTGGCTGAAGGAAACCGGTCTGTGCGACGTGACGCTGATCAACGTCGGCGACCCGTACAAAACGTCGTGGGACATGCTGGAGGCGGACGAGTTCGAGCGCCGGTCCATCGACTTCCTCGCGAAGAGTTTCGGCTTTGCCGACGACGATCACTGGGGCGTGCTAACGAACGGCGGAACCGACGGGAATATGCACGGCGTTTACTTCGGGCGCAAGTTTCTCGAAGACGCGGCCCGGGAACTGGGGCTTCCGGCGGAAAAGGCCAAGCCGATCCTTTACGTTTCGTCCGAGGCGCATTACTCCGTGCGGAAACTCGGCGACATTTTGCAGATCGAGACCCGGGTGATCGACGCGCACCCGATGGGGCAGATGGACGTCGAGGATCTGCGCAGGAAACTCGATCCGGAACGCCCTGCTCTCGTGGCGATCGCCATCGGCGGGACGTTCAAAGGCGCGATCGACGATCAGGACGCCATTGCGCAGGTGCTCGCCGACGTGAAACCGCCGGTCGTGTACCGTCACCTGGACTGCGCGCTGTTCGGCGGCTATTTGCCGTGGGTGGAGGATGAATCGGTGCGGAATATTCTGAACCAGCAGGCCCGCGGCTTCGACTCGCTCGCGGTCTCCGGGCATAAATTCCTCGCGATGAACGAACCGGTCGGGATCTTCATCTGCCGCCGGGACGTTCCGAACCACCTGCACACGTACAGCGTGCCGTACCTCAACGGCGTGATCCCGACGATCAACTGCTCGCGGAGCGGTTTCGACGCGCTGAAACTTTACTGGCGCATCGTGACGACCGGCGAAGACGGTTTCCGCGCGGAGACTGCCCACGTGCTGAAAATGACGCAGATCCTGAAGGACCGGCTGACGGCGATCGGCGTGAAAACCTACGTGAACCCGTGGTCCACGACCGTCTGCATGGAACGGCCCGCCGAGGAGGTGGTCCACAAATACGCGATGGCGTGCGGCGAGGACGTGAATTTCGGGAAACTCGCGCACGTGGTCGTGATGCAGTTCTTTACGGAAGAATTGATCGAAGAGTTCGTTCAGGACGTGGTCAAATACCGGCGTCCGTAATTCTCGCAGACTCAGGAACAAGAAAAGGAAAAACGGGAATCAAAGGATAAACCCCTGATTCCCGCTTCCCATTCACCACATTCCTCCCACAAGGAATTCGGAAGTTTGGACCTCTTTCAAGTCCACACTATTTTTTCGGGGTCACGGCCGGAGCCGCCGGGACCTTTTTCACGGCTTCCGCCACGATCTTTTCCAGTTCGCCGCTCATGACGTTGCGGGAAATGACGTTTCCGTCCGCGCCAATCACCATGACGGTCGGCACGTTGAAAATTCCCAGTGCGTTGGCGGGACGGCTTTCCATACCACCCTTTTCGAAGAGCTGGTACCACGTGACGTGATTATCTTCGACGAATTTCTGAGCGGTGGCGGCCTCATCATCCAGGTTGACGCCCAGCAGCAGAAGTTCTTTCGGATATTTCGCCAGAAGTGCCTTGAGCTGGTCAAATTCGCGAACAGCATCGCTCATCCAGGAAGCCCAGAAGTGAAGGATGACCACTTTGCCTCTGAGTTTCGCAATATCGACCTGTTTTTCTTCCTGACCGAGCACACGCACGGCATAGGCCAGCGGTTTGCCTTCGCAAGTGAGCCGGGCCAGTGCGCCATTTGCCTTGGCTGCACTCGAAGAGTCGGAGAATTTCGTGGCGATCTGTTTGTAAAGGGCCAGCGCTTTATCTTCGGCGCCATCGTTTTCATTTTCCAGCGCGAGCTGAAGCATGGCTTCCGCGGTATCGGGCGCATCCGGGTACGCTTCGATGAAGGCCTGCAGATCTTCAAGCCACTTGGTACGAACCTGGAGCCAGGCGGTCGCGGTCCCGGAGTTTTTCATCATGGAAATGGTGTACTCGGAGGACATCAGGCGGAACTGGACGTAAGCGGCCAACGCTTTGTCTTCCTCATTCTCCTTGAGACTGTCGAGGAGTTTCTGCAGACGTTCGATCCCATCGGGGTAAACGCCCTGCTGGATCGCGCCCGTGACGCCATCGGCCAAAGCGTGGATCCACTGGGACCGATCTTCCGGGCTGGCGGCGTTTTTCGCCATGTTCTCGAGCAGGTCGGCACGTTTCGTGTGCAGCTCGGCCATTTCCGCGACGTTCTGGGCCTGATTGATCTGATCGTCCAGTTTATTCAGTTCCTCAGAAGACTGCACTCCGCCGTCACCACCGCCCGCGTTCGCATTGTTCGTGAACGTGATGAAGACGTTATTGGCCGCGATTTCGTTAATATTGTCGGCCGTGGCGATCGTCGGAGCGTCGATGCACTTCCAGACTTTTCCGACTTTCACGAGCGTTCCCACGGCGATCTCGATGTCGTTTTCGCCCTCATGAACGACCGCCGAGGCGTTTTCGTAGAATTCAACGTCCTTTTCGGAGCCGTCCGTTCCCTGCGGCCAGGCGCTTGGGCGGGTTCCGTTGAACTGCATCCACTTCGCGGCCGGAGTCACGCTTTTGCTTTCCACGACGGCGGCAAAACCTTCACGGGCTTTGAGGAGCTTTTCTTTCACGAGCTCGTATTTTTCCTGACCCAGACCAAGATTTTTCAGTTCGTCCGCGGTAAGCAGGACCGTTTCAAAACGTTTCGTATCACCGGTAGCCAAAGCCAGAGCGATTTCGGCAGAAAGTTCCTGAGCAGAGAGGATTTTCCACTGGTCGATCTTGCCGTCCGCGTCGGTATCCACTCCGAGACGGGTCCCGGCCATGTTGTACCAGTGGAACTGATCTTTCTTTTTGTCTCCGTCCGTATCGGATTCACGGTAAACTTCAAGGCCGTTGAGGAAGTAACGCCACTGATCCGGAACTTTGTCATCCGTCGTGTCGATGATCTCGCGCAGCGTCATGCCGTTGCCGTCAATGACGCGGATACCACCGTCGATTTTCCGGGATTTGCAGCTTTTTGCGTCTTCAGCACTCGGAATGGTGTACTCGACGTTCTCCTGAACCGGTTTGTACGCAAGCGCGATTTCGGTTTGTGATTTGGCAGTCGCCTGGCCGAAAACCAGTCCCTGCGCGCATACCAGACACGCGATGGTTCCAAGGGCCAATTTTACCGTATGACTCAACATTAAAAACCTCCTGTATTAAAAAATGACTCAAAAAGTCGGACCAATTTTTAATCTTTTGCAAGGAGTTTAGTCAAGAATCCGATTTCGTGCAAGACGGATTTGACCGTTTTTCAGGGATTTTTTTGATTTTTTTCTGTTTTCAAAAAATTTTATTTGAGGGCCTGTAAAGATGGGAATTCTGGAAGAAAATTTGAATAAAAGAGAAGAAAATGGGGGCTTGCGCAATATGAGGGAGTAAGCAGGAGTTTTAAAGTTACGAAAGGTTATGAGCCGAAAACCGATTCAGATGGCGGCCGCGGAATGGCCCCAGTGAAAGACGAAAACGATCAACCCAACCGGCGAAAAACCGGCTTTTCGAACCATGCGCTCTGCTCCCCACTCCAGAATTCCCCTCACCTGCCCGGAGGTGGCGGTCTTTTTCGACCTGGCCGTTGAGTCCGCGCGCGGAATTTTGCGTGGGTTCACGCAGTACATTCGTCTCAACTCGCCGTGGAACGTGAATTTCGTCTCCAAGACGGTGAACGACATTGACCCGTCGTCGCTCGAAAACTGGAACGGCGACGGCATTCTCGCTCACATTCCCAACGCCGAGACGCTCGAGGAGATTCTTTCGAAGCGCTGCCCGACCGTCCTCCTGGCGCGGGACATTTCGCAGGACCTTACCGGGATCCATCGCCCCGACTCACCGCTTGGGCCCGTTTTTATCCGGTGCAACAACGCGCGGATCGGGCAGATGGCGGCCGAGTATTTCCTTCAGAAAAACTTCCAGAATTTCGCGTACGTTTCCTACTCGCGGAAGGTCTGCTGGTGCGAGGAACGCCGGGCTTCTTTCGTCGAAGCTCTCGAACGGCACGGTTTCCAGGCCGCGTGTTTTTCTCCGCCGGTTTCGCAGGCCGACTGGTTCACGCAGCGGGGTGAACTTCTGCGCTGGATCGAAGATCTGCCCAAGCCCGTGGCGGTTCTGGCGGCGAATGACTTCCGCGGGCGGCAGGTGCTCGAGGTCTGCCAGCGGGCCGGGATCTCGGTCCCCTACGACGTCGCGGTGCTGGGCGTCGATAATGATTTGCCGGTCTGCGAGATGAGCTACCCTTCCCTTTCCAGCATCGAGATCGACTGGGAGCGAGCGGGAATGCTCTGCGCCGAGGCCCTCGACGCGATGATGCGGGGCAAAACGCCGACCTCGCCGACGCTCTACGAGCCGATCCGGGTGGTTTCGCGGAACTCGACCGAGTTCTTCCAGGTTTCCGACCGACTGGTGGTTCAGATCCTGGAAATGATCCGGATCTCCCGCGGCGAAAACCTCCGGGTGGCGGACATCGTGGAGATGCTCCCGGTCTCCGAACGCTCCGCGCAGGAACGTTTTAAAAAGGCGATGGGCCACTCCATCATGGAAGAGATCAAGCGGGTCCGGATGAAAAATATTTGCCAGATCATCCGCGAAACGACGCTTCCGTTCCACGAGATCGCGCTCTCGCTCGGTTTTGAAAATGCGAATCACCTCGGCCAGCTTTTCAAGAAAGAGTTCGGCGTGACGATGGGCGAGTACCGGAAACGCGAGTCGTGAGCCGAAGTTTTTTCCCGTTTTTTCCAATATTCTTTTCTGGTTTGCTTGACTTTTCAGTTCTGCCGGGTATAATAAGGGAAACTTTGACTCAGAAAATGCCAACCCATTCGACGAGCGGCGTTTTCCTGGAAAACGACCAGATGAAGTGAATTCTTTTGAAAAGGGACGATTTTATGGCTTCTGGCGAATCGCAGCATACAGCACTTTGGATCGGGACCATCGTTTGTCTTGTTTTGATCGGCTTTGGAGTGTCCAAAACGGTCCGCATCGTTCAGCCGGGAACCGTCGGCGTGCCGGTCGTCTTCGGAAAGGTCACGGGCGAACCTGTTGAGGAAGGGCTTCACTTCGTTAATCCCATTACGACCGTGCTGGAAATCGTGGACGTGAAGACCCAGCTGCAAAGCGTGGACGCGAACGCCGCCACGAAAGACCTCCAGGACGTGAAATCGACCGTGGCGGTCAACTATTCCGTGGAACGCGCCCAGGCGGGAAAACTCTTCCAGACCGTCGGGCGGGACTACTACCAGAAAGTCGTGCAGCCGATCGTAATGGAAGCCTTCAAAGCGGAGTCCGCCCGCTACACCGCGGAGGAGCTGATCACCCAGCGCACGGAGCTTTCCGCCTCGCTTTTATCTTCACTGACCGCCGCCCTGGGAAAGCGCGGGATCACCGTCGAGGCGATTTCGCTGACCCAGTTTGAATTTTCTCAGGAGTTCAATGCCGCCATCGAGAAAAAAATCATCGCGGAGCAGGAAGCGCTTCAGGCCAAAAACGAGCTGGAAAAAACCAAAGTAGAAGCCCAAAAAGCGGAAGAACAGGCCCGTGGTCAGGCGTTGGCGCGTAAAGCCGAGGCCGAAGGCGAAGCGGAGGCGATCCGCATGAAAGCCGAGGCGCAGGCCGAAGCCAATACGAAACTCGCCGAATCCCTGCAGGAGAATAAAAACGTCCTGATCTACGAAGCGATCCAGAAGTGGGACGGGAAACTGCCGACGCACCTTTTCGGGACTCCGACCCAGGTCATTGACGTGAACAAGTAATTCCCCGCCCCCAAAAGCCCGCGCCCTGATAAAAAATCAAGGCCGAAAAAGGGCAAACCGTACACCATTTTATTTTTAGTTCCCAATTTTAACAAAAAGGACCTTCCCATGAGTAAAATCCTCACCCGCCGTCAATTCCTCCGCAATACGAGCCTGATGGCCGCCTCGGCCGTCTGCGTGCCCGCGTTTTGTCAGGACGCCGCTCCCTCCAACAAACTGAACGTCGTGGTCATCGGGCCGTGCAACCGCGGCGCGGCCAACCTTTCGGGCGTGATCAACGAAAACGTCATCGCGATTTGCGACGTGAACTCGCAGTACCTCGACCAGGCCGGTCAGCGGGTCCCGAACGCGAAGCATTACGCCGACTTCCGCAAAATGCTGGAAGAGCTGGACCGTGAGATCGACGGCGTCGTGGTCTCCACCCCGGACCACACGCACGCGGTTTGCGCCGCGATGGCGATGAAAATGGGGAAGCACTGCTACTGCGAGAAGCCGCTGGCGCACGACGTTTTCGAGACGCGCCGCCTCCAGGAAATCGCGGCTGAAAAGAAAGTCGTGACCCAGCTCGGGACGCAGATCCATGCCGGCGATAATTACCGCCGCGTCGTGGAGCTGATCCAGTCCGGAGCGATCGGCAAAGTCGCGGAAGTGCACACGTGGCTGAATTACAGCCGCCCGATCAAAGTGGGCCGCCCGACCGACACGCCGCCGGTTCCCGAATATTTGAACTGGGATTTATGGCTTGGCCCCGTCGCGGAACGTCCGTACAGTCCGGCGTATGTCCCGGGCGAGTGGCGCCGCTACTGGGCGTTCGGAAACGGTCTGCTCGGCGATTTCGGCTGCCACTACATGGACCTGCCGTTCTGGGCGCTGGGGCTTCAGGACTGCCTGACGGCCGAGTCGTTCGGCGGAAACCGCGACCCGGAAGGAGTCGTGGGTGACGTGAAAGTCGAGTACACGTTCCCGGCGCGTGGCGATCAACCGCCGGTCAAACTGACGTGGTACACCGGCATGAAGCCGTCGATCCTCGAGGAAAAGGGAATCACGGACGCGCCCGAAACCGGGAACCTGTTCATCGGAACGGACGGTCTCCTGCTGGCGAATTACGGCACGCACAAACTTTACCCGGAAGAAAAATTCGCGGACTTCAAACGTCCTGATCCGTGGATCCCGACCTCCATCGGCCATCACGAAGAATGGATCCAGGCCTGCAAGAATAACCAGCCGGAAGCGACGACCTGCCGGTTCAGCTACGGCGGACGCCTGACCGAAACGGTGCTTCTGGGCCTCGTTGCGTTCAAAGCCGAGTCCAAAATCGAATGGGATCCGGTGGCCGCGAAAGTGACGAACTGCGAGCGGGCGAACGACTTCCTCTACACGCCGTACCGTGAAGGCTGGACGCTGTAAAGCGACTGAGATGTTTCTTTAAAACTGAAAGAGCCGGGCGTGAACCACTCAGGAACACGCCCGGCTCTTCTTTTTTTCTGAATCAGTATTCATTCAGCCGGGTATTGAAGCAGCGGGCCGGACTCGGCGTTTCGTAAAACTTCGGGCGGGAGCCGGGAATTTCCGGGCCAATATTCGGGTCGGGGTACGGGTCGAAACGCTCGCAGCGGCGCACCTGCACGTTCCCGTCCGCCGGTTCCAGAGACGGGCCGCCAAATTCGCGGTTCCCCACGCAGCCGACGAAAAGCGCAAAGAGAAAAAGAACAAAAAGGCTTAAAACTTTTTTCATGGTTTCTTCCTTCGCGGTTTCGTGGTTCGAGGTTTCGCTCTTCGTTTTTTCTGCGGCAAAAACGCATCCAGAACGACCGCGTCCGTGCTTTTCAGCGTCACACGTCCCAGTTCGGACGGAAGGATCACCGAGTCCCCTTTCTGAAGGACCTCCTCCAGACCCGGCACGCGGAGCGTTCCAGCAATGACCGTCAGAACGCGGCACGATTTCGCACAGTCCAGTTTGTGTTTCGGCGTTTCCGGCGTGAAAGTCAGGCGTTCCAGGCAAAACTGCGCTGCATTGATCAAAAGCTCCCGCCCCGTGTCCACCTGTTCCGGAACGATCGGCCTCGAGTGCCAGTTTTCGGGGCAAAGGGTTTCGAGCGCCTCTTTCTCATGCAGCTCACGGCGGCGGCCGTACTCGTCCGTCCGGTTCCAGTCGTAAAGCCGGAACGTCAAATTGCTGCACTGCTGGACCTCGTAGAGAAAAATCCCGGCGCCCAGCGAATGAACGGTCCCAGGCGGCAGGAAGTAGCACTCGCCCGGAGCCGGCTCAAAACTGAAAAGAAGTTCCTCGAGTGTGTCGGCTTCCAGCGCGCCTGCGACTTTTTTGGGCGTGACCGGCTGGTTGAAGCCCAGCGAAATCTGACTCCCGGGGATCACGTCCAGAATGACCCACGCCTCGGCTTTGGCAGCGTCGCTCAATTCGTTTTTCGCGACGTACTCCTCATTCGGATGGACCTGAACGGAAAGCTGCTTGTTCGCGTCGAGGAACTTCACCATCAGCGGGAAGCGCGTGAAATTCTCCCCGGCATGCGGGCCGAGCAAAGCGGTACGGTCCGACTCGAAAACGTCCTGAAGAAGCTGGCCTTTCAAGGGGCCATTGGAGATCACACTTTGACCGGCGGGGTGGTTGGAAACGTCCCAGGATTCGGCGTAATGATTCCCCTCCGGCAGTTCCCGGTTCAAAAATTCGGCAATTTTACGGCCGCCCCAGATCGCGGTTTTGTAAATGGGCGTGACTCTCAGCGGGTATAACTTACTCATTAATTTGGTTTTGCTGTATTCATAAATGCGTAAAAATTTTCCAGTTTACGTATTGTAGCAGCTTTTCCCGATTGGCGCTAGAGAGATTTCAGGAAAAAAAAGAAAACCAGACAAAATTCACAAAGAATTAAGGATTTTGAAGAGGAACCCCGAGGAGTTCCCCCTCAAAGATATTAACGATCGGTCTTTCACGTTCCGCTCTTGAACGGGCCGTAAACGTTCATGACCGTCATGCTTTCGTCCTGAACGGTCAGGTAGTAAAGTTTGTACTGCCGACCACCATCAAAGACTTTCACGACCACGTGCCCGCCGATCCACGCTTCCGGCGCGAGGTTTTTCAGCCACGGCTCCGACGGGTAGATCTCCCGGTTCTTCGGGTGGATCATCGTCGGGCAGACCAAAACGTCGTCCGCCGCCTGCGTCATGTTCGTCATGGTGTTCCCCTGGAGGTGGTAAAGATCCCAGACGTTCGAGACGTAAATGTGCGCCTGCACCGCGTTGCAGAAACCGGGCGTCATCGCGTCTTTGTACGAGTGGTGATTCGTCTTGCAAACGTCGAGTTTTCCAATGACCGGCCCGGCAAAAGCGTCGAGCTCGATGCGCTCATCGTCTTTCGTCCAGACGCCGCCGGAAAAGTCGCCGCCCGTGAAATACCGGAACGGACCGTACTCGATCGTGAAGCCGAGCGACATGGAATTCTCGTTCATCCAGCCCTTGAAATTCTTCTCGTTTTCCGGGAAGAAGTCGCGGCACTCGCCCTCTTTGCCGGTCCAGATGATTCCGTTGCGGCAAATGTTCCGCGTGTGGAAGGTCGGGAATTTCGCCGCATTTTTCACCAGCGCGATCTGGTCTTTCTGGCCGACGTTGAACTCTTCCATCTGGAATTTACCCGCCTTGTGCATGTACTGCGAGAAACGGACGAAATTTGTGTAGCCGTCACTCTCCATGTGCTTCGGGTGGTCGTACGTCGGAAATCCACGGTCGAAGCACTTGGTGAACTTGAAGTGCTCGCCAATATTCGCCAGCCCGGAAAGGACGTAGTCCTCGCCGCGCCCGGTCGTGGTCCCGGCCCCCATTTTCTCACTGCCGCCGTGGTCGCAGTGGTAGTGCGAGAGCATCATGTAATCGATGGACTTTCCACCGGGATTGACGCGCGTGAGGTAGCGCATGATCCACTCGCTCGGAAGGCGCGAACTGTCCGGCATCTGCGGGAGGTTTTTATCGTACTTCGTGGCGTCCCGGTCGGCCGAGTCGAGCAAAAGCGTCGTTCCGTCGGGGTAAATGTGGAACATGTTCTCGCCGACGCCGGTCAGAATGTAGTGCAGATCCATCTCGCCTTCCTTCCAACCGCAGTACGGTTTCCCGACTTCGGGGTTTTCAGCGGCCGGATTTGGGGCCTCGGGCACGGACTGCGCCTGAAGATTCGGCGCGAGCATGCCTGCACCCGCGAGAGCGGAACAGGCGGAAATAAAATCACGGCGGGTCGTTTTCATGGTCAGAACCTTTTAAAACTTAAAACCTTTCAAAAAAAGAAACCCGTTCCCCCTGCGGAAAACGGGCTGATGGAAACTGAAATTTACTCTTCCTCGGTTTCTTCATCCGACTTTTCGGCGTCGGATTCCTCAGCGGCCTCTTCGTCTGACGTTTCGCCGTCATCCGCCTCGGCTTTTTCAGCGTCGTCACCCGCTTCCGCGGCACCAGCGCCCGGCGCAGCTTCTCCGCCCGGAACGAAGATGAAGCGGAAACCGTCGAAGCGCGTGCCTTTGGCTTCTTCCAGACGCTTGTTACGGGTTGCGCTGCGCAGATAGAACTGCATGTTGGCGTAGCTGCCGCCGCGCAGAACACGCTCGTTCTGTTCCGCCGAATCCGGACCGGTCGGGTCGGCAGCCGGCGAGGATTTGTAGTACTCTGCATCGTACCAGTCGCGGCACCACTCGTCCACGTTCCCCATCATGTCGTACAGATTCCACGGGTTTTTGCCGTGCTTTCCGACTTCGTCAGTACTTTCCGGGGCGTTTTCCGCGGTCTTGTAGAGGGCCTGCTGCTGGGTCGGCGCTTTGTCCGTATAGAACGGGTAAGACGTTCCCGCCCGGCATGCGTATTCCCACTGAGCTTCGGTCGGCAGAGCAAACGTCACGCTGCAGATTTTGGAAAGCTTCGTCAGGAAGTCATTCGCGTCGATGTAGGAAACGCGGTCCACCGGGAATTTATCCGTTTCCTCACGGCCAGCCACGGAACCTTTTCCTTTGCCAAAGCCTTTCACTCCGAAATAGCTCGGATTTGCACCCGTGATCGACGAGTACATTTCCTGCGTGACTTCGGTCTGAAGCATCCAGAAGCCCTTGGAAATTTTCACCTCGTGCTGGGTTTCATCCGCGTCAAAGCCCAGTTCGTCCTCGGGCGCGCCCATCTGGAAAGTCCCGGCCGGGCACCAGCAGAACGCATATTCGACCCCTTTGACGGTGATTTTTTTGACTTCCCCAGCCTCTTCACCGGCTTTTTCCAGAGCGCTCGCGTCAGCGGTCACATCGTCGTCATCATCGTCCCCGTCGGCTTCCGGAGTTTGACTGGCTTCAGCCTTTTCCTCTGCGGCGTCTTCAGCCTTTTCCTCAGCGGCGTCGGCTTCGGCCTTCTTGACTTTTTTCTTCTTTGGGGCAGCACTTTCGGCGTCCGCTTCATCCGCGCCATCATCAGAGGCGGCTTTCGCTTCCTCAGAATCCGAGGCCTTGGCTTTCGCCGATTTTTTCTTTTTCTTCTTGGTCGTTTTCTTCACGCCAGCGTCAGCCGTGGCCGCGGCCGCGCCGTCATCTTCAGCCGCCGTGACCTGGGTGGCGCACAGCGAGAAACCGAAAAGCAGTCCGAAAGTCAGGAGACTCACGGAAAGAGTCCAAAAGATTTTATTCATGGCTTCCTCAATCGAATCGAAATATTACTCCTTGAAGGTTCATTTTCGGGCAAAAAATTCCTTAACCTATATAGTATGCGCTATTTCGGACGGAATTTCAAGGGGGTGGGGCCGGTTTTTAGGAAAAAGTTTAAAATTTTTTGGAGTTTTTTCCTCCCGAGTTGATTCAGACCGGCTTCCGCCAAAGCGTCAAAACGGCACCTGCGCAGGAGACGATCATCGTCACGCCGGCCAGGAAAAGCGCAAGCGTAAACCCGCGCCAGTCGATCACGACGCCCCAGACGTACGACCCCAGCGCCCAGCCAAGGTCGCAGCCGAGGAAAAACGTCGCGGTGGACGCGTGCCACCGGGCCGGTTCCGTCAGGCGGTACGCCAGCGTGTTCAGGAGCGGAAAACCGATCCCGACCGAGATCCCGTACAGTGTGCCGGTGAAGCAGAGCCAGCGCGTGGACTCGGCAAAAATCGTCAGCCAAAACGAAAGCAGGCCGATCCCCAGCGACGGGAGCAAAACCGCCAGCGCCGGAAAACGGTCCCCAAGTTTCCCCGCCAAAAGACGCACGACGAACATCGCGGTCGCAACCCCGAGGAAGAACATTTGCGGGTTTGGGATCCCGTTTCTCTGCGCGAAAAGCATCAGGAACGACGAGTAAAACGACGCGGCAAACATGAAGATCCCGCAAACGACCGCCATTCCGAGTGCTTTCTGTTCGTAAAACGAATGGAAAATGCGCAGAGCCAACGGCCGGGATTTGCTTTCCGGGGCCACGGCCGGACGGGTTTCCTGCCGGGTTTCCAGCCTCCGGATCGGCGTGTAGCAGCAGACGTAGGCCAGGCCGATGAGGACGAACGAAATGGCGCTCATCGCGTACCACAAAACGTCGTTTCCCCAAACGGAACTTTGCCCAAAATGAAAGAGGAAGTAGCCGAGCGACGGGCCGAGGACGGACGAGATGGACTGGCCCAGACCGTAGTAGCCCATTCCTTCCCCGAGGCGTTTTTCCGGCACGACCTCCGCGGAAGCGTTGGCCGAGGCGGTGGAAATTCCCGAGAAACCGACGCCCTGAAGAAAACGGACGCCCAAAAGGATCCCAAGCCCGGGAAGCGCCAGCGGCGTCAGGTTCGCCAGCGCCAGAAGCGCCGCGCCCCAGATCAGGACGGTCCTGCAACCGAAGCGGCTCGCCACGACTCCCGTCAGGATCCGGCCAAACGCGGCCGCGACTGCGAAAACGGCCGTCAAAAGCCCGCTGAACGCCGCCTTTCCGCCGAGGGACTCCACATAAAGGGGCAGCGCGCCGTACAGGGCGTGGCACACGATCGAGTCCAACATGGAAAGCGCGATAATATCGAGGAAAACGAACGTCCAGATTCGTTCCCGCGATAGTTCAGGAGTCGGCAAAATGTCAGGAGACGCAGCCATGAAATGGAGCCTTCCGTACAATATTAATAATGAAAAGAGGAGAAAAGATTTAACGCGAGAATTATAGCAGATTTCCTTTTTTTGTCAAGGAGGAATTAACGCCCCTCTTTACCAAGCCATTCTTCCTGGGAAATTTGCGGATTAGAGAAATTCTCCATCATCAAAAACGTCCTCAGCGTCAAAAGAAAAACCCGCTCACGATCTCTCGCAAACGGGTTAAAATTCAAAACCCAAACGTCGGTTTCGACCGGGGATCCATTCTCCGGATCAAGTGGCGTGCCTTAAAACGGGCGGTTACTTCGTTTTCACGGAAACCGCTTTGGACCACGCCGTCGTGCAGACCCCGTTGGAAACGTTGATCTGAAGTTTCTGCTGTATGCCGACCGGGACGTTTGTGAACGTCAGTGCGCCATTCGAGAA
>JAFSMO010000084.1 GCA_017447865.1 Thermoguttaceae bacterium
GTCAAGTTAGAGGTTTTACGCCTTTTATTAACTTGACCGGCGGGACGCCGGCCCTCCGGATCTTAAAAGTTAATCGTTGATCTTCAGCAGGAACTTTTTCAGGTACTGCGCGCGGAACTCGTTCGAGTCGAGCGACGACTCCACGCCGCCGTAGATCCACTGCAAGTAGGCTGGCTGGATCTGGAGCAGAAGCTGGTTCACCACGTCGATCGAAATGTCCTCCACCAGCCCCAGAATGATCCCGAGCCGGATCGCGGAGAGGCACTTCATCGTGTCCTGCGGGTTCAGCGCGTCGGACGTGCGAATGAGTCCGATGCATTCCGCGATCCCCATCTTGAGCTTTTCACTGTTCTGTTCCAGCAGGAATTCGCGGGCTTTTTTCTCGTAGCCGATGACCGCCCCGACCACGTCCTGAACCTGGGAAATGATCTCTTCTTCGGTCACGCCGAGCGTACACTGATTGCTGATCTGGTAGAAATCGCCCCACGCCTGCGAGCCCTCGCCGTAGAGTCCGCGCACGGTCAGGGAAATTTTCTGGAGACTGTTGTGCACCTTCGTGATTTGCCGGGTCATTCCCAGCGCGGGGAGGTGCAGCATCACGCTGACGCGCATTCCGGTGCCGACGTTCGACGGGCAGGCGGTCAAGTAGCCGAGTTCTTCCGACCAGGCGTAAACCAGATTCTGCTCGATCTCATCGTCCAGAGCGTTGATCTCGGCCCAGATCTCCTGAAGGCAAAAGCCGCTTTTCACGCACTGGATCCGCAGGTGGTCCTCCTCGATGAACATCAGACTGAACTGACCGTTGGGCGAGATCATCACGCTGCGCGGTCCGTCGTCGTCCGCCATTTCGCGGCTGATCAGATGGCACTCCACGAGGAGTTTCCGGTCCAGACTGCTCAGGTCATTCAGATGAAAAAGCGTGGAATTCTGGCCGAAGGACGTTTTCCGGATCGCTTTGCGCATCGTTTCGATCGCACGAATACGCTCCACGGAACTCAACCGCGAAACGAACGGAAAAGCTGCGAGATTCCTCGCGAGCCGGATCCGGGTAGAAACCACGATTTCCGAATCGGGCCCTTCGTTCCGAAGCCAATCGTGCTTGGACTGAACGAGTTCATCAATCGTCATTCGATTCCCGCCTCGCTTTCCATTTTTAAGATTTGATCGCGGATTTCTTTAGCTTTCTCGTATTTTTCCTCAGCGACCGCTTCTTCCATCTCGTGGTACAACTGAATGCGCTGGGTGAGCCGCCGGCTTTCGGTCTCGCCGCAACGTTTCGGCGCCTTGCCCTTATGCCGGATTTCGCCGTGAATATTCATCAAAAGGGGTTTCAGCTGTTTCGAGAAAATGCGGTAGTCCTCCGGGCAGCCGAACAGGCTGGTGGCGCGGAACTCTGAAAAATGGATCCCGCAGACCGGGCACATTTCCTGGTCGGATTCCAGAAATTCGCTGTTCGCCTTGGAAAAGGCCATTTTCTGGGCCAGGTGAGTCGCCAGGGCCGAGGCCATGTTGGCTTCGCCGGGAAGGCTGGCTTGAGTATTCTGGAGGAAGGCTTTGGCGTGTTCTTCGCAAAAGTGGTACTGGATCGGCTTTCCACCGACCAGATCCGTCACGTGAACCGTCGCTTCCTTATTACATTTTTGGCACTTCATTTGATTTCAGGTGGAAAAAGTCTGACGAAATTTCAGTTGGCCCCCATTTTATTAGATTTTGCGTTTTCTGTCAAGATGAAAAACTTTTTTTGGGTGGTGGGTTGATTTTTTTTTCAGGAAGAGTAAAATTAATTCTACTGCGGGGGCTTCGCTTCCAGTGAGGCACTCGCTCAAAAAAAGGAACGTTTCCATTTTTAACCCGAGGATTCCGCCCCAGACGCGATTTTACGGCCGTTTTCCTCCATTTCCGCGCTACACCATGTTCATTCAAAAATCCAGCCTTCAGTTTATCCGTTTGCCCCTTTCCATGCCGGTCCGCACTGCGAACGGACGTTTGAGCGAGTTCAAAAGCCTCATTCTCTCGCTTTCATCCAGCGCGGGAACGGGAAAGTCGGAAGCCCCGATCACCCTTTTCCCTGAGGAAGATTTCGAGTATCTCGCGGGTGTGATCGAGGAGAAAATTCTGCCGCTGCTCGACGGTCAGAGCTTTTCCGATACGCAGGCGCTGCGCGATAAACTCGGGAAATGGGCCCGGCACGCGGTCATTTACCCGCTCGTGGAAATGGCCTGGTTCGATCTTCAGGCGCAGGAAAAGGGGAAATCGCTCTGTCAGCTCCTCGGCGCGGAACGGCTTTCCCAGCAGGTTTTCACGTCGCTTGACGAGCCGGAAGCCGACCGGGACGGAATCCCCGACGCGAACGAGTTCCTCGATCGGGTCCAGAAATTCTACCGGGCCGGTTACGTGCATCTGGAACTGAAGATCCGCCCAGGCTGGGACGTTGCGATGGTCCGCGAGGTGCGGCAGGAAAACCCGACCGCCTCGTTCCACATCGATTTCGAAGGGGCCCTGAGTCCGCTGAACTACGACATTTTGTTCCGGATGCGCGATTTCTTCCCGTTCATGTTCGAGCAGCCGTTCCCGGTCGATGAGCTGGTGGAGGACGCGGAGCTTCAAAAAATGCTTCAGTGCCCGCTCTGCCTGGACGAAAGCGTCTCCACGACGGGAAAAACCGCGGCGGCGCTGAAACTCGAAAGCACGAAACTGGTGAAGATCAATCCTCTGCGCGCCGGCGGTTTTGAACGGGCGAAAGAAATCCTGGAGCTTTGTAAAGAGGCGGGCGTGGAGTGCTGGATCTCGTCGCCGCTTTCCACGGGCGTGGCCGTCCGCTCGAATCTGGCGTTTTCGTGCCTCGACGGTTTTACCGGGCCGTTCGAGTACTACGACCTGATGGAGTACTTCGCGCCGGACGTTTTGAAAGACGTGGAAATGCCGCCGGAACTGACGCTGGATGAAGAGCAGACGCTCAGGATCGAGTGATCCGTAAAAAATGGAAGAGTGGCGTTTCGGCCGCGCAAAATTTCGACTGAAAGGGATTTCACCCATGCATTCCACCATTCGGACCCGCCATTCCCAAAGGCGGATCCTTTACAGTAATGCGCTGATCTGGTCCATTGGGAACGCGTTGACTTCCTCGATCGTCCTCATTTTCATGATGGCGGCGTATGGATTCAGCTCTCCGCTGGTCATCGCGGCGATTTTTGCGGCTCCGTTTTTGGGGAGGATTTTCCAGCCGTTCCTTCCGGCCATCCTTCAAAAGTTTCCTTTCCGGAAAAATCTCTGCATTTCTCTTTACGTGGGGCAGGTGCTGGTCCTCTGGCTCCTGCTGGGGACTCATTTTTTGCCCGTTGGCGCGAGTGCAAAATTCTGGCTGATGCTCGGTTTCTGGGCCTTGGCCAATCTGCTGGAAGTCATGTCGTACGCGGTTTTTCTCTCGTGGAACCGTCTTTTGTTTCCGGCCCGAACGCTCGGGCGGTTCTACGCGCGGCGTGAGATTTTCAAAATCCTGGGTGAAGTCCTGACGATCGTGGGGCTGGCGATTCCCGGAACGATCGCGATTATTTCGGGAGCGTTCGAGATCCCCCGGTTTGAGCCCCCGTTCTTTTGGGGAGTCGTGGCGGCCGGTACGCTGTTCATCCTGGGAAGCGTGTTTTTCCTCCGCCTGCTTCCGGAGAGACGGTACGAAATCCCGGAAATTGCCGGAAGCGCTCTGCGTCGCGATTTTCAACGTTTTCTGCGTCCGTTCCGCGAGAGAAAATTCTGGCCGTTCCTGATTTACGGCGCGCTCTTTTCGTTTTTCCTGCAGTTTGAGCAGGTCTCGCAGACGACGTTCCAGAAAATCATTCTTCAGGGGGCGGTTTTCGTTCCGTTTCTCGGGATGCAGGCCGTTCGGGTGGTTCCACGCTTCCCGCAAATATTTTTGGCGCGGTGGGTCGGGAAACTCGTGGACCGGTACGGTACGCTGAACGTGATGATTTGCTCCCAGCTTCTCACGGCCGTCCCGCTTCTTTTCTATGCGTTCGCAAAGCCTGGGATGGGCTGGATGCTCTACGTGGCGGCGGTGATTTGGGGGAGTTACGTCGGTTTGAACGTCGCCCTGCCGAAATTCCTGCTTGAAATTTCCGACCCGCGTGACGACACGCCGTGGCTTGCCGCGTACGGACTGGCCGGGAGTCTGGCGGGTTTCGCCGCCGTTTTTCTGGGAGGCTGGTTCTGCCGCGCGTTCTCCGGCTGGCCGAACTATTACGTGTGGTTTTTCCTCCTCGCGTTCGGCTGGCGTGCGCTGCTCGCGCTTCCGCTGATCTGGGCGAAAAGGAAGTCTGGCCGGATTTCGCTCGCGGCCGAGGAACCAGAAACCAGGTGAGGGGGCCTTTATGCCGAGAATTCGTAAACGCAAATTCGGCCCGGGGGTCCCGCCTCCGCATGAGCGCAAACCGTTTCGGGACGTGGGCCGGTTCCTGAAAGAAACGTTCGGCGCGAAGTGCTACAAAGTCTGCGTCGATGGTGGTTTTACGTGCCCCAACCGGGACGGAACGTGTGGGACGGGCGGCTGCATTTTCTGCGGGGAGCGCGGTTCCGGCGAGTTCATCACGGAGTCCGGGATTCGAAATCAGATCGAGGTCGCGATGAAGAAGGCCCAGTGGAAACACCACGCCGAGAAATTCATCGTTTACTTCCAGAATTTCACGAACACTTACGCGCCGGTGGACGTTCTGCGGGCGAAATACGACGGTGCGCTGGCTCAGGGGGACGAGCGGATCGTCGGGCTGGCCGTCGGGACTCGCGCGGACTGCATTTCGGAAGAAGTCGCTGACCTGCTGGCCGAGTACACTCAAAAATCCCCCAAATATTACGTTCAGGTCGAACTGGGCCTCCAGACGTCCGACGACCGGACGGCCGAGTTTTTCAACCGCGGCTACAAAAGCGAGCGGTTCACCGAGGCGGTGGAGATCCTGCGG
This sequence comes from Thermoguttaceae bacterium, assembly GCA_017447865.1. Taxonomy (GTDB): domain Bacteria; phylum Planctomycetota; class Planctomycetia; order Pirellulales; family Thermoguttaceae; genus RGIG3701. Next base: position 4,950 of record JAFSMO010000084.1, read on the forward strand.
CGGCGAAATCTCAACGTCGTGACGCACATCATGCTCGGGCTCCCCGGCGAAACGAAGGAGCACATAAAACGGACGGTCGAGTTTCTGAACCGCCACGATATTCAGGGGATCAAACTCCACTCGCTTTACGTTCTGGAGGGGACGCGCCTGGCGGAGCTTTACCGGGAAGGAAAATTCGAGCCGATCACGTACGCGGAGTACATCGACTGGGCGCTGTACGTCCTGACGCACGTCTCGCCGGAGCTGGTAATTCACAGAATCTCGGGGGACTGCCCGCGGGATATGCTCGTTGCGCCCGACTGGATCCTGAAAAAGAAACAAATCCTGGATGAAATCATCAAAACCATGGAAAAGAACGGGTGGGGTCAGGGAGAATTTTACGAATAAGGAGAAAAAATAGTTTAAATTTGGAAAATATTATATTTTTTTGAGTTTTTTCCCCGACCCCCCTTGAACTTTTTGGTGAAAAGTGTTATATATAATTATAGAAAGTTCAACCACCCTTCAAAACAGGAGATGAAACCATGAAAAAGACCAGCCTGATTTCGTTGATCGCTGCGCTTGTCGTGGCAGTCATTTTTGCTTTCGCCGCGCCGACCCAGGCTCAAGGCCCGCGTCCGGGTGTGGCTCCGGGTCCTGCTCCGAGGCCGGGCGTCGTTCAGCCCGCTCCGCCGCATCATCCGGGACCGGTCCACGTTCAGCCGGCCCCGCCGCATCGTCCGGGTCCGCCGCATCATCCGGGACCGGGGCAGCCTGGTTACCGTCCGGGACCGCCGCATCACCACCACCCGGTAGCGCCGCCGCGCCCGGTTCCGCCGCCGCGCCCGGTTCCGCCGCCTCCGCGTCCGGTTCCTCCGCCGCCACCGCCGCGTCCGGTCGTTGTGGTCCCGGCTCCGGTAGCTCCTCCTCCGCCGCCGCCGCCGACCTGGGGTGGAATCGTGGGTGGAATCATTGATGCCGTCATCATTGAAAGCCACAGGCCGTAACAAGCCATAGAAAAAGAGGGTCATTTTCATGGCCCTCTTTCGTTTTTAAAGATCTGAAAATTTTCAGGAAACCGGAATCGTTCAGCCGTCGAGCAGGATCTCGTTCTCGATCAGTTGCTCAAATGTCTGACGCTTGCGGACGCAGATCAGCTGTTTGTCTCGGATCAGGACTTCCGGTGCGTAGAGCTTCGAGTTGTAGTTGGACCCCATCACGAAACCGTAGGCTCCGGCGCAGCCCATCACCAGAATGTCGCCGGTCCAGGCGCGGGGCATGGGTCGCGTGACGACGTAACCGCCCTCTTCCTGCGTGAACACGTCGCCGGACTCGCACAGCGGGCCGCAAACCACGGCCGGAACGATCGGGCGTTCCTCATTCGGCTCGCCGCTCATCGGGCAGAGCGACATCGGGTGGAAGGAGCCGTAAAGCATCGGGCGCGCCAGATTATTGAAGCCGGCGTCCAGAAGGTAGAAAAGATCCGTTCCGCCCTGCGTCTTGACCGCCCGTACCTCGGCGAGCAGGTAGCCGCTCTCGGCGACGAGGTACCGCCCCGGCTCGATCTCCAGCGTGACGGGCGACTGATTCATCTGCTCGATCTCACAGCGGGTACGGTCCCAAAGCTCGAAGTACTTCTGAATGTCCACGTACTCGTCGCCGTCTTTATAGACCGTGGGAAGGCCGCCGCCGGTGCTGATCGTGTGGACGGAGCTCCCGACCACCATCGCGAAGTCTTTCATCTTGGAGCAGCACTGAGCCAGATGCTCAAAATCCGTCCCGGAGCCGATGTGGATGTGCAGGCCGGTGATGGCGATCCCGTACTTTCCCGCGACCGCCATGGCCGTCGGAATGTCCTGGTACCAGATCCCGTGCTTGGAGAGCGGGCCGCCCGTGTTCGTTTTCTGGCTGTGGCCGTGCCCGAAGCCGGGGTTGATGCGGATCGTGATCTCGACTGGGTACTCCGTATCCTCACGGGCGTTCAGGGCTTTTCCGAGCTGGTGGATCATGTCGATGGAGCCGCAGTTCACGTGGACCCCGTACTCAACGCAGAGGTCGAGCGCCTCGCGGTCGAAAATGTCCGCCGTATAGACGATTTCGGGGATTTCCTCTTCAGTTTCCGGGCGGGGTTTGAACCCGGCGGCGATCGCGCGGCGGATCTCCATGGCGCTCACCGCGTCCACTTTGGCGCCGGCTTTGTGCAGGATCTGAAGGATCGCGAGGTTGCTGCACGCTTTCTGGGCGTAACGGATGACGTCAAACGCTTCCAGATCGTGGAACTGGGAAAGTATCCGCGCCTCATCGTAAACGAAAACGGGCGTACCAAACTGCCTGACGATTTCGGGGATCGGAACCCCGGCAATTTCACGGAGGATCGGCGGCATCTGAACGGGAACTGGCATGGGAAAAGTCCTTCTTTTGAAAAGTTTATGGTTGGTATTTAGCTGATTCGACTACTTTTCCGGCGGGGCGGCAAGCTGGGAAAGGGCCTGCAAAAGCGAGTTGAGATGGATCAGGCGCGGGCCGAACCGGTCCACGAAGTCGTTGAACATGAACTCGCTGTAGTTCCAGTCCTCGCTGTTCTCGACGGACTCTTCCACCATTTTCGTGAAGTACTCGTTTTGCATGGAGGACATTTGGTCGAGGAGCTGCCTGCACCCTTTCGCCAGTTCAGGATGGGAATTCCGCCAGTTCTGCAGTTCATTGACCCGCTGACGCTGGGGAGCGGTCTGGAGGTTGATCAGCTGGGTCAGCAGCTCGTTCTGGCGTTTCTGCTGCGTTGCAATATCGTTCAAAACGCCCATTAGTTCAGCGTGACGCTGCTCGGCTCTGTACCGTTCGTCAACGGCACCCGTCGGGGCGACAATGTTCGTAACATCGATCTGATTAAAAAGAGGCTGGGAAGCTTCGTTCATGACTTAATTTTCCTTCTGAATTTCGTCTTCCGGGAAAAGACGTTCATGAAGCTGAGTAATGACTTTCCGGAAAACGGCTTTTTCATCATCCGAAATGTCCAGGTAAATATTGTTGATGAAGTCCGTCATTTTCTGGCGGAATGTTTCCATCAGACTCATTCCCAAATCGGAGAGTTTGATGCAGACTGCCCGGCGGTCCGTCTGGCTCGTGACGCGGATGAAGATTTTGTTCTGGACCATCGATTCCACCAGGACCGACGTCGCGGGGACCGTCATATTCAAACGTTCCGCCAGTTTTTTCAGAGTGATTCCGACGGGATTGTTTTCCGTCAGAAGCGTCACCGCCACGATGGCTTTGTGCTGGCGGTACGTCAGCGACTCGATCAAAGCCTGAGTCTTTTTGTTGGTGGACGTTTGGAGGACCACCTGGCGCATTCTGTCCGCCACATCGAAAAATTTTACGAAAGTATCATCCTTGAAAGACTGCGTGGCCATGGTGTTTCTCCGAAATAATTATTCCATCTGAAAAAATGAATCTTCTACTATTAATACCATTTTTACGGAAAAAGTCAAGCGGCTCAAAACGGTTAATGGAAGAAATTTTTCCACTTTTTTAAAAATTATTCCCAAAAGATAATAATTCAGATGAGAGAATCACTTCCGGGGGCCTGCTCTCGAAAATCATTTCACCCGGATCAGTTTCGGGGTTGGGAAGCGCTTGCCGTACAGACCACCGTAGCGTTTTTGAAGACCGGCGAAATCTTCATGAAGAAAATCGTAAAGCTCCAGCGGCGGGTTCATCGCAAGCCACAGCGACGCGAGTTTTTCCGCGTAGGCGTCGTAATTCTTCTGCGAGCCGGAATGAGCGTAGCAACGGCCCTCAAAGCGCCGGATGTCGCCGTCGAACCGTTCGCTGATGTGCAGAAGCTCGTGGACGGTCGTGATCAATTTGTTTTTGAAGTCCGTGTTCAGAAACCGCGGGACGTAAAAATTCAGAAGGTACAAATACTCCCGGCCGTTCGGGTCGAGGATCCGTTGAAGTGTGTACGTTTGCCCGCGGCGGACGGTCGTCAGGGAGCCGTTCTCAAACCGCAGCGGAGTCACAGCGGCGTAAACCCCGTACTCGCTTGACGTGCGTGTCTGGCAAAAACCCACTGCGACCCTGTCCATACGGATGTGCTGAAGCGCCGCAATCCGGTGCGTCATATCGTCGCAAATCAGCCGCATTTTTGTCGTAAAATCAAGAGGCACTTTAATTTAATTATGAATTATGAATGATGAATTATGAATTAAAAAGCCGCGAGTTGGACTCACGGCTCAATGTTTTGCTGAATCGAAACCTGAATCGTGAACTATGAACTATGAATCAAGAGCCAGAGCCTGAAAGCGAAACCTCAATTCATAATTCATAATTCACCATTCATAATTCGAAGCTCACGGTCCGATCGGGCGCGGATTCGGATCATCGAAGTCACGCGGGCCGCGGAGCGTGTAGTACGGATACTCCATCGGATAGCGGTGACCAAAACCGCACCCGGGGCAGCCACGACCGCCACAGCCGCAGCAGTTTCCTGCACGCGGGTAGGCCGGGAGACCATTGCGCTGAACACCGTAATAAACAGGACGTGGAGTTGGGTCGAATCCCATTCCGCCGCGGATGCAGTTGGGGCAGCCGCCTCCACCTGACAGGATCGGGGCCGGGCCGCGAGCGATCAAAGAACTGCCCGGAATCGGCCGGGTAACAGGCTGATCGAATGGAGCAGCCGTTTCCATGGTCGGGTCAATCGTGACCGCCGGAGGAAGGCTTTCCTCTGTTTCGGGAGTTTTCACGATGGATTGCTGAACCGGAGGAAGCTGCGGAATGACCGGTTCTGCTGGGGTTTTGACCGAAGCTGGAGCCGGAATTTCCGGAATCTGAACTTTCGGCTGAGTCGCCGGAGCGTTCAAGGCCGGTTCCTCGAGAATGTTCGAAATGGTGTCGGCAGTCACTGCATCGGTAATTGGCGCTGCTTCAGCGTTTGCCGGAGCGGGATTCTGGGCGATGGCCAGCTCTTTCACTGGTTCCGACTTGGTTTTCGGCGCCGACTTGGCTTTCGGTGCGGCTGTTTTGGGCGTTTCAGGGGCAGGAAGTGAGAGATCGAAATCGGAATCGGAAATGTCTTCCGTAATATCCAGTTTCAAATCATCGACCGTTCCCATCTCCCTTGCATTGTCATCGGCATAGACCGCCGTCAGCATGGCCAAAACACATGCGGCCGCCATGCCAAACGTTAAACTGAGTACTGTTTTTCTCATGGAAAAATCCTTCATATTTAGGGATTAGTTTACAGAAATAATCCTGATTTTTAATAGACATCGGTATTCCTATAAACCCTATTATAGCAAATTATCCGAATTTGAGTAATTTTCCAATTTATCCGGTTTAAACTTTAACGGAAAATCCAAATAATAAAATATTTCCAAATATTACGAAAAATCAGGCTCATGGTCCACTTTCCAGGAACGAAGCGTGCGAAATCACGTTCAGAGTCGGGATTTTTGCGAAAAAAACCGGAAAAGCCCGCCGGTCCACCTTTTTTAGAAATGAAAAAGTGGTATATTTAAAGAAACGCTGAGCATTTTTACGGTTTTAACGTTTTTGAGGAACGTACGGTTTCAGGTCGTGCCCTGATCCCGGCCTTCCTCGAAAAAATCCTCATTCACCTTTACCAACCTTCCAATCGAAAGGAAAAATCATGAAACGTTTTATTCTTACTCTGAGCGTCGGTCTGTTCCTCGCTCTTGGATTCATCGCAACGTCCGTTCAGGCTCAGCAGGCTGAGCTTCCCAAGACTTGCATCCCGGCCAACAAAATGGACGTGGCGTGGTGGAAAGCCCGTCACGAGGCCAACTGTGCCCGGATCGAGCAGGGGAACGTGGACCTGCTCCTGATCGGCGACTCGATCACCCACGGCTGGGACGGCGCCGGTGCTGAGATCCAGCAGTTCTTCTATGGCGACCGCAACTACGTGAACATGGGCTTCGGCGGCGACCAGACCCAGCACGTTCTCTGGCGTTTGAACAACGCCCCGATGGACAAAATCCACCCGAAAGCCGCGGTCCTGCTCATCGGGATCAACAACCTGTGGGGCGAATGGCCGAACGCCTCCGAGTGCGTGGCGCAGGGGATCAAGGCGATCGTCGATAAACTGCAGGCGCTGTATCCGGACATCAAGATCCTGGTCCTCGACATTTTCATGGCCCAGCAGCCGGGGCACATCTGCCGGAAGCAGGCCCAGGGGACGAACGACCTTCTGCCGGGGATCTTCAAGGACTACAAAAACGTCGAGATCATGGACATTAACGACCTGTGGCTTTCCCAGGACGGTACGATTCCGCGTGAGCTGATGAAAGACCTCGTTCATCCGACCCGCGAAGGTTACATCCTGTGGGGGAATCGTGTTGATCCGACCGTTGCGAAGATGCTTGGCGTCGAGCCGAAAGTGTTCAAGGCGGAATGATTTCAATTACGGGGACGGCGCTTCCTGTGCCGTCAAATTCTGTAGCATTTTCAAGTACGCCGCAGAATGTGCCGTCCTCGTATCGCAGTCTTCGTTTCCCTTGTATTTTTCTGTTTTATGTTTAACTTGTCGTACTCTTTTTTTAATTTTGGAGACCCTGTATCATGTTTCACTTTTTGCTTTCACTTATCGTACCTTCTTCAGTATCCAAACCGACCAGTAGGGATTCTTTTGAATGGGACGGGACCAAAATCACAAAATTTACCGGTAAAGAAAAGAACGTCGTCATTCCTGAAGGAGTGACGAAGATTGGAGATCAGGCGTTTGTGGACTGCAAATTCCTGACGTCGGTCCGCATTCCTGAAGGCGTGACGGACATCGGTTTTCGGGCGTTCAAGGGATGCTATTCTTTAAAGTCCGTCGCCATCCCCGATAGTGTAACGGAAATTGCAAACGCATTTTACGAGTGCAATGCGTTGAAAAAATGGATCGTTTCTCCCACCCATCCCGTTTTTAAAAGCGATGGGGTCGCCTTGCTGTCAAAAGACGGTAAAACATTGATCTCTTGTCTGGGAGCGGAAGGAGAATACCGGATTCCCAAAGGCGTGACGGAGATCGGCTGGGGCGCGTTTTCTGGCAACGATTCTGTAACGTCTGTCATCATTCCCGAAGGCGTGAAGATAATTGGAGAGGAGGCTTTTGAAGACTGTCATTCCCTGGTTTCCGTTGAGATCCCTGACAGTGTTACCTTGATTGAAAGCCGAGCGTTCAGCAGCTGTGAATCCTTAAAGTCGATCGTCCTTCCGGATCGCGTGAGTGTGATCAATTTTTCTACTTTCAGCTACTGCAGCTCCCTGGAGTCGGTGGTCTTTCCCAAAGGCTTGAAAATGATCGACGTGGATGCGTTCAACGGATGCACCTCGTTAAAGTCGGTGGACCTTCCCCCAGGCGTTGTAAAGATCGAGAATGATGTGTTCTACGACTGCACCTCCCTGGAATCGGCCGTCATTCCCAAAGGCGTGAGCAGGATCGGAAAACATTTGTTCGGCAACTGCACTTCTTTAACAAACGTCGAAATTCCCAAAGGAGTGAGGTCGATTGGAGATTGGGCGTTCCATAACTGCAGCTCTTTAACGTTTGTCAACATTCCACGAAGCGTGAAAAGGATCGGTGAGTATGCGTTTGGCGATTGCAGTTCATTAACCTCCTTTAGGATTCCCGAAGGTTTGGTGAAAATCAATTGTTCGGTCTTCGAGGGCTGCAGTTCCTTAATGTTCGTTGACATTCCCCGGAGTGTGACCACGATCGGGGGAGATGCGTTCAAAGATTGCAGTGTCCTGGACTCTGTTGTCATTCCTGAAGGAGTGGAATGTATAAAGTCGGGTGCGTTCGAAAACTGTCGTTCTTTAAAGTCCATTATCATTCCCGAAAGCATGACGGGGATTGATTGGGATGTGTTCAAGGGATGTCGTTCCTTGACGTCTGTCACCATACCCAATAGTGTCGGGTACATTCGTGACGGGGCATTTGCCGACTGCCCCGCGTTGAAGGAATGGATCATTCCTTCTTCTCATCCTTGTTATAAAAGTGAAGGGCCAGCTTTGCTGACAAAAGACGGCAAAACATTAGTCATCTGTACGGGAGCGAGAGGTAGATACCGGATCCCAAAAGGGGTGACGAAGATCGAGGCGGGGGCGTTCCAGGGCAGTTCTTTAACGTCTGTTGTCATTCCCCAAAGGGTGACAGAGTTTGAGTGTGAAGTGTTCTATGGCTGTTCTTCTTTAAAGTCTGTCGTTTTGCCCAAAGGCATGACCAGGATCCCTTTCAGGATGTTCTTCGGCTGCAGTTCCCTGGAATCTATTGAGATTCCTGAAGGTGTAACTGAGATTTATAGCGGTGCGTTCGAGGATTGCAGTTCCTTAACGTCTGTCGTCATTCCTGAAAGTGTGAGCAAGATCGAAAAAGATGCGTTTTCTGGCTGCCCGAACCTGACGATTTATGCACCGGCAGGGTTGAATGCTGAAATTTTCACCGGGAATAATGAAATTCCCTTTTAGGCGAAACAGATGAAAAGGAAGGGGAATCGAAACACTTGCGGGGACGATACTTCTCGTCTTGAGAATTGTTTTTATTTGACGAAACAGAATGGGTCGTCCCCGTTCCCCCTTGCATATTTCCCGATTTGTGTTAAACTTGTTATGGTTTTCAGAAGTCCTGTTTTGAGGCGGAGGTAACAGTACCCGGTTTTATCGAGTCCAAAATGTTTGAAGTTGAACAGAAATTTCGTCTTTCCGACCCCTCCGGGTTTCTCGACGCGGCGCGGGATTTTGGTGTCGTGTGGAAGAAGCGCGTGGTCGAAGTCGATACGTATTTCCAGCATCCGGCCCGGGATTTCGTTCAGACCGACGAGGCTCTGCGGATCCGCCGGCACCTGACGTTTCAGGGGCTTTACGGCAAGGAGCAAATACCTGAGCGCGTCTGCGTCGAGTCGCTCATCACGTTCAAAGGGCCGAAACTTGATTCGACCGCCAAAATTCGTAAGGAGCTGGAACTGCCGCTTGCGCACCGGATGGAGCTTTCGCCAGAACGTTTTGCCGGTTTTGGGGTCAAGCCCGAACTGGAGCCGGAGTCGCGTGACGTTCAGCCCCTTTTTGATCTGCTCGACACGCTGGAGGAGACGCGCCCTGCCGCCCAGTGGCGTGAGATGCTCGAGCTTTTGAGTTTTCAGCCGGTCCAGAATGTCTGCAAAGTCCGCACCAAGGCGTGGAGTTTGTGGGAGGAAGAGCCGGTGGAGTTTTCGTTCGACGAAGTGCCGCCGCTTGGAACGTTTGCCGAGCTGGAATTCCTCGTGGCGGACGAAGCTGCGGTTCCGGGCGCGAAAGCCCGACTGCTGGGCCTTTCCCAAAAAATGGGCCTCACGGACGTGGAGCCGCAAAGCTACCTGGCCCTGGTGATCGAAAACCTTCGGTCTGCGAATCAGAATTAACCTTTTTGAATTCGTTTCATTTAACCTTTTAACCCGTTTATTTCCATGGAAGAAAAATCGACCCATCTCCTTCGTAACGAGCAGCTTTGGCTTTTGACTGGCGGAATTTTGCTGATCGCTTTTGTCGCCTTTTCATTCGCGATGTACTTCACCCGGAGTTTCATGATCCCGTTCGTCTTTTCGATTTTCCTCTGTGCGATGGTCTCGCCGGTGGACAATCTGGTCGTGAATCGCTGGAAACTGCCGCGCTGGTGTGGGTTCGTTGCGTGTCTGATGACCATTCTGTTCGTGTTCATCTGCATCTTTTTTGTGGGAAAATACGCGATCGGGTCCATTAATAAAGCCATTCAGACGGTGAATATTAAAATCCCTGAGAGTGAAAAAGCGGCGTTTCCCGAAATGGAACCCAATCTGCTGTCTTTGAATCCGATGCTTTCCATCCCGGAAGTGCCTGTCGGGGTCGATTTGACTGCGGGAAATGAAACCAGTCCGGCTGTTCAGGAAGAGCTGGAGGAGCAGAAAGAACAGAAAGAAGAGCAGGAGGAAGAACAGGAAGAACAGAAGGAAGAGCAGCAGGAGCAGGAAACCTCCGGCGGCGTGACAGAAGACGCACCGGTCGGTAAGGAGGCCCCGTCCACGCCTGAACCTTCCACCGACGCTGGCGCTGAAGTCGCACCTGTTGAGGAAGACGCCCAAAGCGCACAGGACGTTCAGCCGGCGCCGGAGGCTCAGCCTGCGCCGACTGGGAACGTGGAAATCATTGAAAACCCGGCGGAGGAAAACGCGAAGGAACTGGAACCCGTTCAGAAAAGTCCCTCGCAGGGCCTTGAAGAAACCATCGATTACTGGCTTCAGAAAGCGGGAGTGGATTCCGAATACCTGAACGCCAAAGTCTGCATTTCCTCGGTTTACGCCTACATTCCAGCGATCCTCCGCGGAAGTATTTCCACGCTTCAGACGTTTTTCTCGTTCAGCGTGCTGGTGCTTCTTTTCTGCATTTTCATCCTGATGGGTCGCAATCCTCTCGTAAAGGTCAAAAACGAAATTTACAATGAGGTCGAGTTCAGTATTCAGCGGTACCTGAACATCAAGTTTTTCATTTCTTTTATCACGGGAGTCAGTGTTTATATCGTGTTTCTCTGCCTCGGTACGCCCATGGCGTTTACGTTTGGAGTTTTGGCGTTTTCGCTGAATTTCATTCCCTCAATCGGGTCCATCATCGCGACGATTTTGCCGATCCCGATTCTGCTGCTCACGATGGACATAAGTCACACGGGCCTTTTCATCGCTTTTTTCGTGCCGTGCCTGATCCAGATTTTCTTTGGAAACTTCCTCGACCCGAAGATGCAGGGAGAAGGGCTTCGGCTTCACCCGGTCACGATCCTGCTCGCGCTTGGTTACTTTGGCGTGGTCTGGGGGATTTTTGGAATGCTGCTCGCGGCCCCGCTGACTGCCGTCCTGCGTGTGATCCTGCTTGAGTTCCAAATGACGCGCTGGATCGCTCAGCTCATGGGCGGAGAAATGCCCTCAATGAAAGAAGTGCTTGAGATGAATGAACAGACGAATAATAAAGCGTGACGTTTCTTTATTATTCGCCGTTCCTCTTTCTTTCAGGAATTTTTGTACCATTCTACCGTTTGCCGCAGACCCTCCAAAAGACCGGTTTGCGGCTCGTATTTTAGAAAGCGTCTCGCTGCGGAAATATCTGCGCGGCTCTCCAGAATGTCCCCGACGCGCGGCGGAAGGTGTTTCGGTTCGATCTGCGTCCTCAAAATCTCGTTCAGGGTGGAAACGAGCGTCAGGAGATCCACGGATTTTCCGTTTGCGATGTTGAAAACTTTCCCGGAAACGTCCTCGGCCGGGGCCTGCGCGGCCAGGAGGTTTGCGTCCACAATATTCGAAACGAACGTAAAGTCACGCGACTGTCGGCCGTCTCCGAAAATCGTCGGCGCCTGACCCTTCAGCATGGCCGAGATGAAAAGCGGAATCACGGCAGAGTACGGACTTTTCGGGTCCTGCCGCGGTCCGAAAACGTTGAAGTAGCGCAGCCGTACCGTTTCGAGCCCATACGAGGCGGCAAACGCCTCAAGGTACAGCTCGGCGGCGAGTTTCGCGGCTCCGTAAGGCGAGATCGGCGCGGGAAGAACCGATTCCGGCGTCGGGCAGACCTCCGTATCGCCGTAAGCGCTGCTGGACGCGGCATACACGACTCTCCGCACGCCCGCACGACGCGCACAGTCAAGGAGCTGCACCGTGCCGGTCACGCACGCATTATGCACGCGCATCGGCTGTTCGATGCTCAGCGGGACACTTGCCAGCGCGGCTTCGTGGAAGATGATCTCCACGCCGTCCACGGCCCGCGCGACCGTTTCGGCGTCGGTGAGTGAACCGTCGAAGAGTTCAATGTTGAACGTGGCCAAATACGGCGCGATGTTCTTTTCAAAACCGGTTGAAAAATCGTCCAGAACGCGAATGGTATCGGGTTCCAGCCCGGCGGTCATTTGGGCCAGACGCTGATTTACGAGCCGTTCCACGATGTGCGAGCCAATAAAACCGGCGCCGCCTGTTACGAGATAGGAAGTCATAGGATCAAGAAAAAGGGGTTAAAGATTAAAAAAAACGGGGAGTCGAAACTCCCCGTAAACTATGCGTTTTTATGCGTCAAATCACGCTTTTTTGGCGGCTTTTTTGGCCGGAGCTTTTTTGACGGCTTTCTTCGCCGGAGCTTTCGCTTCCGCAGCCTTCTTCACGACTTTTTTGGCAGCTTTCTTGGCCGGGGCTTTTTTGGCCGGGGCTTTCGCTTCGGCAGCCTTTTTCACGGCTTTTTTGGCCGGGGCTTTCTTGGCCGGGGCTTTTTCGGCAGCGGCTTCTTTCTTGCAGCACTTTTTGCAAGCTTTCTTGGCCGGGGCTTTCTCTACCGCAGCTTCTTTCTTGCAGCACTTTTTGCAAGCTTTTTTCGCAGGGGCTTTTTCAGCTGCAACGGCAGCTTTCTTCACATCTTCTTTTGCTTTAGCCACAATAATCCTCCATAGGACTTTGGACCGTAAGGGGAAACCGACCATCGATTTCAAAACAAATGGAACCATCCTTGGACATTTGTTTTTCTTCCCGCAGGTCACACATTTTTGTATATTGGAAATCCGGGAATTAACTACTCTTTCTTGAGTTCAGTTAATATCCTTAAAACTATACTATTTTATCGGATTTTTCAATAGGTTCCCCGTTAAATTTTGCCAAAATATTGCGATTTTTTTCAAAATATTTGAAATTTTTCCTGATATTTGCCATTTTGGAAGTAAAAAACGGGCATTGAAGCAAAAAAACGCTTTCAACGGGGCCTGATTTGATTCAAAAGTTGATAGTTGGAAATCGCCATCCAGACGAATAGCAAAGCGATGAAAAATTCCTTCTGCGAAATGGCCGCGCCAATGACCATGATGGCGGTGACGAGAGAAATATTCATCGTGTAAACCAGACCGTAACGCGGTGAGAAATGTGTCGCGATTTCCCGCACGATCTGCCCGCCGTCCAGCGGATAAACAGGAAGCAGGTTGAAAATCCCCCAATAAAGATTAATATAAAGGATGAACGTCAGGAAATTTTTTCCATTGACTGAAAACAAGTCAGGAGAGATCAGCGAGAAGATCCCGTAAACCACGAATCCCGCGCCGGGGCCTGCAAAGCTGACGAACGCATTTTCGAACCAGCGCAGATTATAGCCGCGCGGTGCGATCGTCAAACCGCCGAAACTGTAAAGCACGATATGCGTTGGGATCCCGAAAAACCGCCACGCGAACGCATGCCCCAGCTCGTGCACGAGAATGGAAAACGTGACGGCCAAAACCCACAAAACGAGCGCAGGCCCCCCGAGACTCGCGCCGAGAAAAACGGTCAAAAGCCAAAAGAACGGATGGATCCTGACCGGAAATCCGAACAGGTGAAAATTCAAATCGTAACGTGTTGGCTGAGGTTCGTAAAACATAAGGGTCTCAAAATGAAATCAAAAAAACAAAATCGGCCCGGGCGCGGTTCCAACTTTAGACCGTAATTTCCGGTTCCGCCTGTTGGTCCGAGGGCTTTGAAATATCTGAACGGTTATTTTTAATGAAGACTTTAATGTCTTTCGCGAGGAAGTAAAAAGTCGCAAGTGCCATGATCCCCAAAGCCCAGCCGCAGACGCCGATGAGTTTGGTTACCATGGCGGTATCGTATTCTCCGATCAAGTCGGTCGCTTCGGCCAGAATCAGAAGAGGAAGAACTATGAGTCCCAAAGACTCGCAAATTACGCAGCATTTAACACGCCTGGAACCAATACCGCCCGCAAGCTGCCATAAATAAATTAAAAAAAGGATAAGGGAAACGAGACCGGTGATTTCCACCAGTGGAGTCCATATAATAGCAACATCGAGAAGGAGGAAAAGCACAAAGAGCCGCGCGATATTTCTTCCGGGAACGATCGATTCTGGAGTCGCCCACATACGGATCAACAGCAGGATAAAAACGATCAGACCGTATAATGCACTCCAATTCAGGACTCTATGGTGAACCTCTAAACAAAAGTTCGGGTTTGCATCCATCAGTTTTTGGGGAACCAGAGTAGAGAACGTCATATAGACGCCAAACAGGTACAATAAAAATAATGCGATCCACAGCCAGATTACAGAAAAAGCCTGACCGAGCCTGCCCAGTGCGTCCCATTCCGGGGCGAGCGTGCGAGTCACTTTTGGCGAAAACTGCAAATCCGACATGAAATCCTCTTCTCCTCTTTGAAAAAATCAGTTGGTTTCACCCTGCGGGCGGGCGTTTTTCTGCTGGTTTAGCGCTTCGGCGTATTCCCGGCACTGATCCTCGACAAAGTCCGCGATGTCGTTTGACGTGCAGCCAAAAAAGATCATGGTGGCCAGGTAAAAAATGAAAATAAAAAGGCAAAAGCCAAAGTACTGAATGGCCGCAACGACGGCGATCTCTGATACTCTGGTAAAGGCCAGAAAAAACATGCCAAGGAATCCAAACACGATCCATTTGATACAGCGTTTAATGCTTTGCGAATTGATGGCTGACGCAAGGCGCCAGGAATAAACCAAAAAAACGATATTGGCCGCAAGGAAAATAAACCCACCCAGGAGACCAAACATCAAAGATGTTTCAGGGGCGGTTTCCTTATACCAATACTGGAACAAGCCAATGACTTCCCCCAACAGGCACATGCTCACGTAGATTCGAGCGATTTTTCCCCCCGGGACAAGCGATCCCGGCGTGAACCAGAAACGAAAGTAGGCATTAAACCAGACGAACAGGTTAAACAGAAAAAGGGCCACCAAAGCAATACAAAAGGGGATGAAGAAAAACCGGTTTTCCAGAAGCAGCGGGACCAGCTGTTCCTTGGGATCAAAAGATTTGTCCGAAACCCCTGCGATCAGCCCCGCGGCAAGAAACACCGCGACCAGAAGAATGGCCAAAATCAAAGTAATGACCATCGAATAGTAAATCCAGCGGAATGCATCGCCAACGTTGGCCAGCGCCTTCCATTCAGGCGAAAGGACCAGATTCGGATTTTGAGGAAGCGGGGGTTCGGCCATGGAAAAATCTCCTTCAGGACTCAGACTTCGGTTTCCAAGGACTTAATTCCTTCTTCCGGCTGGTTCTGCGTGTTGATGGCATTGGCGTATTCCTGCAAGTGCTTTTCGATGAACGCCTTGATGTCTTTGGCGATGTAGCCAAAGGAGTTCAGGTAAGACAGACCGGCGGCGAGGCCAAAAAAGGCGCCTGCGATGATCAGGATCCCGCCGATAGTTGATCTGAGGATTGTCCCGGCAACGATCAGAGCGATGAAGAAGATGTAACCATACACGACCCATTTGACGCAGCTTTTGACGCGCCCGGAGCCAACAGCATCCGCGAGCCGCCACATATAGACCAGAAGCATGATCGAAATTACAAGGCCGAGAATTCCACTCAGGCCGCCAAACAACCTGGCAGCGTTCGGATCTACGGCTTGCATTCCTCCCCGGCATATTCCAAAGATAAAGTTCACGATGGCCAAAATCACATAGGTTTGGCCGATTTTTCCGCCGGGGACGATCGATTCAGGCGTATTCCACATGCGAATGAGCATCATAATCCCAACGATGATGGAAAAAATGCTAAGAATTACGATGCCAAGTAGGAAAAACAGACAAAAGAGCGCGTGCTCTTCAAACAGCTCTTCGAGATTCTTCGCAGGGGCCGGGAAACCTGCACCAAGAGCTCCCGCGACGAGGAGAATGATGAAGAGCAAAGAACAGATGATCAAAATATACATCCAGTGAAAGACTTTGCCGATTTTAGCCAGCGCGGCCCATTCCGGGGCGAGGACCAGGTTCGAGTTCGGAGGAAGTTGGGAATTTGACATGGGATCGTCTCCTGAAAAAAAAGAAATCTGAAACAAATTGACCTTCCAAAATCAATTCTTTTTTATTTTATCACGCGCAGAGAAAAAAAGAAAGAGGGGGGGCGGGGCTTTTTTCTGTTTTTTGCCGCGGGAAGGTTTGGCCGGCGGGAATTTTTTTCTCTCCCGGTCCCTTGCGCGAAGCCCGATTCTGTGGTAAAATAAAAAAGGAATAAAAACCTTTCGTTTCACTGACCTTTTTCCTTGATTTACAGGTGATTTATGGCTCTCATTCTTAATGGAAAAGAACTTTCCCAAACCCTCCGCGCGGAGATCGCCCAGCAGGTCGCGGACTTCATTCAGAAAACCGGCGTGACGCCATGCCTGGCGGCCATCCTCGTCGGCGACGACCCCGCCAGCCAGGTGTACGTCCGCAACAAAGAAAAAGCCTGCGCCGCCGTGGGAATGAAGAGCCAGCTCTTCCGTCTCCCGGCCGAAACGACCGAGGCGCAGCTTCTCGAGCTGGTGGACCAGCTGAACCGCGACGATTCGGTCCACGGGATCCTCTGCCAGCTTCCGCTTCCGAAGCACATTCCGGAAAAAGTCATTCTGGACGCGATCTCTGCCGACAAAGATGTGGACGCGTTCCACCCGACGAACGTGGGGCTGATCCTTCAGGGCCGCCCGCGGTTTCTGCCGTGCACGCCGTTCGGGATCCAGGAAATGCTCAAGCGCTACGGGATCGAAACCTCCGGCAAGCACGTGGTCGTTCTGGGCCGCAGCGACATCGTGGGGAAACCGATGGCCGCGATGATGGTCCAGCGCGGGGCGGGCGCCGACTCGACCGTGACGGTTTGCCACAGCCGGACGAAAGACCTCGCCTCCATCACGAGCCAGGCCGACATTTTGATCGTGGCGATCGGGAAGCCGAAATTCGTGACGGCCGAAATGGTCAAAGACGGCGCGGTCGTCGTGGACGTGGGGATCAACCGCACCGACGCCGGTCTGGTGGGCGACGTCGATTTTGCCGCGGTGGAGCCGAAAGCCTCGGCCATTACGCCCGTCCCGGGTGGCGTCGGGCCTCTGACCATTACGATGCTGCTCGGCAACACGCTCAAGGCGGCGAATTACAAGCTCGGACTGAACTGAACTGGATTGAACTGAAAGCGGAAACCTTTTTATGGCTCAGGACTCCCGTTTTGCGCGCGTCACGCTGAAACTTTCCATCACGCTGGCGGTCATCATGATCGTGCTGGTCGTGGTGCTGCTCGTCGGGACGATCATCACGAACGTTTTCGCGGCGAAAAGTACCCAGTCCAACCCGGCTTTGTACTGGGTCTTCCTTTCGCTCGGGTCGGTTTTCCTCTCACTGGTTCTGGCCGGGACGATCACGTATTTGGTCCTTTCGATCAAGATGGTGAATCTGAACCGCCGCCAGAGCAATTTCATCGATAGTGTGACGCACGAGCTGAAATCGCCGCTCGCCTCGCTGAAACTCTGCATCCAGACGCTCACGCGGTACGACGTTTCCCCGCAGGAAAAGCTCCGGTTTTACGAGGGCATGATGGAGGAAGTGGAACGGCTGGACCTTTTAATTAATCAGGTCCTTCGTGCCGGTCAGCTGGAAGCGGGCCTGAAAATCGGCGACGAGCCGGAGGAGGTGAACCTTTGCGAGCTCCTCGAAGGCGCGGCCCGAAGCGTGACGGTCCTGCACCATTTGCCCCCGGAAAAGATCCAGATCACCTGCGACCCGAACGTGAAGATCACGGCAAGCCGGATCCTGCTCGAAATGATTTTCCGGAACCTGCTCGATAATGGGATCAAGTACGGCGGCGAGTCGCCTCTGGTGCGCGTTCAGGTGCGTCAGGACGGCTCCCGGCGGCTGATCGTCAAAATCACCGATAACGGGCCGGGAATCCCCAAAAAAATGCGGAAGAAGGTCTTCCAGCGCTTCGTGCGTCTTGGCGGGGAGCTGGAACGCCGCAAAAAAGGGACCGGCCTGGGCCTTTACATCGTGATGAGGTGCCTCCGTCTGCTCCGCGGCACGATCCGCGTCCGCCCGAACAAAACCGGCCCCGGCACGAGTTTTTTCGTGTTCCTCCCCATCGAAACTCCAGAAAATTCTTGACCCTTCCACCCTCCCAACCCCCCTTTTTCCCATGAAACACTTCATCCTCTCCGTCGTATTCCTCGCGCTGGCGGTTTCCGTGGTCCCGGCGCAGATCATGAAATTTCCCGCCCCGGAAGCCCAGCCCAACGCCCAGCGCCTCGACGTCACGGACGATTACGTCATGCTGAACCCCGGCCTTGAGCCGCTCGAAATCGTTCAGCCGCAGGACGTCGCGACGCCCGACCTGACGTTCCGCGTGAACGCTTCCGAAGCCGGCGTTTACCAGATCCGCTCGGTCGTTTCCGTCACGGACGAAGGAAGAGAATTCATCCTTCAGGCGAAATCCAAATTCGGCGGCCTCCCGGCCTTCATGCAGATCAACGGCCAGCCGGTCGTTTCGGTTTTTCTCGCCTCGCCCCCCATTGGGTCCAACGATCTGATCGAGAAGGAACTCGGCAAGCTCAAGCTGAAGGAAGGGGAAAACGTCGTAAAATTCTGGCTTCCGAAGCACGTGAAATTCGTCCGGCTGCTCGCCTGGCGTGACCGCGGCCCGCAAGTCCCCGAGGCGGCGGAAAGCTACGAGCCGACCGTCGTCCCGCCGAAGTCGCACCCGCGCCTTTGGTTCACGGCCCAGACGCTTCCGAAACTCCGCAGTCAACTGGAGCTCAACGAAAACGCCGTCGCGTGGGAGGCGGTGAAAAACCTCGCGTCCAAGGAATGGCCGCAAGAGGAGACGTGGCGTACGCAGAGCGACATGGAGCGGAACATCAAGCGCACGCCGGAGCAAAAACTCGACGCGGACGGGAAGCCGCTCGACTTTTCGCAGATGGCGGTCGGTTACGAAAGCCGGATCTGCTCCATGGCCCAGTTCAAAGCCTTCAAGGCGGCCATGACCGACGACGAGGCGCTCGCCCGCGACACGATTGAGTACTTCACGAAATATTTCCGCCGCGTCGATTTCGGGAACGTGCTCGACATTACTCGCGAAACCGGCACGACGATCTACGCGGCGGCGCTGATCTACGACTGGCTCTACGACCGGCTGACCCCCGAGGAACGTGCTTTTTATGAGGCCCGGATGCAGGAACTGGCCGTCCGTCTGGAGTGCTCGTACCCGCCGTTTGGCCGGGGAATTTTTGTCGGGCACGGGAACGAGTCGATGATCCTGCGCGACACGCTGAGCATGGCGATCGCCATTCACGACGTGAACCCCGAGCCGTACAAGTACTGCGCGTGGCTGATTTTCGACCAGTTGATCCCCGTCCGGGAATTCCAGTACCAGTCCCCCCGCCACAGTGAAGGGAGCAGCTACGGCTTCTGCCGCGCCTCGTGGGAGTTCCGCACGGAGTTTCTCCTCCGGCCTTTCGTCGGCGGCCAGCCCGTTTTTGACCGGAATATTTGCTCCCTGCGCGACTACATTTTGCACCTCTACGTTCCGAGCGGCGAGTACCTGCCCGACGGCGACAATTACTCGCACGTGCCGTACCGCGACTCGCAGCAGATCGCGCTGATGATTTCGACGCTGACGCACGACCCGCTGATGAAGGGCGAGTACCTGCGAGCGATCCGGCCCAATTCCGACGCGCTCTTCTTTTTGCTCGTGAATGATCCGGAGCTGAAACCGATCTACTCCTGCGCGAACGAGCCGCTCGCGATCGACACCGGATCGGTCCGTCCGTCCCAGATCCTGCGCACCGGCTGGCCGAAGTTTTTGCTTGCGGACGAAATACCGGCCCAGAATCGTGATCCGGACTCACTCGAAACGGTGGTGGAACTCAAGGGCGGCGGGATGAACTCGCGAAACCACCAGCACCTCGACGCCGGCGCGTTCCAGATCTACTACCGCGGCTGGCAGACGCTCGACCTCGGAATTTACGGTTTCTACGGGACTCCGTACGACACGAATTTCAACAAGAAATCGCTCTCGCATAACGTTTTGTTCGTGATGGACCCGGACGAGGACGTCAGCAAGACCGGCTTCAATGATGGCGGGCAGCGGATGAATCCCGACTGGCCGCGCGCCAAAGAGGATTTTCTGGAAAACGAGAAATTCCGGACCGGGACGGTTTTGCGCTCGGAGATCCTTCCGGACGCCATGCACCCCAAAAAGTCGATCTACTCGGTGGACCTGACGAAGGCGTACTCCGACAAAGTGGAGAAGCACGTGCGCACGTTCTGCTGGCTGAATCTCGAACGCGAGGACGTTCCGGCGGCTCTGATCGTTCTGGACGACGTGACGGTGAAAGACTCGAATTTTGAGAAATCGTGGCAGATCAACACGCCGAACGAGCCGACGCTGACGGAAACGGGACTTTTGAGCACGGGCCGCCTCCCTGACGGCGCGACGATCGAGCCGGGCCGGCTTTCACTCACGGTCCTGCTTCCGGCAGCGGAAAACCGCGAGCTGAAAAAGCGCAGCGTACACGACCTTCCCGCGGAGATCCAGAACCAGTACGCGAACTACGGCCGAAATCCGGTCGTGCAGGACGGCTGGCAGACTCGGGTTTATGCGACGAAGCCGAACAAAACCGAGCGTTTCCTGAACGTCTTGCAGGTGCTGGCCCCGAACGCCGAGCCGCTCCCGGTGAGCTTCGAGGAAACTCCGACCGGCGTGAAGGTCCAAATCGATGGGAAAAGCGTGGAGCTTTAACGACGGAGGCGGTAATGGAGCGCGCAGCGCGGAATTACGCGCCGGTTAAATCACCACGGACGATGGAAGGCGGTAATGAAGCGCGCAGCGCGGAATTACGCGCCGGTTAAATCACCACGGACGATGGAAGGCGGTAATGAAGCGCGCAGCGCGGAATTACGCGCCGGGTAAGGTTTATGGCAATTCAACCCGGCGCGTAATTCCGTCCTCCGGCCTCCATTACCGCCTCCCTCTTACGCGTAATTCCGCGCTACGCGCTCCATTACCGCCTCCCATCCCAGAGACTCCCAGCAAATTCCCAGTCTTTCCCAGCTTTTCCCAGCCATTTAACCCGCCGCGTATTCTGCTAAAATTTTCACCACTTTTTTCTCTTTCCTCTCAAATCACTCTTGCATAAAATCTGAAAAACTGCTACTCTTCAGGCATAGTAACAAAAAAACGGAATGGTTTCGTTTGGTCCCAGGTTTTGGTGAGGAAATGGCAGTCAAAAAGTATCGCGCGAAGAATTTGTTCGAGGCTTTTGCCATGATCCGCGAAGATTTCGGGCTTAACGCGACGATCCTAGAAACGCGGGAAATTCCGACCCGGCGTTTTTTCGGCCTCGTAAGCGGTGCGTCGTGCGTCGAAGTCACCGCCTGCGATGAGGAAACCGCCGAAGAAGCCGAAAAGGTTTCCGAAACTCACACGCAAACGGCCGTTTTGGAACCGCCGAAGCCCGAACTTAAAGGATTCGGTGGTTCAGGCCCGGTTTCGTTCTGGGACTCCATTCAGACGGAACCGCCTCGGTCCACTGCTTCAGATGATTCCGGCCTTTTGTTTGGGAATGGGGACGGCTTTTTCCGTCAGATCGCCAATCTGGAAAAAGACGAAAAAGGCCCCGTTTCCGGCGAGTTTCGCGACGCGCTGTTCCAGATTTACTCGAAACTTCAGACCGCCGACATGGATGAAAAATCCATCTCGGAACTGATGTCGCGCCTGCGTGAGGATGAACTCCTTTACAGTGCCGCGGGAAAACGGAACTCAAGCCGGGATTTCGCGTTTCTGGAAAAGAAACTCCAGCAGCTCGTCGCGGAGGAAATTCGCACGGCGGGGCCGATCCGGGTCACGCCCGGCAAGCGTCACACCGTCGCGCTCGTTGGGCCGACCGGCGTGGGGAAAACGACCACCATTGCGAAGCTTGCGATCGATTACCGCCAGAAGAAAAACTGCCAGGTGGGACTCATCACGCTCGACCTTTCCCGAATGGGGGCGGTGGAGCAGCTGCAAACCTTTGCGGACGTGATCGGGATCCCGATGCTCTGTGCGGCCACGCGCCGTCAGATGAAAGACGCGATTGCGCGCATGGCGGATTTCGACCTGGTTCTGATCGATACCGCGGGGCAAAGCCGCGCCGGCGAGATGACGCTCCAGGAAATGCACGTCCTCTTCGAGGCCGCGCAGGTGGACGAAACCATGCTCGTTCTGGCGAGCACCGCCCGAAGCCGACTGCTGACGAAAACCGTTCAATCGTTCGCGCCGATCGGCGTCACGTCGCTCGTTCTGACGAAACTGGACGAAGCGCTGGGGCTTGGAAATCTTTACCCGCTTCTTCAGTCCACGACGCTGCCGGTCAGCTACCTGACGAACGGGCAAAAGGTTCCGGACGATTTTGAGCCGGCCGAAAGAACGCGGCTCGCGAAATACATTTTGGGAGATGAAGTTTGATCTCCGTTTTGGGTCTTCCTTGGGGGAGGCTGTGATGAGTACAATTTTTTAATGTTTTTCCTTGGAGTAATTCCGTGGCCAGTCCTAAAATTTCAGCAAAACTTGATTCCGTCTGGGCAGAATACAAAAAGAATCCGACTGTGGAACTGCGCAACCAGCTCATGGAGGCGTACATGCCGATCGTGAAGTATAACGGCGAGAAAATTCGCGCCCGCTTCCCGAACGAAGTCGAACTGGACGACCTGATCTCTTCCGGCTACTTCGGCCTGATGGACGCCATTGAGTCGTACGACCTGAACCGCGGCGTGAAGTTCGAAACGTACTGCATCCAGCGAATCCAGGGCGCGATGCTCGACGAGATCCGGAATCTGGACTGGGTTCCGCGTCTGATCCGCTCCCGGGCGTCGAAGCTGAACGACGTCACGCACAAGCTGGAAGTCCGCCTGGGCCGCGAGCCGAGCGACGAAGAGATCGCTGAGGCGATGCAGATCTCCGTGCAGGAAGTCGAAAAACTCAAGAAGGAAACGCAGACGGTCGGTCTGGTCTCGCTGAGCAATAAATGCACGGGCGACGATGAAAAAGACATGAACGAGGGCGACATTCTGGAAGACCGCCACTCGGAAGACCCGTTCGATTCACTTCAGCGCAAAGACCTGATCAAACTCATCACGAAGGGGCTGAGCCAGAACGAACGTCTGATCCTGATCCTTTACTACTACGAGGAAATGACGATGAAAGAAATCGGCGCCACGCTCGACCTTTCCGAGAGCCGCGTCAGTCAGATGCACACACAGATGATGAAACGCCTGCAGAAGCAGCTCCAGCCGCGCCGCTGCGAGCTTCTGCCGTCGATCTGATTCTTATTCAGCATGGAGATCGGCTCCATCAGCCGTCTGGGAAAGCGCCCCAGACGGTTTTTTTATTTGGCTCATCGGCAACCGCGTATCGATAAAATAATTAAAACACGGCCAGGCCCAGCGTTTGTTGCTTTTATTTCACTCGGAAATGCGAGCCGCGGAGGTTTATTGCCGGGAAGGTTTGGGTCCGTATAGCTGTTGATGATTTGCACATGCCCATTCTTGAAACCTCCGCGTGAGATCTGAAAGAGACGTCAATGAAGTCTTTAAGCCTTAAAGAGAGCAATGAGGCAAAAAAACCACGGCTTCGTGAACCGTGGCTTCTTTCCATCTTGAACGTTTGATTTTTAGCGGATCTTTATTTCAGAGTTCCACGTCCATACGGTCGTGCGGAACGAAAACCTTCGCGATGTATTTCCCGAGCATCAGGATGTACTCGCGCTGGAAGTTCCATTCATTCTTTTCGGTGGATGGAACGACGTAATTCCGCGGGTACACGTATTCCGGCATGGAATCCGGCTGGTACACGATGTTTCCGGTCTTCACGTCGATCAGCGAAACGTTCACGTCTGCGTGTCCCTGCCAGACGTTCGTACCGGCTACGTGATTGAAGCTCAGCAGGTCGATGGCGATGACCTGATCCGCGTTGACGGCTTTTCCGATTTCCACGAAATCGCTTTCCGCTTCCATCCCGTCGCAGTACTTTTCCACGTCGTCCTGCGGGATCATCGTGATACTTTCACGTTTTTTCTTTTTGGAGAAGTCTTTGATTCCCATGGTGATGCGCGTGTTCACGGCTTTGGCCAATTCGCAGGAAACGTCCCCGTACTGGTAGGACGTTGAAGCGCGAGGCCGGCAGACGACGCAGACTTTTCCTTTCATTTCCATGCACGGCGGGTCCACATTATCGCCCTTCAACGCAACGGCAAGCACCCCCAGCGCGTGACCGCAGCCAGCGATTCCAATGAGTAAAACACTCAGTACGACTGCACTCCAAAAATGAGAAAGTTTCATTTTGAATCTTCCTGAAGTTTAAAGTTCCAAATTCCAATACAGAATAATACCAGATTTTCAGGAATGACGCAAGGGCAAATTGATGTTTTTTTTGTCAGTTTTTGGAGGTCTTGAAATTTTTTTGGAATGTGGTATAATTTAAAAAGTATTTTCGTCAAACCAGAGCATTGCTTCCCAAACTTCCATGGCTAAAAAACGAACTTCCAAACCGGCCGCGCCCTCTTTTTTGTCGATGGACGCGAAACCCGCCAAGGCGGCGAAACTCACTGAAAAAGACCTTCGGACCGTCGAAAAGATCCGGAACCTCGCGGGCGGCATTTCCCAAAGCGCCGCGGAGCGTGAGGACCCGCTGATCGCGATCCCGTCGCGTTCCCTTTCCAACGTCTGGTTCAATGAGGTCCAGCGTATCATCGAAATGGGCGACAAAACGACGGCCCGCACGCTTTTCAACCTTTCGCAGGCGCGCAGTTTCATGCAAACGCTCCTCATCGCGGAGGGGGCCAATCAGCTCATCAATCAGGGTAAAACGCTCAGCATCCGTGGAATGTACTACCAGGCCAAGCACACGATCAAGGGCGTGAAGGAAGAAACGTTCAATGACCAGTCCGAAAGCGACCCGATCATCGAGGACCTGGAGGTGATCCTTTCCACCCTGCGCGAGGAGCTTCATCTTTACGCCCAGAAGCGCGGCGACATGGTGGGAAACATCACCCTGATCGACCGCGGCGACCGCATCGACTGCTCACGAATGGGTTCCGGCGGCTACGGGATCCCCTCCATCGTCGAGCCGGAAGTCATCACCCTCGACCCGAAACTCTGCAAGGCGGAATTCGTCCTGCACGTCGAAAAAGACACAGTCTGGCAGCGGTTCAACGAGGATAAATTCTGGAAAAAGCATAATTGCATCCTGACCCACGGCGGCGGCCAGCCCTCCCGCGGCGTGCGCCGTCTGCTTTACCGCCTGAATCGCGAGCTCGGGCTTCCCATTTACTGCCTGCTCGATAATGACCCGTGGGGGTATTACATTTACTCCGTCATCAAGCAGGGCTCCATCAATCTGGCCTTCGAGTCGAAACGAATGGCTGTCCCCGACGCGAAATTCATCGGGATCCGGTCGGACGACTTCGAGATGTGCGGCCTGACGCCGAGCGTTACGATCGCCCTGAACGATAATGACCGGAAGCGTGCGAAGCAGATCGCGGAGTACCCGTGGTTCGCCGACAAAAAACCGTGGCAGGACGAGATCGCCAAGATGATGAAGCACGGCTTCAAGATGGAGGTCGAGTCGCTCATCAGCAAAGGGATCACCTACGTGACGGAAATTTACACGCCGGCCAAGATCGAAGCGATCCGCGCGCACAAGCCGGACGCTTGCCTTGATTGACCCCGGACCAAATTCCAATTCATAATTCAAAATTCATAATTTGTAAGGACCCCACCTCATGAAAAAAATCTTCCTTCTGTTCACCTTCCTGTTCCTCTTTACGACGCTGGCCGCTGCGGAGCGCGTGCTGGTCGTTGGAGATTCGATCACGGCTCAGTCCAACGCGGACTGGGGCTACGCGCCGATCGTGCGCAAGGCTCTGGCGGATGCCGGGGTCACCGACGTGACCTTCGTCTCGCTCGGCTGGAGCGGCCAGACCGTGGCGGGCTGGATCCCCGTCGTGGAACGCTCGAAGACCGACCCGAACGTACACGGCGACCGCGGCGACATTCTGTTCAAGCAGGAATTTGACCAGGGCGGCGATACGCTGATCGTCTTCCTCGGGATGAATGACGTGCTCTGCCCGTACGTCTTCCCGACCGACGAAGGCTACGCGAAATGGAAGGCGGACTACTGCGAGCTGATTGACCGCCTGCGCGAGCGCGTCCCGTCGTGCAAGCGTCTGCTTCTCTGCCCGCCTACGATGTTGACGGAAAACCCGTACTGCGTCAAAAACCTGATCATGGACCGCATGGGCGAGATCATGCAGGAGATCTGCAAGGAAAAGAACGCGCAGATCCTGGATTTCCGCGGTGAGATCAAGCGCTTCTTCCTGAACGCGCGTCTGCTGAATAATTCGTTCCACTTCACGCCCGACTGCGTGCACCCGCGTCATGAGGGCCACCTGGTGATGGCGTGGACCATCCTCCGTGGGATCGGTCAGGACGCCGCGGCCGAAAAGGTTTACGAGCAGATCCCGGCCGAGATCAAGGATTTCGACTCGCCCGGAATGAGCCTTTTCGTCCTGAACAGTACGGAGCCCGGCAAGATGCAGCTCCGCGGCCACGTGCGCGGCTTCGCTAAAAACGAAATCAAAGTCGAATGCCCCGAAGGGTGGAAACTCGACGAAGTGGCGGACTTGGGCGGCGACGAATTTGAGATCCGCCTGAGCGGCCACTCCAAGGCGCTGACCTGCGACCTGACCGTGAAGGTCGGCGAGATCGTCCGGACCGTGAAGCTGAACGCGCCGTTCATGGTTTCGCAGTTCCTCGACGGCAAGCCGTTCCATGGCGGCGCCGAGTACAAACCGGAGGAAACCCGCACGAGTATCGACGACGCGATCCTCGCCGGCAAATGCCCGCTCTCGGCCCAACTCGACGGCCAGCCGCTGAAGTGGACGGTTTATTACCCCCAGGCCGACGTGACGGGCTTCGACGTGCCGTGCGCCATTGACTTCGCGTCCATCGAAAACGGCCAGCAGTTCCAGACGGCGTACGTTGCCCGCCGGGTCGTGAGTCCGAAAGCCCAGCGGGTCAAGCTGAACGTGAACGCGCTGAGCTTCAGCACGATGGCGTTCCCGACGATCTACGTGAACGGGACGCAAGTGTACGAAAACTGCGTCTCGCCGCGTTACCGCCAGCCGCGTGACTTCGTGGAGATCGACCTGAAAGAGGGCGAAAACCTCATCGTGGCCCGCGTCGGTCATTTCTGCTGGCAGTGGGCGGTCGAGTTCGCTCTGGAAGGCGGCGAGGGACTGGAATACTAAGAAAATCCGCGGAAGCTCACTCCCCAAACGTTTCGTTTTTAAGAGTTTCCGCGGTTTTTTTCTAAATATTTTTGGCCATTTAACCGAAATAACCGATACGATCATTTATTTTACTAAACTCGATGAAAGCCCGAATATTTTTATTTTTTGAAATAAATTTCATAAAAAACTTGATTTTGGGAGTATTGTGTGGTAAAATAGAGTGACTGGGTAAGGAAACGCATTTTTCCATTTTGAAAGGATTGAAAATGGACTGGCAGGACAGAGAGCAAATTTCACCGCGTGTTACGTGGCAGTACGCGCTGTGTACCTTTGTGGCTCTTTGCATTGCCGCCATGGTTTCCTATTCCATTGGTTCGCCCGAAAACGAGACCAAATCTTCACCTTCCGATTCCGCCAGGCTGGGGCTGGTTTCGATCCCGTTTGAAAAGAACGGAACCTCCTCTTCTCTGGAACTCCCGCCGGAATTTCACCCGTGGGGCGCGTTTGAATCGGGGACTTGGTGCCTTTCGCGTACGATCGTGGAAGGCCGGCGTCTGGGCCGCATTTCTCCCAAAACCTACACGGAGTCCAACGTCTTTTTGTTGGACAAACAGAAGAATAACTACACGACGCTGACGGAATCCAGCATCATGCTGGCCGGGAAGAATATTCAGAAGGAACCGAAAACGACCCAGACGGACCTTTTCGGCCTTCCTGTGGATGGATCTCGCCGGGTGGAGGAGCTTCCTTCTGAAACGCTGACCATTGAGGGCGTTCCGGTGGTTTGCCGCGTGCTGAAAATCGTCTCGGTTTCCGGCCGTTACCTGCGGGAAATTCAGGTTTGGTTTAACGAAACGACGGAGCCGTACATTTTCCGCAAGATGCGCAACACGTTCCGTTCCCCCTCCAACGTGTGCATTGAGCGGATGGTCCAAAATGTGACCTCGACCCACCTTCAGTTCTCCCTGGGGGGGCAGGTCATGTCGGGTTACCGCTACACCCAAACGTCAAGTTACCCCACGTACATTTCCAAATCGGAAGTCGTTGCGTCCCTGGCAGTACCGGGCAGAATCGTCACGCAAATCACTCACGAATCCGATCGCCGCGGGCGTCCGCTTCAGGATATTTCCACCGAGTTGCTCGACTTTGGCTCAAATTCGGAGGAATACCAGGCCAGGGTTTCCCGCAGTTCGGTTCATTCCAGCCGCCTGATCATCACGCCGACCTCATCAAATACCGAAACCGGGTCGGAAAAAACCGCGGAAAAGAATTCCGTCGTCGAGCAGGAAATTTCCGAAGAAACCGAACTTTCGCCTCAAAATCCGTTGATGGGCGGCCAACGCCACATTTCGGTGGAATTTTCCCTCTCGAACGAGGAGTCTGCCGACGATCCCGAGCCTGCCTCGGACGCTGAAAATTCCATTCTGGAACCCACTCCTGTTCCGGAATCTTCCGGGAAACCTGCACCGGCGGAAACCCTTGAACCAGTTCCGGCAGCAAACTCCGGCACCAAATCGATCGATTCGGTCAAACTCGAAGATTTTGTCAGTCCGCTTGCGTTGGTTACGCTCTCGCAAAACGCGCAGGGAACGTCTGCCGTGTCGGGGCGGGGAATGCGGATGGAACCGGGCTGCTTTCAGGAGTTCCAGCTTTCCTGGCAAATCGGCAAAGAGCTTTTGGCGCCCAATTCCCACGTGGAGATCGGCCGTTTGTTTCCCAACCTTCCGGGGGCGAATTGGGGAAAATTCCTTCAGAATCGCAATCTTTTGCCGAATGTTTTCCAGAGACTTCCCCAGCGTACGGAAGAAAAACCGCAGCAGGAACCGGAGGACTTTTAGTTCCGCCCAACTGAATCCGGTCTTGATCCTGCAAATTTGAGCAAGCGTTTCTCGTCGTTTTTCTCTTGGTTGTGCCTTTTCCCAATCCCGAAACTTCGAATTTCTTCCCCAATCGATTTTACCCGTAAAGTTAATCGAAATCTTTTCTTCCTTCATTCTTTTAGCCGAAATCTTTTGATGAGTGTTACTCTGTACCTTGAGATCAAACCGAATTCCTCCTGATTCATAAACGAGTATAAAATGCAGAAGTCCCTCGACACGAAAATCGCGCGTATTCTCGCCGATCGCAGCTGTAACGATTTCATTCTTGCCGACGCCAAAGACGCCGACATGGCGTACGGCCTGGCCGCGCCCGGTTTGAGCCCCGAATCTTTGAGCGGCGAAGCCCGCTTCCGCACGCTCGACGAGTACCGCGCCCAGATCCGTGAAGTGATCGCGCAGGGGCTGGTGGACATCGTGTTGATGAGCGCCAGCACGAACGAGATCCTCACGCTTCGCGAGCGTCTTTTCGAGAATTCCGCCGTCACCCCCGCGATCCGGGCGAACGACGCGACCGACATTTGGCTCGCCGGGGCCGAGGGCGTTTACACGTCGGAGCCGTCGCGCCCGTTCCGTTCCGCTTCGCTGGACTACGCGATGTGCGGCAAAGGCTCCTGCAAGCCCGAGGAGAGGAAACTTGGCGCCGATCTGGGCCTCTATTCCGTCACGTTCAATAACGACCTGGAACTGGACATGGCGACGCTTTTGGCCTACAAGCAGTTCCGGACTGAAGCCGCTCGCAAGGGTTTTCGGCATTTTCTCGAAGTTTTCGCTCCGAACGCGCTGCAGGCGGATGTCGCGGACATTCCGCGCTTCGTGAACAATCACATCGTGCGCACCCTGGCGGGCGTGGCGGGTGCCGAGCGGCCGATCTTCCTCAAGATCCCGTACTTCGGCCCGAAAGCCATGGAGGACCTCGCCGGTTTCGACTCGAACCTCGTCGTCGGGATCCTCGGCGGCTCGGCTGGCACGACATTTGACGCCTTCCAGATGCTCTGGGAGGCCAAAAAATACGGCGCCCGCGTCGCTTTGTACGGCCGGAAGATCAATTCGGCCGAGCACCAGCTGACGTTCATCCAGATCCTGCGTCACATCGTGGACGACGGTCTGCTCCCGAAAGACGCGGTGCGGCTTTACCACTCGGAGCTCGGCAAAATGGGCATCCGCCCGAAGCGCAGCCTCGAGGATGACCTGCAGTCCATGGCGCAGGTCTTGAGCTACGAATCGAAATCGACGCAGCCGTCTGCCGCGATTCCAAAGCCGGTCCAGTCATCTCCAGCGCAAACCACCCCGAAACTGGGCGGCAACGCGATGCCCGTCGTGGAAAATCTGACGCAGCAGGAAAAAGTCCAGCGCAACCTGGAGCGCCTGCGCAAAATCTTCGGGTAAGATCCGGAGGGCCGGCGTCCCGCCGGTCAAGTTAAGTTTAAAGGCCCCCTCATTGAGGGGGCTGTCGAGCGAAGCGAGACTGGGGGAGTTGCGTGAACCCGCCGGTTAAGTTAATCTTGGGGCCTCGTGATCAGCGAGGCCCAAA
>JAFSMO010000085.1 GCA_017447865.1 Thermoguttaceae bacterium
AGTTTACGGTGGCATGACTGCCACCGCTCGCAAAACGACTCTGGCGAGCGGGGTCAGTAATGACCCCGTAAATTGTGGCGAAATTAACTTGACCGGCGCGGACGCCGGCCCTCCGGATCTTTCGGGGTCAGTAATGACCCCGTAAATTGTGGCGTGATTAACTTGACCGGCGGGACGCCGGCCCTCCGGATCTTTCGGGGGCAGTAATGACCCCGTAAATTGTAGCGTGATTAACTTGACCGGCGAGGACGCCGGCCCTCCGGATCTTTCGGGGGCAGTAATGACCCCGTAAATTGTGGCGTGATTAACTTGACCGGCGCGGACGCCGGCCCTCCGGATCTGGTCTTTCCTGTGCGCAGATCGTCGCTCCGGCGCTTGCCGCGATGATGCAGAAGACCGCGAGCCACTGCGTGAGGGAAAGGAACTCCCGAAGAAAAACCAGGCCGGAAAGCGCTCCGAAGGCGGGCTGGAGGCTTTGCAGTACGCTGAACGTTTTGGCCGGCAGTTTCCTGATCGCGAGCAGATCGAGCGAGAACGGCAGCGCGCTGGAGAAGACCGCGACGCCTAAGCCGAGCCAAAGGACCTTCGCGTTCAGGTGGAACAGATCGCCGCTGAAGAGTCCAAACGGAAGGACCAGCAGCGACGCGACGCACATGCCGCACGTGACCGAGTCCGTATTTTTGAGCTTCCCCGTGATTTTGCTGGTCGCCACGATGTAGAGCGCCCACATCAGGCCCGCGGTGGCGACGAACGCGATCCCGATCAGGTCCACCGTTCCGGTATGCCACGGAACGATCATCAGGATGCCGAGCGCGGCGAGAAACGTCCAGAGCAGGTCGGTCTTTTGCCGGGAGGCGATCAGTGCGAGCCCGAGCGGGCCGATGAACTCGATCGTGACGCCGATCCCCAGCGGGACCCTTTGGATCCCGTAGTAGAACGAAATGTTCATGGCGCCGATGGAGAAACCGTAGAAGAGGATGTACGCCCAGTCCCTGGCGGAGAATTTGAAGAGGTTGGGTCGAAACGCCAGCGCGAGCAGGAGACCAGCGATCCCGACCCTCAGCACCACGGCACCGGCCGGGCCCATCAGCGGGAAGAGGCACTTCGCGATGGAGGAGCCGCTCTGAATGCTGATCATGGAGCCGATCGCGGACAAAACGGCGGTTTTTTTGTTGAGGCGCATGGACGGGGTGACGTTCAAGGGAGGACGGGATTTCAGAAAAGGCGTAAAACCCTTTCATTTTAGCGCGTCCCGCGTCCACGTAAAGGGGGGCGAGGGTTTTTTCGGGAAATATTCTCTTTTTTTCTCTTTTTCCGGGGCGGCGGGTTGAAAATTTTTTAAATCGGAGTACTTTTATTAATGCCGTGCAGATTGACCGTTCAGTTCCTTTTTGAGCCCCTTTTTCGTATGCCGCAGTTTACTCCTCCGAATGTGATTTCGTACCTTGCCGACCCGGCCGCGCTTCTGTTCCTGGGAAGCGGGGCGGAGGTCCTTTTGACTCGTGACCCGGGCGGTCCGGAACGTTTTCCGACCGTGGCGGAGGTGGAGGCTTTTTTGCCGGAAATGGCCGGGCCGCTGCTTTTCCTCGGGACTCTTGGAGGGAAAAACTGCGTCGGCGCGCAGGTCCCCGCGTGGCCGAAAGAGCCGCTTCCGGACCGGTTTTTTACGGTTCCCGTGCGTCATGTGCTCGCGACGTTTCCGCCGGGGGAGTGCGCCGCGCTGTGCCGCTCCCGGATCCTGATCCAGTGGAAGAACGCGCACCGTTTGTGCGGAGCCTGCGGCCAGCCGCTCGCCGGGTCGCAGACCGACATGGGGTTGATCTGCGCGGCGTGCGGGGCGCGGTACTACCCGCAAATTGCGCCGGCGGTCATCGTGCTGGTGACCCGTGCCGGGGGGAACGAAATTCTGCTCGCGCATAACCGGAAGTTCGCGGCGGGCCTCTACGGCTTGCTGGCCGGTTTCGTCGAGGCGGGGGAGAGCGCGGAAGAAGCCGTTCGGCGCGAGCTGCGTGAAGAAGTCGGCGTCGAGGTCAAGAATCTGGAGTACCAGTTCAGCCAGAGCTGGCCGTTCCCGAACTCGCTGATGCTGGGCTACCGGGCCGAGTGCGCCGGGGGTGAACCGCGTCCGGACGGCGAGGAGATCGACTCCGCGGCCTGGTTTACTCGCGAAACGCTCCCGACGATCCCCCAGCCGGGCAGCATCGCGCGGCGCTTGCTCGACGAGTGGCTGCTGGAGGACCAACCTGCGACGAATTGAACGAAAAAGAAAAAAGTGTTCGGCTAAACGCCACGCCATTCCCGCTTTAACGTTTTATTTAAACACGGATTTTCACGGATTAGGAAGATTAAAAGGATTTTCAGGAAAGACTTTCACCTTCTCCCTTCTTCTTCTTTAAAAATCCTGTAAATCCATTTAATCCGTGAAAATCCGTGTTTAAATGAGATTTTGAAGCGGAGTGCGTTCTGCGTTTCAGGCGCGGCTCGTTTCAAATCTTGATTTTTTTAAATCGTAAACCTGGGTGACGTGTTGCTGAAGAAAATATTCGCCCCGTGCGTGTCCAGCCCTCCGGCGGCCAAAAGGCGCTCCGCGGCCGTGGTTTCCAGAATCGTCCGGAGTTCCTCGAGATCCAGCGCCAGATTTCCCGTGTACGCCTGGTAGTACGCCTCGACGTACAGCGCGCGGCGGCCGAGCATTTTGTGAAAGAGGTGAATGTACTGCCGCATGGCCTCCGTGGCGTATTGCGGCTCGACGAGGAACCGCTTGAGCTGGATCCGCGACGGGTGCGCCATCGCCAGTGCGCCAAACCGCTGGGAATGAAGCAGCTGCGAAACCTGCGAAAGCGTGACGGACGGCGCGCCGTGAAAGTCCCGGTGCGTCGGCGGGACCGCGTCGGCAAAAGGCAGAAGAAACGCCTCAAGTCCCGGGTCCTGCGGCGTGATCCCGACCATCAGAAAATGCACGTGGCGCTTTTCCCGAAGCTCGAACTGGTAAATTTTGTGGATCCGGACCGTGATCTCCGACCCCAAAATCACCCGGAGATTCCGAAACCGCTCGGGCTCGACATGAATGAGCCGGATCGCCTCGGCGCACCCCTCGACCCGATTGTGGTCCATGATCCCGACCGTGAACGGCGCGAACGGAACCAGGGAATTCGAGTTCAGATTTTCCGCCACCCGGTCCGCGTAGGCTGCGGCCTGCTGGAGGAGCTTCGGCACGGAGAGCCGCCCGTCCGAGTACTGCGTATGAATGTGAAAATTCGCGCGGAAGCGGCACGCCGCCACGTTTTCCAGACCGTGCGAGTCCGACTCCCGCCGCCGGGATTCCGGGCGTTCCCCCGGTTTGTAAACCTCGGGGTGATGCCGGAAACCTTTGAGAATCGCACGAATTTCCGCGGGCCCCACGATGGAACGAAGCCGTGGACTTTCCTCCGGATCCAGCCCTGCGTCAGCGAGGAGTTTCTGCCGGTAAGGCTCGTCTTGAGGAAAAGTTCGGAACACAATATCTCTCGATTCTGTCGTTTTTGTGGGTGAGATGAGGAAAAAAACCGCTTTTCTTCATCGGTAAAAGAAAAAGCGGAATTTAAGAAACCGGCCCGGCGCGGGATTGAAAGTTTCGTGAGGAAAAAAACGAAAGAAGGGATTTGGACCGCCCCGCCGACCGGATTGGGGCGAAATCTGGTTAAACCAGGAAAGAAAAACGCCCTGATCCAGCGTCCGCGGCGCCGAAGCACTCCGGGAACGCCCGAAGCCGCAATAGGCCCCGCGGATCAGGCGGATTGGGCGGATTAAGGCGGATTGGATTTTAAAATTTTAAATCGGTTCAGCTTTTGAGTTTTCGCGCTCCTTTTAAGTGGATCCCGATTTAAATCCTAAAAATCCGCCCAAATCCGCCTGATCCGCCCAATCCGCGGGGCCTATAGTCGCTGGACGTGGCAGCGGGCTGGGCGTGAACTTTGAGTCGGTTTTTGACGTTTGCGGAAGCTGAGGGCTTTTTTCTACTGCGCCGGCTTCAGCTCGGTCAGCTTCACGTTCCGGAAAATGATCTCGTGCTGGTGGTTCTGAAACGCGATTTGGCCGCCGATCATCTTGCCGAAGCGTTTGCCGTCGTTCGTGCGGGCGTTGGAGACGAAGCAGTTCCAGAGTTTCGTGCCCGCCTGAACGTTCAGCGCGAGTTTGCCGTTGAGCCAGAACTCGATGTGGTTCCCGGCCACGAGGATCTTCCCGGTATTGAACCCGCCGTAGTTGATCGGCCCGGCCGCGTCGTAGCGGTGGAACATCTGGTAGAGGCTGGCGGTGAAGTAGCGCTGGTACGTCTCGTGGATCGGGCGGTTCATGTCGTCGATGATCTGGTACTCGTAGCCCATCGCTTTCCCGTCTTCGCCCCAGGCGTGGAAGTAAACGCCGGAGTTTCCCGCAAACTCGACTTTGAATTCAAATTCGAGGATGAAATCCTTGTACTCGCCCTTGAGGAAAAGGTCCTTCCCGCCGCCCAGCCGGACGATCTCGCCGTTCTGGATCTTCCATTCCGGGTTGGGATTCCCCTCGGCGTCCACCCAGTTGGCGGCCTCGGCGTCCGAGCAAAGGTCACGCGTCGGTCCCTGCGAGAACCTGGTGATGAGCCCCGGGTCCTTTTCATCGGGCACGGACCACACGCCGTCCGCAAACGTCGCGATCGGGTTCGGCGGCCAGTTCTGCTGCGCGAGCGCCGGGGAAATGAGGAGGAGGGAAAGCAGAATGGGGAAAATGTGACGCATGGGAATGCTCCTTTTTAATAAATGCTGCCGGAAATGAGTCTAAAAACCTGGTTCCTGAATCACGTGAGGGGGCGGCCAAACTACAGAAAGGGCACCTTGCCCCCAATCTTTTGCCGGCCCTCGGGGGACATGTCACGATCAAGGTACATGATCCATTTAAGGCTTTTCCATCCCAGGATGGTTTCGACACTTTTGTCTGTCAATTTCGCTTTGGGAATGGACAGGATCCGGAGAGGAATGTCCGAAATCGCCTGCAGAAACGCATCATCGATGGCCACCATATCGTCACGGGATCCAACGAGATAAAGTTCCCGTAATTGGGGAAACCGATGAAGCAATGGAATGGATTTTTCAGTAATTTGGGTACGATTCGCACTGAGTTTTTGAATTTTGGGGAGTCCGGCCAGAATCTCCAGCCCTTCGTCGGAAAGGTGAGGAAGTTTCAAAGAGCGAAGCGATTTCATTTGACCAACCAGGAGAAAATCCTCTCGTGACAATTTGCCAATGAAAAGATCGCTTTGATTCGAGAAATCCAATGACCGCAGCCGGGAACACTCGGACAAGGATTTCAAAAGTTCTTTCGGGAGGCCTTTTTCGGCTTCTATACAGTTAATAACCCCAAACTCCTCCAGATTTTTCAAACCGTCAAAATGGTACTGAAGCCCCGGGGAAAATTTGCAATTAAAAAAATCGAGATCCCGCAAACGGGAAAAACGCTGGATCTGATCGAGCAGTGGCTGATCAAGCTGGATTCCATTGAGCCACAGCTTGCAAACGTGCCCTTCCCGATCCGTCCAGGCGGAAAGTGAGGCGCCCTCCACCTTCGAGGAGAAAACGTAATCGTCCTCGATCTTGAGAAGCTTCAGCATCTCGTCACTTGTCGGGATTTCCAGTCCCCATTCACTTTCAGGATCAATGCGGATGATGCCGAGTTCGCAGGGGATTTCGTCATTCTTCGCACGTTCAGACTTCCCTTCCGCCCTAGGGACGCTGGAACCGTCGTCTTTAAAAGGAATCATCCATTCTCCCGCGTGTTCTTCCGCCCTGGACCCTTTCGGAGCGCAGATCGTCACGTCCGGGCACTCGTTGAACACTTCGTCTGCGATCTTTTTCACGCTTCCGGGAATGGTGACGGACGTCAACGCGCGGCACCCGTAGAACGCGCCGTATTCGATCTTCGTCACGCCTTCGGGGATCACGACGGACTTCAAGGCGCGCCGTTCCGTGAACGCCCCTTCACCGATCACCTTTACGCCGTCCGGGATCCGGAATTCTTCAGCGTTGGTCCAGCAGGCGACCAGTTTTTTCCCGTCTTTGGTCAGCAGGCAGGCCCCCTCCTTCTTGAAATGGGGATGGGTCGGGGAAATGTCCGGGGCGTTGACGAACGCGGCGCCTTTAATTTTCTTAACACTGTCGGGAAGGGTGACGGAGCTGAGCGACGTGCAGCCAGAAAACGCAAACCTTTCAATTTTCTTTACGCCCTCGGGGATCACGACGGACGTTAAGGACGTGCAGCCTTCAAAAGTTTCCTCCGGGATCACGGTGACGCCTTTCGGCAGAGCGACGGAAGTCAGGGACGTGCAGCCATAGAACACGCTCTCTCCGATTTCCGTCACGCCTTCAGGGATCACGACGGACGTCAGGGACGTGCATTCCGCGAACGCGCAATTCCCAATTTCCGTCACGCCTTTGGGGATCACGATGGACTTTAAAGACGTGCAGCCAAAGAACGTATAGAGCCGGATCATGGTCACGCCCTCGGGGATGAGGACGGAGGTCAAGGACGCGCAGCCGCGGAACGCCTCCCTTTCGATCCCGGTCACGCCCTCGGGGATCCGGTATTCTCCGGCGGCGGCCGGGCAGGCGATCAGGGTTTTGCCGTCTTTCGTCAGCAGGGCGATCCCGTCTTTCTTAAAAAAGCGATGATCGGAGGAAAGGGTCCATTCTTTCAGGGCCGGGCAGTTGGCAAACGCCCCCCACTCAATTTCATTGAGACTTTCGGGAAGGGCGACCGTCTTGAGGGAACTGCAGCGGAGGAACGCTCCAAAGTCGATCTTCGTTACGCCTTCGGGAAGGGTGACGGAGGTCAAGGAATGGCAGTCCTTGAACGCTCCCGGTCGAATTTCGGTCGCGCCGTCCGGAACGACGACCTCGGTTTCTTTGCCGATGAATCGGGTGATCCAGGTCCCGTTCC
Organism: Thermoguttaceae bacterium; assembly: GCA_017447865.1. Taxonomy (GTDB): domain Bacteria; phylum Planctomycetota; class Planctomycetia; order Pirellulales; family Thermoguttaceae; genus RGIG3701. Next base: position 6,949 of record JAFSMO010000085.1, read on the forward strand.
ATTCAAAGGAGTCCCGGCTCGTCGGGTTCGAGAGCACGACCGACGAGATCAGCAAAACCAAAAAACTGAACCAGGGAATCAAACGCGGCATGGGTCGGGGCCTCCGTAAACTAAGAATTAAAGTGTTTTGGCTACGCCGAAATGAAGTTTTCAGTTTCCAGTTTTCAGTTTGAAGTAGTCAGTAGTCAGCGTTTCGGCTGCGCCGAAATATGGTTTTCCGTTCCTCAACGACCAACTGAAAACTGGGAACTGAAAACTGAAAACTCTTTTCTGCCGAAAGCAGAACGCTGACTACTGACTATTTCAACTCACCCCACGTTGATCCAGGAATCGACGTTTTCAAACGTCCAGGGCTCACGCTGGGGACGGTCCACGAGGAAGCTCTGATTCGCGATTTCGGCGTTCTCGCCGGTGAATTTCTGATTCTCGGCGTCCCACTCGATGGACGGGAAGTCGTTCAGCATCATGATGTTCGCGGCCAGGGCGGTCACGTCCGTGTTGAAGCCGAGCCAGGCAGGGTAGTACGTTTCGGTCTGGCCCGTCTTGACGCAATGAGAAAAGTGGACGTGCTCGCCGCCCTTCACCCCTTGCAGGCCTTTGCCGGGTTTGCGGCTCACCATGCAGTACTCCAGCCCGCGCCCAACGTCCAGGTCGTTCGGTCCGGGCGTCCAGCTCAGGATGCTCTCGCTGCTGGCGGTCAGCGTACTGTCGTACGGGGACGGGCCTTTCGCGAGGACCCACCCTTCATCCCCTTCGAATTTGATCCCCGGATTGTCGCTCCAGACGTGCATCGTCACGCCGTTGCGGAATTCCGCGAGAAAATCGTAGCCGGCCGTCGTGGTCCACGGAACGTCCGCGGGCGGGAAATTCTCCAGACCTCTTTCACGGCCCGGGAATTCGTAGCGGGTCTGCGGATTTTCGGTGATGGCTGTCAGACGCACCGGGGGCGTGCGGTCCGAGTCGTTCGCCCAGTACGCCCAGTTCACGTAGTGCGCCGCCCAGTCGGGGAGCGTCCCGCCGCTGTACGCGAAGTGGTTGCGCCAGCTCACGTGAACCCGGGCCGGTATGTACGGCAAAAGCGGCGCGGGACCGGTCCAAAGTTCGTAGTCGAGCGTCTCGGGGATCGGGCGCACCTCGAAATCCTGGCTCCCCCGCTTGCGGTTTCCAAAGGGAAGCAGGACCTTGATGTTCTTCAGGTTCCCGATGATTTTGTTCCGGCAGATGTTCACCAGCTGCTGATTCGTATCGACCGTGCGGATCTGCGAGGCGGTGAGGAAGACCTTCCCGGTCTCTTTCTGGACCTGCATCAGCCGCTGGCCCTCGCGGAGCGTCAGGACGGGTTTCTCGGCGATGACGTGCTTGCCGGCCTTCATGGCGAAGACGCTCATGAGCACGTGCCAGTGGTCAGGCGTGATGACGTCCACCGCGTCCACGTCCTTCCGGTTCACCACGTCCCGGAAATCACGGTACGCCGCGACTTTGTACTCCTGGCCGGTCAGTTTGGCGTAAAAAGCGTTGACCTGATTTTCCGCTTTGGCGAGATGTTCCGCGTCCGGGTCGCAGACCGCGACGATTTGCTGCTCCCGGTTGGCGAGCATCAGGGGAATGTTCCAGGTGGTCGAGTGCAGCCCGCAGCCCAGCACGCCCATCGTGACGCGCTCGTTTGCCGGGACGCTGCCATCCAGCCCCAACGAAGATGATCGGATCAAAGCCGGTACGGAAAGGGAGGCGGCGGAAAGTTTGAGAAATTGACGGCGGGTGAGGTGGGTCATAAAATGATTCCGTTAGAGAGATGGAAACGAATGAACTGAGGGGCGGCCACTCCGTCCCTCAATCACGAAAAGAAGGCGGCAAAAGATGCGTTAAACCTCCATTTGCCGCGCGTTTCAAAAGGTTCAGACGGCTCAAACGTCCGTGCTCACGCCGGGGATCGGCGCGTCGTACAGGCCGTCGGCGTTCGGAAGGACCGGCGGGTCACTGTCGAGCGTCAGCGCGTCGTGGTTTTCGTAGATCATGTAGGTTTTTCCAGAGTTCACGGCCTGATCCCACGTCACGACTTTCCCGGAGTACGTCGCCATGCGGCCCATGATCCCGATCATCGAGGCGGTTGCGCCGGCCCAGCCCTCGTTGTACTTCTGGTTCTGCTTGATCGCGTTGATCAGGTCAGTGTGCTCGACGTCGTACGGGTCAGGCGCCTGCTCTCCGCGGGCCTTCGGACGGGGGACCGGGCCGCTTCCCTTGGTTCCGCACGCGAACTCGTTCACGCAGTTCCACGTGCCGGCGACCTGGCGGCTCTGGCTGTACATCCGGCGGCCGTCTGCGTACTCGTATTCGACGAAGTGGTACGCGAAGATCTCGCCGACGCGCGGGGTGGGGCCTCCGAAGTAACGCGGAGCGCGGCCGCCCATCCCGTTGCACTGCTTGGGGTGGTAAAGCGGATCGCGGTTTCCCATGATGATGTTTCCAATGTCCAGATTGTGCACGTGCTGCTCGAGAATATTATCGCCGCAGAGCCAGACGAAGTAGTACCGGTTGCGGATCTGGCGCTGCATTTCGGTCGGTTCCTCACCCGTGCCGCGGACAGGAATCCCGCCCATGTTCCAATAGACGCGCGTGTACAGAATGTCGCCCCATTTTTTGTCGTCGAGGATCTCGCGGATGCCGTCGAGGTACGTCTGCTGGTGGCGGCGCTGCATGCCGACGCCGACCTTGAGGTTTTTCTCGTCGGCCAGTTTGTTCACGTCCATCAGCATTCTGTAGCCGTAGGAGTCCACGCAGCACGGTTTTTCCAGGAAACAGTTGAGGCCCTTTTCCACGGCGTATTTATAGTGGATCGGGCGGAATCCCGGCGGGGTCGTGAGAATGGCGTACACTGCGCCGTTCGCCACGGCGTAGTCGATCGCCTTGCGGTAGGCGTCGAAACCGTCAAAACCCGCTTCGGGGCCAAGGCCGTAGCGCTGCAGGGCGGCTTCTTTCTGGTCCGGGAAAACGTCGCCCACGGCGATGATTTTCGTGTTGGGGTTTTTGAGGAAGTTGGCGGCGGCGCCGGTCCCGCGTCCACCGCAGCCGATGATCACGGCTTTAATGGTTTCGTCGGTTCCCTGAGCGTAGGCGTTTGAGGCGACGGCTGCCGCGGCCCCGGCCAGCACGATGCCGGATTTGGTTACAAAAGTGCGTTTTTGCATGAGAAAACTCCTGTAAAAGGGTGGGGAGGAAATGACCCGCGGTTTTTGAAAACTTTTGGGCCATTTGTAAAGCGTATTTTCTTAGTTTACCACAAAACGGAAAAAGAATCAACCGTCCATTTCCGCAAATTTTCCTTTTTTTTCCGCAGATGGAGGAAAAAAGGGGGAGAAAAAGGGACTGGCGCGGAGTTCACGTCCAGCCCGCTACCGCGTCCAGCGACTATAGGCCCCGCGGATTGGGCGGATGAGGCGGATTTGGGCGGATTAATGGGGATTTTGAAATATTGAGTTGAATCCTTCGCCAAGTGGGAGCGCGGCCTGATTCAAACCTCCATTTAAACACGGATTTCCGCGGATTAAAAGGATTTTCACGGATTTTTAAAGAAAAAGGTCGAACTCTTCCCTGAAAGAATCCTTTTAATCCTCTAAATCCGTGGAAATCCGTGTTTAAATGCAAGGTTGGAAGTGAAACGGGCCTGGCGTTTTCGGAGGGCTTTGGAGTCGCGTACGCGGGATTCCAGGCGTTCGGTTTAATCCAGCGCGGCGATCACTTCGACTTCGACGAGCGCGCCTTTCGGGAGGGCCGAGACTTCCACGCACGACCGGGCCGGGCGGCTCGTGAAGTACTCGCCGTAAATGGCGTTGAAGGCGGCAAAATCGCCGATGCTCTTCAGGAAGCACGTGGTTTTCACGACGTGGGCGAAATCCGTTCCCGCGGCCGTCAGAACCGCCTCGATGTTGCGCATGACCTGGCGGGTCTGCTCCTCGATGGTCGTGCCGTCGATCGTTCCGGTGGCGGGGTTGATGGGGATCTGCCCCGAGGCGAAGAGGAAGCCGTTCACGCAAAGCGCCTGGGAGTACGGGCCGACCGCGGCGGGGGCCTGGTCGCTGAAAATGGTCTGAATATTCATCGAAAATCCTTTCCGGAAGTTGGGGTTTGGGTTCATTCGATCACGACTTCGTACCAGAGCGTCTTGAACTCGGGCGAAATCGTGATTTTGACGTGCGTCTCATCGACTTTTTCGGCTTTCTGTTCACTCATCCGACTGGCGCTTCCGTCGAGCGGGAAGTACCGGACCGTCTTTCCGGCGGGGACTTCAAGCGTCAGCGCGGCGGGGATCCCCTCGCACATCAACGGCGCGTGGCCCCGCTTCTGGCAGAACGTGATCTGCTGGTTGATCAGATTCGGGTATTCCTCCACCGGCGTGTCCTTCACCACCTCGGCGTAAAGGCCCAGCACGCAGTCGGAATTCTTCTGGAGGCCCGTCGCCGAAAGGAGGAAGTGGTTCGGTTTCGTCTGCGTCAGCGAAACGGTCGCCCAGTCCAGGATCGTTTTTCCAAACTCGATTTTCAGGCTCGGGCCGTTTTCGAACTGGAACGTCCGATTCTGAATGAAACCGGAAAAGACCTTGGTCTTTGGCGTGTCGATCTGGTAGAACCCGCGGTTTTCCACCTCGCCGTTCCAGCGGATCTCGCCGGTGCTTGAAACCGTCCGGGTCAGAGGCTCGGAGGCTTCCGCTTTGGGTGGAACGTCGGCGTTTTCAACGATTCGCGTCCCGACGGCGGTCAGCATCGGGTTTTCATGCCGGAATCCCAGCGGCGCGTGCGTGTTGCCGTGCTTGCAGAAAATTTCGCGCTCGGAGGCTTTGCTCATCAAATACTCGATCGGCTTCACGTCGGGAACGGTCCGCGCGTCCCGCACGTCGCCGCGGAGGAAAAGGTTCCAGCACGCCGCCATGTGGACGAGCTGGACCGGGTTCCCCTTAATGTCGAAGAAACTGGGCGTTTCTTCCGGGCTGAAGTGGTTACTGTGCGACCACGCGAAAATGTAGATCCCGCTCCAGTTCTGGAAGGCGGCCATCGAGGCGAGCAGCGGAAAACCCTCGGCCCCGTAGAGGTTCGGGTACGGGTGGTTGTACTCGCTGATCGTGTACGGTTTCCCGAGGATCCGGTAGTTGGCCAGACTCGTCACGGTCGAGTATTTGTTCCCGAGCGCGTTGGAGATCGAGCTGTTGCCGAGCTTCCAGTTTCCGCCGTCCCACGGCCGACCGGGGAAGGACGGGTGGTTCCAGTAGGCGTGCGCGTCGCAGTAGTCGAGTTGAGCCTGAGCCCAGTGGGAGCCGTAATTCATCTGCGTGCCGGTGACGGGAGCTTTCGCGCCCAGTTCGTCCTTCACGAAGTGGAACATTTCGAGCCAGTAGTTCGTCTCCGTGTCCACGATGAAGTTGATGAAATCGTTCTCGCCGGCTTTCGGGAGCGAAACGTTCGGTTTCCCGCGGAAAAGGACCGGGACCGTGCCGGCCTCGAGGGTTTCGTCCTCGGCCAGACCAACGCGGCCGCCGGGCTGGATCGAGAAATCGTCGAATTCGTACACGCCGGGCTGGAAGCCGCTCAGAACGACGCGCGTTTTTTCGTCGTCGGCCTTTCCGGTGAACTGGAACTCGTAGGATCTCCACTCAGGCGTCGCGTCCCACTTGGCGACGAGGCCCGCGGTGCCCCACGGGTCGTGGTTCTGGGTGCACGCGACGTTCAGCTGCATCGTGGAGCCTGGGGCGAGCTTCGGCGCACGCGCGCGGAATTTTACCGTGTAGGGCTTTCCCTCCTCCACCGCGAGATTGGAGATTTTGAACTGGGGATTCCACGCGACGGAGCCGCATTTCTCGACGGTCAGACGGAGTAGGCCGTCCGTTTTCTTCAGGTCGGAAATGGAAGTTCCGCGCTCCAGGTCCCACACCAGTTTCGCGGCTTTGGCGGCTTCGGAAGGCTCCGCGCCGTCAAAACCCGGGTCCGGTACAAGATTCGGCTCGAGCGGGTACGTGCGGCAGTTCCACGCTTCGCGGAGTTTTTCGGTCGTGCCGTACTTCTTGACGAGCCAGGCGTTCCACTGTTTCTGGAGCTCGGCCGTGTAAGTCGGGCCGATGTTCGCCAGATTGCCCCAGAACCAGTGCGAGACCAGACTGTTCTCGTTATTGATCTCGATCATGCAGATGCACGGGTCCTCCAGGTAGCTCATCTTCGTGTACGGGTTCACGTGCGAAAGGAGCTCTTTGGCGTACTTTTTCTGCAAGGCGATCATGCGCGGCTCGTAATTATCGACCCCTTTGTCGAACTGCGTCCCTTCTTCCTGCGGGCAGAAACCGTTCGGCTCGAGGAGTTTGCGCGAAACGTGGAGGTTAATATTCACGTACACGCCGTTGAGTTTGAGCTGGTAAATGAACCAGTCAAGCCGGTCGAGTTTTTCCGGGTCCAGCGTCGTGACGTCCGGGAAGTTTTTGCCCCAGATCTCCCGATTATCCATGTGGTGGAGCCGGACCGCGTTGATCCCGAAGCTGGCGATGCGCTTCGCGTAGCGGACGGCCTGGTCCTTTTCGGGGAAGTTCATCGAGGAGCAGAAATTCACGCCCCAGAAACGGATCTCCTGGCCGTTCCCGGAGGTGATGAAACGGTCGCCGTCCACCACGACCTGACCGTCGGCGCCGGCGATTTTCTGCTGGGACGGATTCGCCCAAACGTCGGCGATGTTTTCGCCCATCGTGAAGAAGGGGAAAAGACCAAGCGGGTCTTCCTCGGCCTGAACGAATGCCGGGAGGAGAAAAAACGAAAGCAAAAGGAGGAAGTTCTTCGTGTGAGTCATGGTTTTCAGTGGGGAGAAATGGAGGGATTGAAGAAAAAAGGAAGGAAAACGGCCGCTCTGGATGGAACGGCCGCGAAACGGAAACCGGTCATTTCCCGATGCGCCGGACCAGGTAGGGGATCGCCGACTCGAAATTCACGCCGTAGTCGCGCGCTTCCGGGTCTTTGAGAGACTCGCGGATGCACTCGAGCGTGTAGTCGGCCGCGATCGCCAGTGAGTCGGAAAGGGAAAAATCGTTCATCAGGGCGCCGACCGCCGCGCTGGAAAAAATGTCGCCCGTCCCGTGGAAGGAGTTGGGGATCCGCTCCGTCATGTACGAGAAAAACTCGCCGGACTCGGCGTTCAGCCCCACGATCCCGACCAGTTTGGGGTTGAAGGACGCGCCGGTCAAAACGGCATTTTTCGGGCCGAAGTCGCACAAGCGGCGCAGAAGGTCCTGCACGAAAACCAGGTCGTACTGGCCGTCCTCCCGGTACTCGAGGCCGGTCATGAACGTCGCCTCGGTCATATTCGGAACGATCACGTCCGCCCGAGCGCAAAGCCTCGCCATCTCGCGGACGAAATCGAGCGTGAAGCCCGAGTAAAGCCGACCGTAGTCGCCCATCACCGGGTCGATGAAGATGAGGGAGTCTTTCCCGAAATCATCGAAGAATTCCGAGACGAGATCGAGTTGCTCGAAGGAGCCGAGGTAACCGGTGTAGATCGAGTCGAAAGTGTACCCCATCTTCTTCCAGTGGGCGCAGATCGGGCGGATTTCGCCGGTCAAATCGTGAAAAGTGAAGCCCGGGATCGCGGTGTGGGTCGAAAGGACGGCCGTCGGAAGGACCGCCGCCTCCACGCCCATCGCCGAAATGATGGGAAGCGCCACCGTCAGCGAGCACTTGCCGACGGATGAAATGTCCTGGATGCTTACGATTCGTTTCATTTAAGTTAAAATTTCGAAATGACTCAAAAATGGTGCCGGCTTCAAAAGATTCAAAATCATTTCTGGCTGACTCGCCGTCCGATCGCCAGGACCTTCTCGATGATCTCGTCGGTCAGCTCGTAGCCGGGCTGGTTCGGCATGCCTTCCCACACGACGCCGGCGTAAAGCGGCTCGATCAGGACCGCGTGCGGGATCCCGAAAACGCCCAGCGCGTTGGCCGTCCGGCGTTTTGTGTCGATCCCGACGTAGTACTGGAGGTCCTTCCCTTTGTACGCGCCCGCCAGATTATCGATTGAGACCCGGTCCGTCTCGTAAATCGAAATGACGACCAGTTCTTTCCCGAACTTCTGGAACCAGTGGTTCAGCTCGACGATCTCGCGGCGGCAGGCGGGGCACCAGGACGCCGAAAAGTCCACGAGTACGTACTTCCCGGCAAGTCGCGGCGGGGCGGCGCCGTACCACTCCTCGACCTGGATGAACTGCTTCAGCCGCTCCTCGGCCGTGAGGGATTCCGTCTCCTCCGTTTCGGGGATCTGCTTCCCTTCCGCGTCGAGCAGCGGGACCATGTTGAAAAGCCAGGAATCGGCCCAGAGATTTTTCGAGGGCTGGCGCTGGGGGTGGAAAAGCGTTCCGGGATTGGCGGCTTCCACCGGCGAGCTTTCGACCGACTTGGCCGGCTCGCCCGTCACCACCGACGGCATGGAAAGCGGCCCGACGAGCGTCGGCGTGAAATCGTCCCCCGGACGGTCACCCGGCGCGGCATACAGAAAACCGGAAAGGCAAAGAACGAGCGAAAAAACGATTTTTTTCATGGGAAAACTCCTTGAGTTCACGTCGGGCGTTTACGCGGTCAGCGCAGTTTGGCCAGCCGCGCTTCGATCAACTGCCAGCCCAGAAAAACGTTTGCGCTGACGGAAAGCAGAAGCAGGAAAATGGAAAACGTCAGAACGCCCCACGGCCGGCGGATCGGTGCGTCAGTCGGCGCGGTTTCCTGTACTTTCACCCCGGCAGGAACCGACTGAACTTCCGAAACGGGCTCTTCTGCCGCGGCAAATTCCACGTTTCGCGAGGGGAAAACCGGTTTTGGCGTCAGCCTCTCGGGGATCTCCAGCGGCGCGGGTTCCGCAGGGGGGGCCAATTCCGCGACTGGCTGCTTCAGTTGAATGGAATTTTCGGGCACAATTTCCGGTTCCAGCTGCCCGAGATGGATCGGCTCGGGGACGGTTTCCGGGATGAGGATCGGCTCGGAATCAAGTGCCGGCTCTGGATCGTTTTCCGGCGTGAGAACCGGCGCAGGATCGCTTTCGGGAGTGAGAGTCGGCGCAGGATCGACCTCCGGCGCGGTAGCTGGTTTTAAAACGGACTCCATCCCGGGATTCACGGGTTCAGGGGCCTGGTAAGACTCGAGTTTATTTTCAAAACGGAGCACTTCCGCGAAATCGGGGCAGACCGTCAGTTTGGCCTCATGAACCGAGGCGTTATGAAACGGGACCAAAGCAAAAATGCAAAGGATGAAAACGTTCATAAAAAACTCCAGTTTCTCGGGGATTCCCGGCCAGTTTCTCGGTGAATCGGGGAAAATGTACGCTCTTTCAGGTGCCCCCCCTGAAAACCTCACGGATTGACGGTCCCGGAGAAAACCTCCACCGCCGGACCCGTCATGAAAACATGGTTGGTCGCCTCGTCCCACTCCAGTTCCAGGTCACCGCCGAGGAGGTGGATCAGGACTTTTCTCTCGGAATTCCCGGTCAAAACGCCCGCGACGCTCACGGCCGAGGCGCCGGTCCCGCAGGCCAGGGTTTCGCCGGTGCCGCGTTCCCAGACGCGCATTTTCAGCTCGGTCGGGGAAAGGACCTGAATGAACTCGGTATTCACGCGCGCCGGGAAAACCGGGTGGTGCTCCACGAGCGGCCCGATCCCGAAAACCAGGTCGTCCGTGATCTCATCGACGAACGTGATGCAGTGCGGATTGCCCATCGAAACGGTCGTCACGCGGAAAGTCCCGACCGTTTTGCCCGAAGCGTCCGTGACCTCAAGCGGCTCGTTCACGCCGTTGGAGAGCGTCGTCGGGATCTTCGGCAGATCGAGGATCGGCTCGCCCATATCGACGCGGAGCTTCGCGGCCGTTCCGTCGGGATTGAACTCCATGACGCGGATGAGCTTGATCCCCGCCTGGGTCTCGACGGCGATTTCATCTTTTCGGGCGATGTCGTGGTCGAAGACGTACTTCGCGACGCAGCGCACACCGTTCCCGCACATTTCAGCCTCGGAGCCGTCCGCGTTGAACATGCGCATCCGGGCGTCGGCCTTTTCGGACGGGCAGATGAAAATGACGCCGTCGCCGCCGATCCCGAAATGGCGGTCGGAAAGCCTCTGCACGAGTTCCGCGCGTTCCTGCGGGCACTCGGGAAATGTTTCTTCAAAACAGTTGACGTAAACGTAATCGTTCCCGCAACCGTGCATCTTTGTGAATTTCATAATATGATGGATCGTTAAGAAATAATGAATAACGAATAACGAATAATGGGAAGAAAAATGAAAGTCTTTTCCGAATAAATCACGCTTGAGTCTGACCTCATTCTTTTCATTATTCGTTATTCGTTATTCATTATTCGTTCCTGCTCTTCGTTCACTGTATTACGCTCTTCCCAGGTATTCGCCCGTGCGGGAGTCGACACGGATGACGGTGCCCTCTTCGATGTATTCGGGGACCATGACGGTCAGGCCCGTTTCCAGTTTGGCCGGCTTGTTGCGCGACGTGGCCGAGTTCCCCTTCACGCCCGGGTCGGTCTGGACGATTTTCAGCGCGATCGAGACCGGAAGCTGCACGCCGACCGGCTGGTCATTGTAGATCATGACCTGAATGTCTTCCAGCCCTTCCGTGATGTACGGTTTTTCGTCCTCGACGTCCGAAAACGGCAGCTCGTACATTTCGAAGTTTTCGTCGTCCATGAAGTACATTTTCTCGGAGTCGGAGTAGGAAAAATGCACGTTGCGTTTTCCGAAGTCGGCCTCGTTCATGTTTTCGTCACCTTTGAACGTGAAATCGACTTTCTGTTTGTTGAGAAGGTTGCGGGCGCGGAATTTGTAAAGCGTCGAAGCGCCGCGGGCCGACGGGGTCTGAACGAAAATGCTCTCGATGATGACCGGGTTGCCTTCGTAAACCATGATCATGCCGCGTTTGATGTTCTTCGCAATCATTGAACTCTCCGGAATTGCTTGAAAAAGGTCCATTGGAAAAATGAAAAGGGATAGATTTTCCCCGATTAATCTTATTATACCCGATTTTTGAAAAATTTCGAGGGGTGGGGAGAGATTTTCTTTAAATTTCCCTCGCTTGGTAGAGATTTTTTTCCGGAACCATTTATTTGAATTTGATCCAGAGCAGGTACAAACCCTGCGGCGGCGCGGTCGGCCCAGCCCCGTCTCGGGATTTTGAGGCGAGAATTTCCTCCACCCACTGCGCTGGATGACGTCCGCGGCCGACTTCCATCAGCGTGCCCGCGATGTTGCGCACCATGTTGTACAGAAAACCGTCCGCCTCCACCTCGATCTCGATGAAATCCTCTGGACTGCCGACCATCGGAAGGATGAACGGGGCCTCGGGCGACGAGATCCCGCGGCGGACCGAAACGTCGAAGATCGTCCGCACCGAGCTGGTCCGGGGCGAGCCGATGTTTTCCATGCTCGAGAAATCGTGGGTCCCGAGGAAATACCGGGCCGCCTGCGCCATCGCGTCGGCATCGAGTCGGGAGGCGGTCAGTTTCCCCATCCGCCACGCGTAACGCCGAAGAAAAAGTTCCGGCAAAGGCCCGTCCTGGATCAGGTACCGGTACCGCTTCCGCTCGGTGCAGCGAATGGGATGAAAATCCTCCGGCGCCTCTTCCGCGTCCAGAACCAGAATGTCCCCGGGCAGATTGGCGTTCAACGCCCGCGCAAACGCCTCGATGGGGATCGTAGAGTCCGTCCAAACCGAGGCGACCTGGCCGAGCGCATGGACCCCCGCGTCCGTCCGGCTGCTCCCGAGGACCTGAAACGTCCCGGCCTCCTGCGTCCCGCCGGTCAGCTTCTCCATCGCGGCAATAACGCACCCCTGCACGGTCCGGACGTCATTTCCCTGAATGAACTGCCAGCCGTGATAGTCGGTTCCGTCGTACGCGATGGTGAGCTTGATATTGCGCATAATTTAATGAGGAGTTAATGTTTCGGCATTTCCGGCGTGTTGCCCGAGCCTTTCACCTTGCCGGCGTTGAATTCGATCGCCCAGTTGGAAAGTTTGCCGTCGCGGTAGTTCTTCGAGAGTGTGTTCGTGCTGAACGTTCCCGCCCCTTTGTCGTGGACGTAGATCCCGCTGCTTTTCCCGTCGTGGAGATTGCACCCGGTGACGGTCAGATTTGCGGAGTCCCACACCTCGATCCCGGGCTCGGCGTTTGCGTAGATCTCGCAGTCCTTGAACGTGCCGAGGCCTTCATTCCAGACGACCGCGCCGTGCTGCTTTCCGTTGTGGATCTCGCAGCCGGTGAAGGTCGGGTTTCCGGCCTCCTGGATCACGACCCCGGGCTTTTCGTTCCGGTAAATCTCGCAGCCGTTGAACGTGCCGAGACCTTCCTGCCAGACGAAGACGCCGGACGCTTTCCCGTTGAAGACCGAGCACTCGGTGAAGGTCGGATTCCCCGACTCGTTCACCTCGATCCCAGGCTCGGCGTTCGCGTAGATCTCGCAGTCTTTGAACTGGCCGAGGCCTTTTTTGCCGACGAACACGCCGCCGGCCCGCCCGTCGTAGATCTGGCAGTCGGTGAAGGTCGGATTCCCGGCTTCATTCACCTCGACTCCGGTCCCTTTATTTTCGTAAATCTCGCAGTCTGTGAACTTCCCGCGGCCTTTTTTGGAGACGATCACACCGGGGCCTTTCCCTTCGTGGATCGTACATTCAGTGACGGTCGGATCTCCAGAGTCCACCACCTCGATGCCGGCCATTTTGTTTCGGAAGATCTCGCACTCTTTGAACCGTCCGCGGCCCTCCTGAATAACGCACACGCCTGGGCCGCCGCAGTTTTTCATCTCGCACTTATCGACCAGAGGATCGGCCTCTTTCCCCTCGACGAGGATCCCCCCGCCTTTGGAGGAAGTCAGGACGCACTGGAAAATCGTCGGTGTGCCGCCGGTGACGTAAAAGCAGTTTCTTTTGGTCGCGGTGCAGTTGACCGTGACGTTTTGGAAGCGCGGGCTGCCGCCGGTGACCTTGAAGACGTCTGAGTAGGCGCAAACGATGATGACTTCCTCCGCCAGCCCCGAGACGCCCTGGAACGTGACGTCCCCTTTGACCTCGAGCGTTCTGCCAAGCCGGTATTTACCGGGCCGGATCGAGATGACTCCCCCGTCCTTCACGTTCTCGAACGCCTCCTCGATGGTCGGGTAATCATCCGGGACCATCAGCGGATCATCCCCTGCCGCCCCGGACGTTCGTGCCAGACCGAGAAACAGAGCGAAAATCAATAAAAATCTGAAACGGTACATCGGGGCCTCCGGGAAGTTAGGAGTGTGGAGTTGGGAGTTAGGGACTTCTTTCATTTCTCTGAATGTTCCGCCAGGTAGTGAAGGGCCGAGTTGATGAATCCCTTCAGGCCTTGGGTCCCTTCCGGGTGGGGGCTGATGGTGATGACCGGGCCTTTCTCGTAACGGGTGAAAATCATGGCCGGGGAGTTGACCTGGATCCCCACGGGGGTCCCGTTTTCGGCGACCTCGCTGCGGAACCACGCCAGAACCTCCACCTTGGGCATATCCGGGTTTTCGTTGATGTTGATCACCGGCCCGTTGTTGTAATTCACCTCCAGCTCACCCACGTATTCCTGCCCGAAAACCTCGCGTCCCAGGTCGGTCAGCTCGATTTTCAGTTTGGCGTGGCCGCGTTCCCAGAGGGTGCTCTTTCGGGTCACGTTGATGAATTCCTGCTGAAGGGGAAAATACGCCCCGGCGCAGATCCCGAGGTAGCCGTGCCCGGACCGGACGAACGCCTTCACCTTTTCCACCCCCTCGGGCTGCATGGAGGCCGCTTCGCCGCGACCGCTGCCTCCGGGAAGGACGAAGAGGTCGAACTGGTCGAGAACACCGTCCCGAATGTCCTGCCCGTTGATGATGCGGTACTCGAACGCCGGGTCCTGCTCAATGATCCGGACGAGCATTTCCGCTGAGCCTTTTCCGACCCCTTTGTCCTTGTAGACGGCGACCCGGATCTTGGTCTCCTCGGTTTGCGCGGTCACGAAGCCCGACAAAAGGATGAAGAAAAAAAGGGCGAGGGAGAGTTTTCTTGTGTTCATGATTTTCTCTCTGATAAAAATGTAGGCGGGGTTTTTATTCGACTTCTGCGTCCTCTTCCTGAATCGCCTTTTCCACGGCCTGGTCCAGGTCGTCCATCAGTTCATTGAACCATTTTCTCGCGCATTGGGTACTGCAAAACTGGAGCTCAATGTTGTTGCTGCGGAAATCATTCACGAGGAAAATCGGGACGTAAACGAAACGGTCTTTGCGCAAACGTCCTTCATGTTCTGCGCCGTGGCAGCCGTGGAAGCCCATGTCAATATTGAGCGACCAATGAAGCCGTGGTTTAATGTTTTCCAGAAACCCTCTTCGGGTATGCAGGTCGCACTGTCCCATGAACCAGACGAAACCGGTCTCCCGAAGATTCGCGCCGCAAACGAGGCATTTCCCGGGGGAAGGATCGGACGGTTTACTGTTTTTATCGAGTATGGGGTATTCCATAATTCCTCTTTATCCGTGTTCACATGGCGGCGACAGCCAGCAACAGGAGCACTGCACACCCGGCGAAAACCTTGAATCGGGCCCTGTGTTTGCGGTTTTGCGCGACGGGATCGTTCATTTCAGTTTCCCACTCTTTTTGCTCTCAGCGTTTCCCGAACAGACATCAGTATCTTCCCGAGCCAGTTTTTCCCCTTGCCATCGACCGTTCCCCACGTGGTGTCGCCGTGATGGTTCCCCTCTTCCAGATGGGCGTCACCTGTGGCGAGCAGTTTTTCGGCCAGGTCCGGATTTTGCTGAAATTTGGCGAAAATGATTTCTGCCATCACCTCATATTTCCGTTCTTCCCAGTCGGGACGCAGATCGACGTTCCGGCCCATTTTCTTGACCTGAAAAGGACTTTCCACTTCGGCGAATTGCTTGCGAACATCTTTGTCGAGCGTCTTGGCGGCCTGAAAAGCGTGTTCGCTGGTCGGGTATTGGATCCCCTCCCACATTACCGGGGCCGCATGGAAATTGTCCAGAAAATGATACTCGCCTTTGAAATCTAAAATCGCGTCTGGCATAAGGTTTCTCCATTCAGAATATTAAAACTAGTACAGTTTTATTTCCACAATGGATGAGATAAAATACTTGATGAAAGCGCCTTTCCCATCCTGAAGCAATAAAGCATGTGGGTCAAAATCGGGTAAGGACCAGCGATACCAATTCAAGGGATCATTGGATTTTTCCCCCATTTTTTTCCATTCCGGCAAATCGAAGAGCGGCATGTTGCCCCTGTGTTTCCAGTACGGCAGTGATCCCAGCTCCTCTGGCGATTGCGTTGGAGTACCGAGAATTAAAATTTCTCCTGAAGCCTGTTTTCCTTCAGCAGTTTCAGACTCCAGCATCCAAACCGTCTCGGGCTTTTGAAGGCAGAAAAAACAGATCCTTGTTTCGGGTGTAATTCTCTGCGTCAATACGTTGGGGATTTCGAACGTACTGTTCTCTTTTGGACTTTCCAAATTCTCAAACCAGGCTTTCAGTTTCGATGAATATGTCGCGAAAAGAATCCGGGAATTCAGCGGAAGAACCTTTATAATGCCATCAAGGTCTGATTCCTTGAGTCGTTCCGGTGGAATTTGAGCTTGGCGCTTCTGATAAGCATTCCCAAATTCCTCGGCAATGTCCTGCTTAAAGACAAAAAACCAGCCGACACCATACTGTTTCGAGTTGAACCAGACAAGTCCTTCAAGGTTTGAAGCTCCCAGGTAACGAACTGAAAGTTCCAGATCGTAGGCAATAAGAGAATCCATAAACATTGTCGCGAATTCACCGGCATACCCGCCGCATGATTTCTCAAAACGGAAACGCCCGTCGTAATCCTTAACCGATTTCAATTCGTTTTTGGGACCATATATCCACAGGCGTCCAGCCGGATAGGGATCCTCTTCGGTTGGTTGGCGCTTCATCTCAACAACATATTGTAATTCTTTGTAGTGATCATTGAGCAGGTTTGAGGTTACCCGCACATTAAGGTGATTTCCGATCCATCCCTCAACCTCAACATCATCCATTGTTCCCTCTGGACCTGGACGATTTCCGGGAAATTCAAACAGGGCACGCGGAATTTTAGTTTTCGTTTTTTGAATGGGGGCTGGCGGTGGCGCAGTGGGAGATTCCGATGTCCAGATTTCTTCCCCCAACATCTCCATCACTCCTTCAATCAAAAAACCGGTTTGGTCGTATGGAACCTGTACAACAATTGCAGACTCAACATCCGGAGGACATTGGGCCAGAAGCGACTTCCACTCCATCGCCTCTTTTGCAATCGTAATATTGGCACATGTAAAAATCAAAAAAAGGAAAACATAAAAATGTTTCACGCTTGTATCTCCTGTTTTATTATATGGAACCGGAAGATTCGCAGATGTCCCACCAAATAAAAAACGGAGCCATCACTGACTCCGCTCGTCAGATTTTATTTTTCAAGCGCGATCGCCTTGTCCGCGATGTCGTGGCGGCACCACGCACGCTCCCAGCGGATCTTGCGGACGGCCTCGTAAGCGTTCTTCTTGGCCAGCGCGATGCTGTCCCCGAACGCGGTCACGGTCAGCACACGGCCGCCAGCGTTCACGATCTCGCCCTTTTCGTTGACCTGCGTCCCACTGTGGAAGACCTTCACGTCGGGCATTTTCGCGACTTCTTCCAGCCCGTGGATCGGGAAACCGTACTGGCATTTTCCCGGGTAGCCGTCTGACGCCATCACGACGCCGACCGTCGGACGCGGATCCCATTCCACCTCGCCCAACTGGTCGAGCTTGCGGTCGATCGTCGCCTCCATAATATCGACCAGGTCGGTCTTCAGACGCATCAGCAGAGGCTGGCATTCCGGATCGCCGAAGCGCGTGTTGTACTCGAGGACCTTGATTCCCTGCCGGCCGATCATCAGCCCCGCGTAGAGGACGCCGGAAAACGGGCATTCCATGCGATTCATCACGTGGACCGTCCGGACGAGAATATTCTCCTCGATCCAGCGCAGCGACTTTTCATCCACCAGCGGAGCGGGGCAGTACGCGCCCATCCCTCCGGTGTTCGGGCCTTTGTCGCCGTCGTAGGCCGGTTTGTGGTCCTGGCACGGCGGAAGGGTCAGGATCGTTTTGCCGTCGGTGATCGCCAGAACGGACGCTTCCTGACCGTCGAGTTTTTCCTCGATCACGAGTTTCTCGCCGGCCATGCCGAACTTTTTGTCGATGGTCATTTCCTGCACGGCATTGAGCGCTTCCTCGCGATTCTGACAGACGTAAACCCCTTTACCGGCGGCCAGGCCGTCAGCCTTCACGACGACCGGAATGTCGTCCCGGTTTTTGAGGTAATTGATCGCGGCGTCCGCATCGGTGAAAGTCGCGAAATCGGCCGTGGGGATGAGCCCCATTTTGAGCGTGTTCTTGCAGAAGATCTTGCTCCCCTCAAGCTGGGCGGCGGCTTTGGACGGGCCAAAAACCCGGAGGCCTTCGGACTTCAGGGCGTCCACGATCCCGGCGCAGAGCGGCTGTTCCGGGCCGACCGCGACCAACCCGATGTTATTCTCCTTGGCGAACTGGATCACTTTCGGGAAATCGAGGGGATTAATTGCCACATTTTCCGCGTCGAAGAAGGTCCCGACGTTTCCGGGGGCCACAAACACGCGGTCCACCCGGGGACTCTGCGAGATTTTCCAGGCCAGAGCATGTTCACGACCACCGCCGCCAATCACCAAAACTTTCATGAAAGTCTCCCTTGAATTAATGATGAATTTTGAATTGCGAATTATGAATTGCAGAAGGGGAAGCCTTTTTAAACTACCGTTCATCATTCATGACTTTTTCATTTTAGCATTTTCCACGATTTATGCCAGAGGGGGTGGGAGGAAATTTTTTTTGACTTTTTTCTGAAAAAATCCCGGAAAACTCTTCCCCACTCCTTGAAAGATCGTTTCCGATTTGTTATACTAGGGGGTAATCAGTTCGTTTGATGCAAGAGCGCATCCCCCCATTAACCATTTCCCGCCTTCATCTTTTTCAAGGAGATTTGAATGTCCGTTCCTCAAAACTCAATGAAACGTCGTGATTTTCTGAAAACTGCCGCCCTCACCGGGACGATGGTCTCCGCGCCTTCCGTCATGGCCGGCAAAGTCCTCGGGCTGGACGGAAATACCGCTCCGAGTGAAAAAATCATCTTCGGGACCATCGGCGTCCGTTCCCGCGGCTGGGGCGACCTGCAGTGCTTCCTGACCCACGAAAACATCCAGTACGTCGCGAACTGCGACATTCGGCGCGACCAGCGCGAGCGTAACATGGATCTGGCCAAGCAGCTCTACGGCGACAATTCGTTCAAGACGTACGTCGATATGAACGAGCTTTTGATCCGCGACGACATTGACGCGGTCCTGATCGCCACGGGCGACCGCTGGCACACTATGGCCTCCATCACGGCCGCGAAGCACGGGAAGGACGTTTACTGCGAAAAACCTCTTTCGCTCACGATCGAGGAAAGCCGGGCTCTCGCCAACGCGGTGAACCGGTACGGGATCATCTACCAGGCCGGGACCCAGCGGCGCAACATCGGGAACTTCATGCTCGCCGCCAAGATCGTCCAGAGCGGCAAGCTCGGCAAAATCACGGAAGTCCACGCCAACACGCTGTGGCCCGCCACGACGCACGACTGGCTCCCCGCTCAGGCGGAACCGGCTCCGGCGGACGTCGATTGGGATAAATGGCTCGGTCCGTGCCCGTGGCGTCCGTTCAACCAGCGTTACATCGACGGCGGCTGGCGCGGTCATTTCGACTTCCACGGCGGCGGGATCCTGGAATGGGGTTCCCACACGGTGGACCTTTGCCAGTGGGCGGCGATGAAAGACGATACGGCCCCGGTCCGTTACGAGCCGCAGTTCAACGAAGACGGCTCCAAGGGCGGTGAAGTCCACGCCTGGTACGCGGATGGCGTGAAACTCGTCATGCGCTCCTCCGGCTGGCTCGGTCTGGGAACGTGCTCGGCCCGGTACGTCGGCGAAGACGGCTGGATCGAGACGGGCGACTCGGGAAGAATGGCCGTTTCGGACGATGCGCTCCGCGGCGAGCTGAAGTACTTCGGAATGCCGGGCACCTCGCCCACCACGCACATCGCGGAATTCATCGACTGCGTGAAGACGCGCCGCAACCCGGCGGCCAACGCGAACGTGGCGGCCCAGTCGCACATCGCGTCGCACTGCGCATACATCGCGTGGCAGCTCGGCCGTGCGGTCGAATTTGACCCGGTGAAGGAAGAATTCATTAATGATGAGGAGGCGAACCGCATGAGAAGCCGCGCCTATCGTGACGGCTACACGCTGTAAGTCTTCGGAAAACTGACGAGATCAAAAAGATGACGGCGTTTTCGGCGCCGTCATTTTTTTAGCTTTTTAAGGCTTTTTAAGATTTTTCAATCGCCTCGGGCGGAAAAACCTCGTTCACCACGCGCCGCAGATCCCGGAAGCAGACCACGTTTCCGGTTTTTTTGTGCGTGTTCCGCCGGTTGATGCGCGAAAAGGCCGGGAGCAGGGATTCGGGTGCGAGGTCGCAGTCCAGCCAGAGCGTGTTCAGGTTGGCCGTGGTGAAACTGGTCAGGTACGGGTTTACGACGAGCAGCAGATCGATCTGGCCGAGCGCAAGACGGCGGGAAACGTCCAGAATGTACTCCTGAAAACGGTCGCCGATCGCGCTGAAGCTCGTCCCGAACTGTGCGTTATAGTCTTCCGCCACCAGTTCCCAGAAGTCGCGCCGGCGGCGGTCCACCACGGCCTTTCTCGTCTTCGGGGCGGAGTCGTAAACCGCGGCGATGCGCAGGTCCCGGCCGGTTTTGCGGATCTGACGGAGCATTTCTACGTAGTAATTCATCGCGGAAAGCTCGTCGTTCACGGCCAGGATCGAGCCGAAACGCTGGTCTTCCGTCTTCTGCCCGATCTTTCCGAAAATCTTCCTCACGATCATGTGGATGCGCGTCGGGGAAAGCATCGCCCGGGTTTCGTTCAGCTCGTCCACGTCCTCGAATCTGCACTTCGTCCGGACGTTCTGGTTGAGGTCGTACTCAATCTGGAATGGCAAAACGTTCCGATCCTCCAGCGCCTGCGTGAGCGTGTAGGAGAAAAGTTCCTCGCCGAAGAAACCCCGGGCGTAGTCCGAAATGGCGGAACTGGTGAAAAGGTAGTGCTGGGAGTTGGGGAAAACCCGCGAAATCAGGGCCTTGCGGTCCGCCGTCAGAGCCGACTCGCAGTCGTCGTAAATGAAAACACTGTGCTTTTTGATCGACTCGAAATCACGCAGTGAGTGCAGAAAAACCTCGAATTTCTGAAGCGTCGTGGGGATCAGAAAGACCTCCGGATTGTGAATCGCGGGAAGAAGTTTTTCGATCCCAAGGTTCAAATCGATGAAAGAGTTTTTATAGCGCGCGAAATTCCGGACCGTCCGCCAGTCCAGACCGTTCCGGTCCACGAGGAAAAAGACTTTGTTCACGTGGGGACGCCGGGAAATCAGCTGCGCCGTGCGGAAGGCGGTGAGCGTTTTGCCCGTCCCGGGAGCGAACTGGACGATCCCCCCCGGAACCACCGCCGGCAAAGCGAAGCGGGAGCTAAGCCGCGAGGCCGACAGGCGGACCTTTTCTGCGGCTTCACGCTGGTACGGACGCAAACGAATCGTTTTTCCTTCCCAGCCCTCGAGCGTGTAATCCTCGGGGACCGACAAAGGAGCCTGACCGTAAAAATGGGAAAAAGAAAATGAATTCATGGAACCGTGGCCCTGCAAGCCAAAATTTAGTTTTTATCGGCTTCCTGCTCCAGAATTTCCAAAACGATTTGGCTAAGTTTCGGCTCCGCCGTGTTTGCCGTCTCGATGATTTCCGCAATATTGGCCGGTTGAAGCGCGTCCGGGAGACCCATGTCGGTGATGATGGAAAGCCCCAAAACACGCATTCCGGCATGAACGGCCACGATCACTTCGGGGACCGTGGACATTCCGACGGCGTCCGCGCCAATGGTGCGCAGGAAACGGTACTCCGCGCGAGTCTCAAGGCACGGACCGAGAAGTGCAACGTAAACCCCCGTGTGGATCGCGTAGCCGTTTTTGCGGCCGATCGCCATCGCGGCGTCCACGAGCGACCGGGTGTACGGCTCGCACATGTCGGGGAAACGCGGGCCGAGTTCGTCGTCGTTAATCCCAACCAGCGGGTTTCCGCCCATCAGATTAATGTGGTCCTCGATCACCATGATGTCTCCGCGGCGGAACTGGGGGTTCATGCCGCCGCAGGCGTTGGAAACGATGAGCAGGTCGCAGCCCAGCGCCTTCATGACGCGCACGGGGAAGGTGATCTGCTGCCAGCTGTAGCCCTCGTAAGCGTGGATCCGGCCCTCCATCGCCACGACGTCCATTCCGTTGAATTTCCCGCAGACCAGCTGGCCGGCGTGGGTCAAGGCGGTCGAAGCGGCGAAATGCGGCAGATCCGCGTAGCTGAACGTCACCGGGTCAGTGATTTTACGGGCGACTCCGCCCAGACCCGTCCCGAGAATGATCCCGACTTTGGGAGTGCCGTTCCATTTCTGACGAATGGCGGCCACGGCTTCTTCGGTTTGTTTGCGAATATTAAGCATGGAATTTTCCTTAAAAGTTCATGGTGATTGAGTATGAATGACGAACGGGTTCAGATATCGTTGTCGTACTCGCCGAAGTCATCGCTGTCGTCGTCCGTGTAATCGTCGAAGTCGGACGCATCGCTGTCGTCCAGATCGTCTTCGATCATCAGGACTTCTTCATTCAACGGCATGTCGCCGCCGTCAGGAATGAATTTGATCTGGCCGTCCACGTCGCCGAATTCTTCTTCGTAGCGGGACGGGGTGCTCGCGGAATCTTCGTCTTCATCCTCAATGTCTTCGTCGTCGATGCGGGCGAGTTCTTCGTAGTCCTCGTCGAATTCGTCTTCAAAATCCTCGTCAAAATCGTCGTCGAAGTCTTCGAAAGTCTCGACTTCCTCGAAAACGTCATCGTCTTCTTCGTCCGGAATGTCCTCGATGTTGTCGTCGTCGTTGTCGTTATCGTTATCCTTATCGTTGTCATCATCGTAGGAGTTTGTGACGATCAACGGCGGCATGTCCGTCAAAGTCAGAACGTTTCCGCTTGTCTGGGGGTAAAAATTCGGAAAAGAAAAGATTTCTTCCTGAGCCGGTTTGTTTTCCGGCGCGTCCTCATCATTTTCCAGTGTCGAATCAGAGTCAGGAAGCGGCATAAAACTGGGCGAAACAAGCGTCCAAATTGGCGAAAAGGTCTCGGGTTTCATCGGTTTTCCCGGGAAATTGGGCATAATAATCATTTTAAATTCCTCAATACTATGTAAAATTATGTTAAAAATTACTCTCTTGGCCGCGGATTATAGTACCTGCGGCGATTTGGATCAATGACCCGGCCAGGCGTTTTGTTTTCTGTTGGCTGTTCTTCGGGTTCCTCCTGGGTTTCTGCCTGTTCGTTCTTTTTTCTGGAAAAAAGACCCACAAAACGCTGCGTCATGCTTTGAAGTTTGGGTTTTGCGGATTCACTCAACTGGGAAACGCCTTCGTTCAGGTTGCTTCCCAGCCGGCTCATCCCCTCGCTGATTTTTTCACTTATTTGTCCGCCGAGGATCCCGGCAATCTGGGAAGAGCTTTCCTTGAGCTGCTTCCAGTTTTCCGCGAGAGTATTGGTTTCCTCCTGCGTCTGATCGGAAGTCTGAAGCTCCGCGGGCTTGGGGACGCCGGACGTGTGATTCATGCCACGCGCTGGATTTGCTCCGCGCGTTGGAGTCGGGCCATGCGTCGGATTCGGGCCATGCGTCGGACTCACGCCGTGCGTTGGATTCGGGCCGGCCGGCTTGCGGGGCGCAGACTGAGGCCGGGATTCCGCGGAAGCCTCGAATTTTCTCGCCGTCGTGGAAGATGCCATGCGGTACTGAAAACCACCGGTTTGCGGTGCATTTCCTGGATTGGGAATCGGTTTTTTCTGCGGTAGTGGTTTGGGATTTGAAACGGGACGCGGTTGGGGCGTTTCCTCCGTTTCTTCCGTTTGAAATGGCTCTTCCGTTTCTTCGATGCGGCGCGGCGGTTCTGCGATCATTGACGAAATCAATGAAGAATCATCCGTGGAAACGATTGCGGGTTCAATCGTCATTTCGGAGACCATCTCATCTTCCGTTTCAGGAATCGGTTCCTCCACTATTTGGGGAGCGGACTCGAATTCGGCTTCCGGTTCGAAATCGGCCGTGAAGACTGGAGCGGCTTCCGGTTCGGATTCGACCGTAAAGTCTGGAGCGGTTTCCGGTTCGGATTCGGCCGTGAAGTCTGGAACGGCTTCTGGTTCGGGTTCGGCCTTGGCCGGAACTTCAGCCTGGGATTCCGGAGCGGCCGCGGTCTGATTCAGGAATGAATTGGAATTGCCGAGCTGAAGCAAAACCAGCGTCGAGTCATCGTATCGGATCTCGCCGGCAGAACGCAGCGCGTCGAGTTCCTGGCCCCACGTTTCCGGTGTCAGATTCCAGAAAAGGTCCCAGCACGGGAACGCCTGGGTTTCGTAGCAGCGCAAAAGCCACTGGGAAACCGCGTCGGTGGCCAAAATGACCAGGTCACCTTCCTGAGCGAGAAAATCGATCGGCTGGAACTGAATCTGATCGTCCCGGCCAAGGTCTTTGCTTCCGATCACGATCGGCGGCATGTCGAACTCGGAGGACTTGGTGAGCGGAATGACGCGGTAAAGGTCCGACCCGGAAAAGGATTCCGAGTCCGTACGACCCGGGCGAACGTGGAAAACGCATGAGTCACCGATGCAATGTCCCTTCACCTGGAAACATCGGCGGCCAGAGTCCGGATTTTGAAGGCGATTCCAGAGGTTGGACCCCACTTTGGGCGGGGCGATCTCGCGGACTTGAACCCAAACGAGCGTGGAAAACGCGCCCGACGCCATTTTCGGGCGTTGGAACCAGGAAAGGTTAGTCGTATCGATCGTCTGCTCCCATTCCAGGCGCAAGTTGGAGAGCCACTGCGCGAAATGTTCCTGATTGGCTGGGTCGGGGCGGTCCTGAAGTACGTGCTTCGTTAAAATATTGGACCAGGCGGCAGAAAAAATCGCGGATGAAACGCCGTCTGCCACGACCGCAAGCCCCGCGGAGTCACTGACCTGAAACGAATCCTGATTCTGCTGCGGGTTTTCCGGGTCTTTCGGGTAACAAAAAGTCCGGTTTTTGAATACTGTCATAATAAATCGCCTTAAAAAAGCTAATTCACCTTGAAGGGACTGCTTTATTATACACGGTAATGGGAAAAAAACAACAAATTAATAGAGAAAAAAAGAAAAAAAGAGGAAATTTTTTGAAACAGATCAATCATTCGGGGGTGAAGCCGCAAGCTAATTTGAGAACTGGGCAAAATGGTGAAAATGGGCCGCTCTGGATTCCACGTTCAGCTCGGTGCATGATCCTGCGATTTCAGGCTCCGCGGCCCGGTTGAACCGCGGAGCGATGAGTGAAAAGGGTAAAAAGAGGCTAAAACGGTCAGCGGGCTTCCTTCACCTCGCCGTCCAGCAGGTACTGGAAAGGAGTTTCCGGTTTGGCCATGAATTCCACAGAATCGCCGTTGAGGGTGAACGGGAACGGGGCCACGACGTGGTGACGGTCGTTCCAATCCACGCAGAGCGACGCGGGTTTTCCGCTCAGGCGCAGGCGCAGCGCGATCGGAACCGCCGGGTTAATGTCGGCCGGGTTCCGCAGTCCGATCAGGCAGTTCACCGAGTCGGGCAGAAGCCCCGCGGACGGTCCGTCGGGGTAAATCTGGCGTTCCGCCGCGTTCGTGATCTGCTCCGCGAGCCAGTGCCAGACTTTCGCTTCTTCGGAATCTGGCGGAAGGACCTCGGCCAGATCGAGCAGGGCGTAGGCGTAAACCGTTCCGATCCACTGCACCGGGCGGCCGATCCAGTTCGGGGCCTTCCAGTTCGTCGCGCCCAGCACGCCGATGTATGCGCCGTACTGGAACGGCTCCGGATCGGCGGGATCGTCCCAGAGGTAAACGTACGTCGCGCCGTCGAGCGCCCAGCGTTCCGCGTCCTTGAGCCAGACCGGATCGCCCGTCGCCCGGTACGCCAGCACGCAGGCGCGGATGGCGTAGGCGGCCGCAAGCGGATCCGGCGTGTGAAGCGGCATTTCCCAGCACTGCGCTCCGCGAGCGACGTGAAAGCGGCGGCAGAGGGCCAGCGACTCCAGTGCGGGACCCAAATATTTGGCGTTTCCCGTCGCGGCCCAGGCCTGCAAAAGGGCGAAAATCGGCTGGGCGTTGGTCCCCAGCGCGGTCGATTCCCAGTGAGTCACGTCGTACTTGCCGGCGTAGCGCCAGAAACCGTCCGCGCCGCGGGTCCTGAGCAAATTATCGGCGCCCGCCCGGACCATCGTGAGCCAGCGGTCGGCCTGATTTCGCACGAAGAAGATCGAGCCGTTCCCGACGTGCGCGCCGCCGCGGACGAACTGGAGATCCGGGACGTTTCCGCCGATCCGCCAGAGCGCGGACGCCTGGTCGCTGAACGGCATGATCTTCCAGCCGGCGCAGTGGCCCCAGCCGCCGTCGGCATGCAGCGGACCGTTTTCCAGCTGATCCCGGTAAACGGCGAAAAGGTCCCGCCCGGCCTTGCGCGGCGAGTCCGGATCCGCGGCGGCCATTTCGCGCTGGATCTCCGGCCAGAGGCCCGCTTTCAGGAACGCAGCCTCGTCCGTGGAGGGGCTGAATTCCAGACGGACGGTCTGCTTCTCCTCACTTTTGGCCTCCCGGGGCATTTCGAGCGTAAACCGCGCATCCGGCGTGGAGTCGAAGTAGTTCGGAACGGCAAAAACCGGCTGGAATTTCGGGTCGGACCAGCGCAGATGGAACGCGCCGTCCTCTGTGATGACCCCGAGCCAGTGCTGGGTCATGGCGTGCAGTTGCGGCCGGACGCGCAAATGGTCTTTGGTCCAAAAATCGGCGCGGGAGGAGCTCCACTCCCCCTTTTCGAGCAGTTCGACGCCGGGAACGGACGCGAGCGTCATGCGGCCCGGAAGGTGGATCACGGGGAGGTCCTGCGAGCCGTCCACCTCAAATTCCAGGTCGGAGAAACCGCCCGAATTTCGGACCCGGATCGGCATTTGGTTGAGGTCCAAATGAGTTAGCGCGGCGATTTTCCGGCCGCCGCGGACCAGAAACGCCATGGACTCGTCCGGGGCGACGCAGAAATCGAACGCTTCCCCTTTCGTGACGTGCCAGTCGGACGTGATCTCCACGTCGTGAACGACTTCAAGCGCCCGGTGAATGACCGGGTATTCCGGGGCGGAAACCCACCAGACGCAGGAATCGACCGCTTTTTTCGGGTCCGTCACGTACGTGAAAACGCGCGTTTCCCCGGGTTGGAACGTTTCTGCGCGATTATTCACCCCAAAGACCGCTTCGGTCTTTTTCGGGTTGGTGACGCTCAGACGCAGCGTTTGTGCTTCCCGCGGGAAGGAACCGGATTCCGGCGGGTTCAGAACGGACTCCAGAGGCAAAACCTCGACTTGCGGCCCGTCCAGTTCCACGGTGAAAAACTCGATTTTTTTGATTTCTACGAAGGCTTCCTTGGCGGCGGGGTCGATGCGCCAGCGCCGGATCGGGAGCTTGAGGTCCAGTTCTACGTCCACCTTCAGCCAGCCGTCCGCGTCGGGGGGAGTCGTTTTTTCCGAGGCCGAGGCGCTCAGGTCCTGGATCATTCCCGGATGCTTCTCGTCGGTCCAGTAAATGCTCAGGTTTTTCGATCCGCGGACCGTGAAACGGACGAGGAGGTTTCCGGTCGGGCACTCGGTCAAAACGTCCGGCATGGAAAAGTACGGGTCGTCCCCGGTGCATTCGATGACCAGCACGCCGTCCTGGACGCTCAGCCGGCAGTTATGCCCGGATGGGCACGGCAGAGATTCCGGCGTTTCGAACGTGAAAGCCCGCACGGGGGTCAGTTTCAGCGGGATCTCCCCGGCTTGCGGCTGGACCCACGTGTGCGCGTAATCCTCCGCGAGCAGAAACGGGGCGGGAAGCAAAACGCCCAGAAGAACGAGGCATTTTTGCAGGAAGGAGGAGGGGGAAAGAAAACGGCGAAAAACGGGGCGTGAGGCTTTTTTCATGGTTAAATTCCTGATTCACGATTGGAAAGTCCGGGGGAAGATCGGCCGGCGGGGAACCGGGGCCGCGAGTTTTCATTTTAACGCATTTCCCGGTCTAAAAAAAGGGGGGGCGAGCAGAAACCTCAAAACGCAAAACCAAGACAAGACGCGCCGCCGCTTCCCCTTGACTTTTTCCCGTGATGATTTATAATCAGGTCCAAGAAAGGATCGAATCAAATGGCCATTTCCGATTTTCCCACCATTCCCGAAAACGCCTCCCTCGACGAGCTGAACGCCCGCAGAACGCGCTTCCTGAACCTCCTGACAGAACGTTTTCCCGACTGGGAAACGGTTCTGCTCGTGAACCGCGTCAACCACCTCTACTTTGCCGGCACGATGCAGGATGCGGTCCTCGTTTTTCAGAAAGACGGCTCACGCAAACTCTTCGTCCGCCGCAGTCTGGAGCGGGCTTGCGACGAATCGCTCCTTCCGCGGGATGAGATCCTTCCGATGCGCAGTTTCCGCGACGTCGTTACGGTCATCGGAAAGAAATCCGGCGTCACGTGCGTCGAAAAGGACGTTCTTCCGATCTCCCTGCTGGAAATGATGGAGCGGAACTTCCAAATGACGCGGATCCTCGGCGCGGACCCCATCATCGCGCGGGTCCGGGCCGTCAAATCGCCGTGGGAAATGGCCTGGATGGAAGAGTCGGGAAAGCGTCACCACCGCTTCCTGACCGAAACGCTTCCCACGCTTCTCCGGGAAGGAATGACCGAGCTGGAACTGGTTGGCGACGTTTACCGCGGCGCGCTTCTGGCCGGCTACCAGGGCATTTCGCGCTTTGCGATGTTTCAGACCGAGGTCGCGTACGGCCAGTACGGTTTCGGCGACAGTTCGCTCTACCCGACCAGTTTCAACGGCCCCGCCGGGTCGTTCGGGATGAGCGCCGCCATTCCGTTCGTCGGCTCGCGTACACGCCGGCTGGAGGCGGGCATGAGCGTTTTTGCCGACATTGGGTTCGGAATGAACGGCTACCACACGGACAAGACTCAGGTCTACTTCTTCCGTGGAAGCCGGCCCGACGCCCAAATCCCGGCCGAGGCGCTGGACGCGCACGCGCAGTGCATCGAGATCCAGCGTGAAATCGCCCGGCGGCTCGTTCCCGGCGCGATTCCCGACCAGATTTACGCCGACGTGATGGCGGGGCTTTCCGAGGAATTCCAGCGGAATTTTCAGGGCTTTGGCGCCCGCCAGGTCAGATTTCTTGGCCACGGGATCGGCCTGCAGGTGGACGAGTACCCGGTCATCGCGCGGGGTTTCACGGAGCCGCTGGTGGAAAACGTCGTGCTGGCGGTCGAACCAAAAAAAGGGATCGCGGGCTTCGGGACCGTCGGGGTGGAGGATTCGTTCGTCGTGACGCCTGAAGGGGGCCGGTGCCTGACCGGTGGGCCGAGCGAAATCATCGAGTGCGGGTGAGTTTTGGCAGAGAGTTTCTGGGAGAGCGTGGCTGGGAATGACGTCAGGCAGATGAAAAAATTGAACGATTTGCGTCTCGGCTGCGTATTTTCTAATGAGAAAATTCCTCAAAATCGTTTGAGGGGCGTTCCATTTATGCGTTTTTTAACAAAAATGGGACGTTTTTTCACTTTTTTTTCTGAAAACTCCCATTAAAAGCGTGGGAAGCTCCTTGCGTTTTTTGTGTATTTTGGCTATAATTAAAGAAAATCGACCAATATTGCCACGCAAATTGAAAAGCATCACTTTATGAACGAAAATACTCCCGCAATCGGAATTGACCTTGGAACCACTTTTTCAGCCATCGCGAAATTCGACCCGTCTGGCGTCGTAATGACTTTGATGAACGCGGAAGGCGACCGCACCACGCCGAGCGTCGCGCTTTTTGAAAGCGGCCAGGCGATCGTCGGAAAAGAAGCCCTGAAAGCGATTTCGACCGAAGCAAACTCGATCGCGCTGTGCGCCAAACGTGACATGGGAAGCAAAGTCTTCCATCAGGCCATCGAAAACCGCCAGTACCCGCCGGAAGTGATCGAGGCCTTCATTCTGGATAAACTGCACAAAGACGCGGAGGCCCAGATCGGCCATTTCTCGAAAGTCGTCATTACAGTTCCCGCTTATTTCGACGAAGTTCGGCGCAAAGCGACCCAGGACGCCGGCTACATGGCGGGCTTCGAGGTCCTCGACATCATTAACGAGCCAACCGCCGCGGCTCTGGCTTTTGGTTTCCAGCACGGGATCCTGGGGCAAAACTCCGTCCAGGAAAATATTCTGGTTTACGACCTCGGCGGCGGTACGTTCGACGTGACGATCATGCGGATGTGCGGCTCCGAATTCATTACGCTCGCGACGGACGGTGACGTTCAGCTCGGCGGTTACGACTGGGATAATCGGTTGGTCGATTACATTTCGGACCAGTTCGTTTCGGAATTCTACGCGGACCCGCGTGAGGACGTTTGCGCCCGCGGCAAGCTCTGGCGCGAGTGCGAGGACGCCAAACGCACGCTTTCGTCCCGCATGAAAGCCACCATCACGTGCGACTACCAAGGCCTTTCGAAGCGTTTCGAGGTCTCGCGTGAGGAATTCGAGCAAATGACGCAGGACCTTCTGGATCGTACCCGATTCACCACGACGCAGACCCTGCACGCCGCGGGGCTGGAGTGGAGTGAAATTTCGCGCGTTCTGCTCGTTGGCGGCTCCAGCCGAATGCCGATGGTGCGGAACATGCTCCGTGAAGTGACGGGCAAGGAGCCGGACTCCAGCGCCTCCGCGGACGAATGTGTCGCGATGGGGGCCGCGATCCACGCCGGGCACATCATTTCGCAGAGTCAGGGAAATCCCGCGACGTTCAAGATCCGCAACGTGAACTCGCACTCACTGGGCGTCATTGGCATGGACCCCGGGACGAGGCTGCCGCGTGTGGGCGTTCTGATCCCGCGCAACACGACGCTCCCCGTTCGGGTCGGGCGCAAGTACCGCACGCAGAAAGTGAATCAAAAAAGCCTCCTCGTTCAGATCGTGGAGGGTGAAAGTCCGTCGCCGGATAATTGCACGTTCATCGGTTCCTGCAAGATCCCGAATTTGCCGCCGAACCTTCCGGCCGGCACGCCGGTTTATGTGATGTTCGAGTACTTGCCGGACGGACGTTTGCGCGTCGGGGTGGAAATTCCGGACGCGAACGAGAAAGTCACGCAGGAATTCACCCGTGAGAATAATCTTTCGAAAACGCTCCTTGATGGCTGGCGGCAGTACATTTCCAACGAGCCGCCGACGGATTACCAGTAATGTACCCGCTCGAAGACACGATTTGCGCGATCGCCTCCGCCCGCTCCAAGGGAGGTTTGCGGGGGATCGTGCGTCTCAGCGGGCCGGAGTCGGAGGAAGCGCTGAATGCGCTGGGCGTCTGCGTGCCTGAAGATCCGGGAAAACGCGCGTTTCTCTTTGATTCGGAAATTCGTCTTGAAAATTTGGGAAAACTCCCCGCGAGGATCTACGTTTGGCGCGGGGGGAAGAGCTACACCGGCCAGAACGCGGCGGAAATTCACACGCACGGCGTTCTGCCATTTCTTGAAAAACTCATCGCGGCCCTTTGCGAGACCGGTCACGCGAG
Organism: Thermoguttaceae bacterium; assembly: GCA_017447865.1. Classification (GTDB taxonomy): domain Bacteria; phylum Planctomycetota; class Planctomycetia; order Pirellulales; family Thermoguttaceae; genus RGIG3701. The sequence continues at coordinate 37,728 of JAFSMO010000085.1, forward strand.
ACTCGCGCAGCCGGGGGAATTCACGCTCCGGGCGTTTCTTTCCGGCCGTCTGGATCTGACGCAGGCTGAGGCCGTTTTGGGGACCATCGACGCGCAAAATCCGAAGAAACTCAACGCGGCGCTGCATCAGCTCGCCGGCGGTCTGGCGCATCCGCTGCACGATTTGCGGGCGCGGCTTTTCGATCTGCTCGGGCATTTGGAGGCCGGGTTCGATTTTGCCGACGAGGACATTGAATTCATTTCGTCGGAGGAGATCGCCCGGGGGCTTCGCGACTGCGCCGGCGTCGTTTCGGGGATCCTCGCCAAAATGCGCTCTCGCGGCGGCGGGGAAATTCTGGCCCGGGCCGTGCTTTACGGCTCGCCGAATATTGGGAAAAGCGCGCTTTTCAACGCCCTGACCGGAACGGAAAATGCGCTCGTTTTCGACCGTCCCGGCACGACGCGCGACTACCTGTGCGCCACGCTTTCGCTCGGCGATTTTACGTGCCAGCTCGTCGATACGGCGGGGGATTTTGACTCGGACGCGCAGGAAATCGGCGTTTTGAACGAGCGGTCGCAGGAACTCGCCCGGACGCAGCGGGAACTGGCCGACGTGCCGCTTTACTGCTTCGACGCGGCGGAATTCGTCCAGTCGCGGCCGGAGGCGCTGCGGCGGCTGAGGGAGAAAATCAGCGGCGACGCGGTGGTCATTCTGACGCGGTGCGACCTTTTGAGTCCGGAAAAACGGGAAGTGTTTCAAAAGAGTTTCCCGGAAAAATGGCGGCTCCTCTGGACGAGCGCGAAGACCCGCGAGGGCGTGGACGCGCTGAAAACCCGGCTGGGCCAGATTTTGGAGGAGCGCGCGAACGATGAGTCGGACGTGGTGGGCGCGACCCAGACCCGCTGCCGCGCTTCGCTGCAGACGGCGCTCGAATCGCTGGAACGGGCGGAAATGCTCTGCGGGACGGAATTTCAGGAACTCATCGCGACGGAGATCCGCACGGCGCTGGACCAGATCGGCCTGATGGTCGGCGCGATTTATACCGAGGACCTGCTCGACTCGATTTTCAGCCGGTTCTGCGTGGGAAAATGAAACCGTTCCTGATTTTCCTCCGCGCAGTTTTTTATTTGTTTTTTCAGTCCTTTTTCCTCTTTCCCCCGGGATTTCCCCATGAAACCTTCCACCTTCCTCCTTTTTCTGTTCCTTCTGGCCTTTCCGCTCCTGGCCCTCGCGCAGGACTGCGGGACGTTTTACGCCGTGGATTTCGAGCCTTCGCAGACGCCCGGCGAGCTGATCTATGCCTCGCACTGGCGGATCTGGATCCCCGACGGCGTTCCGACGCTTCGGGGCGTCATCATGCACCAGCACGGCTGCGGCGACGGCTCCTCGAAACCCGGCCATACCGCGGTGGAGGACTGGCACTGGCAGGCGCTCGCCCGGAAGTACGACTGCGCGCTGATGGCGGTCTCGTACGCGCAGACCGGCCCGTGCGAAATGTGGTGCAACCCGATGAACGGCTCGGCAAAATGTTTCCTTCGGGCGCTGGACAACTTCGCGCAGGAAACCGGCCACGCGGAGCTTTCGGTCGTTCCGTGGGCCATTTGGGGCCATTCCGGCGGCGGGCAGTGGACCTCGAGCATGGTCCAGCTTTACCCCGGCCGGATCGCTTGCGCGTGGGCAAGGTCCGGCCACCCGAACACGGTCGGCATGACGCTCCAATGGCTTCCGCTTCCGAAGGAAGTCTGCGACGTGCCGTACGTCCTGAACCTGGGCGTCCGTGAGAAGACCGAGTTCAAGAAAATCTGGGACGAGGGGTTCCCGTACGTGCAGAAACTGCGCGCGATGGGCGCCCGGGCGTCGATCGTGATGGACCCGGAAACCGGCCACTGCTGCGGGAATCAGCGCTACACGGCCATCGCGTTTTTCGACGCCTGCCTCGCCCAGCGTCTCCCGGAAAAAGCGGGAACGGCCGACCTGCGGCCCATGAAAACCGGCGTGGTCCTTTCGGCGGACGAGATCTGGAAAGAGTTCCAGGCTTCAGAAAAGATCCGGGAGATCACGCAGGACCCGGAAAACCCGGAAAGCCCGCTTTTCGTGGGCGAAAAGATCCGCGCGTGCATTGGAGACGGTTTCTGGTTTCCGACGGAGGAATTCGTCGAGACGGTGCGCGTGTACCAGCGGACGGGCATGATCGAGGACCGGACCCCGCCGCCGGCGCCGTTTGACGTGAAGACGGTCTGGAAAGACGGCCCGGACGGGGCGGACGGCACGAAAACCGCGGAGGTCACGTGGAAAGCGTGGGCGGACCCGGAGTCGGGCCTGGCCGAGTTCATCATCGAGCGGGATGGTCAGGAAGCCGCGCGTTTTCGCGGTCCTCACGGCTCGGTGGGGAGGCCTCTCTTCCAGGGCCTGCTCTACAGCGATACGCCGGGGGTCCCGACGCCTGAGTTGAAATTCACCGAGAACGTTCCGGCCGGCGAAACGCTCCCGGTGTACCGCGTCCGCAGCGTGAACGCGTGCGGTGGAGTTTCCGAGTAAGAAACCGGGATGAATCCAACGCCCAAAAAACGGGCGTTTGGTTCATTCTTTCGTCAGTTTCTGGAACAGCGCGATCTCTTCGGGGTCGTACGGCGTGTGGTCCTCGTGGTACAAATCATGGTGCCAGACTTTCGGCTCGCCCTTTTCCGGCCCCCAGCCCCACGGGAAATGGGTCTGGAGTTTTCCGGGGATCAGGCCCCAGTTGATCGCGCCGACGTTCTGGTCGTGGAAGTACGGCAGAATCTCCTTGACCGTGCAGTTTCTCGAACGCGCCAGCCACTCTTTGCAGATGATCGGCCGGTTGAACGCTTTGTAAAGTTCCACGTGCTCTTTCATCGACTTCAGATCGCTGTAGCAGTGGAAGCTGATCACGTCCGAATTCTCGGCGAGGAACACGGCGATCGGAGTGAGGTTGATCCCCTGAATGGCCGACGTGATCGGTGCGGGCGGATTGACTTTTCTCGCCCAGGTCCAGAGCAGGCGCAGGAACCCGAGCGTCTTCCAGCGGTCGCCCGAGTTGGCCGGCTCGTTGAAGAGGTCCCAGACGCGGATGCGCGGGTCGTCCCGGAAGAGTTCCATCGTTTCCGTGACGTAATCTTCCATCAGCCCCCACTTTTCCGGGTGGTGCATGACCGCTTCTTTGCCGGGCGTCTGCCGCCACTGACTGTTATGCACGTAAGGCTTCGGCGCGGGCTGGGGTCCGATCACGCTCGGTTCGGAGCCGCCGTTGGTGAAAAAGTTGAAAATGACCTGGAGTTTGTGCTTCTCGCAAAGGTCGAGGAACGTCCGGACGTTGGCGTAGAAGTCGCTCTTCTGTTCCCGCCAGAGCAGATCATGCACGAAGATCCGCACCGTGTTGAACCCGGTCTGCGCGGCCAGGGCCAGTTCCGAGTCGATGATTTTTGGGTCGAACGTGAGTTTCTGCCACATTTCGATCTGGTTTTCGGCATACGTCGGCACGTAGTTGCACCCGACGATCCAGGGCTGGGACTTTCCCCACGCCTGGGCCTTTTCGACGGTCCAGCGGCCGTTCGGCTCGAAAGTGTCGGTCGTGATTTTAGCGGGAGCGTCTTCCGCGCGTACGACGTTCGGGAGGGAAACGGCTGCCGCAGCGGCGAGAGAGAGACGAAAAACTTCGCGTCGATTCATGGGTGGGACCTTTCGTAAAATTCTGAAGAAAAAAACCGGTAGGAAAGACGTTCAGCCTGAAGGACGGCCAAACCGCGCCCCTTCAGGCTTCGTTTATTAATGGCTCAGCGGGAGCCTCGAAAACGGGACTCCCGCGGGTGAAATCCAATCACGGACTGGGGTCAAATCACTCTTCGACCCACTCTTCCATGTAACGGGCGAGACTGTGCAGGCCTTTGCCGAGACGCAGCGGGCGCTGGTACGCGCGGAGCTTCGCCATGTTGATCAGGTCCTCGAAATTGCGGAATTCGAGTTCCATTTCGCGGCCGACCGAGACCATGACGCCGTTCATGTTTTTCTCGACCAGGGAGATGTAGGCGCCGGAACCGAGCTGGCTTCCCATGATCACGTCGAAGCCCGTCGGCGGCTGGCAGCGGACCTCGTAACCAAACTGCAGACCGACGAACTTGATCTTGCCGTAGCCGCGTTTGATGAGTTCTTCCTGGACCAGACGGCCAAGGCGGGAGCTGAATTTGAGCTGGGAGACCGGGTAATGCCCGAACGTGTCGGGGACCAGGCTGCGGTACTCGTCGTCCGAGATGCAGCAGCGGATCTCTTTCAGCGGCAGGTACTCGCCAATTCCTTCGGCGACGCAGATGACGCCGCACTTCTTGCCGAGCTGGATGCGTTTCTCGACCGTGTCCGCGATGCGGCTGATCAGTTTGTCGAACAGAACGATCTCACGCTGGACGGCGGCGCCGTTGGCGTCCACGATCAGTTCGCCCGTCTGCGGGCTGTACGAGTCTTCCGTCCCCATCAGCGAGGAGTCGTTGATCACGTCTTCCAGACCGATGCAGAGCGAAGCCTCACCGGCGATCGCGGAACCGTAGCAGAGCCACGCGGCCTTGCGGCCCATGAGCTGCGCGACGTAGTAGCACTTCGTGGCGGTGGCGTCGAACAGAAGGTTGCGCAGCTGGCGGCTCATCAGGTCGACTGCGGTGAAGAAACCGAACGTGAAGTCGATGCCTTCGTAGTCGTTATCGATCGTCTTCGGCAGATGGATGACGCGGATGCGCTTGGTGCCCTGCGGGAAAGTGTCCTGGTAAAGCTTGAATTTGGCCGCAGTGGTGAGCGTGTCGTCGCCGCCGATGGAGATGAGGACGTCGATCCCCAGCGAGCAGAGCGCGTCATAGACGGTCTTCATCGGAGCGGTGGCCTTCGGGTCGGTCAGGTCTTCCGGTTTGCCCATGGCTTTGCCCGGGTTGGCTCGTGCGGAACCGATGATGATCCCGCCTTCGGTGCGGCGGCCTTCGAGGTTCATTTTGTCGAGGCGGAGGTAAGCCACGCCTTCGGCCAAAACGTCACCGTCTTTGTACTCGACGAGATGGGAGTAACCGTTGAGGAAGCCGTAAACTTCGATCCCGGCGCGGCGGAAGCAGTCGGCTGCGGAGCAGATCACGGCGTTGGCGGACGGAGCAGGGCCGCCGGAGAACAGAATACCAACCTTTTTGATGTCGGTTTTGACGATTTGGGGGCTTTTCAGTGACATGGCATCTCCAATCAATTAATGAAAGAGTTTCACTCCGGCACGGAATCCCGGCCGGTTACTAAAATCTTGTTCATTATACCATATTTAAAGAAAATGAAAAGGGGAGGCCCAGGGGGTCCCCGCGCTAAGCGGTTGCAAGAAAAAATCCTTTGCGCTCTTTGCGTCCTTTGCGGCTAAAACAATTAAATTTTAAGCCACAAAGAACGCAAAGGACGCAAAGAAAATAATAGTGAAAAAAGATTGCAGTGCGCCGCGTGCTGAACGATTGCAAGAAAAAATCCTTTGCGCTCTTTGCGTCCTTTGTGGCTAAAAAAATCAAATTTGAAGCCGCAAGACCGTCAGCCCTTCTTTCTGATCTCACGCGGAGCTGCGGAGGCGCGGAGGATTAGAGAATGATTCAACCAAAAACTCCGCGTCTCCGCATCTCCGCGTGAGATAAAAAGTCCCCGTTTTCGCTTCGGGACCGGGCTCATAAAAATCTGACTTCCCTAACCGAAAGAAAAAACCAGTCCGTATGGTTTACCAGCGGGAATCTTTTTTCATCGCTGCGGGGTCCCCCTTTTTCCCAATAAAAAAGCGGGTATAATGGAGTTAATTCATTGAAAAAGTTTACCCCTTTCAGGAGACGGTCATGAAAAAGTTTTCCCTCCTTTTTGTTTCTTTATTTCTGATGGTTTCTTCGGTTTTGGCGGAAGAGTCGCTGCACACGCAGTACGTCCGCGCTCTGGAGCCGTGGATTCCGGCCGCGAAGTCGCAGATCCGCTTTCTCGATGACGGGACGGCGATCTACGGTCTGGCCCAGCACGGGCACTGGTACATGCAGGCGCACGACACGGCATTCTGCGCGTTTGCCGTCCTTGGCACGGACCCGGAGACCAACGAGCAGACCGTCGGAATGACCCGCGAGGAACTGCGGCGCACGGCGCTGGCGATGCTTCGTTTTACCCTGCGTTCCCATCTGGCGGGCGGCGGCGTTTGCACGGACGGGATCCCGTGGGGGCACACCTGGATCTCCCAGCTCGGCCTGGAACGCATGTCCGCGGGAGTGGAAGCCCTCGAGCCATACATGGACGCGGAACTGAAAGAACTGTACGCGAAAGTTTACGCTTCCGAGGCCGATTACCTGCTGACCCTGCCGATCGCGGCGGGACTCGTGCAGAATAACGTCCCGGAGTCCAACATGTGGAAGGGCGCGGCGCTCTGGCGGGCCGCCGCTCTGAATCCCGACTCGAAGAACGCCGGAGCGTGGCGCGATAAGGCGCTGAAGTTCTTCATCAACTCCATGAGCACGCCCTCCGACGAGAAAAACGAGGCCGTTTACGACGGGAAGCGCGTTTGCGACCAGTTCGTCGGCGCCAACATGTACGACTCACGCGCCTGCGACCATCACGGCTACCAGAACGTCGGGTACATGAATATTACGCTCTCGAACCTAGCGCTGATCCATTTCTGGTGCAAAGACCACAACGTCCCGGCGCCGGAATCGCTTTACTTCAACGCGCTGGAGCAGTGGAAACTCGTGAAGGCCTGCACGTTCGACGACGGCCGGCTCCTGCGCGTCGGCGGCGACACGCGGGTGCGTTACTGCTACTGCCAGGACTACGCGATTTTCGTCTGGATGCTCGCTCAGGACCAGTTCGGCGACCGTGAGGCGGCCAAATTCGAGCGCGGCTGGCTCCCGCAGGTCGTGACGGAGCAGAAAGCCTCCCCGGATGGCTGGTTCATGAAGGACCGGCTTGCGACGCTCTGGGACCTTTCCCCGCTTTACTTTACGCGTCTGGAAGGGGATAAAGCGTGCACGCTCGCCACAGCCGCGTTCTGGCACCGCGTGATCGACTTTGAAAAGGTCGAGGCGAAAAACGTCCCGGCCCCGACCGCGTGGCACGACGACTACCACGGCGCGTGGCTCCAGAAAGGCCCGAACCGGATCGCCTCGTGGGTCTGGAACGGCGCGTGGAAAGCCGGGGGCTTGTGCATCCCGACCGACGGCTCCGACCTGGCGGAGTGGCAGTTCAACCTCGCCGGCTGCGTCTTCGGTGTGGGCCAAACGAACATCGCAAACCCGCAGATCTGGAACGGCTTCCAGTTCGACGGCGGCTTCGCGACGTGCGGCAAGAGCCGGATCAACTCGCCCGGTTCGCTCGCCGAGGGGGATCACTCGCCGGACGTCGGCGCGCTGTACTCGGCATTCTGCGCTTTGCCGGACGACCAGACCGTCGTGACGATCCAGCGGGCGCGGGCCGGAATGAGCAACTACCTGCGCAAAGTCCGCGGGCTGGCGCTTTCCATCCCGAACGACGTTTTCAACGGGTTCCAGAGGACGTACGTCACGGCCGACGGAACGCAGACGCTCCGGTCCAATCCCGGAAAGTTCGAGCTGATCCCCAACTCCGGGAAATGGCTCAACGTGGACGAAAAACTCGGCGTGGTGGAGATTTACGGCGGCACGCCCAAAATCGCACGTCCGGCCAGGCCGCAGGTGGTGATCCAGCACAGCGGTCATCCGGCAATGGAGCCTGGTTTCCTCTACTGCGACGAGATCGCCCAGGAAGCCAACTCCGACGTGCGTTTCATCGGCGACCACGAAGTTATCTTCGACTGCGCGGCCGTCGTTTTGACCGCGGACGCCCGGAAAACCCGTGCGTTTGCCGAGGCCGGAAACGCGAAGCAGATCCCGTCGGAAGACCCGGTCCTGCGTCTGGTTTCGGTGCGGGCGGCGGACGGCGTGACGTACTACATCGCGGTCAATTTCTCGGACGAGACGAAACCGTTCGACCCGAGCAAAGCGTTTGGCGTCACCGGCCTGAAACCGTTGGGCGAGACGCCGGAAACGCTTCCCGCGCTGGGGATCGGCGTCTGGCGTTGAACTCCACCTCGTTTTCCATTTTTTATTCCTTTTCACCCTCCAAAAAAAGAAAGGTCCAAAACCATGCAGAAAATCGCTCTCATCACCGGCGGGGGCCGGGGAATCGGTGCGGCAATTGCCGAGAAACTCGGGAAAGCCGGCTTCGTCACGTGGGTCAACTACTCGAAAAGCGCCGAGGCGGCCGAGGCCGTTTGCGTACGGATCCGTGAAGCGGGCGGAACCGCGTTTCCGATCCAGGCCGACGTCGGGGTTTACGCCGACATTCAGAAAATGTTCGACGAGATCGAGTCGAAAACCGGCCCGGTCGATGTGCTCGTGAACAACGCGGGGATCGAGATCCGTATGCCGGCGACGGACTACCCGGAGGAGATCTACGACAAAATGATGAACATCAACCTGAAGGGCGCGTACTTCTGCACCCAGCGCGCGCTGCGGACGATGAAGGAGAAAAAGTGGGGCCGCGTCATTAACATTTCGTCCGTTCACGAGGAACGCCCCACCGCCAACCGGGGAATTTATTCCATGACCAAGGCAGGAATGTGGCAAATGACGCGCGAACACGCCAAGGAGTACGCCATGTACGGGATCACGGTCAACAGCGTGGCGCCGGGAGCGATCCGGACGGACCTGAACCGGAAAGTCCTCGAGGACCCCGCGTACGAAGAAATGGTTTTGCGCAACATTCCGGCCAAATTCATCGCCGAGCCGAACGACATCGCGGGCGTGGTGCTTTTCCTGACGACGGAAGACGCCCGGTACGTCAATGGCGCGGGGATCACCGTGGACGGAGGCCTTTCGCTGAATTAAGTCCCTCACATACCAGTTTTTCCCCTTTTTGATTCATTTTCCAGCCCATGAACATCAAATCCTTCCCATTTCGTTCCCTGCTTTTGGCGGTCGGGGCGGTTTTGGTTCTGACCCTGAACCTTCACCTGATGGCGGAAGACGCCAAGCCGCCGAAAACGCACGTGATCCCGCCGGGCGCGGCCGCCTGCGGCTTCAATCAGAAACTTTTTGACGTCGTGCCGACGGTTGAGGACATTTCGCCGGACCGGCAGGGCGACTACCAGTGGTACAACGGCCAGTGGTGCACGTCTCAGGTTCCGCCGATGGAGAAATATTACATGACCGACGGCGTTCTGACGCTCGACTCCGGCGGCGACCTGGTCAGCTACCCGCCGGATTTCTCGCACCCGGGCAAACTCCCGGTCCTCTCCGGCGAGAAAGGGTTTTACATCGAGTTTGAGGTTTCCACCTCGGATAATGACCTGGACCATTGGCCTTCCCTCTGGCTGATGCCGATCGAGAAGAACCGCAAACAGACCGACGCGGTGTACGACGGCGCGCCCGAAAAGTTCGAGCACTGGATGGAGCTGGACATTGAGGAGGGCGGTTTCGCGAAGGGAACGACCTGCACCGTACACAACTGCTGGGGGATCTGGCCCAACTACCACGGCATCCATAACGGAAAGAACTGGAGCGACGTGCCGCTCGACCGCACGCAAAAGCACCGTTTCGGAGCGAGCTACGACCCGCGCACGAGCACGGTCTGCTGGTGGCTCGACGAGAAAATGATCCTGACCGCCTCGGCGCCGTACGTTCCGGAAATCGCGAAGCGGCAGCACTTTTACATCCTCATTACCGCGCAGATGCACAAGGAAAAGAAACCGTACAAAATGTACGTCCACGCGGTGCGTGCGTACGGCCCGGCGGAGGAGTGACCGCGAGCACCTTTCCCTTTTTGATTCCTTTTCCAGCCCATGAACACCCAACCCTTCACACTTCGTTCCCTGCTTCTGGCGGTCGGAGCGGTTTTGATTTTGGCCTTGGATTTTCACCTGATGGCCGAAGAAGCCGAGCCGCCGAAGACGCACGTGATCCCGCCGGGCGCGGCCGCCTGCGGCTTCAATCAGAAACTTTTTGACGTCGTGCCGACGCTCGAGGACATTTCGCCGGACCGCCAGGGCGACTACTCATGGTACAGCGGCGAGTGGTGCCACCCGGTCCCGCCGATGGAAAAATACTCCATGACGGACGGCGTTCTGACGATCGAGTCCGGTGGTGAACTGGTCAGCTACCCGCCGGATTTCTCACACCCGGGCAAACTCCCGACGCTTTCCGGCGAGAAGGGGTTTTACATCGAATTTGAGATTTCCACCTCGGACAACGACATGGACCACTGGCCTGCCGTCTGGCTGCTGCCGATCGAAAAGAACCGCAAGCAGACCGATGACGTGTACGACGGCGCGCCAGCAAAGTTCGAGCACTGGATGGAACTGGACGTGGAAGAGGGCGGTTTCGGGCCGGGAACGCTTTCTACCGTGCATAACATCTGGGGAATCTGGCCGGACAATTTCAGCATTAATAACGGCCAGGCCGGCAAGCACGGGAGTGACGAGCCGCTCGACCGCACGCAGAAGCACCGCTTCGGAACGAGTTACGACCCGCGCACGAGCACGATCTGCTGGTGGCTCGACGAGAAATTGATGGTGACGACTTCGGCCCCGTATGTTCCGGAAATCGCGAAGCGGCAGCACTACTACATGCTCATGAGCGCTTTGATGCACAAAGAGAAGAAACCGTACAAAATGTACATTCACGCGGTTCGGGCGTACGGCCCGGTCGGGGAATGACTTGGGAAAAGGAGGATTTTTCTGTGGATACTCAGTGGATTGCAGTATTGATTTATTTGTGCGTCATCAACCTGGTCGCATTCTGGGCGATGTTCTCGGACAAAAAACGGGCGAAAGAGAAAGCGTGGCGGATCCCGGAAAAAATGCTCTTCCTTCTCGTGATCCTGGGTGGAAGCGTGGGGGGTACCCTGGGAATGTGCATTTTCCGGCACAAAACCCGCCACTGGTACTTCAAATGGGGCTTTCCTGCGATCCTCGTCGTGCAGATCCTCGTGGTTTTGTTCCTGGTATGCCGGCACTTCGGCTTAATCCCGTTTTGACCCAAACCGTTCCTTTCACTCAGCATTTCAAAAGGTTCAACATGAGAAACTTTTGCCTTTTTGTTTTCCTTCAGGCCCTCCTTCCCGCCGTCCTTCTGGCGCAGTCCGAGCATGCGAAAAAGGTCGCAGAGTCCTTCCTCGGCACGCCTCGGGCGAATCTCGCCGCCGACATTCTGGTGAACAAACCGGACTACGTCGTTTACGTCCCGCAGGAGAATTTTCAGGTCCTCAGCGACCGTTACAACGACCACTTCCAAGTAATCGCTCGTGAGGACGGCGTCCTCGTCGCCTTCTGGACGCAGGCGGGGCATGAGTCCAATATTGACCAGCACATCGCGTTTTCCAAGAGCGCCGACCACGGCTTGACCTGGTCTCCTGTGCAGGTCCTGGCGGGCAGTCCGAACGTGAAAAACCCGAAGCTCATCGCGAGCTGGCAGCAGCCGATGGTGAGTAAGTCCGGCCGAATTTACGTCCTTTGGAACCAGCAGGTCAGCAACACGTGGTCGCACACGGGCGCGTGCTTTGGAATTTACTCCGACGACTGCGGCGAAACGTGGTCCGCGCCGAAGCAGGTCCGGATCCCCCGCACGTTCAAGGACCCGCAGGACCCGGCCACGCCCACGACCTGGTGCAACTGGCAGCGGCCTCTGAGACTCGGCGAGAATGGAAAATTCTACGTCGGCTCCTCCCACCGCCGGGACAAGAGCGAGTGCGCGATCGACTTCTGGCAGTTCGAAAACATCGACGAGGATCCCGAAGTGAAGGACATTAAAATCACGGTCCTTTCGGGCGAGCCGGACCAGGTGCTGAAACTCTCGCCGCGCGGGCAGTTTGGCGAGGAGTGCGAAGAGGCCGGGATCGTGAAACTCCCCGACGGCCGGCTTTTCTGCATCATGCGGACGGACGGCGGGTACCCGTTCTGGTCCCAGAGCCGCGACTCGGGCAAAACGTGGGACCGGCCGAAACCGCTTCTGAACCGCGACGGGGGGAAACCGTTCCTCCATCCGCGTTCCCCGTGCCCGATTTACGACTGGAAGGGCTGCGAGGCGGCGAGCGGGTACTATTTCGCCCTGATCCACAATCAATTCGACTTCACGCAGAAAACCTCGTGGCAGACGCGCGGCCCGCTTTTCCTCATCGCAGGAAAATTCATGCCGGATGCCGAGCAGCCGGTCTGGTTCCTCGACCCGAAACCGTTTGCGGACCGTCCGACGGGCAATTCGTTCTACACGAGCTACACGGTGCAGGACGGAAAGGGGGTTTTGTGGTTCCCGGACCGCAAATATTTCCTTCTCGGCCGCGAGATCGGCCCCGAGTGGTTTGAAGGAATTGACGAGATTCTGAAGAAATAAGCCGTTAGGCTTTCAGACGCTTATTCGATCCACCCGCCCTGAAGCGCATTTTCCGGGCGGGTGAGGTTTTTCTTGTTCTGCGGCGTTACGATGTGCCAGACCTTCTTTTGGCAGGGGGAAGTCGTGAGGACGCGCCGAACCACGTCGCCGGTCCCGCCCGGTTTCAGGTCCTCCGTTCGGCCGTCCCAGAGGGCGAGCAGGTGGGTGGAATGCGCCGCCAGCTGCGCGCCGAGCAGGTCGTACTGGAGGACCCGGTTGAAGTCTCCGCCCTCAAGTGCGAGTTGGCGATTTTCCGGCAGAAGCGGCAGTTCGACCGTTTCGTCCGCGCGAAGCAGAAGGCGGTAAAACGCTTCCCTCGGCGAGGGTTTTTCGTCGGAGTCGGCGTCAAAATCCGCCTCGTAAAACTGGATCGGCATCGGCAGAAACGCGGTCAGACGAAGATTCGGGCGCTCGGTGGCCTTTAGCTCCAGCACGGTCCCGGCGACGAGTTGGTCGGCGCCTTCCGCAAGGCCGTCCAGAATGCGGACCGGCTGATTCGCGTCAAAATTTTCCAGAAAGAAGCGGCGGATTTCGTCCCCCAGCCGTGGTTTGTCGGCCTCGAAAAGGTGGCGGTGACCCGTCACGCCAACGGTGATCTGCGTTTCCATCGCGTGGTTCCTCGTTCAAAAGTGTTCAAGTCATGACTGCGCAAACAGGAGTTTGTGCACCTGAAAATCCATTTCCTTCACGTCCCGCGGGTCTTCCGGCTCGAAAAGATGGCGGCGGAACATGATGAAGTACTGCCGCTCGGCGCCCGGGATCTCGTTCCCGCACGGGATGACGATCGGCGTTTCGGAAACGTCGTAGCGCGTCAAAATGAGGCTCTGGGCCGTGTGGTCGATCAGGATCGTGCCGTTCTGGAAGGAGAAAAGGGTCGATTTGAAGTTCCAGTTTTGCACCCAGTCGGTCCGGATGATGCCGGAAAAACCGCAGCCGGGCGCGGCGTATTCCGTCACGGATGACGTATCGACGGCGGGCAGGACGCGCTCCTCGTTCCGGTCAATCAGGTTGGGGACCTGGTTCTCGGCGTGGCTGACCATCCGCAGGCTCCGGATCTCCTCCCAGAGCGGGTTCAGCGTCCGGAAAACGACGCTCAGGGCGTTGACGCCGCTGGAAAGCCAGCTTCCCCCAGCCTTGCGCGGCGAGGCGATGAGGCGGTTTTCGCCCGGGTTTTTGCCGATCTTTTCGCCGGGAATGACCACGGGGTCCTGAAAGTCACACGCGAAACCCCGCACCGGGCCGAAATTGCGGAAGATCTCGGAACGCAGGGCCGTGAAGCGCTCTACCTCGGGGGCGTAAGCGTAGTGAAAGAGCGTCTGGAAGTGCGTCTGGTACTGTCCGGCCAGATCGTAAAGCTCCGCAAGCTCCTCCATTTTCTCCACGCCGGGCTTTTCGACGTAGGTCGGCACGCCGCGTTTCAAAACCGCCCGGGCCAGAAAGCAGTGCGTGTTTACGGGCGTCGCGATGATCACGGCGTCCACCTTCCCCACGACATCCAGCGCTTCGTCGGAGGTGCGGAACTGCCCCACGCCGGCCAGAACGTCGGGAAACTCCCGCTCGGCGCTGGTCATTTGCTCCGGCACGATGTCGCAGAGAAACGCGACCTGAACGTCGTTTTTCATCAAGCGCAGGACTTTGAAGTACGTCCGGGCGATTTTCCCGACGCCAATGATTCCGATTCTTTTCATGGCCAACGACTTTTTAATTATGAATTATGAATTTTGAATTATGAATTCAGGACGACGCTGGAAACATCATTTAAAGGCTCCCCTGAAAGGGTGGCTGCCGGCGAGCGGTGGGCTTTTTGCCCACTGTAAACTAGGGGGGCCGACCAAAGGCTGGACTTTCCCCGGTTTCTGAACCCCTCCGCCCCTTCGGGGCACCTCCCCTTTCAGGGGAGGCTTTAAATTGGTGTGACCCCGTACATCCAAATTATACCACGAACCGGGCGCGTTGGGAAGGTCCCCTCATTCCGGAAGTTTCAGGCCCGCTTTTTTCATCAGCTCGATCGCGGGGGCGAAGGCGGAGGCAGGATTTCCCCCTTCATCAAGTGAAATATTGAAACATTTTTTGGAAGATTCCCGACTGGAAAAAGTCAACCAGCAGGGCCGCGCACAGGCCCAGAGTGAATATTGTAATGGTGTTCTTTCGAGGGCGGCACCCGGTATTTCCCGTTACAAAACAGGACAGGTAAAACATCATCACGGGAATCAGGAACAACAGGTAAAACCACGCGAAAGGAACAAATTCCCAGCCCAAATTCTCAAAAAATCGCGAGCCGAAAGGAAAACACCACCCCACGAAAACCAATCCGAAATAAAGGAAAATCCCGTGAATTAGCATCTCCCAGCGCCAGCGGTCCCGAAGACGCGGCACGCCTTTTTCTTCCAGAAAAATTTGCCACATCTTTCGGGTTACCTCCGTAAATCCAAGAGGATAAACGTAGTACGGAGCCGAGGAGAAAAGAGTCGGATCCCCGTCTTCCAAATCTTTGGCCTGAAAAACGATTTCAAGAACGGGAACACGCCGCCACGGAAAAAAGGATGAAAAGGGAAGAATGTGGTAATGACGGGAAACCAGGTTTTCCATATACCCCATTCGCCAGCGGCATTTTTCAAGGCGGACGGCAATTTTCCGGCTTCCGACAAACGTTTTCTCGTCGTGATCAAAACGTTCCACAAAGAGGAGTTTTCCGTCCTGAAATGATACATCGCAGCCGGTGGGACAGCGACGGTAATTCAGCGCACTTTGAGCGAGCCCGACCAGCGGGTAAGCAACACCAAATATCAGGCAAAACCAGACCCCATTCCAGGAATCAACAGGAAGAAAAACCATTAAAAGGATCGTTCCAAGCAGAACCAGCCATAAAAATGCCGAGACGCTTCGGCTTGCGACAAAGCATTTTCGCGAATAATCCATGGATTCCTGAAATCCGTTTTCGATACCCATTCGGCGGTCCTTTTGTTATGGTCACATCACTTTAGTACAAATGCCACTCTTTCCGTAATTCTTCCATGGTACGGGGTTTGAATTTCAGATTTTCAACATTCCAGGATTCCCGCAGCATATCCATCCCTTTTTGATTGATAAAGGTCACCTCTCCTGTATCGATCTTAAAAACAAATGGCCGATTTTCATTTTCCTTTAATTTTTGTGTTACCTCCTCCGGACGAAGACGCGGAGGGAGAATTTCGTAAAATTCCGGCATGGAGTCTGCGCAGGTCTGACTATGAGGCTCGTTGATGATATAGCCCTCAACCTCTCCTTTCGGCCACTCGGCGGGTTCATCTTTGGTTTTGTCCCATTCTTCCCAATGCAATTCCGGGGTGTGGAATTTTACCAGATGCACAAATTTCACTTCCGGACAATGTTCTTCAAGCCATTTTTTTCCGGCTTCGCTGCAATATTCCAGATCCGATGAGAAGTCAACATAAAACGGCCCGGTACGTAACAGAAGTCTCTGATTGGGCGGATAAACCGGTACGTCATCACGTATCAGCCACAGGTCAAAATCCTCTTTGGAATATTCTCCACTCGCGCATAATTTTAACGCTTCCTGACGATCTTTTTCGTAGATCTCGTAGCACGTAATGTAACCGTTGTAAAGGATTTCCGAGAAGTCCCCCCAAGGTTCAAGGGACGCGGTGACGTCGTAAAATGTTATCATTTTGTCGGCTCCTTTTTTCGTGTGACCAATGTATATGGCACACAATAACAGCACCAGACAGATGCTCCACATTTTGAACTTAAAACGATACGTAACCGGTTTTTTCATGACTTCTCCGCCACCAACTTTCAACCAGAGCAGGCCCCCATAAGGTAGTGTACCATACGTTCGGGGAAATTACAAGGGGGTGAATGAAAAGTTTGCGGAGGCAAGGTTCACGATTTCTCCCCCGGGAGGCGCAGCCCGTGTTTCCGGGCGTATTTTTCCTGAAGTTCCCAGATTTTTTCTTCCTCGAGTTCTTCGGAAAACTGTTTTCGGTAAAAGTAATCCGAGAAAAAGCGCAGAACGCGGTTCCAGTGCGAGTTTCCCGGCCCCCAGTTTTCCCTGAATTTCCGGGCGTCCTCCCGAAACGCAGCGGACCACGCCCGCATGGTTTCCTGCATCTCGCGGACAGGAAGACGGCACTCGTGGAGGGCGTCCGAATGACGGCGGTCGCGCAGGATGATCCGGCGGGTTTCGTCCGGATAATCAATGAGGTAAATCGGGAACCAGTCGCAAAATGGCGCGTCGAACCCGCTCCCGATTTTTTCGTGAATTCCGATCTTTGAGCCGATCATAATTTCTTCATCGCTCGGCTCGTAATTTCGGCCAATTCCGTAAACCCAGAAGTCCACCAGACGGCAAATTTCCCCTGCCGAACGGTTTTCCCAGCCCTTCTCATAAGTAAATTTCGGGGCGGGCGGAAAGGTTTCATGGGAAAGGCCTTCCATCGAGTCGTCGACGTAACTGAGCCAGGTGGCCGAGTCGTGCGTCGTAAATCGTTTTCCGGCGACCCAAACGGCCAGACTGCCGTAAAAGGAGTCCCCTTCGTCCGTTGGAATGAACTCCAGCAAACGATGTTCCAGCGCGAAAGTTTGCGGATTGCCTGTAATCATCGGCTTGTGTTACCTCGTTCTAAAGTTCCAGGGCTAAAACCTAAAAGTCTTTTCTGGTTTGGATTTGGTACGGGTATTCGGTTTCTTTATTAATAAATTCCCCCTCACACGTAAGGACGCATCTCCACAGATCGCCCTTTTGCTGACGGATTTCTTTGAGCAGCTTCACGCCCGCAGCCCAGCCTTTTTCGCTCAAACCAACAAGGTCGAAGCCTTCATCCTCGTGATAAATAAAAATCAGTTCCAGGTTCCTGTTCACGAAAAAATATTGGGAAGCAATATCGGTGAACGTTCTTGACATCAACAAATCCACGCACAACTCGACCGGCGCATTCTTTTGAAAGGCGAACTGGCGCCTGAATTTGCGGTCTTTGGAACATTCCGAAAGAAACTCCCTGCGTGTCATAAGCGTTCCGGAACGGCGCATTTTCTGAATCAGCGGCAGACAGGCGGTCAGTTCCGGATCTTCCCTAATTTGTCGTTTGGGCAAAAGCCAGGCTTGCCAGAATACATCGACGCCAGGATATTCGAAGGCCTTTTGCATGAACCACAAAATCAAATGCTGCCGTTCCTCCGCGAAGGAAAAGTTTTTAGAATCAAAAAACTCAAAAAAACCGACGTAGTACGGCGAACGTGGGTAGTCGTTCAAATCCAAAATGCTTTTTAACGTTTGGCAGGATTTCGTTTTCATGAAGTTTTTTCCTTATTCGGCTTGGGTTACCTCTTTCTGAACTTCCAGGTCTTGGCCCCTTCTTTAAGCAGATTGATCTATCCTTTTTCCGTCAATAATTATTAAAACTATCAGGACGATAAACGATCCAATTACCCCATATACTCCAAAACACTCTTCAAGTATCAGGTAGGTAATTGTCAAAAAGAAAGCATGGGAAAGTGGAAGTATATCGCGAACGCGAGGAGGATAAGGGTATTTATCCTCCCGGCAAAGACGGAACGATTTATTCTTGCCCCAATACAGGCTGAACGACTCCATTTTAGCTTGTTTTTTGCGCCTGTAAGGGAATCCGTTTTCCGCACAGTGCTGCTTTCTTTTCCCATAAAGCCTTAATTTTTCCTCTAAACTGTCATCTTTCATTTAATTTCCTTTTGTCTGACGTTTATTTCCGGTTCTCATTCAGCTTTCGGCAAAATTCGATATACGTAGGGTCGGCGAGCATTTTTTCGAAATTTTCTTTGACTTTCGGGTCCTGATAATAGTCTAACGACCACAAAATCTGTTGAAGCAGGTGCTTGCACGCATCCTCTTCCGTGTCAAACAGGTCGGAAACGAACTGAAATCCATTCAGTTCCGTGTAAAAGACCTGCCAGACATTATTCCTGAGCGCTTTAAGCGACAGGCAATCAGGCCGCGCCTCACCGGTGAGCGAAACCGCACCTTCGGGGATGCCTAATTCTTCCAGCGTCTTTTTAAGTTCTTCGCGGTTCATGGATCGGAAATTTTAATCTTTGGGTTTATGGGGGATCATCTCAAGGAGCCGGTACACACTTGTCGGATGGACCTAACTTTTTACCACACGCGGAGATGCGGAGACGCGGAGTTTTTATTTGGGGGTCCGTATTGCCGTTGACAATTTGCGCCTCTCCATCGCTGCAAGGCCGGCCTCTGCTCCTCCGCGGCTCCGCAGCTCCGCGTGAGATCTGAATGCGGCGCCAATGGGGTTTTTAAGCCACAAAGAACGCAAAGGACGCAAAGATTTTTTCTTGTCATTGATTAACACGCGGCACACGGAAATCTTCATCCTGTTTCCTTTATCCTCTTTGTGTCCTTTGCGTTCTTTGCGGCTTAAAAATGTTTTTGACTGGTTGCATTGATTGGAACTGGTGTGCACTTGTCGGTTGAACCCTCTTTTGGCGGCTGGCAGGGGTTTCTGATTTCGTTATTCCTGCTTTTCCCCCAGTTTTTCCTGAAAAAGTGTCTCGCAATCGTTTAACAGGTTATTGAGCCAAATCCTCATACACTGAATGGAACAAAATTTAAAATCAATACAACTATGTTCGTTATCGTCTACGAGGTCTACGGACATATATTCATTTTTATTCTCATCTCCGTGAAATCCGATATTCCATGACATACCAACATGCAGGGTGTCTGAAACCTCGCTTCCATCTTCAGAATTCAGCAGCAAGCCTTCCCAGGTAAACCAGTAGGTTTTGCTTTTAGCCAAATCTTTATGACACACGATACATTCTGGATTGGGGGCCTTACTGTCATAAACGCTCATGTTTAATGGATACTTCATATTATACTCCATTCAATTTCCTTTTGTTTGACGTTTATTTCCGGTTCTCATTCAGCTTTCGGCAAAATTCGATATACTCGGGGTCGGTGAGTAACTTTGCGTACCATTCTTTTACATCCTGGCGCTGAAAATATTCCAGGTCTCCCAAAACCATTTGAAGCACGTGTTTGCAGGCATCTTCTTCCGAGTCAAACAGGTCGGAGACGCTCTGAATTCCGAAGTCTTCAATGAAAAAAACCTGCCAGACATTATTCCTGAGCGCTTTAAGCGATATGCAGGCAGGCCGCGCCTCACCGGTGAGCGAAACAGCGCCTTCGGGGATGCCTAATTCTTCCAGTGTCTTTTTAAGTTCTTCGCGGTTCATGGATCGGAAATTTTAATCTTTGGGTTTATGGGGTATCATCTCAAGGAGCCGGTACGTCCCCTGCGAAACGACGGCCCAGAACATTCCAAAAAGGAGGTAGAAAAGGAGAACTATCAGCGCACCGATCCCTTGATAAAGTAAATTCAGTGTCCAGCAAAAACCATACCCGATACTGATATAAAAGGGGAGTAAAAACCAAAAAGAGGAGTCGGCCTTCCGTAAGTGATACAAAAAGGCAGCAATCAAGCCGACAGCCGCAAAGGGAATGGCGATTTCGGCCCCAATTACCAGCTGGCCTAAAAGTTGGTGCTCTTCCCGATAACGAATCAAAGGAGTGTTGTCAAGATAAAGAAAACACGGAATCCCCAACCGGGAGAAGAGTAACGTTTTAATAGGATACATGAGCGTGTACATGAGAAAATTCAGAATCTCAAACAGCTTGTAGCTATTCAACGCATCTGGGCTGCACGGGATGAAAATCGCCACATCATAGGGGTATCTCTGCACCGCCGTCAGCCAATAAATCAGGAGCATCAAGGGCACAAGCCCGATACTGATGAGTCTTTTCATTTTTTTCTCCTGTTAGTGGTTCCACAAAACCCGGTCACTCCCCATCTTCCTCCGGAAACCAGGGACTCGGAAACGCCTCGACGAAAATTCCTTCCGGAAATTTCAGGGACGTCCAGTCACAATCGAAATTGCCGCCGAAATACATATAGTAGTCCCAGCCGAAATGGATGTAACTGTCATTTGGACCCGTAAAACGGCAATCAAAATCTCCCCGCAGGCAGAGGCGGCTCAACAGTTCGATCTCCTCGACGGTACAAACGCGCCCTTCGCCGAGAGAATCCACAAATTCATCCGAAAGGCGGAAGGTTTTGGTGTTCGTAAAAAACGACGCGGGAATGGGAAACCAGGTCGTCCAGTCACGCGTTTCCTCCTCGGAAATGGACTGGTGCGGGATGTGTATCTCGGTGCCTTGATCGTCCACCCGGTACTCGTACAAATCACCGACGTCGATCATCGGTTTGATTTTTTCGGCAGGGCAGGGCACTTCTTGAAAAATGTGGTCACCATGCTGAACTCTCCAGTTTTTGTGCCCGCGGCTCATCCGCATTTCCGAAATGCCGCACGCGCCGAGTAGGGTTTTCAGCGCTTCGATGTAGCGGTCTTCCGTCTCGAAATAGTCGCTGGCGGTCAAAACCTTGCCCTCGAAAGTCTTGCCAATGTCAGAAATCCCGATCCACTCGTCGCGGAGATAAATGCCGATCTTGTTCCGGTACTGTGGGTCGTATTTCGTGATTCGCAGTTCAAGTTGGTAATTCATTTTCTTAAATCACTGTCTGGTTAAATCGTCTGGAATCCGAATCAGCGGGCTGGAATCGTCCGACGCCTGCGGCCGGTGCCGTTTTCTGAATAGCCAATCCATCAGGGCCACGAGAATGGCCGCGGCAGCGATGCCGTACAACATTTGGCAGCAGCGATACAGCCACTCGTCGATGTAACACGCATGATCCCGCCAGATCCAAAATTCATAAACGGAACAAATGGCTTGTACGACGAGCAGGATTTGGGTGCCGAGAACGATCGTCCGCCATAAAACAGGATGCCGTGAAAAAGTCTGGCCGAACACGCACCACGCGACGCCTGCCAAAATGAGCAGCGAGAAGGCGGTATCTGCCCACATGCTGCCAGGCGAAAACCCTGAGATCGAGTCGCCATTTTCCCACAGGAAAACGCCCCGATTAAGCCAGGGTTGGCCGCCATCCCACCGTGACAGCGTGAAAACCCGTGCGGACCAGGCGGTGGGTTTCTCCGCGTCCATGCCTTTCGTGCCGCAATAGGGACTAGGGAAGCCAAATTCCCTCCATGCTCCGCCGGGGTTGGCGATGTATCCTCTACCGACGAACTGGATCAGCACTGCCGCGAGGAAAAGCTCCAGCGCCCAGCAAAATTTTAAAATTTTCAGCGTCATGGTCTCCCCTTCGATGTGACTGCTCCCGGATCAGTTCTCTATATGGATCTCACATTGACTCAAAGCGGCCTGAAGTTTTCCGACGTCTTCGGACTTCAGGGCCGTATCTTTCAGGACCAGGACCTTCAGGTTCTTCAAACCGTATAAAAACTGAATGTTTTCGGCATGAAAGCCGCTTCCTTCAAGGATAATATGCTGTAAATGGTCCAAAAATTCAAGATGGAGGCCGTTCAACGTCCCGGCGGAGAAAGGGGCCTGGGGGTTGGATTCCAACTGAACATAAACCACGTTTCCCACCAGATCCGGACAGAAAACGCGAAAGATCAGGTTGGGCGTTGCCGCCTTTTCAAAGCCGGGAATTCGATGCGCTTCTTCCACGAAATCGTACTCGTAATCATACAGGACGCTGCCGCCAAGGGAAGAAATCTTCCGAACGACTTGACTTTGTTTGTTAAAATATTCGCACAGGAAGACGGCTCCGATGATACAGACGAAAAGGCCTGTAAGTATCGCAACGCAACAAGCCTCTTTCCTGATCAGGGGTAAAAAAACCGATTTTGGGGCGTGTGGGGCTGGCATGACGTTTCCTCTCAGCGTTTCTTCAAAATCAACTCTTTCACCTGCACATTGAACTCCCGCGGCTCGAGCGTCAGGTGAACGATTCCCGCAGGAAGGTCCAGCGGGGGGGAAAGAGTCACCGTCCGCCAGTCGCTCGAGGAGCCAAGCGCCCAGCAGGGGATTCGCGTCTCCGTTTCGTTGGCCGTCCCTGCGTTCGTTTTGTACGTGACTTTCAGCGAGTCGTGATTCGGGTCCAGCGCCAAAACTCGGGCGGAAAGCTGGTACTTGCCCGGCTGCGTCACGAGGAAGCGGAACTCCGTCGGGGCCTGCACCCGAACCGCGTCCCCGGCCGCAAAATCACGCCAGAAACGGGCTTCTTGCGCCGGCACGACGCACGGTTTTCCCGGCGTCAGACGAATCGGAGCCGCCTGCGAATCCGCGTATTCCCGAAGCGACGGAACGAGCCGCTCCAGAAGCCGCCGGCCGACTTCCTGACCGTTCAGCGTCAAAATTCCTTCCGGCTGCTGCGGCGGTTTCCACTCGTCGACCGGTTGGAGATTTTCCAGATCCGGGACGATTTGCGACGTAAAAACCAGCTCCGCCCCGGTTTGGGCGCCGGCTTCCAGGTCGTGCGTGACGCACCACGCCACGGCATTTCCGTCAGGTGAGTCGAGGAATTTTTCTGCGACCTGGGCGTTGCGCGCCGTGAAGAGCGTCAGCACGAGCCAGTTCCGGCCGTAACGGGCCGCAAGCCGGGTGGGGGCGAGGAAGCGGAACTCGTCGGGCCGCTTCAAAACGAACGTGGAACGAATTGCCGCGCCGGGATTTTCCTCCCGGAATTTCCGGATCATCTCCGCCGGATAAAAGGCGCGGCAGTGGGTCTCGGCCTCCCGCTGAAATGCCTGCCAGATCGGGTCGAGGTGGAACGCTTTCTGGTGGCCGCCGCCGGTTTCCTCCTTTTTAAGTCCCCAAGGGTCGTCCCGCCCGTCTGCCGCAAAGAAGCACCGCGCGTTCGGGTCGGCGGGGGAGTTCGGCTTCCAATCGACCGTCCAAAGCTGGTCCTGATGCGAGCCGTACTGCGACTGGGCGGTCCCGACCGAAAAATCGGCGGTCTGGAACGTGGTTTTCCAGTGGTCCCCCCATTTTTCCTGGACCGTGAACGGGAAATTCAGGTCCGGCCCGATCGAATTCCGGCCTTCATCGGCCAGCGCCTCCACTCGTTCGGTGGAAAGGGCCAGCGCGGCCAGGATCAGAATATTCGACCGGTCCGGCGGCAGAGCGCACCAGCCCCACGTGCCGACGTGATTCGCCAGAAGTTCATCGCCGTACAGGAAATTGTACGTTCGGCTGCACGCGCCGGCGAGCCGGTGGTTTTCCGTGAAGTGGAGCCGCATTTCGAGCGCCCAGAACTGGATCAGCGCCTCGGCTTTCCGGCGCACCGCGTCGTTTTTCGTCAAAAGGAGCAATTCTTCCAGCCCCTCCAGAACGACGGCGTAGTAGGTCGTGGAGCCAAACTCGTGGATCCCGTTTTCCCACGTCCAGAAAAGGAACCGGTTCAGCCGGTCGATCCCCTCCTCCGTGAGCTTCGGGTCGTTGAGCGTCTCGCCGAGCAGGATCAGATTGACGAAATTCAGGACCGCGATGTTCGTGTACTCCGGGGAAATGCGCCGCCGCAGGACTTCCGGGGCCGCGTCGCGCAGGATCTCGAAGATCCGCGGGTGGATCTCCTCCGGCAAAACCTCCCGGTGCGCCCAGCAGTAAAGGAGACGCTGAACGACGAAATCGACCGCGTTCCGGTCCTCGACCGTGTGCTGGCGCCAGTACCAGTAAAAATTCCCGCAGAACGGCGAGTCGGGGGAAAGTTCCTGCATCCGGCGGATCATCGCGACGATTTCCCCCAGCCGGCTCATCGGGAAGACCTGATCTTTGCCGTAGTCGGTCCGGAATTGGGGGTTTTCGTGAAGAAAAACTTCGACCGCGGTCTGGGCGAAAAGGTAGTCCGCGGGCCGCCGCACGCCGAACGTCGGCCACAGCTCGCCGTTCAGGCTTTCCAGCCTCCGCCAGTTGTGCTCGTAGTTGGCCAGCGCCTGCGACAAATAAAACGCCTGACGTTCCAGCTCGGGTTTCGCGTGCAGGGCCGTCAGGCTTCCGAGGAGCAGAAAAGCCCCAATCAGAAATCGGGCCCAAAACCGCGTTTCCGGGGCGAAAGGATTCAAAAGGGTAAAAAAAGTCTTCATTTCAGGCTTTCTGACTTGCAAGGGAAGCTAAAAAAAGGTTTCACTATTAATTAAACATAAGATTCAAATTTCTGCAAGGAGTTTTCAAGCGATTTTCAGAAAAAAAGAAAAATTTTCAAGGAGGGCTTGTTTTTTTTTGAAGGATGAAGTAAACTGAGTACGAAACGCGGCCCCAACCCCACATCAGCCTCGCTTCAACGTGAGATTTAAACACGGATTTCCACGGATTAAAAGGATTCAAAGGATTTTTCCCGGAAAGACTTCGCCCTTTTTTCCTTTAAAAATCCGCCTCAATCCGCTCGATCCGCCTCATCCGCGGGGCCTGTAGCCGCTGGAGTTTGCAGCGGGCTGGACGTGACCTTGGGTTCAGGCCCTTTTTACGCCCGTTTTTCTTTTTTTCCCTTCATTTCATCCCATGAGTTCCAAAATTCTCGACCTTGCGCTTGACTTCGCCCGGGAATCGTTCAAAAACGATTTCAGCGGCCACGATTTCGCGCACACGTACCGCGTTTTCCGGCTTGCGGGGACGCTCGCCAAAGCCGAAAACGCCGACCTTTTGACCGTCCAGCTCGCCGCGGCCCTGCACGACGTGGACGATCCGAAACTCTTCGGCGGGACGTTCGGCCAGCACGCCCGGGCGGAGCGTTTCCTGCGTGAAAACGGGGTCGGCGAGGAGGAGATCGGCCGCATTTGCACGATCATTTCCGAGATCTCGTTCAAGGGGACCGAAACGCGCACGCCGTCCACGCTCGAGGGAAAAGTCGTCCAGGACGCGGATCGGCTCGACGCCATCGGAGCGATCGGGATCGGCCGGGCGTTTGCCTTTGGAGGCTCCCGGGGCCGCGCGATGTATGACCCGGAAAATCCTCCGAAACTCGGGATGAATGCCGAGGAATACGCGAAAAATCAGGGGTCCACCATCAATCATTTTTACGAAAAACTCCTTCTTCTGCGCGAAATGATGAACACGCCGTCCGCACGGAAACTCGCGGAGGACCGCCACCGGTTCATGGAGGCGTTTCTGGACGAATTCTTCGCGGAGTGGGAAGGAAAACGATAGAAAGGGGGCAGAAAATGTCGCAGAAGTACCCGAAAAAAACCGAAACCGTCGAGAAACCCAAAAATCTGGTCACCGAGGCGCTGCTTGAGCCGTTTTTGGAGGCTTGCGAGGCCGTGCAGGTCGGCGAGTTGGCGCCCGTGGAGAAATTTCTGTCCGATGGCGGCGACGTGAACGCGCAGGACGATCAGGGGACCACGCTCCTTTTCTGGGCGGCGTCGGCGGGAAGGACCGATTCGGCCAGGTTCCTCCTCGAAAAAGGGGCTGAGACGGAACTGGCCGACCTGCGCGGCTGGACCCCGCTTTACTGTGCGGCCTATTTCGGAAAATGGGACGTTTGCCGACTTCTGGTCGAGGCCGGCGCGAACGTGAACGCCCGGCAGAAGGAAGGCTGGTCGGTCCTTCACCACGCGGTCCGTCGTGAGTACCCGGCCATGGTCGAATTTTTCCTCGAACACGGCGCCGACCCCAACGCGGCCGACTCGGACGGTGAAACGGTCCTTCACGTGGCGGCTTACAGCAAAAACGCCCAGATCGTGCGCGCTCTTTTGGCTCACGGAGCGGACGCGAACGCGGCGGACGAAGACGGCTGGACGGTCCTTCACGCGGCCTGCCGGGGCGGAGACGTGGAACTCGTGCGGACGCTCGTCGAGGAATTCCATGCCGACCCGAACGCGGCGGACGCCGATGACGAAACGCCGCTCGATTATGTGCGCGAGCTGATGGAAGACGAGGAAGACGAACTGGACCCCCAGACGATTCAGAATTACAAAGCGATTGCGGAATATTTGACCACGCTCGGCTGACGAACGGCTCCAATCAAAGCGGTCAAACAAAAACTTTTTTTAGCCGCAAAGAACGCAAAGGACGCAAAGAAATAGGATAAAGATTTGCAGTGTGCCGCGTGTTGAGCGGTGACAAGAAAAAACTCTTTGCGTTCTTTGCGTCCTTTGCGGCTAAAAAATCAAATTTGAAGCCGCAGACAGACCGCGCCTTTTTCAAATCTCACGCGGAGCGGCGGAGACGCGGAGGATCAGAGAACGTTTCCACCCTAAAACTCCGCGGCTCCGCATCTCCGCGTGAGGTAAAAAGTGCCGAGGAGAATGTGTTTACAAACTTTGTGAGGAGAGATAGACCGCGCCTCTTTCAGATTAATTGATGATCGTCTCAAGCTCCTCTTGATCCTGAAGCGTGATATAGACCTTCTGTTTCTTTTTGATATACAGCGTTTTCAGCCTTTTGACGCCTTTTTTGGTAAAACCGCACCAGGAAATATCCAGACTTTCCAAACTGGCCATTCGAGCCAAAGCGGAAATCGCCTCGTTGGTAATTTGCGGATTGTCCGAGATGTCAAGGTCTGTCAGGCGCTTCAGGGCCGCAAGCCGGGAAATGCTCTCATTGGTAAGCCGCGGGCACTTGTTCAGGTATAACCTGGTCAGATTGGGCAGCCTGGCAAGCTCCGCCAGACCTTCATCTGTAAAGTTCTGATCGCCTGAAAGATTTAATTCCTGGATCTCCGGCAAAGAAGAGAGGATTTTCAAACTCTCATCATTATGACAAACCGGAATTTCCACGATTTGCAGCTTCTTTAACTGGCTCAAAAATGGAATCCCTTCAGGCGTAAATTTTTCCGAGAAGATTTTAAGTTCCCTCAGATTTTTCATTTGGGAAACCGGGCGCAAAATACGATTGGAGTAACGGCCCCGATCTTCGGGTGAAGGCTCCGAATTGATCTCCGTGTTCAATGACAATCGCTCCAGTTCCTTCATTTCGGCCAAAACCGGCAGCATTCCCTCTTCCGTTACAGGACACTTGGAAATGCGCAGTTCTTTCAACGAATGGAACTTTTTCAGGGAGGCCAGTCCTTTGTCCGTGACGCGGCTTCCGTGGAGAGTCAGCGCTTCAAGAGCCGCAGCATTTTCAATGAACTTAAAGTCTTCGTCGGTTATGTCCGTCCACAGAACATGAAGCGCTTTCAGGTTTTCAAGCCGTCCGATGGCGCACAGCTTTTCCAGGCTGAAATTACGGCAGGACATGATTTCCAGAGCGTTCAAATGTTCGAGTTTTTTCAAACCTTCCCAATCCCGGGCCGTCATTTCCCAGGTTCGGAAATTCTGCATGAGCAGACGCTCAATCGGCTGACGCGAATTATGCTCTTCGAGGAACCGCCACAAATTTTCAATATCCGCTTCTTTGCGTTCCGGCGGTATAAAGACCCGAACGCACGCGGAGGCCGGATTATAATTGGTCGCAATGATCCCAGCAGGATACTCGCCGGCATAACCGTTCTGAAAAAACAGCAGAGCGAGAAGAAAAAATAGTATTTTTTTCATCTTTCTCATATTGCAACCAACTAATCCATAATTAAAATTTTCAGCCACTAAAGAAAATGTACGATCCAAGGATCCCAAGGATGATGAGCACGGAGGCGAACACGTCTCCCAAGCTCCAGCTGGAGCGCGACTCGGCACGTTCCTCGCTGCTCGTCGTTCCAAACGTCAGGCCCTTCAGTTTTTCGTAATCCGGGGCCTTGGTCATGAGGCTCACGGTGATCATCGAAATGACGCAGACCGCGAGGATCACCACGCTGTAGTACTGGAAGTACACGCTGTTCACCAGCCAGAGGAACGACCCTTCCTGAAATTCCATCCCCAAAGTCGCCATCGTATCGACGTTAAGGCGCAGGATCGCCAGAATGAAACCGAGGATCAGGGCGGCCATCGCGCCTTTGGAGTTCATGCGCTTCCAGAAAACGCCGAGCAGGAAAACCGTCAAAATGGGCGGCGAGAAGTAACCCTGAACGCTCTGGAGGTAAGCGTAAAGGCCGCTTTTCCCCTGAATGACGGGGATCCAGAGCAACCCGATCACGATCATGACGAACGTGGCGGCCCGGCCGACCCACACGAGCCGGCGCTCCGAAATGTTCTTTCGGAATTTCTGGTAAAAGTCCATCGTGAAGAGCGTCGCGCTTGCGTTGAACACGCCGGCCAGTGAACTCATCAGCGCCGAGAGCAGGCCCGCCACCACGATGCCGCGTACGCCGGACGGTAAAACCTCACGCACCATCAGCGGGAACGCGCCCTGACATTCGGTCGTGATCGGGACGCTTATGCCTTGCGCGTTTTTGGCCGTCAGCAGTTCCAGCCCCTTGGCGCCGTGGCACGAAAGCGCGAAGCAGATGATTCCCGGAATGATGAAAATGAAAACCGGCAGGAGCTTCAGAAACGCGGCAAAAATCGTACCTCGCCGGGCGTCCTTCTCGCTTCGGGCGCTGATCGCACGCTGGACGATGTACTGGTCCGTGCACCAGTACCAGATCCCGATGAACGGCGCGCAGAAGAGCATCGCGGCCCACGGGAAGTGCTGCGTCTGGGAACGGTCGTGGAAGTACCACGCCTGACGGACGATCTTGCCGTTTTCGTCCCTTTCAAAGACCGGCCTCCACGTCCCCTCCACGCCTTCCGGAAGGAGCGGCTTCCAGAGGTTCAGCATGTCGCGCCCTTCCTCTTTCGAGCAGCAGACCGCCCGCAGATTCTTCCAGCCGTCACGCAGCGAGCCGTTTCCGCCGTCGTATTTTCCGAGGGCGCTCAGGCCGAAAACCGTCACGAGGATGGAGCCGCCGATGAGGATGATCGTCTGGAACGCTTCCGTGTACGCCACCGCGCGCATTCCGCCGAGCATCGTATAGATCCCGGTCAGGACGATCACGAGGATCGAGCCGATCCAGAAACTGTCGAGGCCGAAAATGGTCATTTCCGGCAGAAGGACCTTGAAAACGATTCCGCCGGCAAAGATCCCGACCGCGACCTTCGTCACGATGTACGCCGCCAGCGAGATGATCGAAAGGACCCACCGCGCGTTGGCCGAGAAACGACGCTCCAGAAACTCGGGCATCGTGAAGACTTTGCTCCGCATGTAGAACGGGATGAAGAGCCAGCCCAGCACCAGCAGGCACCAGGCGTGGAGTTCAAAGTGCGCGAGCGTCACGCCGTCCGTGCAGCCGCTTCCGGCCAGACCGACGAGGTGCTCCGAGCCGATGTTCGACGCGAAAATGGAGGCGCCGACGATGAACCAGCTCAGCGAGTTCCCGGCGAGGAAGTAGTCCTTGGCCGTGTTCCGCGTGCGCAGAATGACCCACCAGGCCAGGCCGAACAGAAGAATGAAGTAACCAGCGACGATGCTCCAATCGAGGGGAGTTAAACTGCTTGTGGATTCCATCTTAATTGAGTTAGGAGTTAGGAGTTAGGAGGATGGGAGGATGGGAGGCTGTAATGGAGACCGGAGGCCGGAATTACGCGCCGGGTCCCACGGCCGGGAAACGATGCGTAATTCCGCGCTTACGCGCTCCATTACCGCCTTTCATTACGGTGCGGGCTTAAACCCTTCCGCCTTGATAAACCATTGGCCGTTTCGCGGGAAGCCGGGGGCTTCGCCTTTGGAGCGGTCCACGTCGGGCGCGCCGTCCCAGCCGCCGGCCATCATGCCGATCGCGTAGAGCAGGCCGCCGTTTCCCGGCAGGTACGGGCACGGATTGTTCGCGTTGACGCCTCGCAGGTCGTAGGCGTTTCTCGGGCTTTCGTGGAGCAGGATCTCGACGGCGATATCAGGCTGACCGGTCCTCGCGGCGCACATGGCGGTCCAGGGGAAATCCCAGCCCCAAACGCGGCCCCAGTTCCAGGTCTCGTAAACCTTCTTCAGCGTCCGCCGGGCCGTTTCCGGGTCCACGCCTTCCGTCGGGGGGATCATCCCGTACACGCCGACCGGATTCGGGTGCTCCCAGTTGTAGTTTTCGTACGAGTCGAGCCACTCGGCCGAGTGGATCCAGACCGCCTCGTCGTCCGGGAGGCCCGGCAGCGTCGGGAGCGGCGCGAGATGATCGGCGATCTCGTCCCATTCTTTCACGCGGTCTTTTCCCATGCGTTCGCGCCAGAGGTTTGCCTCACGCAGACCGAAACGCCAGTACGCCAGGTCGAACACGCTGTCCCGCGTGATCCCCCGCTCGCTCGGCGGCATGACCGGGTCCAGATGCCAGACCCCCGCCTCGTCTTTTGTCGGGTACGACGCCATGTACTTCGCCGTCTCGTCGAGGATCTCCGCCCAGCGGTCGAGCGTCGCCTGCGTCGGGCGGTTCCTGTACTCCAGCTCCGCGAAGATCATCGGGTGCGGCTGCTTCCAGAGCAAAACCTGATTTCCGACCCACGGCGCCGTGCGGCTTTCCGGCCCGGTCGATTTCTGCCACTGCGCGCCGTCGTAGCCGAGCTGACGGGCGAGCATCTTCGCGACGGGGAGGTTTCTTTTGTAACAGTCCAACGCCCGGTCGGAGAGTTCAAGCCGGTCCCAAAGAGCGTAGTGCGCCAGGTGCCAGTAGATCATTTCGCCGTGGTACTGCCCGCGCCACGGGTCCGTTCCGAGGAGTCCCGTCTCGGCGGACGGGTAACTGCCGGCCGAGTTCGTCCGCATGAGGTACTGCGAAAGGACGATCCGGCGTTCCAGCTCCATCCAGCGCGGGTCTTTGCTCTGAGAAAGGTCCACGGCCGCGCCGGACTTCCAGAATTTCTCCCACGCCGCGGAGGTTTCGGCTTTCAATTCCTCGAACGCCGGGATCGCCGCCCGCTCGATTTTCGGCCAGCCGTCGTAAAACGCGCAGGAAAACTCGCAGACGCTTCCATCCGTCGCGATCGTCAGCTCGTGGCACGTGGGGTTCATCTGCAGGACGCCGTTTTCCGTGCAGTCCACGCAGACCGTGTATTGGAAATCGTCGGCCTCGCGCTGGATCTGGGCCGAGTGCGTCGAATTCCCCGGCAGGACCCGGGTCGTGTGCTTTTCACTCGGGCCAAAGTCGCCGGAGTACCGAGCCATCTTAATGTTCGGGTACGGAAAATCGATCATGACCACGATCTTCCCTTGGGCGATCAGCGGCGACTCGACCCGCGCGCATACGCAGTCCGACTCCATCCGCACAAGCGTTTCGACCTTCACCGTCTCGCCGTCGAGCTGGAACTCGGTCGTGTGCAGCCCGGTCCAAAGGTCGAGGCGGCGCCGGACGTTCCGGATCTCGGCGTCATTGATCGGCTGAAAGACGGAATTTCCCGCATTGCGCACGAGCCGGATGCGGCCCAGATCGGCCCGGTGCGGATTTTCACGCATCCACGTGCGCAGGGCTTCTTTTTCGGGCGGGTACGCGATGTCGCCCTGGTGCGGCTGGTTGCGTCCCTGCTGAAACGTCCCGGTCGCGGGCACGTCGGCGGGCGTAAACCCCTCCGGCAGCGGGAACGAGTGCCAGCCCCAGTGCGCCATGATGTTTCCGCGCGTGGTCTGAAGGCCCGTCCGGTCCGTGTTGAAGCAGAACTCGCCGTTCCCCAACGGAATTTCGAGATCGACCGCGTCGCTGGTGATCGCGTGCCTTCCCACGACGGCCTGCCGATCGATCGGCTCCGCAAAAAGCGACGAGGAAAACACACACAATAAAAGGAGGAAAAAAGTCTTTTTCATGGGTTGGTACTCTTGATCTCAAAAGGAATATTATTTTCTTTGGCGTATTGTTCGGCATACGACCCCGCCGGGGCGTGGATCGTTAATTTCGGGCAGCCGTCAAAGGCGCAGCCTCCAATTTTCGTCACGCTTTCCGGAATTTCGACGGACGTCAGAAACTCGCAGCTCTTGAACGCTCCCGTGCCAATCTTTGTCACGCCTTCGGGAATTACCACAGACGTTAAGGAACTGCAACACGAAAACGCATACTCATCAATCCGCATCACCGCTTTGGGAAACACCACGGACGTTAAGGAACTACAGCTATAGAAGGCATGGCTTTCAATCTCTTTCACACCTTTGGGAATCTCCACAGACGTTAATGAGCTACAGTACTCGAAAGCCCCGGCTTCAATCTCCGTCACACTTTCGGAAATCACCACGGACGTTAAGGAACTGCAACCATGAAACGTACAGGCTTCTATTTTAGTCATACTTTCAGGAAGGACTACGGACGT
This sequence comes from Thermoguttaceae bacterium, assembly GCA_017447865.1. Classification (GTDB taxonomy): domain Bacteria; phylum Planctomycetota; class Planctomycetia; order Pirellulales; family Thermoguttaceae; genus RGIG3701. The sequence goes on from JAFSMO010000085.1 coordinate 70,173, forward strand.
TAAGGAACGACAGCACCCGAATGTATAGTCTCCAATCTTTGTCACACCTTCAGGAATTTCAATGGAAGTTAAAGAAGTACAGTCCTGGAACGCGAAGCTTTCAATCTCCGTCACGCCTTTGGGAATCACAACGGACGTTAAAGAACGGCATTCAGCGAACGCCAACTTTCCAATTTTCGTCACGCCTTCGGGAATCACCACTTCGGCCGCGAAACCTCTGTATTTTACCAGTGTTGTACCCTTCACAACGAAGGGACTGCGGAAGAGGAAGTACATTACGACAATAACCGGAATGACCCACAACCCGTTCAGCCACAGGCAAGATTTAGATTTTCCCTTGTTGGCGGAGGGCTTTGCCTCGGAAGCCTCTATTATCGGGGCTTCGGGATGGTCGGTATCGATCGAGTGGAAATCGTTACTCATGAGGGACTCGGTGGAAAAAATAACGTGAGGGTTTACGGAAATTTCAGTATAAATCAATCCCCCACCACCGTCAAGGGGGGCTGAAAAACTTTTCCGATTTTTCCGATTATTCCTTCAAGAGCACTTGCATTTTTTTCGATATAATATATAATAGCGCACAATCGTCACTTTGCGCATTTTGTTTAACCCTCAAATTTTAACACTTAAAAACCGCTAAAAAATGGACCCGCTCAAACGTCTGCAAGGCATCATCAGCCTCATTGGAAACACTCCGCTTCTGAAAATCGATTTTACCTGGAAAGGCCACCCGCGCTCCATTTTTGCGAAGGCCGAGTACCTGAACCTCACGGGAAGCATCAAGGACCGCATGGCCTACCACATCCTGAAGAAGGCATACGAGGACGGCACCCTGAAGCCGAACGCGACGATCGCCGAGGCGACGAGCGGCAATACCGGGATCTCCTTCTCGGCCCTGGGGCGTCTGATGGGGCACCCGGTCACGATTTTCATGCCGGACTGGATGAGCGCCGAGCGCAAGAACCTGATGAAGGCTTACGGCGCGGAGATCCGCCTCGTCTCGAAGGAGCAGGGCGGTTTTCTCGGGTCGATCGAGATGGCCGAGCAGATGCAGCGGGACGACCCGACGGTTTTCCTCCCGCGTCAGTTCGACAACGAGGATAATTCGGACGCGCATTTCTGCTCGACCGGGCCGGAGATTGCCCGTCAGCTTGCGAGCATTGGCCGCACGGCGGACGCTTTCGTCGCGGGAGTCGGCACGGGCGGGACGGTCATGGGCTGCGGCCGCTACCTGAAGACGATCAACCCGAATCTGAAAATTCACCCGCTGGAACCCGCCAGTTCCCCGACGCTTACGACCGGTTACAAAATCGGCTTCCACCGGATCCAGGGCATTTCCGACGAGTTCATCCCGGCGATCCTGAAGCTCGACGAGCTGGACAGCGTGGTCGAAGTCGATGACGGCGACGCGATCCTCATGGCGCAGAAACTTTCCCGTGATCTGGGGCTGGGCGTTGGGATCTCCGCCGGCGGAAACTTCCTCGGGGCGATGAAGCTCCTCAACGCGATGAGCGACGAAGAAGCCGAAAAGGCCACGATCGTTACGGTTTTCGTGGACGATAACAAGAAGTACCTGAGCACCGACTACACGAAAGTCGAGCCGGAAAAAGACGATTTCCTCGCGCCGAACATCGAGCTGCTGACCGTCACCGGGATCAAATCGTGAGAAGCCGCTAGCAGGAGCCTCAGCCATGAAAATCGGAATGTTTCTCCCGTTCAACCCGGACCAGCGGTGGACCTTAGCCCGTCAGGTCGGGGTGACGCACGCCATCGTGAAGCTCGCGCCGGAGCTGACCGGCTGGAAATCTCCCGCCGACTCGATCGACGTGCTGGCTGAGGCGAAGCGCCGTTTCAATGAGGCGGGGTTCATTCTCGAGGCGCTTGAAGGGGACGAGCTCGACATGAGCCGGATCAAGCTCGGGCAGGACGGCCGCGACGAGGACATCGAGCGGTACTGCCAGATGCTCCGGAACATGGGCGAGCTGGGGATCCCGCTTCTGTGCTACAATTTCATGGCCGGGATCGGCTGGCACCGCACGAAATTCAACATTCCGGAGCGCGGCGGGGCGCTGACATCCGAGTTTGACCTCACGCAGTCGGATACGGTCCCGGAGATCATCTCGGCCGAGCAGGTCTGGGAAAACTACAAATACTTCATCACGCGCGTCCTTCCCGTGGCGGAGCAGGCCGGCGTGAGGATGGGGCTTCATCCGGACGACCCGCCGATCCCGTCTCTGGAGGGCTACGGCCGGTTTCTCTGCAGCGCGGACGGCTACCGCCGGGTCATGGCGCTTTCGGACAGTCCGTCGCACGGGATCACGTTCTGCCAAGCCAATTTCTACGCGATGGGCGAGGACGTGCCGGCCCTGATCCGTGAATGGCGCGACCGCATTTTCTTCGTTCATTTCCGCGACATTCGCAAGACGGCCAACGGCTTCGTCGAGGCGTTCCACGATAACGGCGACCACGACATGGCGGCGCTGATGCGCGTTTACCGTGAAATCGGCTTCGACGGCCTGATCCGTACCGACCACGCCCCGGCCATGGCCGGCGAAAAGGGCGGCGGCTACGACATGCTCGGCCACATTTTTGCGATCGGCTACCTCAAAGGGATCCTGGATTCAATTAAGAATTAAGAATTTTGAATTATGAATTAGTTTTCTTTGGGGACTCCGCACTCTAACTCCACGCCAGTCCCCATTTTATAATTCATAATTCATCATTCTTAATCCATAATTCTTTCTTTCCCCCCCTTGACGCGGATGGAAAATCTGGTATAATGCTAAAATCCATCGTGATACGGCTAGCGATGGTCTGTTTTGTCATGCCGATTAACCTAACGTCGGACTCTATGGGCGGGCACGCGAGTGTCGCCTGTCTGATGTGACTCTTTTTAGAGGGAGACTTTATAATGTCATCTTTGATGGTCAAAGACCTGATTGATGCCGGTGTTCACTATGGTCACCGCGCGAGCCGCTGGAACCCGAAGATGCGCCCGTACATTTACGGCCGTCTGAACCAGATCCATATCATCAACGTGCGCGAGACTCTTCGTGGTCTGTTCCGCGCCCGCAAGTACCTCCAGCAGGTCGTCGCCGCCGGCAGCCTGATCCTCTTCGTCGGAACCAAACGTCAGGCTTCCGAAATCATCCAGCGCCAGGCCGAGAGCTGCGGAATGCCGTTCGTCAGTGAACGTTGGCTGGGTGGTACGCTCACCAACTTCCGTACGGTCACGAAACGTCTGGAACGCCTCACCGAACTGGAAGCCCTCCGCGCCAGCGAGGAATTCGCCCAGTACAGCAAGAAAATGCAGTCCAGCCTGAACCGCGAGTACCGCAAGATGTACCGCAACCTGAACGGTCTGCGTACGCTCAACCGTATTCCGGAAGTTCTGGTCATCGTGGACCCGAAGAAAGAAAAGAACGCGGTCGCTGAAGCCCGCAAAATGAACGTCACGACGATCGCTCTGATCGATACGAACTGCGACCCCGACCAGATCGACCTCCCGATCCCGGGCAACGACGACAGCATTCGCTCCATCGATCTGATCATTGGTTACCTTGCCGAATCCATCGCCGCTGCGAAGGCGGAGCAGGAAGGGCAGACCGCGGCTGCTGCGGAATGAGCTTTTCATAATCTGGAATGAGGAATCAGGCCCGGGGAACGGATTTCCGACCGCCTGATTCCCGTCATAAAATTCCGAATCAAGATTCAAAACTAAACTCTAAGGAGATTACTATGGCAATTACTGCGAAACAGGTAATGGATCTGCGCGCGAAGACCGGTCTGGGCATGATGGACTGCAAAAAAGCCCTGAACGAGGCGGACGGTGATGAAGATCTCGCGATCGAAATCCTTCGTAAAAAAGGCCTGGCCAAGATGGCTGAAAAACTGACCGAGCGTACGACCGAAGAAGGCATCATTGCGATGGTTCGTAAAAACGGTTCCCTCGGGATCGTCGAACTGCTGTGCGAAAGCGCCCCGGTCACGACGAACGAAGGTTTCGTCCAGCTCGCCAACGACATCGCGGAAGTGGTCGCTTCCAATCCGGAATTCGCCACGACCGAAGAGCTGATGGCTCAGAAAGCCCCGAGCTTTGACGGCACGCTCCAGAACGAACTGGACGAGCTGTTCAACCGCATTCGTGAAGTCTTCCGCGTGAAGCGTTTCCTCAAGGTCGACGGACCTTGCTCCAGCTACCTGCACCACGACCACAAATCTGCCGTTCTGCTTCTTCTCGAAGAGGGCGACGAGGAAGTCGGCCGCGACATTTGCATGCACATCGCCGCGATGAAGCCGCAGGGACTCCGCGCCGAGGACCTGGATCAGGCGGTCATCGAAAACGAGAAGCGCATCCAGCTTGAGCTGATGAACGCGGATCCGAAAAACGCCAACAAACCGGACGCGATCAAAGAGAAGATCATCAACGGTTCGATGCACAAATTCCTCGCTCAGAAATGCCTCCTGAGCCAGCCGTTCGTGAAGGATCCGTCCCTCACGGTCGAGCAGTTCGCGAACAAGAACGGCCTGAAAATCGTCAAGTTCGTTCACTGGATGCTTGGCAAATAATTGGGTTTGAAACCTGGGATAGTTCGTCGTGCCTTTGCGGCTCCGGTGGACTGTCCCTTTTTTTTGAGTTGAGAGTTTTCAGTTTTCCGTTTTCAGTTGCCGGGATTAACTTGTAACTGAAAACTGAGAACTGAAAACTTCATTTCGTCGCAGCCGAAACGCTGACCACTGAATATTTAAAGGGGTGAATCATGGCAAACGAAAGCGCTCTCAAATACAAACGTCTCATTCTGAAAATTTCCGGTGAGTCTCTTGCTCCGGCGGGAGGTCACGGGGTTTCGATGGAGTCCATCGTCACGATCGCGAAGCAGGTTTACGCGGCCAGCCAGCACGGCACGCAGATCGGGCTGGTTCTGGGCGGCGGAAATATTCTCCGCGGCGCGCAGTTCATGACCCAGGGGGCGCACGTCCACGAAGCGACGGCCCACTACATGGGAATGCTCGCGACGGTGATGAACGCTCTGGCGATGCAGGACGCGCTGGAATCGGTCGGCTGCACGACCCGCGTCATGACGGCCATTCGGATGGACGGCGTGGCGGAACCGTACATTCGCCGCCGTGCTCTGCGTCACCTGGAAAAGGGCCGCGTAATCATTCTGGCCGCGGGGATCGGCAGTCCGTTCGTGACGACCGACACCGGGGCGGCGCAGCGTGCGCTGGAACTGGACGCGGACATTTTGCTCAAGGGGACGAAAGTGGACGGCGTGTACTCGAGCGACCCGGTCAAAGACCCCGAAGCGCTCTTCTACCCGCACCTGACGTACGAAGAAGTGCTCGCCAAGCACCTGAAGATCATGGATCAGGGCGCGGTCACGAAGTGCATGGAGTACAGTCTCCCGATCCGTGTTTTCAATTACCGTCAGGACGGGAACATTGAAAAGGCGGTCCGCGGCGAGGAAATTGGAACGCTGATCTCGAATTTTTGAGCCTGAAACATTCGCCGGGGCCCGATCATGAAACGCTTGCTGACGCTCCTTTTTTGCCTTCTTTCGGCTCCGCTTTTTGCGGATTCGGCCACGCTGCGGACGTACTTTGAGGGCCAGCAGGACCCCGAGGTCAAAACGTTTCCGCTTGCCGCGGCAGAGGATGGGGCGCAGCGCCTGACGATCCCCGTGGCGGAGCTGGACCCGAAGGCGCAGTACTACGAAGTCCAGGCCGATTTCGCGACGGCCAAAACCGGCGACGACGGCTACTGGATCCAGTCCCGCGGCGTGTACGGGACCTTCCACGAACAGGACGGCGGCTTCACCTCCAACGCGATGCTTCCCATTTTCGGGATGAAAACGCCCGAGCGCACGTTCCTGGCCGTCACGCGAGGCATGAAACTCGAGTACACTTTCGTCGTGTTGGCCCGCGGCGGCGTGTACTCGGTCTTCCAGAGATTCGACCCGGCCAAACGCGGCTACGCGCCTTACGAGGACGTGGTGGTCGATTTCTACACGCTGACCGGCGATGACACGAACTACTCGGGAATGGGCCGTTTTTACCGGAACCTTCGGCTGAAGAACAAAGAGATCCGGCCGCTGAAGGAGCGCATTGCGTCGGGCGAAAATCCGTGGCTTGCGTACCTCTGCGACGCCATGACGGTCCGCATCACGCACGCTTCCAAGCCTTGGCTTCCGAAGGAACGGGTGGACTACACGCCGGAAAACGAGCCGGAGGTGCGGTGCATCCTTTCGTTTGAGGACGCGAAAAACGTCGTGCTGAAGCTGAAAGAGGCGGGCGTGGAAAAAGCCGCCATCTGCACGGCGGGCTGGCAGTCCGGCGGTTACGACGGCCGGTGCCCCCAGGTCTTCCCGGTCGAACCGGCGGCGGGCGGCGAAGAGGCGCTGAAAGATTACATTCGGTACGTGAAATCGCTCGGTTTCCAGATCGATGGGCACTCGAACTACACGGACTGCTACACGTGCTCCAAACTCTGGACGCCGGACATCGCGTGCCAGAAACCGGACGGGACGCTCTGGTTCAACGGCGTGTGGGCGGGCGGAAACGCGTATAATCTCTGCCCGCGCAATGCGTGGGAGACGTTCTTCTGCGAGGACATGGACCGCATTGGGACGCTCGGGTTCGACGGCGCGCACTACATCGACGTGTTCTCGGCGATCCCGCCGTACTACTGCTCCAACCCGAAGCATCCGTGCAACCGCAAAGAGGCGGCGTTTTACCAGCGCAAAATGCTCGAAAAGGCCCGCGAGGTCAATCACGGCACCGGCTCCGAGTGCGGCGAGGAGCACTGCCTGGACCTGCTCGATTACATCAATTACGTTTCGCGGTTCATGCTGGTCTTTTACGGACCGGACCGCCAGCCGCCGAAAATGGTGGACGGGATCGTGCCGCTCTGGGAGATCGTGTACCACGGCACGGTGCTCGCCAACACGGACAAATTTTTGCAGAACGAGCTGGACCAGAAGAAGTGGCTGAAGCTCGTCGAGTTTGGCGGCCGGCCGATTTTTTACTCGCCGAATGATACGCAGGCGATCGCCGATTCCTACCGCGCTTTTAAGCCTCTGGCCTATTTGCAGAAGGAATTCATGGAGTCGCACGAGTACCTGAAACCCGGCGTCGCGCGAGTCGTTTACTCGGACGGCAGTGAGATCATCGTGAACTACACCGACGCGGAGTTCACGTGGAAAGATCGCCCGGTGAAGGCGATGAGTTACGAATTGTACCCAGGCAACCCCAAGGTCGGGGAGGACTTTTAATCAGCAAAGGAGTTGAAAATGACTGACGATATTCTGTTGGATGTAGAAGAACGCATGGAAAAAGCGGTCGCCCGGCTGAAATCCAACCTGGCTGGGATCCGTACCGGCCGGGCCAACCCGGGGCTGGTGGACTCCCTGAAGGTGGACGCTTACGGCTCCCAGTGCCCGCTGAAGCAGCTCGCTTCGGTCGGATGCCCGGAACCGACGCAGATCGTGATCCGCCCGTACGATCCGGGGACCCTGAAGGACATCAGCAAGGCGATCGTGAACAGTGACCTTGGTTTCGCGCCGCAGGACGACGGAAAAGTGATCCGTCTGAACGTTCCGCCGCTTTCGCAGGAGACGCGCCGCAAGCTGGTCGCCCGCATTGGCGAGCTGAAAGAAGAAGCGAAGGTTTCGCTGCGCAACGTCCGCCGCGATGGCGTGAAGGCGTGCGAAAAAGGCGAAAAGGACAAACTGTTCTCCGAAAACGAACGTGACGACGCCAAGAAAGAGATCGACGAGCTGATCAAGAAGTACGAAAAAGAGATCAACTCGCTGGCCGACGCACGCGAACAGGACGTCCTGGAGTCCTGAAAGCGAAGCTTTTGTAAAAGAAGAACGAATAATGAATAACGAATAACGAATAATGAAAGGAGTAATTATTCGTTATTCGTTATTCATTATTCATTTGTTAAAAGGAGGGTTTTAAGTCATGGCAAAATTCAACTCTTCCCGTTCCAAAACCGCCCGTAATCCCGGCCCGGTCGGCCGCGTGAAAAAGTTCAATCAGCCCAAAAACCGCGCTGGTTTTCAGGGGGGAAAACCTCGCCGTGGGGCCGAGGATGAAAACCGCTTCGGCCGTGGTCCTCGCCGCCGCGGGTCTTCCGACTCGATGAATTTTCAGGAAGCGGACGACTACGTGCGCCCCGAAGTCCCGGGCCGTTCCAAAGGTCGCGCGGGAAACCGCCCCGCGAAGCATTTTAATCCTCTGAATTACCTGCGGGGGGATGAAGAAGACGGCATCGTGAGCATTCCCACGCCCCAATTCGTCGAAATGGACGAAGACGATTGGGCGGATCAGGGCCTGAAACGCGGCGCGTCGCCGTTCCGGAAGTCGGTCCGCGGGACGAAAGCCGCCGGAAAATTCGTCAAAGACTTCCGTGACGCCAAATCCCCGCGCAAAGGGACCGGCTCCGCGGCCTTGAAAGCGAAAGGTACTTCCAAACCCGCACCGGAGCGCAAGCCGTTCGGGACGAAACCGCGTACTGCGAAAAAAGCCGCGGCAAAAGGCCCAGCTCCTGAGGGCGAACGTCTGCAGAAAGTCCTCGCCACCGCTGGATTCGGAAGCCGCCGGGACTGCGAAGAGTTCATCCTCGCCGGCCGCGTCATGGTGGACCGCGAGATCGTGACCGAGCTCGGGACCCGTGTTTTGCCGAGCCAAACGATCCATCTGGATGGCGAGCTGGTGCGGCGTCCGAAGAAATTCGTGTACTACGCGCTGAACAAACCGAAGAACGTGATCTGCACCAACGACGACCCGGACGGGCGGCGCCGCGCGCTGGATTACATTCACGAAAACGTGCCGGGCCTTTTCCCGGTCGGGCGTCTGGACCTTCACAGTGAGGGGCTTTTGCTCATCACCAACGACGGCGAGCTGGCCAACCGGCTGACCCATCCGAGCTACGAAGTGCCGAAGGTTTACCGCGTCCGCGTCTCCGGGGAGCCGACCCGGTCGGAAATCGCGCAGATGTGCCGCGGGATCCACCTGGCGGAAGGCGTCGCGAAGGCCGAGGAGGTGAAACTTCGTCACGTGTACCGCGACGGAACGGCCGTTTTGGAGGTGACGCTCCGCGAGGGCCGCAACCGCGAGATCCGCCGCATTCTCGCCCGCATCGGGCATAATGTGCTGGACCTGGTCCGGATCTCGATCGGCGACGTGAAACTGGGCAAGATCCCACTCGGCGAGTACCGTCCCCTCACGATGCAGGAAGTGAAAAGCCTGAAAAAACTCGTGGGCCTGACGGGCACGAAGTCGGAAATCCTCGCCCCGTCGGAACCCGCGAAACCGGCCAAACCCAAGCGTGCAAAAGCGGCTCCGGTGCAGGAAGACGTTCCGCCTCAGGAAGACGCACCGGCTCAGGAAGGCCCCTCGCCCGACGCGCTGTACGAAGAGTGGAAATCCGAATTTTAGGGAGTTTCCCCGGTTTTTTGGTTTTTTCCTTTAATTTCAAAAATTTTGAAACCTTCATCTTTCTCTGAACATAGAATAGAGTAAAGAACATGAAAACGACCTTTTGGAAAGAAAAAGTGGTCCTCGTGACTGGCGGCTCAAGCGGGCTCGGTCTGGAACTCGTCACGGCGTTTGCCCGGAATGGGGCGCGGGTCGTGATCGCCGCTCTGGAAAAAGACGCGGTGGAAGCCGTCACGAAAGATTTTCAGGCGGAAGGGCTCGACGTGACCGGTTTCCAGGTGAACGTCTGCTCCGATGAGGACGTGCAGACGCTCAAAAAGGAAATCGAAACTCGCTTTGGCCGGCTCGACGTTCTGGTGAACGTGGCCGGTCGAACCGACCGCGGAAAGATGATCCAGTGCGACGCGGACCATTTCGCGAAAGTGATGAATCTGAACTTCATCGCGCTGGTTCGGGTCACGCACACGTTCCTCCCGATGCTCCTGGAATCGAAGGGCCGGATCATTAATATTGGGTCCCTCGCTTCCAAATCGGCCTCCCGCTGGACGGGCGCTTACCCGGCGAGCAAGCACGCGGTGGCGGCCTACTCGCAGCAGCTGCGGCTCGAGCATCACGGCGAGCTGAAAGTCCTTCTGGTCTGCCCGGGACCGATCCAGCGCGAGACGGAGCGTCTTTACCCGCTCGAGGGGCTGGAAGACCTTCCGGAAGAAGCGCGCCGCCCCGGCGCGGGCGTGAAGGTGAAGCGGATCCCGCCCAAGGTGCTGGTGGATTCGATCCTCAAAGCCTCCGAGCGCGGCGACGTGGACCTCGTTCTTCCCCAAAAGGCACGGATCCTGTTCACGATCAGTCAATTATTCCCGAAGCTGGGCGACTGGCTGGTCCTGAAAAACACGTGAAAATGGATTTCGGAGGGGAAAGGAATTAAACCGGACGGATGGAGCCTTTCGGTTCCCTGATTTACTCTTTTTTCTGAAGAATTCAGCAATTCGACAGTTCATTCATTGAATGGAGGATTTTATGAAAAAAACTTTGGTTTTGAGTGCGATGTTCTGCCTGGGCGCTGCTTTTGGAGCCTCGGGCCTGCTGCAGTCTTTTGCGGATGAAGCGAAAGGCGGGATGGAAGTCCTGGAATCTTCGGCCATTCAGCTCGTGGATAGCAAGAAAGAAGCCACGGAAGCGAAAGAGGGGAAAGCTGAAGAGAAAGCCGAACAGAAAGCGGAAGACGCTAAAGAAGCCGACGCTCCGGCTGAGAAAACCTTCTGGGTTGGCGCCATGATCGGACCGATCCCGGAACCGATCCTTGCGCAGCTCGCGGAAGGCACGATCCCGGAAGGAAAAGGCGTCTGCGTGATGCAGGTCGTTCCTGAATCCCCGGCTGAAAAAGCGGGTCTGAAAACCTACGACATCATTCTGAAAGTGAACGGGGAAGCGGTCGATGGGGAAGGATTCGTCGAAAAAGTGAAAGCCTCCAAGGGCGAAAAACTCACCGTCGAGATTCTCCGCGCCGCCAAAACCCAGAAAATTGACGTGACTCCGATCGAACGTCCGGCACAGGCGAAAGCGTTCCCGCGCCGCGGCCAGATGAGAATGCGCGTCCCGGAAGGGTTCAAGATGGAAATGCCGGAAATGCCTGAAATGCCTGAAATGCCGGAAATGGATTTCGATGACGAAAACCTTCCGATCCCGGAACAGATGCGTGAAATGCTGAAACAGCAGCGCGAAATGATGAAGAAGGGCGGCTTCGGCTTCCGCATGATGCCCGGCGCTCAGGGCCAGCAGCAGATGAAAATGGAGATCACCCCGGAAGGAACGGCCATGACCCGCACGGGTACGTTCATTGAAAACGGTGAAAAGCTGACCATTTCCGTCAAGAAAATCGGCGACGAGCCGGCCAAGATCCTGGTCGAGTGGAAAGACGAAAACTACGAGACCACCGAGGATAAACTGGACGTGATCCCGGAAGAAATTCGCGGGAAAGTCAAGAAATTCCTTGAATCCGGCAGCGCGACGATCAAAATCGAAGGTGATGGCATCACCAAGGCTCTGGAAGCTCCGGCCGATAAAGAAGGCGAAAAAGCAGAAGCCGCTGAAGGCGAAGCCAAGGGTGAAATTCAGATCAAAAAAGAGAAAGTGATCGATCTGAAATAAAACGTTGACCCGTTTCTAACAGTCAGGCGAGCACTGGGCGGAAAGCCCGGCGCTCGCCTTTTTTTATTTGCAGCGGGCAAAAAGCCCGCCGCTCGCCTTTAATCCAGTTTCACTTCCGGAACGACGAAATCTCCGCGGCCCGGACGACGATCCATCAGGGCGTTGGCCTCGTCCGCGTTTTCGCCGACGAACCGGCGCGTCGTCTCGTCCAGCGTCAGCATCGGGCTGAGCGCGAAAGTCTCGTCCATCGCGATCTCCTGAGTCGCCAGGTACTTCTTCATGTCGTCGATCATCTCGCCGAGCGTCCCGGTGTCCGCGGTCATGGCGAGGGCTTTTTCTTTCGACCAGCTTCCGCCAAGACGGTAAGCCACGTTTGCCGAGTTGTACCAGAACGAAGTGTCCCACCCGACCTGGATCTCGCCGTTGAGGTTGGCCGGATCGTTCGCGCGCACCGAGTCGCAGAAGTTCTTCAGGTGATTATAGGCGCCCGCGCCGTAGTCGGACGTTTTGAAGTCGCGGATCTTTTTCCCTTCCGTATCGTACGCGGCGGCGGGGCCCCATGGCTTCTGGTACGTGCCGCCTTCGAAGTACGCGATGTAGCCCGGATTCGGGCCGACGCACGGGCAGGTCGCGCCGCGCTTTTCTTTGTCCTCGACGCCCGAGAAACCGAAAATCACCGGGGCGGAACCCGTGTCGAAGTACGTGAACATCGTGTTCGGCGTTTCGCCGGCGTCTTTGATCCCGAGACGGCCGCCGCAGGAGAAAACGCGCTTCGGGAGGGAGATCTGGTTGCAGAAAATGTCGTTCCGGCAGTCGTCGAGCAGGTGCGCGCCCCAGTTCCCGGTCTCGCCGTTTCCGGTGTTCCACATGAAGTGCCAGTCGTAGTGCAGCTGATTGCGGTAGAGCGGAAGGTCATCCGCGGGGCCGAGCCACAAATTGTAGTTCACCTCGGGCTGGACGGTCAGCGGCGTTTCCCGCAGACCGATCGGGCGGCGGACGAAGTACCGGTTGACCCGCACGGCGAGGAGCTTGCCGAGGGCTTTTTCTTCGTGCAGGAACTTTTTCACTTCCGCGTGGGCTTCCCGGTCGGTGCGCATCTGGGTGCCGATCTGCACGCATTTCTTGTACTTGCGCGAGGCATTGAAGAGCTGCTGGCCTTCCCAGAACGAGAGGCAGAGCGGTTTTTCGACGTACACGTGCTTGCCGGCCTGCATCGCCCAGATCCCGCCCAGGCAGTGCCAGTGGTTCGGCGTGGCGATGACCACCGCGTCGATTTCGGGATCGTCGAACACTTGGCGCGGGTCGGTGAAGGTCTTGGCGGGATTGAACGCTTTTTTGCCCTGGTCGAGCCGCACGGAGTCCACCTCACAGATCCCGGCGAGCTTGTACGGTTCACCGGCGGCGGCAAGGCGGTTCATGATGCTGCTGTGTTCGCGGCCTTTGTTGCCGTTTCCGAGGACACAGACGCGGACCTCTTCATTCGGACTGCCGGCGATCAGAGCGGGGGCGGGAAAAACGGACGCGGCAGCCAGCGCCGCGCTTGAGGCGAGGAAATGACGACGATTCATGGGATTTCTCCTGATTATAAATTATGAATTTTGAATTATGAATTATGAATTGTGAATTATGAATTAGATCCGGAGGGCCGGCGTCCCGCCAATGGCAGGCGGTAATGGAGCGCGCAGCGCGGAATTACGCGCCGGGTTGAAATGGTTTCGACCGATTCAGACGCGTAATTTCGGCCTCCGGCCTCCATTACCGCCTCCCAAATACGACGCCGGCCCTCCGAATCATTAATACTCAAACCCAAGGAGTTTTTCTACCCAGCGGATCAGCGTGAGCAGGATCACCATGAGGAGCAAAAGCCCCAATCCCAACGTGATCAGGTGGGGACCAAACCGAAAAACCGGGAGCGTGAGGTTCCAGAAGTACGGCCAGAACAACATGGTGATGAGCGCGGCAAGGCACAGGAATGGGCCGAACGGCGTCTCCAGGTCGTGAAGGAAAATCAATCGGGGCACGGCGAGGAACAAACCCGCAAACGGGGCGATGAAAAACAAAACGACGCACGGCTGCCAGCCGAGAAACGCGCCGAACATCGCCATGAGCAGCACGTCGCCGAACCCCAGCGCCTCACGGTCCATCGAGAACTGGGCGGCAAGACGCAGGATCCACATAAACCCGCCGGCGACCCCCATCCCTAACAGGGTGGACCAGACAGAAAGCCACTGCGGCCATGCCGTCGCCCAGAGGAAAAGGATGGCCAGCGTCCCCCACTTCAGGAGGCTCCAGAGCTGCCGAGTCGATCGTGTCCGCCGGAGCCGCTCCCAGAAGATCCGCCACGCCCAAAAGAAACCGCGGTTCATGCGCCAGTGGCGTTCCATCAGGGCGAAGCACCAGCCCCACCAGCAGAGCAGGGCGGAAATCAGACCCCAACGCCCGCCTTTTCCGCTTCGGCAAACGTCCAGAGGGGGATTCGGAGCCGCTGCGGTAAGCGGGAAAAGAAGGTCCTCGCTCGTTTCGACTCTGGAAAGCGGGAAATCCAGAAGTTGATTCACGGGAAGGATCTGCTCGGTCCCGTATTCGGTCTCGCAGATCGTGTACGGCGTTATGAATGCGGTGATCAGGGCGAAAAGCGTCCCGCCGATGAGGATGTGGTCGGGGATCGTTTTTTCGTCGAAGTCGATCAGGGACGCGCCGAGCATCAGTCCGATGAAAACCAGCTGAAACGCACAGCGGGCCAGAATGCTCCAGATGAACGTGTTGGTCACGGGGATTCTGTTTTGCGTAACGAGAATGAGCAGTCCGACGACCTGGGTCTGAAAAAACCACGCAGCGAAAATGCCCATTCCGAGTTCCACGCAGAGCGGCCGGATCCAGAATCCACGCCCGAACTGGTCGGCTTCGCGCCTCATCCCCAACCAGCCAATGACCGGGATCTTCCACCAAAACGGCCGGTGGTGATCCGAGCGGCACCACGGATGATTCCGTTTGGGACTCCACGCCCAGGACGCTGCCGCGTAGTTCGCCATAGCACCGAGGATAATACCGAAAATGAGGAAGAAAAGCAGGTACATTTGAAAGTCGGGAGTCAGGAGTTAGGATTGATCTCAAGCAGTTGTTTCACGATTTCCTCCGGGCTGCACAGTTCGGTCGTGATTTCCAATGAGGCGCAGTCGCGGTACATCGGTTCGCGCAGTTCGAGGAGGTGGCGGATCTCGTCCAGTGCCGGGAGATTCGTCAGGCTGGGACGGCTCGTTTGGGTCGTTTCATCGGCCGTCATACGGCGTAAAATCGTTTCCGGGCTGGCCGTCAGCCACAGAACCGGGCCGGATTCACGCAGGATTTTCCGCGTATTTTCCCGCATGACCGCGCCGCCGCCCGTGGCCAGGATCAACTCGGACTTCAGGCACAATTCAGCGATGATCCGCTCTTCAAAGTCACGGAACGCAGGCTCGCCGTCCTCGGCAAAAATCCGGGCGATGGTCTTGCCGGCCTGCCGCTCGATCTCACGGTCGGAGTCGATCCACGGACAGTTCAGAGCCTCGGCCAGAAGTTTCGCGACAGTCGTTTTGCCGGTCGCGCGGTAACCAATCAGGGAAAGAATCATTCGTTTTGCTCCTCTCCGGATTCAAATGGTTCCAAAATTTGAATTACGGATTCAGGCTCCGGCTCGTGAACCTGGATGATTTTGCTTTTGCAGTTGGGGCATTTTTTCAGATTTGAGGAATAAACCGTTCCGCATTTCGCGCACTCTTTCATGGCGTCTTCTTCCGGACCTTCCGGCACGAGCAGCCCGGCGAGGTGGCGAATTCTTTTGATCGCGCAGACCCACAGGCAGACGTAAATTGCAAGGAACAGGAGGTACAGAAGACCGACCACTCCTTCGTCCATTCCCCCGATGTCGATCATAAACAAAACCGCGTCGTAGGCACCGTGAAAAAAGACCGGGATCCACAGGGCGCAGCTCATGTACTTCTCGTTGTTCACTCTCTCAAATTTGGCGAGCGAGAAGAAGTAGCCCATCATCACACCGCAGAGCGCATGACAGGGGATGCTGAAAATTGCGCGGGTATAGGCGATTTTTTGGGCCATGTCGAGGCCGGAATTAAGCCCCCCAAACACATACAGCAAGTTTTCAATGCAGGCGAATCCCAAAGAGACGAAAACGGCGTAAACGATCCCGTCGAAATGCTCGTCAAACTCTTTGTTGTCCCAAATCCAGTGTTTGAGAATGTACAGTTTGGCGAATTCCTCCGGAAGGGCGGCGCCAATAAAACCCATTGCGATCGCGTGAAGAATCGGGATGGAGATCAAATCGATGTACTCGCCGATCATTTGTTCCGCAATGGTGATCGGCAAAGCGGAAAAGAATCCCAGGAAGAAGATTTTCGCCAAAAGCCCTAATGGTTCTTTGTGGTACCGGTCGCGCAGGTAAATGTACGCCAGCAGGATGACCACCGGGCCAACCGCCCAATAAAACAGGTTTTGGATTTCAGAATTGTCCATTTGAGTGTGGAGTGTGGAGGGTGGAGGGTGGAGTGAGTGTGGAGTTAGGAGTGAGGAGTGAGGAGTTGACGCTGGCGCGTAACGACGCCTTCCGAAAGCCTTCACCCCATAAAAGCCGAAGGCTTTTTAACTCCACACTCCACTCTCCACACTCCACTCTAAATCAGACTTCTTCTGCCGACGGGCAGACGAAACCTTCGCGCCATTCGCGGTTCAGGAGAGGTGCGGCGTAGCTGCTGTTGTCGCAGAACTCTTCCTTTTCCGGATTGAAGTGAAGCGTCGGGCCGAGGGAAAGCGGCGTGACGTCCAGATCGACGCCGTTCGCCTTGAGGTGCTCGACCGTGCGGTCCAGCGTTGCCACATCGTCGTCCAGGCCACGCACGTCTTCCAGCGCTTTTCTCAGCTCGGGGACGGAAATCTTGTTCTTCTCGCCGAAGTAGTAGCTGGCGTTTCCGAGGTGGGCCAGCGAGGCGGAGAGGTGGCCGTCCAGGATCGGCGCGTTGAGGATCGACGGGTCGCGTTTCTGCACCGCTTCGATGAAATTGTCGAAGTGGAACTGATCGCTTCCGCCGTTGAATTCCTTAATGACATTTCCTTCTTTGTCATACGCGACGCAGTGGCCGTAGGATTCCTGCACGAGTTTTCCTTCGGTGCCGTAGAAGATCACGCCGATCTTGGCGCCGTCGAGGTCCGGGGTTTCCAGACCGCGGGTTTCGAAGACCAACGTCTTATCGCCGTAGCTGAAAATGGAGACTTCCGTGTTGGCCGTGTCGCCGGCGTCCACGTAGTTCGGATCATTGCGTTCAGCCTGGTAGCCCAAACGGCCGCCGTAGGTGATCACGGAGTTCGGATGACGCATGATGCCGAGGCCCCAGCGCGCAATGTCGAACTGGTGCGGGCCCTGGTTTCCGGAGTCACCATTTCCGTAGAGGCGCTGCCAGTGCCAGTCGTAGTGGAAATTCGGGCGCGTGAGTTTCGGGTCGGTGATAATTGCCGGGCCGGTCCACATGTTGAAATCGACCGAGCCGGGGATCCGGTCGGTGTAGTCGCCCAGAGCGCCGATCGACTTGCGGCGTTTGTAGCACAGACCGCGGGCGAAATTGACCTCGCCGATGCCGCCGTCGCGGATGAATTGAATGGCGTTGATCAGGGCCGGGTTGGAACGGCACTGGGTACCGACCTGGCAGACGCGGCCGTATTTCTTCGCGGCGGCGACCATGGTGCGGCCTTCAAAAACGTTCTGGCAGGCGGGTTTCTCGACGTAAACGTCTTTGCCGGCCTGCATCGCCCAGATCGCGGAAAGACCGTGCCAGAAGTTCGGCGTGGCGCTTCCGACGACGTCCAGCTCTGGATCCGCGAACGCGTCGCGCATGTCCGTGATGAGCTTCGGGCGGGAACCCTGACGCTTTTCCACCTGATCGCAGCGGACTTTGCCGATCGCTTCGTCAACTTCTACCAGGTAGGTGATCACCGTGTTCGGATTGTTGATGAAGCCGCCGATGTGGGACTGGCCGCGGCCGTTCAGACCGATGACGGCGCAGTTGATTTTATCATTGGCGGCGACTCCGTCCTGGGCGCGGACGATCATCGGGGAGACCGCTCCGGCAGCCGCGGCGGAGTACAGAGTGGTACGCAGGAAATTACGGCGGGAAAGTTTGCTCATAATTCGTTCCTTATGTTAAGTTGAAGGGGAGATGATGAAAATTGATTGATTCTCTAATTATTGCACATTGGGAAACGTTTGTCAAGCGGGGGAAATAATATTTTTTAATGAATTTCCCGAAATCGCCCATCCTAAACTCCACGCCCGTTTCGCTTCAAACCCTCTATTTAAACACGGATTTTCACGGATTAAAGGGATTTCCGCAGATTAATCAAAGAGGAAGGTGGAAGTCTTTCGTGAAAAAATCCTTTTAATCCATGAAATCCGTGGAAATCCGTGTTTAAATAAAGGGTCAAACCAGACGGCGCTTGCACCTTGAGATGGGCTCGTGGGTTTTAACTATTTCCGTCGGCAAACCATCATGAGGATCAGCAGAGCGCTCTGGAGCAGAACGATCGTTCCGCCGGGCTGCGTCTCCGTCAGGTACGAGATGAAAAGGCCCACGTTCATCGTCACGACCGAGAAAAGGACCGCGAAAAAGAGGGTCCGGCGGTAGCTCGTCCTCAGCTGCATGGCCGCGGCGGCCGGGATCACCAAAAGGGACGAGACGATCAGCGCGCCGACCGTCCGGGCAGCGACGGAGATCGTGATGGCCGTCAGGAGCGTGAACAGGGAGTTGATCGTTCCGACCGGCAGGCCCGCCAGCCTCGCCGCCTGTTCGTCGAACGCGATGTAGAAAAGCTCACGGTAAAAGAGAAGAAAAAGCCCGAAAACCACGGCCGAGAGGATCACGACGAGCCGGATCTCGAACGGGGTGGTCGTGATGATGCTCCCGAAGAGGAAGCTCTGGAAATTGGCGGCATTGGTCACGAAACTCGAAAGCACGCCCGTCAGGCCGATCCCGATGGAGAGGACCAGCGCGATCGCGATCTCGGCGTACTGGGCGTAGCGCTTCCGCAGAAATTCGATCCCGAAAGCGGCCAGAACGCAGTAGATCGTCGCGCAGAGCGTCGGATTGTAGCCGAGCAGAAGGCCGAGCGTCACGCCCGCCAGCGACGTGTGGGCGAGGGTCTCGCCGATCATCGAAAGCCGCTTCAGGACGACCGTCAGACCGATGCAG
The DNA here is from genome assembly GCA_017447865.1 of Thermoguttaceae bacterium. Lineage (GTDB taxonomy): Bacteria > Planctomycetota > Planctomycetia > Pirellulales > Thermoguttaceae > RGIG3701. The sequence continues at coordinate 88,997 of JAFSMO010000085.1, forward strand.
GGAATGAGGACCCCCAAAAGCGTTCCGACGAGAAACGCGTTCCGAAGAAAATCGTGCTGGAAAATTTCAGTCAGGGCGTTCATTTTTATTTCTCCAAAAGCTCAACCGCTTTTTGAACCACCATTCCTCCGAACGAGTCGAGCCGCATTTCGGGCGGGTAGCCAAATTCCTCGTCCCGCGAAATCGTAAACGGGAAAAGGAAGTACTCGGGGATCCAGATCACGTTCCTGCAGCGGGCGGCGACGCAGAATTTCTCCGTGCCGTTATCGAGCCACGCGAGCGGCTGGATCGTCGGGTTTTTCAGGTCGATGCTCCACTGGCAGAGCGGTTTCCCAAAGCCATTAATGTTCGGGTTGATCCGGAATCCAAACGGGTCCTGGAACGGAAGCTCACGGAACGGGCCGTCCCACGTGAAGCGCATTTTGGGGAGTTCCTCCTCATTTTGCAGCGCCCACTTTGAGGAAATCGGGACTTCCGAATCGCCCCGCTTGCGCAAGCACCCGGCAAGTTCGCCCGTCACGCTGCGCGGGTCCGAGCCGCCGACCCAAATCAGTTTCCCACCGTCGGCCAGGTACTTTTTCAGGTTTTCGGCAAGCGTCTCCGAAATCCGGCACGGTCCCGCGCAGAGGAACAGAATATTCACCTCATTCGGGGCCGGAACCCCTTGCTTCTCCACGGTCGGAAGATTCAGCGGCACGATTTTGTACCCGGCATCCCGGAGCGTCCGCCCCGCCGCCGCGGTCCAGAGCCGGCCGCCGAACGAAAGACTGGCACTCGGACCGAAAACGGAAATCGGTTCGAGCAAAAGCCCCACCGAGACGTTTCGCGTCGGGTTTTGAGGCGTGGTGTAAAGTTCACGAAAAACCGCGTCGTTTCGGGCGTCGCAGCGTTCAACCCGCTCGGCGATCTGCGCGCTGGCGTTCTTCTGCCAGTCGGCGGGGATCGTTTCATCGGCTCCCGAGTTGGCCAGCGTCCAGGCAGTCCAGTAAACGTCCAGTAAAAGACGCATCTGGAAAAGCCCCAGCCGGACGAATTCGTCCTCGCGCTTCTGGTCGTCCCTCTCGTACGTGACGACCCCCTCCACATTGGAGGCCATTTCCGCCAGATCGACCTCGGAAAGCGCCACGAATTCCAGCAGCTCGCCGAAGTTTTTCCCCAGAACGCGCGGTTTGTACGTTTTCAGCCCGTCACGGATCCGCTCGAGGGCTTTCGGTCCGCAGTCACTCAGGTCGCAGGGCCGGATCCGGACGTTCTTCACGTGGTCGAACGGGATCATCGCGAGGTTCTTCAGGAATGTGCACTGCAAAACCATGTTCATCGGCGTGTGGTTCAGCGCCCCTTTGTCCGCGATGGCGTGGCTCGTTTCCGAAATGTAAAAGGCGATTTTCGTCCCGTTTTCCTCCCGCAGCGCACGGATCAGAACCGCCAGCGAGGCCGCCGTGCCCACGTTCGAGTGGAGCCACATGCTGTTCTTCATTCCATACTTCTGCAGGAATTGCGTATCTTCCGGGCCGATGATTTCGGCAAACTCCACCGGTTCCTTGAGCGGAAGGTCCGGGTAGTGCGACCACGTGACGAGCTGCCGGCGGTTTTCGTCACTCAGCCGGGCCTGAATTTCCTGCGGGAGGTACTCGCCGAGCAGTTGACCGATCAAATCGTGCCCACCCCCCCAGGCGAAAAGCGTGGTCGGGAGCGTGAGGAAAAACAGACCAAGGAAAGGAATGAGGCGCAGCATAAAAATCAGGCGGACAGCAGTGGGTGATGACTTCGAAATTCAGGGCTAACTCGGCGAGGTTTTTGGCCTCAATGAAAACGTTTCCATATTATACCACAAACGGATTTTTTAAAAAGGACCCCCTCTGAATTTTTCATCCTTTACAAACTGGAGAGTTACGCCGATCGCCGATTTTATCAGGCGCTCGATGGTTTCTTTTTCCAGAAAGAAAGCCAGGTCAAAGAAATTGACACTTAGAGGGACCGAAACGTTCATTTCCACGGGAGTTTCCAACGTTTTGGGCGACTGTTCCCACTCGTCAAGCGCGTTCCAGACGGCCGTATCCAGGTCTTGGGTTAAAGTTTCGCACGAAGTTAGAAGGGTTCCGTCTTCTGCATGGAGTTCGGCCAGCATGGGAGCGTGCCAATAGTCCTCACCCATCTGCTCGATCAAGGCCAACTCTTCTTCAGTGGCCGGTTTCCAAAACTCTTCAAGTTGATAAATATCAAAATCAAGGTTCAACGGGACAGGAAATGCGGCCAGAGCGTCCTGCGAAACATCAAAGCGGATCGCGGGCAACTCATTTTTTACGGGGATCTCGATGTGAACGCGGAATGAAAGATTTAATTCCTGAATGATCGCTTCTACCGATTTCCAGTAAGGAGAAAAAGCCGAAAAGGCCTCTGCCAGCGCGGAACCGGTAGAATCCGCTTCTGCCCGGAACAGAACAAGACTGACGGACGAAGAATCCACGTTCGGATTGGCCAAAAGATGCGGCTTCTTTTGTTTCCAATACTCCAGCGGGAACGGAAGCTGAAGGGATTTCAGCCAATCCTCAGAGTTTTCCAAAGTATTACTGCCGATTCCAAAAATCACTTCAATCATCGGATTTGCTTCATTGTATTATAAAGACGGAACGTTTTCATCAATTATCTGGATACTCAGCGAAATTTCGAGCTGGTTCAGGACTTGCATGAGGGCCGGCGAAATCTTGAATTCCAGGCAGATGAAGGATTGTTGTTCTTTGCGCGTCAGGCGGATCTGAAGTTCCAGTACCACGCCCGCGTTTTTCATGTCGAGGAAAAGGGATTCCCATTTCGTCAGCATGCGCAAAATCGTATCACTAAGGTTCCGCCAGTAAACCCTTTCGATAAAGGGGAGAATGTACTCCCCGGCGCTTTGTTTGTATTCGTTGGAAAAAACGGGAAATCGTTCTTCGTTCAAGTGATGGATGTGCAAGGCGGCGTTCATAAAATCTCCTCACGAAACCATCGTTTTTCGAGTGTTTTCACGTCGGCTTCCAAATCGATATCTTCCTCCTCGGTGCCACTTTCTCCCAAATAAAAGGAAATGCAAAACCAGCTCTGAAATGGCAAAAAAAGGTTCCAGAAGTCCGCGGGAAGGGTTAAGTTCAACTCGTTTTTTTCTTTGAAATAGTCGTCGGGATACACTGCCGTGTCGATCGCGAACTCCGTTCCCATGGAACGCCCAAGCTCAAAGGTTTCTCGTGAGTCCGTCAGCAAATTTCGGATTTCCGGCAGCGTATCTTCCCATTCTTTCGATAAAAAAGTAATGTACGCGTAGAAGTGTTCCTTCAGGTCTCTTGCAGTCCAGGGCTCCACCGTGTAGCGGCTCCAGAATTTGGGAAAAGTCTTCTTGCCGCTGGCGAGGATGAGATCCAGTTTTTCCTGCGTGACGGAAAAAAGCCTCAAAACGGTAGAAGTCTCGATCTTCATAATTGATTCCCTGATTGGTCCCTCGAAACTTCAATCCGTCTTTTCATGGGAGCAGTCCAGATGGTGCGCGTGGCAGCAGCCGGCGTGGTGTTCGCAAGCGTCGCACGACTGGTCGAGCGCCTCGAAATGCTCGCAGCGGTTTTTGTGGTCGTGGTGGTGATGGTGGATCAGCTCGTGCTGGAGCTGGGAAGGTTCCACCTCGGCGAGGTTTCCGTCCTCGATGCAGAAGATCCGGTTCGCGTAGTTGGAGGCGTGGACCAGGTCGTGTGTCACCATCAGGATCGCAAGGTTCAGCTCGTGATTGAGCCGGTCCAGAAGCTCGTAAAGCGCGTGGGCGTTTTGGACGTCGATCCCCGTCGTTGGCTCGTCGAGGATCAGCAGTTCCGGCCGGTTCGCAAGCGCCCGGGCGATGAGGATCCGCTGGAGCTGACCGCCGGAAAGCTCACCGAGGCGCGCCGTCCTGAACGCTTCCATCCCGACCAGGCCCAGAACGTCCCAGACCCGCTCGCGGTGAATGCGTTTCACCCGGTGGAAAAGGCCGATTTGCGGGAACTGGTGCGCGAGAAGCACTTCCTCGACCGTGGCGGGGAAGTCGGAATTCATGTACGCGTGACCTTGGGGCACGTACCCGATCCGGGGCCAGCTGCGGAACGAGCGCACGTCCTCGCCGAAAAGCCGAATCTCGCCGGCTTCGGGCTGGAGCTGGTTGAGGAGGAGCTTCAGGAGCGTGCTTTTCCCGGCCCCGTTGGAGCCGATGATGACCGCGAAATCCCCGGCGTTCACCTGGAACGAAACATCGTCGAGGAGCGGCACTTCACGGCGCCACGAAAAAGTTAAGTGATTGACCTGGATCATTTGCCGTTTTCTTTGTTCATTCGTTGAATTTAAGGGCCTCAAGGTTTTCGCGCATCACGGAAAAGTAGTCCGCCCCCGCGTCGAGCTGGTCCTGAGGGAGCGACTCAAGCGTGTGGAGAACGCCGACTTTCACGCCCGTTTCGCGTGCGATCGTCTCGGCCCCCTTCGAGCTCTCCGACGAGGCCGCGTAAATGACCGGGATCTGGTTTTCCCTGATGAACGCGATGATCTTCACCATCTGCGCCGGCGACGGGTCGGAGTACGCGCTGTACCCCTCCAGCGCGACCTGTTCCAGCCCGTAATCCCGGCACAAGTACCAGAACGCGCTGTGCGCCACGACCAGCTTCCGGTTCTTCAGGTCCTTCGTGACGGCCTCGAACTCCGCGTCCAGAGCGTCGCACTCGGCCTCGTACTTCGCGGCATTCGCCTGGTACTTTTCGGCATTTTTCGGGTCCAGCTCGCAGAAGAACTCGGTCAGATCGGTCAGGATATTCTTCATGTTGCGGGCGGAAAGCCAAATATGCGGGTCCGCGCCGTGAGCGTGGTCGTGGTCGTGATGGTCATGCGCGTCGTGGTGGTGATGGTCGTGGTGGTCGTGATGATGGCCGCAGGAACATTCGTGCGTCCCGCCGAGTTCGACCGAGTTGGCGGCGACAAAGACCGGGATCTTGCGCTTTTCGAGCAGCGGCTGGACCTTTTCGGTCCACTCTTCCAGCTCGGCGCCGTTCATGAGGAAGGCGTCGGCGCGCGTCATTTCGAGGACTTTTTTCGGCGTGGGCTCCCAGCTGTGTACGTCGGCCCCGGGCGGCATGACGCACACGACGTCCATCTCGTCGCCGACGATTTTCTGAGCGAAATCGGCCAGAAGGTAAAAACTCGCGCAGACGGTCTTCCGCCCGTCCCGGACGTTCTTCGGGACCATCTCGCAGCTGCTCAGCAGACAGAGCGCCATCAGACCGATCAAAAGAGCCGAAATGATGTGAAATTTAGACCAGAACATAAAAATTCCCCCCTTATTTTCTCGATGATTCCTAAATTATACTGAATTAAAGAGGAAATACAAGGGGGGGAGAGGGAGTGGAGTGTGGAGGGTGGAGTGTGGAGTTAAAAAGCCTTCGGCTTTTATGGGGGGAAGTCTTTCTGAAGGCCACGTTACGCGCCAGCGTCAACTCCACTCTCCACACTCCACACTCCACACTTAATCAGAATCCCATCACGACCATCCAGGCGTACACGCGGTCGAGCCAGGCTTTGTAGTGTTCCGGGCCGCGGACGCCGCCGAAGCCGTGCGTCACGTTCGCGTAGATGTGGAGCTCTGCCGGGACGTTCATCGTGCGCAGTTTGTGGTAAACCACCACCGAACCCATCGGGGAGTAGTGGTCAACATCGCCGTGAATGAGGCACATTGGCGGGGTTTTGGCGTCGAACGCGAAGTCGTTGACCATCGTCGAATTGTTGCCTTTGCCTTCGTTCGGGCCGTTACTGCCGTCCTCCAGCACGTAGGCCGGGTAAACCGGGATCGCAAAATTCACGTGGCACGGGATCTGATCGATCTCATCGACCGGCTCGTAAGCGGGCGTCTGGCTCGACGTGGCGGTCATGAGGCACAGGTGACCACCGGCGGAGAAACCGGTGCAGCCGATTTTTTCCGGGTTGATCCCCAGTTCGGCGGCTTTAGAGCGGACGATGCGCACTGCGCGCTGGGCGTCCTGCCAGGCGGTGACGTGCTTCGCGACGAGCTTCGGACGCGGGACACGGTAGCGAATAATGACCGCGGTGATCCCCTTTTCATTGTAGAAATTGGCGATCTGGGTGCCTTCGTGCTGGTCGCAGCATTCCTTGTAGCCGCCGCCCGGGAACACGATCATGCAAGTGTCCGACTTTTTCTCAGCCGGGACGCAGATCTCGTAGGTCGGGATCGACTGGTGGTCTTCAAAACCCGGGATTTTCCCTTCGGGCCAAAGGTTGACGCGTTCGCCGGCCAGCGCGAGCGTGGTCATCGCGGCGAGAAACAGGACGGAAAAAAGGATTTTTTTCATGATGATTCCTTGAATTGAAAAAATGGGGGGTAAAAAAACGGACGACGCCGACGTTCATCCTCAAAAACCCCAGTGTAGCACAATTTTTCGGACTTTTCAACCCCCTCCACCCAAAATTTTTTATCGGAGGGGCTTGAAATTTCTGAAATTTTGTGCTAAACTAAACAAAATAGTCCATTCTGTCGAAAAAATCCCCTAATTTTAAGGAGTTCCCCCCCATGAAAAGACGTGAATTCTTGACCACCGGCGCGGCGGCCGCGGTCGCTGGCTCATTTCTTCAGTCCGAGACCGCGCAGGCGGACGATCCGGCTTCCGGCCGCGAGCTGATCGAAGTCCGGATCCTTTACACCGAATCGGAAGACGCCAAAAAACGCCTTCTGGAACGCTGCGACCAGATACTGATCCCGGCCCATCAAAAGCTCGGCTTCCGCAAAACGGGCGTTTTCTCCGTGAATCAGGAACTTCACGAAAACGATAAAAATTTCGATCCGATCTACGCTAACGCGGTTTTCGTCATGACCTCGGCCAAAACGTTTGACCAGCTCGAGGCGTTTCACGAAGTCCTGCACACGACGGCCGACGCGGACCGCCGGATCCAGACGTTTGCCGAGGACGCGCTTTACACCAATTTTGAGTCGTCGCTCCTGCGTGCGTTTCCGCACTGTCCGACGCTAGAAGTGCCGAACCTTTCGCCGGACCGCGTGGTCCAGTTCCGCCGGTACTTCAGCCCCTCGTGCGACCGCAACCGCGCCAAGCGTACGATGTTCGACGTGGCGGGCGAGCTGGAGATCTTCAAGAGCTGCGAAATGCTCCCGGTTTTCTTCGGTGAAATGCTTTACGGGCCGTTCATGCCGAACATTTCGTACGTGCTGAGCTTCAGGAATAACGACGAGCGCGTTGCGAACTGGAAGAAATTCGTCGAGTCGGACGCCTGGAAGGAACTGAGGGTCAAGCCGGAATTCAAGGACACGGCGACGAAGATCCGGAATCTGTTCCTGAAACCGACGCCCGGGTCGGAGATTTAAATAAATGAAAGGCGGTAATGAAGGCCGAAGGCCGGAATTACGCGTAAATGGAAGGCGGTAATGGAGGCCGGAGGCCGGAATTACGCGCCGGTTTCCTTGCGACTGATTTGACCCGGCGCGTAATTCCGTGCTTCGCACTCCATTACCGCCTCCCACCGAAATTCCCGATTTAACCCGGCGCGTAATTCCGTGCTTCGCACTCCATTACCGCCTCCCAACGAGTTCCTGATTCCACCCGGCGCGTAATTCCGTGCTTCGCACTCCATTACCGCCTCCCAACGAGTTCCTGATTCCACCCGGCGCGTAATTCCGTGCTTCGCACTCCATTACCGCCTCCCAACGAAATTCCCGATCCAACCC
>JAFSMO010000086.1 GCA_017447865.1 Thermoguttaceae bacterium
GCCTTCTCCTCCGCCTTGCAGATGGTGAGGAAGGAGAGGAAAAGGAGTGCGAAAATAAAAGTGAGGTTTTTCATAAAAAATCCTTTGAATGAGAGTTAAAGCCTCCCCTGAAAGGGGAGGTGGCCCGAAGGGCCGGAGGGGTTCCGAAACTGGTGAAAATCCGTCCCGCTTCCGAAACCCCTCCACCGCCTTCGGCGGTCCCCCTCCCCTTTTAGGGGAGGCTTCTTGCGTTTTTTAAAGGCCCCCCTGAAAGGGGGGCTGGCTCGCGAAGCGAGACTGGGGGGTTCCGAAACTGCGGAAACCCCGTCCCGCTTCCGAAACCCCTCCACCGCCTTCGGTGGTCCCCCTCCCCTTTCAGGGGAGGCTTCTTGCGCGTTTGTCGGTTGATCCCCTTGGAAGGTGTCAATGATTAATGAATAAATCGAAAATGTAATATACGCACACGACCCAGCCAATGAACAGGTTTCGCAAACGAAGCCAAAATTGTAAGCGATTCCAAGGGAAGGGTTGATTCCAAACTTCAGGATCTAACCATTTTTCCCTGGAATGGAAAATAATAAGTGAAATAATATTTCCAATCCAAACTCCAAAACAAGCCCCTCCTACCGCCATGTCCTCATTAGAATTCGGGAGGGATAGACATATAATTACGCCCAAAACGGCTGAAAGAAAACCGATGATTGAAATTGGGAGCCCATAAAGGATCTGAAATTTCTGTGTTTTTTGCCAATTCCATAAAACCTGGGAGAAATAAAGCCCTAAAGTGAAAAGATGAATGAATGCCAATGAGGCCAAAGCACAATCGATTTTAGATGTTAGAGAGTGTGATGACTCCAAATATATGTCATAAAGTAAAAAGGGTAATGCACCGATGAAAAATGCAAGAACATGCGCAACTGGCAGGTCCAGCACCCAATACTTCCAGCAGCAGGTAAACGGAGACTCGGCCAGACCCGGTTCCTGCGCCGGTTCTTCTGTTTTAGTCTGCGGCTTTGCGAGGTTAAAACCGGAAAGTTTCTCCTTCAGTTCGTCGATCCGTTCCTTCATCGTCGAAGGCCAGGCCGGAGCCGCTTTGGGCTGCCCAGTCGGGACGGCGGCCGGCTGCGTTCCCAGTCCCTGGGTCATCGCTTTCACCAGCTCGCGGCAGGAGTTGAACCGGTCTTCACGCTGTTTCGCCAAGCCACGCATGATCGCGGCGTTGAGTTCCGGACGCTCCCCCGCGATCGGGTCCGGCATGTCAAGCAGAACACAGTCGCGCAGCATTTGCGTATCGGCGACGTGGAACGGCAGGCGGCCCGAAAAGAGCCAATACGCCACAGCCGCCAGCGCATATTGGTCGGTCCGGCCGTCCTGCGATTGCCCACGCCACTGTTCCGGTGGCATGAATGCCCGGGTCCCCGACGTGTGGACCGCCGTGCCCGTGTGCAGCGACATGGAGTTCTGGACCTCGGCCGAGATCCCGAAATCGACGAGAAAAGCCTCGCGGACGTCTTTCCCGTCCATCTGGAGAAAAATGTTGGAGGGCTTCACGTCCCGGTGAACGACCCCGTGCTCGTGAGCGTAGTCCAGCGCCGCCGCGACCTTCTCAAGGACCATCATTTTCTGTTCCCGGGTGAGTTGGACCGCGTCAAGGGAGACGCCTTCGAGCCACTTCATCACGACGAAGTACCCTAATTTGGGGTCCTTTTCCAGACCGTAAACCGGGCGGATGTTCTGGTGGTTCAGGTCCTGGATCGTCCGGAACGCCAAACGGATCTGCTCCATGGCCGTGTCGAAGTGGCGGATCTCCTGCGGGACGAATTTCAGTGCGACGTAACGCTCCGAAATCGTGTCGTATGCCTTCCAGACGACCCCCATCCCTCCGCGCCCGGCCTCTTTTTCGAGCCGGTATTTGCCGTCGCAAAGGGTCATTTGCGGGGCCAGGGATTTCAGTTCCGCATCATCTTCCGGAAGATCGTCAATCGTTTTGTCGGAATCGAGTGAGTAATTTTCGTTCATGTTGTGTGCAAACCAGTTTCAGTTTGAAAATATGATTACAGAATGCTCATTTAAAAACCCAATTCTTTGCCGTCGTGCGTCACGAGCCCGATCTGCTCGACGCTCCCGCTGCGGCCATTGTACCACAGAAGCCAGCGGTCGGTTTTTTCGTCGTAAATGACGAACGGTTTGTAGCATGCCGAGGCGTCCCATTTTCCCTCGTCCGGCCCGATGATCGGGTTGGCCGCGTTGCGGATCCAGCCGGTCTGGCCGTCTTTTGACCGGGCGATGCCGATGCGGGCGAGGTGCTCGTTTTCGAAGCCGATGTAGAACATCAGGTACTCGCCCTCCCACGGGAAGACCTGGCAGGCGGTGACTTTATGCTGCTCCCACGTCGTGTTCGGGTCGGCGGCGAAAACCGGGTTTCCCGCGCGTTTCGTCCAGTGGATCCCATCCGGGCTGGTCGCGTAGCCGATTGCGTTCGGCTCGTACTGCTCGCCGCCGGAGTACCACATATGGAAGATCTTTTGCTCCTCATTCCAGAGCACGTGCGGGCACATCACCGCGACCTTTTCCCACGGCTCCTCCGCGACCATGACCGGGTCCTTCTGGAGGCGCGTCCAATGGATCCCGTCGGGGCTTTCCGCCATGCCGATGCGGGATTCTTTCTGGGTCTGGCCGGTGTACCACATGAAATATTTGCCGTCTTTCTTCACAACGGACGCCCGATTCAGGCGGATCTCCCAGCCGCAGGTGGGGTCAGGAGCCAGCACGATCAGCGGCTCGGACCAGTGCGCGCCGTCCCGGGATTCGGTGTAGCCGATGGAGTCTTTGGTCCGCCAGGAAAACCACATTTTGTACAGATCGCCGTCTTTCAGAAGCGTCACGTCGAAGCAGACGCCCAAATCGCCGCCCAGCACGGGATTTTCCGGGTACTTGACCCACCCGCCGTTCGTCCCGGCCTGAACGACCGCCGCAGCAAACACAAAAACGAAAATGAAAGGAAGGAGGAATTTTTTCATGGGACTGTAATCAATTTAAGGGTTAATTCTGCGCGATTCGGCGTGAGAATACCGAACTTCATACACCAATCCTTTTAAATATACAAAATTTCCCCGGGGCCGTCAAGCAGGGGGGGATTCCCTTGGGCCAACCCACGAACTGTGGAACGTTTTGAGAAAAACGCCCCGATCCCGAGTCCGCGACACATGATCCCTCCGCGTCTCCGCATCTCCGCGTGAGATCTGAAAGAGGCGCCAATGAGGTTTTTAAGCCACAAAGAACGCAAAGGACGCAAAGGGGGGGGCGCTGATCCACACGCTGTACATTGAAATCTTTTTCATATTTCATTATTATTCTCTTTGCGTTCTTTGCGGCTGAGAACGATCGGGATCTTTTTGTTTTTTTCAGAAAAGCCCCAACCGATAATCAGGTTTGGCCGTAGTTTAAAATAAGGTTAGAGATCATGATTAAAAACGTTTTGTTAATACTGTTGAATACATTAGGCTGGCTTGCAGTCGGCTGGCAGATATATGTTGGCATAGTAGCTGTAGACACAACACAGCAGTTAAGCTGCTACTATTTATCTAATCCGTATTACCTGGAGTATCATAAAGATTTTTTGGAGCTATGCCGTCTGGACTATTATTTCTATCCAATACTCAAAATTCTTGAAGCGGCAGGAACGATGATAGAGTATTATCTATTGCGCGATTTATTATCTCAATATAAAGGGATATTGGCGGGATTGCTTGCCTTTTTGAACATACAGTTAGTTGAGCGTTTATTATCATATACACTATATATCAATGGTCGATGCGACTTATATTCCTATCTTATACTTATTGCAATATCAGTACTATTTACAGGTCTTTTATCAACAAGTATATGGTATGTAAAACGATGCATAAAGCATAAAAACGTTGGCTTTTAAACTTTAAAATCCGCCCAAATCCGCGGGGTCTGTAGGAGCTGGAGTTTGCAGCAGGCTGAACGTAAACCTTGGGACGGTCCCGAGGGGGGGGATTCCCTTGACAGACCGCCGGGGCCGTGCTATATTATACGCGGAGGTTTGAAAATGTACGGTCTGGTGGACTGCAACTCGTTTTTCGCGTCGTGTGAGAAGGTCTTCGTGCCTCGTTTGTGGGATCGGCCCGTCGTGGTGCTCTCGAATAATGACGGCTGTATCGTTGCACGCTCGCAGGAAGCCAAAGACCTCGGGATCAAAATGGGCGAGCCGTATTTCCAGGTCCGGTGCAAGTGCGAGGAGCTGGGGATCGCCGTCTTTTCCGCCAATTTTCCTCTTTACGCCAATCTGAGCCACCGCGTGATGCAGACCCTGCGCACTTTCTGCGGCGAAATTGAGGTTTACTCCATCGACGAGGCGTTTCTCGATCTGACCGGCGTGGCCGATGCGGAGACCGAGGCGTTCCAGCGCCGCGTCATTGAAACGGTCAAAAAGTGGACCGGGATCCCCGTCTCGTTCGGCGTCGGCCCGACCAAGACGCTCGCCAAGATCGCGACGCACGTCGCCAAGGTCCGCCGGATCGGCTGCTTCACGCTGAACGATTCCGGGACTCTGCGCGACGTTTTGCAGGAAATCCCCGTCGAGGAAGTCTGGGGCGTGGGCCGGCGGCTGGCTAAAACCTTCCGCACGCGCGGCGTTCGCACCGCCTGGGACCTTTACAATCAGAACCCGATCCAGATCCGCCACGACTTTTCCATCTGCCAGGAACGCACGGTCCGTGAATTGCGGGGCGAGCCGTGCCTCGAGCTGGAAGATTTCGCGCCGCCGAAGTACTCGATCCAGTTTTCGCGCTCCTTCGGGACGGTCCTGACGTCGCTCGACGCGCTGACGCACCCGGTTTCCGTTTTCTGTGAGACGGCGATGGAGCGTCTGCGCAAGTTCCACCTCTACACCGGCGCGGTCTGGCTTTCGCTCTACGGCTTTACCCCCGGGGCCGAGGTCAACTCGCGGGTCCCGTACTCGGACGGCGTGACGATCCCGCTGGAGGGGAGCACCGACGACTCGCTGACGGTCCTGCCGCGGGTCTTGGAGGGGCTGAAGAGACTTTACCGCGAGGACGTGAACTACCAGAAAGCTAGCGTGACCCTTCTGGCCGTCACGCCGGAACCCGAGCCGGGCAGGTACCGTGCGTTTCAGTCGCTCGAGGAACAGGCGGCCGATGATAAAAAGGCGGAAACTCACCGGAACCTGATGAACACGCTGGACCTCCTGCACCAGGAGCTGGGCCGCACGTCGATCGTTTTCGCATCGGAGGGCCTCAAAAATGAGCAGGAATGGCGCAGCCGCCACGAGATGCGCTCCCCGGGCTACACGACCGAGTGGGAGGAAATTCCCGAGGTGAAGTAAATTCAGGGGCGAATCTCTAAAGTTTTTTTCTTTTTTTCAGGATTTTTCCACTTTTTTCATTCCTCCCATCTTGCTATTTTGAAAAGTCGGTTTAAAATGGAGTAGATCCATTTTTTTACGTCATTTTTCTTTAGACTCGGAGTTCAACCCATGAGTTTGATGCTCGCCAACTTTAACTTCGGCGCGATCGACATTGGCGTTTTTGTCGCCTTCATCCTCGCGGTCATCGTCATTAGTACCTTCAAGAGCCGGTCCGCCGGTGAGTCCAGCGAAGATTACTTCCTGGCCGGCCGCGGTTTGTCCTGGTGGCTGATCGGTTTTTCGCTCATCGCCGCCAATATTTCGGCGGAACAGTTCGTCGGAATGGCCGGTAACGCCGCCCAGTGCACCGGTTTAGCCATCGCCAGTTTTGAGTGGATCGCCGCGATCACGCTCGTCGGCGTCGGTTTCATCTTCCTCCCCATGTTCCTCAAGTGTGGGATCTACACGATTCCGGAATTTCTCGAGTACCGCTACAACAAATTCGCGCGGTCGCTCATGAGCCTCTTCATGATGATCATTCTGGTCGGCGTCTCCATCGCGGCCGTGATCTACCTCGGCGCCCTGACGATCGACACGCTTTTCCACGGCATGATGATCTTCGGCTGCATTGAGGTGAACGTGATCACCTCAAGCTGGGCGCTTGGCGTTCTGGCGGCGGTTTACGTCTTCATCGGTGGTCTGAAAGCCTGCGCGTGGGCCGACCTTCTTCAGGGAAGCGCCCTGATCCTCGGCGGCGCGGTCGTGATGTTCTTCGCCTTCAGCGAGTTCGACAAAACGAAGCTGGCCGATATGGAATCCACGCCTCAGTACCTCCGCCCGGCTGCGTACCAGAGCGGCGAAGCGGCCGACATGTTCTCGGGAGTGACGCAGGAAACCAGCATGATGCAGAAATTCATGACGATCGACGCCGACAAACTGCACATGATCCGCCCGCTCTCCGACCCGAACATCGTCTGGACCACCCTGCTGTTCGGCATCTGGATCCCGAACTTCTACTACTGGGGTCTGAACCAGTACATCATGCAGCGTACACTCGGTTCCCGGTCGTTGGCGGAAGGCCAGAAAGGAATCGTGTTTGCGGCGGCGATGAAACTGCTCATCCCGTTCATCGTCGTGATCCCGGGCATTCTGGCGTTCAACATGTACCACGGTCAGATGGCCAGCGAGGCCATGAACGACAAACTGGCAAACGCGCCGACGCTTGCGCTGTTTGAGCGTCTCTCGGCCGGAACCGCGGCGGAGGGCGACAATCAGAAGGCCGTCTTCAAGTTCGATAAAGATTTCGCCTGCCTGAACTACGACCTGGCGACCCAGATCACGAAGTTCAACATGAAGCAGACCGGCAAAGACGAAGCGACGTTCGACGCCGAGCTGGCGAAACAGTTGGAAGCTGTCAAAACGGCCAACACGGACGCGAAGATCGACATGCAGGAGACCACCATCAACGGTCTGGCGCTTCAGGCTTTGAACACCGAAGTGGCCAAGGGACAGGCGACCGAAAAAGAACTCATCGGTTACAAATACGACGCGGCATTCCCGCTGCTGATCCGCAACCTGCCGTTCCCGAAGGGCGTCTCGGGCTTTGTGCTTGCGGCGCTGTTCGGTGCGATCATGAGCTCGCTGGCCTCGATGCTCAACGCGGCCTCGACCATTTTCACGATGGACATTTTCAACGAGTACATCAACAAGAAAGCGGCGCCCAAGACGCAGGTCTTCGTCGGCCGTCTGTGCGTGGTCCTCTTTATGGTCATTGCGTGCCTGATCGTTCCGATCCTAGCGGACCCGAAATTCGGCGGTCTGTTCAAGTACATTCAGGAGTTCCAGGGCTACCTGTCCCCGGGCGTTCTGGTGGTCTTCCTCTTCGGTCTGTGCGCGAAACGCGTTCCGGGCTTCGCCGGTGCGCTGACGATCCTGCTCAGCCCGGTGGTTTACGGCGCGACCAAGTTCCTCCCGCAGACCGCGAGCATGAACTACCTGAACCAGATGTCGGTCACGTTCGGCGTTTTGTGGGTCCTGATGATGCTCTTCACGGTCGTCTGCCCGCGCAAGGAACCGCTTGAACTTCCGAGCAAAACGGAAATGGACATGACCCCGTCGAAGGGGGCGGCCGTTTTCGGAATCATCGTCGTGTTGCTGACCATCACCCTGTACATCTATTTCTGGTGATCCTTCAGAAACCCCGCGGGTCTTGTTTCGGCTGGGCCCGCGCCGGCATTTTCCCAGATTTTGGACCCGGCTCCCGGGATCGATCTATTCAGGGAGCCGCGTCTTTTGCTTCGTTAATAAAAAAAATCAGACTGAGCGTCTGATTTTCTCCAGGAATTTTCATTTTTTGGAACTCACGGCATCCCGGAACTGCCACGTCGTGATCCTGACGCAATTATTTGTCGTCTTCGACCGGTTCCAGCGTCGCGTACATCGACGTCACGCATTCTTCAAGAAACGGGTCGGGTCCAAAGGAACGGATCTGGTCCCGGCGCAGTTCCGCCACCTCCAGAGGAAGGGTTGCGACTGCGATTTTTCCGCACGTGTGTACTCCGGTCGCGATGATCATACCCTGCGCTTTGTTGTATCCAAAGATCCGGTGCATCATTTTAATCACGTATTCAAACGTGTGGTCCTGATCGTTCCAGAGGATCACCCGATACATCGGCAAATGTTTCGGCTCCTGCTTCGTATTCTCTCTGGATTTTTCATCGACTTCCGATTTTTGCTTCGGTTTTTTAACAGCAACATTTTGATTTTCTTTCATTTTAACCTTCCTTCCATCCCCCCCCCATAGTAATTTTTCACATTTGGTGTATATTTTAGAGGAGTCATCGTTTTTATTTTGATTATACCCGATTCGTCCAAAAAAGTCCACCGGGGGGACCGTCTTTTTCATAAAAATTTTTAGAGGCCCAAAATGACTACCATCGTTGAGTACCTTTCCGAAAACCGCGACAGAATCCAAAATGACCTGAAGGATTTTCTGCGCATTCCGAGCATCAGCGCCCAAACTGGGCACAAAGGCGACTGCCTGCGCGCCGCCCAGTGGCTTGAGCAACGTTTTCTCGAAATCGGTTTCAAGCCGAAACTTTTCCCGCTCTCGACCGGGCATTCCATCGTGTACGCGGAATCGCCTCAAATTGCCGGTGCGCCGACGGTTTTGATCTACGGCCATTACGACGTGCAGCCGGTCGATCCGCTGGAGCTCTGGACGGAAACCGACGAAAAACCGTTTGAGCCGGTTGAAAAGGACGGTTTCCTCTGGGGACGCGGCACTTCCGACGATAAAGGCCCTCTTTATACGCACTTTGCGGCCGCAGAGTTCTGGATGAAACAGCCGGAACGGCCAAAAATCAACATAAAATTCATGCTTGAAGGGGACGAGGAAAGCGGGAACTCCGCGACGGAGATCTTCGTAAGAGAAAATTCCGAGCTTTTGGCCTGCGATTTTCTGGCGTTAAGCGACACGGTGCAATTTGCGCCTGGTTTTCCTTCCATCACCTGCGGTCTGCGCGGCGTTTTGTCTTACGAGCTGACTCTTTACGGCCCGAAGCAGGACGTTCATTCCGGGATTTACGGCGGCGTTTTGGCCAATCCGTGCAACGTCCTGATGGAAATCCTCGGGCGAATGGTCGATGAAAACCGTCGGATTCAACTTCCGGGTTTCTACGATGATGTGCGCCGACTTTCCGAAGAAGAGGAGCTCCAGATTCACAGTCTGCCGTTTGATGAGCGTTCCTTTTATGCGACGCTCGGCGTCAACGGCGGCATTGGCGAAAAAGACCGCATTCCGCTGGAACGCCTCACGACCCGTCCCACGTTCGACATTAACGGGATCACGGGCGGCTACCAGGGCGAGGGAGGAAAAACGATCATTCCGTCCAAAGCCTCCGCGAAATTTACGTTTCGGATCGTGCCGGACCAGGATGAGGACGAGATCACGAACTCGCTGAAAAAATGGATCGAAGCGCAGATCCCGCCGGGAATCCACATGGATCTCGAGGTTGGCGGCGGCGCGCCCGGAATGATGGTCGATCTGAGCCGACCGTGCATGAAAGCTGCCGCGCGAGCCGTTGAGTTTGGCTTTGGACGCGCTCCGGTTTTCATTCGGGAAGGCGGTTCCATCCCGATCGTGGGAACGTTCAGCTCGGTTCTTACGCCGAACATCATGATGCTCGGTTACTCCCAGAAGGGCGATAATGCGCACGGTCCGAACGAACATTTCAGCCTGGCCGACTTTGAGCGCGGAATCAAAACGAACGTGAAACTGCTTCAGGAACTCTCCGCTTTGTAAAACTCACCGGTTTGAAAGGAAAAACCTCATGAAATGCCAGGTCGTCATTCCGGCGCGTCTTGCGTCCACGCGCCTCCCGCGTAAGGTTTTGCTCAACGAAACGGGCAAACCGCTCATTCAGCACGTCTGGGAGGGCGCGTCCCAGTCGAAACTCGCCTCGGGCGTGACGATTGCCGCGGACGATGAGGAGATCGTTCAGACGGTCCGCGCGTTTGGCGGAGACTGCGTTCTGACGAGCAAAAATATTGCGTGCGGTACGGACCGGATCGCCGTCGTGGCGCGGGAAATGCCAGACGTGGACGTTTTCGTGAACGTTCAGGGGGACGAGCCGGAAATTCTCGGCGACTCGGTCGATACGGTGGCGGCGCTGCTGCGCGACCATCCGGAGGCGGTCATGGCGACGCTCTGCACGCCGATCCGGACGCTGGAAAAGGCACATGATCCGTCGTGCGTCAAAGTGGTTTTCGACGAATTGGGCCGTGCGCTCTACTTCAGCCGGAGCCTGATCCCGTTCCCGAGGGACGGCGTGGCGGAGGCCGATCTGCAGAACGACCCGCCGATTTTCTACCAGCACCTGGGGATTTACGCCTACCGGCGCGATTTCCTCCTGAAAATCAGCACGCTCCCCCGCACGAAGCTGGAAAAACTTGAATCGCTCGAGCAGCTTCGCGTGCTGGAAAACGGGTACGAGATCATGGTCGGCGTTGTACCCCGCGCCAGCATCGGGATCGATACGCCGGCGGATTACGCGGAATTTGTGAAGAAATGGCTCGGGAAATGATGAATATTCAGGAAATTGACCAGGAAATCCTCCGTCTGATGGAACTGCGCGCGGCTCTGGTGACCGGCGTAAAGACGGACGGGAAAAAGCGCCCGGCAGCGCTGCTCGACCCGGAAAAAAAGGAGGACGTTCTCCGTGACGTCCGCTCTCTTTGCGACGCGCTCGTCAAGCCGAAAAAGGTCGCGTTTCTCGGCCCGTTTTTCAGTTTCTCGCATCAGGCGGCGCTCAAATTCTTCGGCTCCGGCGCGGATTTCGCCCCCGTTTCGTCGATTTCCGGGATTTTTGAGGAGGTCGAGCGCGGCCAGTGCGATTTCGGCGTCGTGCCGGTCGAAAACTCCACCGACGGCCGGGTCGTGGACGCGCTGGAAACGTTCACGCACACGAAAGTGCAGATCTGCGGCGAGGTCGCGCTTCCGATCCACCACGCGCTGATGGCGGCGTGTAAACGTTCCGAGATCCGGACGGTTTTCAGCAAGCCGCAGGCGCTTTCCCAGTGCCGGCACTGGCTCGCGAAGCACCTTCCCGACGCAGCGCTCGAGGAAACGACCAGCACGGCCGCGGCGGCGCAGCTCGCCCGAACGACTCCGAACGCGGCAGCGGTCGCGAGTTCCCTGGCGGCCCGGGCGAACGGGCTGGAAATTCTCGTGCCCGAGATCGAGGATTCCCGCTTCAACGTGACGCGTTTTGCGGTGCTGAGCCAGCAGGACGCTCCGAAGACCGCAAAATCCAAGACCATGCTGATGTTCGAGCTTCCACACGAGGCCGGGGCGCTGGCTGACGCGATGGCGATTTTCAAGCGGAACCGGATCAATCTGACGTGGATCGAGTCGTTCCCGATGCCGAACGAGCCGGGGAAATATTTATTCTTCGTGGACCTTGAGGGGCACCGCACGCAGATGAAGATCCGCCGCGCGCTGACCGCTCTGGAAAAGAAAAACGCTCGCGTGGTGGTTCTGGGGTCGTATCCGGCCGGGTAATCGATCCGGAGGGCCGGCGTCCTCGCCGGTCAAGTTCGGCGTCAGCCGAACGTTCCTTGATCCACTCCTAAAGCACCAAATCCGGTAAAAAGTTCACCCGAATAAGGCCCCGCGGATTAGGCGGATTAGGCGGATCGATGTAGATTTTTTAAATTAAAAAATTTTACGTGTTTTAAGGCCCCCCTGAAAGGGGGGCTGCCGCGCGGTGCGCGGCTGGGGGGTTCGGACCAAGGGACGGATTTTCACCAGTTCCGGAACCCCTCCACCACCTTCGGTGGTCCCCCTCC
>JAFSMO010000087.1 GCA_017447865.1 Thermoguttaceae bacterium
GATTCCTTCGGCCTCGCGTCCCGCGACTCGGAGAACTGCTTGCGCTCGTCCACCTTGCTCGTGGGATACTGCGGCGGTTCGGGATGCCGCTCCCGCTTGAGCGAGGTGTTGAACTCGTTACCCGAGGCGCGCTTTCCCGCGCCCACCGCGTTCTTGGGCTGTCGATTGTTATATTGCCCTGATCTCATGGCTCATGCCCCCTGACGCATCAATCATCGTCATCATCGTCGCCGGTCTCATCGTCGTCATCGACGTCATCGTCGTCATCATCCCCAGCTTTTTCATCCTTTGCCGAGTCGTCATCGTCATCATCGCCGCCAAAGAGGGAATTGGTGGAAGCCTCGGGTTCATCCTCGTCCTCATCATCCCGCACCACTTCCTCTTCCATCGGCAGAATGATGAAACGGAACCCCAAATCGACGAACCGGCGGGAGGGTGAATTACTGCCGCGGTAGGCCGAGCGGGCGAAGTGGAAGTCCGTGTTCCAGCCGCCGCCGCGAGTCACCTTCAGGCCCCGAACGGCCGGTCCGATGCGACCGATGTATTTTTGAAGCAGCGGGGAGTTTTCCGTCGGGATCAAAGCCTGGTCGTAATCTGCGTACCCATCCTCGCACCATTCCCAGACGTTCCCGTGCATGTCGTACAGGCCCCAGGCGTTTGGAGTCGAATAGGCGACCGGCGCGCTGTAACGGTAGTCCTGAGCGTAAGGGAGGTTCCAGGGCGTGTATTTGAAAACGTCCGATTTTGTGAGCGTCACGTTCTGATTCACTTCGCGAAGATTGGCGTGCGCGATCAGGTTCTGCATTTTCTCACCGCAGGCGTATGAAGTCTCGGTTCCCGCCCGGCACGCATATTCCCACTGCATCTCGGTCGGGAGGCGCGCCTGACGTTTCGAGTCCACCGGGTCCTCGTGCGTTGAGATCCCTTCATTGATCCACTCGACGAATTTCTGTGCGTCGTACCAGCTGACATTGGAAACCGGGAAATCCCGTTCCAGATGAAAACCAGTCTTTTTCCAGCTAAACCCCGGATCCGGGCCAAGAATTCTTCCGGTGGGAACGTCCACGTGGTACGCGCCCGCCTGGTCCCGTTCTGCGTCAGTTTTGTAGCCGGTTTCCCTTACGAAACTCGCGAACATTTGCATCGTGACTTCCGTTTCGAGCATCCAGAAACCGTGCGGGACTACGGCTTCCATCTGCTTTTCGTTTACTTTCCGGCCGACCTCTTTTGTGGGGCTTCCCATCAGGAACGTTCCCGCCGGGCACCAACGAAAACGGTACTCCACGCCGTGAAACTTGAGAACCGCTTCTTCGCCCGCCTTGGAGCCGTTTGAGGCAAAGGGGACCACGTTCGATTTCGCGGCACTTTTCCCTGAATCTTTAGCGTTTTTTGATTCCTTTCCGCTGAAAATTCCGCCCTCATCCTCTTCCACTTCAACGTCATCGCCGGAAATGTCAGCACTTTCCCCGTCTTCGTCCAAATCGTCCGAATCATCCGAATCCAAAGAATCCCCGGAATCCTCATCCATTTCGGAGTCCTCATCGTCCCCGGAATCCGAGTCTTCCTCATCGTCGTCATCGCCCAAACTGAATCCACCGTCGTCGGTGCTTTCCTCATCAGACGATTCTTCCGCGTCATCGTCGCCAAAATCGAATTGGCCCCAAACCGGGGTAATCGTTCCAGAGGCAGAGCAGAGGAACACGCTTAACGCGAGAATCATCCAAAATTTTGAGTAAAAAGCAGGATTTTTCATTGGAATTCACTTTCTGCGGAAATACGGATCCAAACCCAGTTAAAAACGCTTCATGGGTACAATTTCGCATTTCTTTCATCGAAGAAAACGTTTCTTTCCCTTTAGAAGAAAGATTTTCATCGCGTTTTTTGTTAAAACCGTTACGATTCGGCTCAGAAATGAGGCTGCAGGAGAAAAAAAGAGGGGACTGTTACGCCCCCCCTGCTCGTCTGAAATTTCACATTCAAAAAGGATGGATTCTTACTTGTATTCCGGTTCAAGCGCCGGCTCGGAATTCTTCGCGACTTTGGTTTCCGCACACGTATCCGCCAGCGTTTCCATCATCTGTTCGCTCGTGTCCATTCCGGGCTGCGAAGCCATTTCCATGGTTTCCAGGGATTTACGCAGGAAACTCATCGTTCGCGAAGCCAACCCCTCTGACTCCTGGCGAATGAGAACCTCCTCGTCTTCTATCGTTCGGGCACTCAAAATCGGCTGAAGGGATTTCAGCATCCGACGGTAATAGCGGCGAAAACTGGCGTCTTGGGAAAGACGTACAGAAACTTCAGCCTCTTCGGATTCTTCCAAAGCGTTGAATATGTACGCGATAATTATTTGTTCGTCCGATGTACTTAACATTTTATTTCACACAATTGTAAATTAAAAGGCAATCCGATGCCCTCATCACTTAACCAACCTTAATACGAATCGAATCGTGGAAAGGTTCTAAAAGGTTTGGAATTTTTTTGTTTTTATCAAATTCCCCTATTCTTCCTGATTTAAACTCAAATCATCAATCCCGCGGATTTTGAGCGCCAGGTGCTTCATGGCGGTGTGGAGCCGACTCTTTACCGTCCCCACGGGAATGTGAAGAATCTGCGCCACTTCGCGGTACTTGATCCCCTCATAATAAACCAGATGAACCACCTGCCGAAGTTGATCGGGGAGCTGGTTCACACAGGCGTGAATTTCATTTTTCCTTTCCTGATTTTCCAGCTGCTCTTCCGGCGTGGGGGAATTGCCGGGCAAAATCTCCAAAAGGGAAATTCCCTCCAGAGTGTCGCTGCCCGTCTGCACGTCTTTCTCAAGGCTCGCGGATTTGTGGCGTTTGTTTCTGCGCTGATGGTCGATCGCCTGATTCGTCGCGATCATATAGAGCCACGGCCGAAACCGCCGCCCGATCTCGTACTGGGAGCTTTTGAGGTAAATCTGGAGAAAAGTATTCTGGAAAACGTCCTCCGCAAGCTGCGCGTCGCCGAGGAATCTCCGCAGGTAGTGGTAAAGATCGTACTCGTACCGCTTGATGAGCTGCTCAAGAAAAGACTCGTCGCCCGTTTTGCAGAAGAACTCCATGAGTTCTTCGTCACTTTTAAGCGAGTCGACGATTTTTCTTGGCTGATGGAAACTCATAAAACGTTGAACAAAAGAGGCCTTGCAGAAGGCCCTTTTTAAAACTTTTAAATGTTAGCGGTTGAAATCGGATTTCTTATTCTATTTTATATTATTTAAACAGATTTTTCAAGCCGGTTCAGGAAAAAATTTCGGATTTTCACTGAAAAAAAGTCCGAAACCAGACTTTCAGTTTCTCCAAACCACTTAATCGGGTTATTTTATGAAAAACCCTCATCGGGTGACGTTGAATTTTCTTCCAGAGCTCAAAATAAACGCCCGTGATCAGATCGAAAATTCGGCGGTTTTGGGCCGGGATCCAGGGCCGAAGCGCGCGGGCCTGAACGTAAAACGCATGAGCGACCGCCAGGTTTTTCTCAATGACCGACCGAAACTCAGAAACCTCGCCGTTGAGGATCTGGTCTTTGATCCGCTGAAACTTTGCCGCCGGGTCGGGAGTTAAAGAAGCCTCCGATTCGCCATCGGGCCAGTCCTCCAGCGGGAGGTAAAGGCGGCCATTTTGCGCGTCCTCCAGCACGTCGCGCAGAATATTGGTCCACTGAAGCGCTTTCCCGCACGCGACCGCAGCCCGAAAAACTTCGGAATCCGCCCCGGGTTGAATTTCCTCCGCAGGAACGCCCCAGATGTACAGGCAAATCAACCCCACCGCGGACGCAACGAGGTAGCAGTACGACTCCAGATCCTCCGCCGTTTCATAAAAATCACGCTCCAGATCCATCTGGATCCCGCGAAGCACTTCAAGAAAAAAGACCCTGGGAATCGAAAACGTCCGGATCACGTCCCAAACGGCCAGAAAGATGGAAACCTGAGAGGAGTCCTGTTCCGCGGCGAGAAAAGCATCGCGAAACGCCTCGAGATTCTTCGCCCGTTCCTCCCGGGAAAGCGGCAAATCGTCCAGACAGTCCGAAGGGCCCCCGGCATCGACCAAATCGTCCGCCTCCCGCATAAAAGCGTAAACGGCTTCCATCGCCCGACGCTCACGAGGAGGCAACTGGCGGAAAGCCGCGGTAAAGCTGGAACCGGAACTGGCACAAATTTTCGCGCAAAGCTCGTAACTGTCACGCAGCTGACTCATCACGATGATCCGTTTCTGCGGGCGTTACGTCGTCAACCGGTTTTCTCCCGATGAAAATGTAGTACGGGACGCGAACGAGCATGATGTACGGGATTTTGAGAAAACCGTCTTCGTAATGGATCGTCTCGAAATAGCGGTTCAGGTACGGAATATGGTCGTGCGAAAGGAACACATTATCCGTGCTGAAATGCACCGGCCAATAGTTCCGCGTGAACCACGAGTGACGAACCTGATTATTGGTCGGCCACTTGCGGGAAACGAAGAAGTCCACCAACCCGATCGTTCCGCCGGGACGCAGGATCCGCCGTGCGTTATCGAGGGCCGCGAACCAGTCGGGGATCATCGTCAGGGAGTAGGAAAACGTCACGATGTCGGCGTAGCCTTCCTCCGGCGTGAAGGTTGTGGCGTCCGCCTCAACGGCTACGACGTTGGTCCAGCCGTTCTTTTCAATGCGCTCCCGAGCCACATCCAGCAGGGAAGACGCGAGGTCCACGATGTAAATTTTCTTCATCTGCGGGATGATTTCGGCGATATTTTCGAGATTGGCCCCCGTTCCGCCGCCCATATCGACCCAGACTGCGTCTTTTTGAGTCTCGGCAGTCAAATTCATCATTTCTGACCGGCCAACCAGAAAACGCTTGCGAAAAGCATCGTAATCTCCCGCCTGACCGGAGTAAAAATCGTTCAGTCGGTCCGCGTGGCTTGCTCCATGCCCGTGGCGGAAGATCATGTTGTACAATATTTTTACGTCACCAAAACTCATGATGAAACAAAATCCTTACATTTTAGCAGTACTTTGTTTGATCGTCAGAGACGGCGTTTTTAACGGGTCCCGAAAGTACTGCATCCTATTCAGCGAATCAGGTCCGCGACGTGGAAACTTCCGTAGGTATGCACACGATCCAGTTCGTGCAGACTCGCAGTTTCCTCTTCGTGCATCTGGAAATGATCGGTGATTTTTTCCTTCACACCCTTGCCAAAGTCGATTTCGACCTTTTCAAGGAAGTCCGTGCGGAAACCTCCGGAACGCCACAAAATGCGCGTCTGATCCGCGGCACGCTGAAGAATCGACTCCCACTCACTGACGAGCCACTCGAAATGATTATTCGCGAGCCAGTCCATGTGGTCCAGAAGGATGAAGCGTGAAATTTTAACGTTGTCCGAAAGCTCCGGTTTGCGCAGGAACTGCTCGACGGACATCGAGTAGGTCGTCACTTTGTCTGCCAACCCGTTTTTCAGCTTGAGGAAGTTTTCTTCTTTCAGGTATTCCGGGCAGCAGTCCTTCGTGTAATGCCCCGTCATGTAAACCCGCCAGAAGTAATTGTCGGAAATCGGCAGCTTGCAGAAAACCGCTTCGAGGCAGTCCTTCATGAAGAGGCAGATCTGGCCATTGTACTGCGTCTCGACCTGAATGCGCTGGGACTTCGGAACGCCAAGCAGCGCCAGCGTCGTGTTGCGGTTCAGGAACCACTTCATCAGCGGGGTCCAGAATTTCTTCTCCAGCTTGCTGTAATGCTCCTGCTGCTCTTCCAGCGTTTTGGAGTTCAGAAGCTGCTCGCAAATCTGGCGGCCGCCTTTAAAATTAATATACCCGTTAAGGCAGCGGGCGAAGAAACCGGACGTGCCGTGCATGTAGTAAGTACGTTTCCGATTCTTGAAGTAGTAGATTTTTTTGTCCCAGAATTCCCGCGCATCAAATGGCATAGCATCGCGGAGGATTTCTTTGTAAAGCTTTTCCGCGTCCGGGTGCCAGCCTTCCCCGAGCAGTTGCCAGTAATCTTCGTAATTCAGAAGTTTCGCCGCCGCTTTTTTCAGCTCAAGGACCGCGTTCTGGCGGTAATTCATATCGACCGCGTAAACATGATTGCAGCCCTTCAGAATGTAATCCAGCGCATTACACCCGGCACTGGTAATGACCAGCACATTATCATTCGGGCCGAGGTTCAGCATTTGATGATCGATCCGCGGGTCTTCCCAACAAATATTGTAAACGAGATTATTCCCGTGTACGTGATTAAAAATCTTTGAATTGAGTGCTGAGGACAGGGACATTGTATAAATCCTGTTTTGATGATTTGGTTATGGGATTATTACTCTATTTTAAATAATTATACTAAAATCACAGATTTTTGCAAGGAGTACTGGCAGAAATTTCCTTAATTTTGTCAAGTTTTCAAACGACGTTTGCCAAGATTTACAAAGACGAGGCTTCCGGCAGAACCCGCGCGGAAGCCATTAATTTGCAGAGGATTTCCCTTCAGCCCCTCTACTCGGCCAGCTCGCTGAGGAACTCGGCCGTCTTTAGAAACTTCGGCAAAATTGCCTCATAAACCGCCGCATTTTTCGGCTCGGTCACGCTTTGCGTCTGGTGAATCGCATCAATCCGGTCAAAGTTTTCCCACAGTCCAGTCCCAACGGCGGCCAAGGCCGCGGCCCCCAGCGAGGCGGCGTCCTGGTCGATGTTCGTCTTTTCGACCGTCTTATGAAAAACGTCGGCGTAAATCTGACGCCAGACCGGGCTGATCGCGCCGCCGCCGACCAGAACGATCGGCTCCTCCACGTGCGTCAGCGTGCCCAGGGCGTCCAGGGCTTTGCGCAGGTTCAGGGCGATCCCCTCGAGCGTAGCGCGAATGACGTCCGAGCGCGTGTGCGAAAGGTCCAGATTGAAGATCCCGCCGCGCATTTTCGGCGAGGGTTCCAGGCACGACCCGCCCGCAAACGTCGGGTTCAAAAGCAGGCCGCGCGAGCCGATGGGGGACCCGGCCGCCAGTTCCATCATGCGGGCGTAAACGTTTTCGCCCGTTTTCTCGCACTCGGATTTCAGGTCGGCGCAGCAGAAATCCCGGATCCATTTGAGCGTCGTCCCCGCCGAGAAAATCGCCGTCGCGCTGGCAAACTGGCCCGGAACGACGTGCGTGAAGACGTACGGGAAGAATTTCGTGTCGAGCAGAGGTTTTTCGTCACTGACGGCGATCCAGCTCGACGAGCCGAGGGAGGCGTACGACCGGCCGCTTTTGAACGCCCGCGCCCCGAGCGCCATGCACGAATTATCGACGCCGCCCGCCGCCACGCGCACCGTCTGCGGAAGCCCCAGCTCGGAAGCGGCCTCCGGCGTCAGCGTCCCGAGGATCTCCATCGAGGGGACGATCTGCGGGAAAACCTCCGGCGAAAGCCCCGCCGCGGCGATGATTTCCGGGTCGTACGACCATTTCTCGAGCGCATACGCGCCGGTCCCGGAGGCGTAGGAAAAGTCCGTGGCGATCCGGCCCGTGAGGCGGAAATTCACGTAGTCTTTCGTCCCGACGAACTGCTTCATTCGGGCGAAAATCTCTGGCCGGTGCGCCCGGTACCAGAGCAGTTTGAAAAGCGTGTAGTGCGCCGGAGGGAAGCCCGCGCCGGTCGTTTTGTACCACGTTTCGTAGTCGTTCGACCTGAAGAACGCCTCGGCCTCGGCAGACGCGCGGGAGTCCGACCAGATGGGGGTCGATTCGAGCAGAAGATTCCCCTCGGCGTCGAGCGGCACGAGGCCCAGCGAGTGCCCGGAAAGCGCCATCGCGGTCACCTCGGCGGGATTTGCGCCCGTGGTTTCGAGCAGGCGGCGCGTGGAAGTCACCACGGCGTTCCACCAGTCGGCGGGTTTTTGTTCGTGGAAGCCGCTCTGGGGGTAAAACGTTTCGTACCCCTCGAAATCCGCCGCCAACAGCGTTCCATCTTCGCGGTAAAGGGACGCTTTGTTTCCGCCGGTCCCGAGGTCGCAGGCCAAAATCAGCATAAAATTTTCCTTTAAATCTTTGGGGGATTTACTTAGCGTGAAGCGCTAGCCGCGCCCGTCTTTTCCGCCTTCGTACTCGCTCAGGACGATCAACGCGGCCTCGGCGATCTTGACGCGGCGGTTCATCGCCACCTTGCGCAGGAAGGCGTACGCCTCCTCCTCGGTCATCGCGAAAAGCTGCATCACGAGGCCCTTGGCGCGGTTGATCTGCTTCTGGTCGCGGATGCTCGTTTCCAGCTCGGAGATGCGGTCGGTCAGGGAGTGCACTCGGCCGCCGACGCGCGAAAGGACGTTCATCGTGTTCACCAGAATTTCCTGATGGACCGGCATTTGCAGGTAAACGACCGAGCTGGATTCTGTCACCAGCCCCGCCGAGTCCGGGTCGAGCAGCACCACGCCCTGCGCGATGTCCTGCAAGATCTCGGCCGTTTCCGAGCCGGTCCCATCGCGCAGGCGCTGCATCGTCAGGAAAATGTCCGGGTAAAGCTCCGTGCAGCGGCGCTTCGCTTCGTTGGCCGAGTCGGTACTCCCCACGACGACGAAACCATTCCGTTCCAGAATGGCCGCGAGCTGCGCCACGAAGGAGGCCTTTTGGCCTGCGATATAAACCCGGTTTGAAAGCATTTAATTATGAATTATGAATGATGAATTATGAATTAGGGTCGGAACGGTACGGAACGACGAATTACGAAACGGTGAATCATGAGCCGGAGCCTGGTGAGGACCCCGCCAATTCATAATTCATCATTCATAATTGGTCAGGTGCAAGCATAAAGCCCCCACCTAAGCGCAAAATTTTTGTCATCGAGTGGGGACTTTATGCTTGCACTTGATGAACGTTTTGAAAATTAAATGTTAATCGGTTTGTGGCCTGAAAATC
>JAFSMO010000088.1 GCA_017447865.1 Thermoguttaceae bacterium
TATTATATTTATATATATTTTGTCAAAAATTCCATTGTTTGAGGTCATCGTTTTTAAATTTTATGAAATTCTAAAAAAGATCAAGTACTAAACCTTGCACTTTTGAGAAAATTTTGAAAAATTTTGAAAAATTTTAAAATTTTTATATTTTTTTGGTATTACGACCCCTTGATCTTTTTGTAGATACGTATACAATATAAGACATCATTGGAGGCAAAGACGACCACTAATTCAGAAAGGAACAAAAATGAAGACGAAGACCATGTTATCAATCGAGGAGGACTTGAAAAATGCAGCTGATGAGTACGTAAAAACCCACAAAGACGCCCGTTCATTCTCCGGGCTGGTCTCGCAGGCACTGAAAGAGTACATTCACCGCGAGGAAAAAATGAAGGATGAAGCGGATCAGAATAACGTAAAGATGATACTGTTAAAGAATTCTTTGACAGCATGGCGAAATCTGTGCGAAGACATGATGGAAACCTTCGAAATAAGCAAAATCATGCCATCTAATCCGCAAAAGGTAGAACGGTGGATGAACACCATGGAACAACAGCAGGAAATCATTACCCTTTTTATCTCTCCTGCAAACAAGAGTAAGGACACGACAACGCCGAAGGACTCGGGAGAACCTGGTAATTGAAACAATTGAGAGAGGTGTTATTATGACTAAATATCTCACCAAAAAGCAAGCCGCGGAGATTCTGAATGTGACTCCGCGCACCATTGACCATCTGCGCACCAATTGCGGATTGCCGTCCTATCTTCTGGATCGGGCGGTCCGTATTCCGGAAGATGGTCTCCGGGAGTGGCTCGAAGCGCGCACAAGCAGCGGCGTCGAGTCCCACCGGAAACCCGCCAAGCCGATGAAGGACTTCTGAATCATCGCGCTTTAGACTGTTTACCACCCCTTCTGACCTTCTATGGTGCCACGCTGGTGCATATCTGCGGAAGGGGTTTTCCCAATTAAGCCCTTCAAACGGAGAATCTTATGGCTTGTGTTTCATCACGAAAAAACAAAAGCGGCACGGTTTTTGATGTTCAGTTCTACATCGGCTCCGAAAAGAAAAAGATGTGCGGCTACAAAACCAAACGTCAGGCGGAACGTGCCGGAGACAAACTCGACTCGCTGGTCCGTTCGCGCACCCGAGGCGCAGACCTGCCGCAGGATGTTGTGGACTGGCTCGCTGGTCTGGACGATAAATATTACGCGAAGCTCGTCGGTCTGGGGCTGGCGGACGTGCGTATCAAGGCGGGGACGATCAAAGACCTGGTCGAACTCTTCACCCAGGACAAAACCGTCAAGCCGCAAACCATCAAAAACCGGCGGATGACGGCAAATCACATTTTTCAGTTTTTCGGAGAAGAAACCGCCGTCGCCGCAATCACTGCGGAACAGGTCATCAAATTTGATCTCGCGATGAAGGAACGCCTTGCCAGAACGACCTGGGGACGAGAGGTAAAAACCGTCAAGCAGTTCTTCAACCGCGCCGTCGAGATGGGCTGGATCAAAACCAACCCGTTCGCGAAACTCAAAGGCAGCAACGTTGCAAATAAAACCCGCTTCTATTTCGTCACCCTCCAGGAAGCCCGGCAGATCCTGGACGCCTGCCCGAATGCCGAGATGCGGCTGATTTTCAGCCTCGCCCGGTTCGCGGGGCTGCGGATCCCTTCTGAGTTAAAGTTCATGGATTGGTCCGATATTAACCTCAACGGCGACCGCTTCATCGTCCGGGTCCCGAAAGCAACCAACAGGAAAGCGCAGGAAGCCGGTCAGTTCGAGACGCGCCCCGTGCCGATGTTCCCGGAGCTTCGTAAGGCCTTCCAGGAATACCGGGACACGCTGCCGGAGGGCACGACCGGGAAGGTCTTCCCCAACTGCCTGAACGGTCAGGCGCTCACCAGCCGGTTTGCGAAAATCCTGAAACGGGCTGGAGTCGCCCAATGGCCCAAATTCTTCCAGAATATGAGAAGCACGCGGGACACAGAACTCCGGCGCAAGTACCCGGAACAGGACGTCAACCTGTGGCTTGGACACACCAAGGAAGTGGCTCTGAACCACTACATGCAGACGACGGACAGTTTGTTCTCGGAGGCCTCAAAAGGCGAGATTTCGGGAATGGGGACAAATCCGGGAGTAAAAATATGGCAAAAAGTGCAGTTTATCCCGGAAAATACGGGCTCA
>JAFSMO010000089.1 GCA_017447865.1 Thermoguttaceae bacterium
CGGCGGCCGGGCCGCCCGCGGACGGCGAGCCGCCGTCCCTCCGTATTTAAAACACGTAAATGTGCACGGCAAAGCCCGCGAAATCGTCCGTCAGCGTGCCGTTTTCGACCTGAACTGAGCGGTCCTCAAACAGAACCTCCGCGGCTCCGCTCACGTTCGGGAGCGGGAACGACGCCTTCACCGGCTCCGGGCTGGAGTTCACCGTGAAGAGGTACGATTTCCCCTCATGAACCTTCAGCAGGAGCGAGATCGAATCGTTCTCCAGCGGGTCTTTTTCCGGGCCGGAGAGGATCTTCGCCGGTGCCGGCTGCGCGCCCGTGCGTTCCAGAAGGACCGGGCTCAAATCCCGGATCCGGGTCGCCAGACGCGAAATATTCGCCCAGCGTTCCGGGCTGGTCGTCACGCCGTAGTTGAATTTCTTCTTTTCCGGTTCGACCGTTCCGCCGTACGTGTACCACGTGATCCCGTTCGCGCCGTGGATGATCGAGGCCCAGCTCATTGCGTTCAGCTCGTCCCAGGTAGGGAATCTCTGCCAGCCCCAGCCCTGGAAGTACTGGATGATCGGCCAGACGCTCTTCGTCCCGGCATGGGCCTGCGCAATGTCGCTCCAGCACCGTTTCATGTCGCGGATGGTCTGCGCGACGCACTCGTCGCCGCTGTGCTCGCCCTCCAGATGCACCGGGTAGATCTCCGGCAGGAAATTATCCGTGCACGGAACATAGTCCTCGTACCGGGAAATCTCTTGCGCCGAGTAGATTGGGTCGGCCTGCGTCGTGATGCGCGTCGGGTCGAGCGCCTTCACCGCGTCGTCCCGGTCGTAAAGCTGCGACGGCGTCGTGTTGCTTGCCGTATCATCCCCCAGGTACCACGCCAGCGTGGCGGGATGGTGACGCAAAACGTTCACGAAAGTATCATCGACTTCATGCGCCACGGTCCAGAGTTTGAAACCGTACTTCTGCGCCGCGTCGAGGAATTCCACCTCGTGCGGCGAACTGTAGGAATGAGCGAAATTGAAGCCCGCTTCTTTCAGACCGGCGAACGCTTTGTCGAAATTGAAATCGTTAAACTCGCGCCGCATCACGCCGTACACGCCGACCGGGAAGAAGAGCTCGCCGTCGATGAGCGTCATGCCGTCGTCGCGGAGCGTGATTTTCGGCGTCTTGGGCGCTTCGCCGATGAAGAAGACTTTCTTCGCCTCGACCCGATTTCCGCGCACATCACGCACGGCGACGTCTACGCGATGGAGTCCCTCGGCCCACGGCTCTTTGGCCCGGAGCGTCAGGCGCGAAAAGTCGCCCTCAAACTCGGCCGTGCGGTCGGTTCCGTCCACGGTCACGCTGAAATTTTCCGTCGAGATCGGGGACGAGTCCGTGATTTCAAGCACCAGGTCGGTTTTCGCATCGGTCGTCGGCGAGGCGCTCACGATCTTGACGCGAGGCGGGAAATTATCACCGCGGAGCTTCCACGCGTCGAAGGTCTTCCCGGCGACCGTCAGAGCGCGGACTTTCGGAGCCGATTTCCCGTCCGCAGACGGAATGAGGAAGATCTTCACCATCGACGCGGCGTCCTTCAGCGCGGGGGGCTCGGTGAAGAAACTGTTCTCCGTTCCGTCCGGGCCGACGAACTGGGCGTCATTCTGCGAGACCTGGAACTTCAGCGAGGTCCCCTCCGGAACGTCCGCGTCGCACTCCAGCTGCCCCGCCTGGCTGAGCAGCGGAACGAACGACGCGCCGAGCGTGAACGGGAATTCCGGGTCCACGAGCGCAAACTGAAGGCCCTTCACCACGACGACCTGATCCCGCAAAACGTTCGGGTAGTCAAAACCGAGCTGAACGACCGCGGAGGCCGCTTTTTCGGGGATGGCGCCCCCGATGACGACTTTGCTGAAGTGGTTGCACGGCGGAGTGAAGCCGAGCGTGGTTTTGCCGCACGGCTCACCATTCGAGTCGAACCAGTAGATCAGATCCTGCCACGTTTCGCCCGCGTGTTCCTGACCGGTGAAGGGGACCTGGGAGAAAAACTGGAACGAAAGGCGGAACAGGCGGCCCTTTCCGGCAGGGATCGAGATGGAAACGGTCGAAGCGCTCCATGCCGTGTCGCAGCCAGCGGAGTCAGCGCCGTACACGACGAGGCATTTTTCGCCCTCAAAGTCGGCCTGGGGCTGGATCTTCAGCAAATTCTGGTAATTATTGATTTTTGCGGAGTCCCAGCCGCCATTTTCAGCGGAGGCCGAGTCGAAAATGACTTTCCCGGCCGGGGCGGGTTGGAGGATCCCCTCGTTGATCAGAATATTGTCGTGCTCCAGCACGTTGGCGGCCTGCAAGGCGGCACAGAGGGTAAAAGAAAGCAGCAGGGTGAGGAATTTTTTCATGGTGAGGTCCTGTTTTTCTGGGAGGGTCCCGCTTCAGGCAGGACTCTCGTAAGATCAAGAGAAAGTGGTGGGCGTTCCCGTGAAAACCCACCTGAAGCGGGGCGTTCGCGGGATTTCTTTTATTTTACTTCCAGTTCAGGAAAGTTCAACCCACCCCGGGCAGAAAAAAATTGAAAAGCCGAACTTTTGGGAGAAAAAAAGGCCGTGCGAAGCATCTCGCACGGCCCCGAAAGGAGAAAGATGAATTAGAACAGAAAAGGAAAATCAATCACGACGAGCAGGAAGGGTATGTCATGCGTCCTCATCGGTACGAATCATTTCATCCATGACTTGCGGCGCTTGATGCGCTTGCCGACGGCCGCACCGTCAAGCAGGCCGCGCTTGGCGTCCTTCCAGGAACGCTGGCCTTCACGGGAGAGCGCGAAGTCTTCATACGTACACGGGAGCGAGCGGCGACGGAGTTTCAGCGGGTACTCGTCACGCATGACCGCGGTTTCCACGGCATTGGCGCGCAGCTCCTGCGCAGTCCTGGGGGAACGGATGTAACGAATTTCGTACTGGGCGTTTTTCATTGGAACCTCCTTGATATGCACCGGATGATGCAAAAATTACAAATGGCGAATCAAAGCAATTTTCTCAAGGGCTTGCGAGCAGAAATACTACCGTCCTTCCAACTGCTCACTTTCTCAATGTGAAACGAAACGAGGGAAAAAAGTCCTTTTCTCTCAATGAGTTCAGTATAATCCATGGTGGGGCGTTTGTCAAGAGTTTCCCACCCAAATTTTCCAAAAAAAGTCAAAAAAGTGTTCCCCCTCCCCCAAAAAAATAACGAATAATGAGGCGTTCTCTCCCCATTATTCGTTCTTCATTATTCGTTTTGGTCTCTTAACGGTTTTTCACCGCGCAAATCACGTACCCCAAGCCGCTTTGGAGCGTCGAGAAGATCGTGACCCAGACCGAAACCACGACCGTCCAGAAGAGCCAATCCGGGGCGAATCCCTCGTCGAAGGAGAGATACAGGCAGCCGGCCGCGCACGCGACGCACTGGAAGCCCATCTTGATCTTGCCGGCCCACTTGGCGCGGAAGTCGATCCCTTTTTGTTCCATGAAGCCGCGAATGGCCGTCACGAGCATTTCACGCCCCATGATCACGACCGCCATCCAGGGCTGGAACAGACGCCAGTCCGCCTGCATTTCCGGGCGAGCCGAGAGGAAAATGAACGTCCCGCAGATCAGAATTTTGTCCGCGAACGGGTCCATGATCCGACCGAACTGCGTGCATTGGTTGAACTTGCGAGCCCACCAGCCGTCCACGAAGTCGGTCAGCGCCGTGACGATGAAAAGGACCAGCGCCGCGATCATGAACTGCGGGCCCAACGCGATCATCGTAAAAAGGACGCAGGAAAGGACCAGACGCAGCAGCGTTAAAACGTTCGGAACGTTCCAGACTTGAGATGACATAAAAAACCTCTTCGCTTTTATTCCAGGTTTTTCTTATTTCTTCACGATACGATTTTTTTCATCCACGTGGACCACCGTAGGTTTCCAGTTACGCGCTTCTTCTTCCGTCACCGCGGCGTACGTGATCAAGACCACCGTGTCACCGGGATAGCCAAGACGGGCAGCCGGGCCGTTGAGCATCATCGTGCCGGACCCCGCCGGCGCTTCGATCAGGTACGTGACCAGGCGCTCGCCATTGTTGCAGTTGAGGACGTGAACTTCTTCTCCCGGCAGCATGTCAGCCGCTTTGAGCAAATCCGCATCGACGGCAATACTCCCCTCGTAGTCCAGTTTCGTGGCCGTCAGGGTCGCGCGGTGGATCTTGGATTTGAACATGGATCGCAGCATGGTGAAAAATCTCCAGTTGAATTAATTCGGTTGTAAAGGAAAGCGCTATTCGTTTAAAGCCTCCCCTGAAAGGGGAGGGGGACCACCGAAGGTGGTGGAGGGGTTCTGGAAGCGGGACCGATTTGCTCCAATTTCGGACCCCCCCAGGCTCGCTTCGCTCGCCAGCCACCCTTTCAGGGGGGCCTTTAAACGTTTATTTCCGCGCCTCGTTGAACCGCGTGCCGTTCGCGCTTTCGTCGCGGATCGCGTCGGCGATCGTCTGCACGGCCGAGTCAAGCGCGACGTTCTGGCACTCCGCGGCCCAGCGCCACTTCAGCTCCACCTCGTTGTTCGCCAGGCCTTTCGGACCGACTACCACGCGGAGCGGGAAGCCGATCAGGTCGATGTCGTTGAACTTCACGCCCGGACGCGCGTCGCGGTCGTCGATCAGCACGTCGATCCCCGCGGCCTGAAGCTCGTCGTGGAGTTTGTTCGCGGCCGCCATCGTCGCCTCGTCGTTCACGCGCATCGGCACGACGCACACTTCGTACGGCGCCAGCGAGACCGGCCAGATGATCCCTTTTTCGTCGTAACTGTTCTCAATGCAGCCCGCCAGGATTCGGGCGACGCCGATCCCGTAGCAACCCATGATGATCGTTTTCAGGGCCTGGCCGTCCGCGTCGAGGAACTTGGCGCCGAGGGCTTCCGAGTACTTCGTGCCGAGCTTGAACACGTGACCGACTTCCATCCCGCGCTGGATGATGAACCGGCCATGGCCGCACTTGGGGCAACAGTCGCCCGCGACGGCGTTCCGGACGTCGGCGTACATCGTCGGCTCAAAGTCACGCCCCGGGTTCACGCCCGTGATGTGCGCTTCTTCTGGCGCATTCGCGCCCGTGACGGCGTTCACGACGTACTTCACCGCAACGTCGGCGTAAACCGGAACTTCTTCCTTCAGGCCGACCGGGCCGGCAAAACCGACCGGAGCGCCCGTCACCCGCTGAATGGTTTCCGGCGAGGCAAGCTCCAGGTGCTTGGCCCCGACCAGGCGGCGGACTTTGATCTCGTTCACCTCATGATCGCCGCGGACGACCACCACGATCGGCTTCCCGTCCGCCTCGAAAATCATCGTTTTGAGCATTTTTTCCGGCTTGCACTTGAGGAACTTGCAGACGGCCTCGATGCTGCTCGTTCCGGGCGTCGCGACCTTCTGGATCTCCGCGAGCGGTTCGTCCGATTTCGTGTACGTGTTCTCGCCGATCTCGGCTTTTTCCGTGTTGGCGGCGTACTTGCATTCAGGGCAGACCACCACGTTATCCTCGCCGTTTTCGCCGAGCACCATGAACTCTTTGCTCGCGTTTCCGCCGATCGCTCCGCTGTCCGCATCGACCGGGAGGAACTTCAGGCCCGCCCGATTGAAAATGCGATGGTACGCGTCGTACATTTTGTTGAAACTCGCGTCCAGGCCTTCCATCGTCATGTCGAAGCTGTACGCGTCCTTCATCAGGAACTCGCTGGTGCGCAGCACGCCCGAGCGCGGACGCTCCTCGTTGCGGAATTTCGTCTGGATCTGGTACAGAATGATCGGGAGCTGACGGTAGCTGGAAACGTACCGCGCCACGATGTCAGTGATCGGCTCCTCATGCGTCGGGCAAAGCACGACCGGCGTGGTGGTTCCGGCCCGGTTCAGGGAGAATTTCATCAGGACGTTCCCGAACGAATCCACGCGGTTCGTCTGTTCCCAGAGCGACTGCGGGGTCAGGGCGGTCATGAGCAGTTCCACGGCGCCGGCCCGATTCATCTCCTCGCGCACGATGCCTTCGGCTTTGCGCAGCGACTTCAGCCCGAGCGGCAGGTACGCGTACGCGCCCGCCATGGTCTGCGAGATCAGGCCCGCACGGAGCATCAAAATGTGGCTCGGGATCTTCGCTCCGTCCGGAGCTTCTTTCTGGGTAGTAATGAGCGTCTGGGTCCAGCGCATGATGATTTTCCTCGTAAAACGTCAAAGGTTCGGAAAAAGATTTTAAATACTCTCTTATTGTAAAGAACTACGCGCAAGACGCAAGGGGGGGTGAAGCGATTTTCCCAAAAAAATGAGGGCCTCACTCGAAGCGAGACCCTCAAAAATCATACTTAAACCCACAAAACGATTATATTAACCAGGCCGGAAAAGACCGGCACGGTTTTCGATCATTCCAAAGCGGCCGGTTTGTCCATCGACTGCGCCTTGTAAATCGGCTGGTGACGGTAGTAAACTTCCAGCGTCATGATGGAAAGAGCCGTTTCGTACAAACGTCCTCCACTATCGACGTGAGGACCTTTCGGAGTCCAGCTTCCTTTATCGTGACCATCGCCTTTGATCTGATTTTTCACGAGCTTTTCACGCATTCTTTCGTTCCAGCGCGTCCACTGATCGCCGCCGTAGTGACGCATCACCTGCGTGGCGTAGTAGTTGTAGTACATGTTGTCCTGCGGGCCCATCTTGTCGAGGAAATCAACGCCCTTCTGCAGCGACGGATTATCCTGCTTCCAACCATAGTACATACGGCAGAGAAGCGCGATGGCCGTACAGGCAGG
The DNA here is from genome assembly GCA_017447865.1 of Thermoguttaceae bacterium. Classification (GTDB taxonomy): domain Bacteria; phylum Planctomycetota; class Planctomycetia; order Pirellulales; family Thermoguttaceae; genus RGIG3701. The sequence goes on from JAFSMO010000089.1 coordinate 6,776, forward strand.
AGCAGCGCCCGGGGTCGTGTAACCGTATTTCGCGCCGTTTTCCGTCTGAACCGAGTTCAGGAAGTTCATGGCCTTGGCCGGGACCTGCTGGTTGATCTGCAAGTAACCCATGTAGCCGGATTTCAGAGCCATGAGCTGCCACCCCACGACCGACGTATCACCGGCCTGCTGCACATTGTAACGCCATCCACCACCGACCGGGTCCTGAGCGTACATCACGAAGTTGACGGCCGCCTGCGCCGGAATGCGGAGAGATTTTTCTTTCGTCATGGCATACGCTTCCGTCAGGCAGATGGTGGCCAGACCGTGCGCGTACATCGTGCCTTCCTGCTGATGGAGAGAACCACCGCCGGGGCACTTCGGTTCTTTTTTCATTGAGGAAACCAGGAATTTCAGACCGTTTCCGACCTGTTTCTGGTACGTGCCTTCTTTATGCGTCATACCGCAGCCCAGGAACGGGAGGATCCCCATGGCCGTTGCGCCGTTGGTGCATTTCATAAGTTTTCCGGGGTTTGCGCAGTTGCAGTTCCCCACCAGGCAGTGGTTGTAGTTCCAGCTTCCGTTCGGGAGCTGATGGCGGGCGATCCACTCAAGACCCTGCTTCACAGCGTTCTGGGAAGCACGCGTACCACCAGAGGTCATGGCCACATTGTCGGCATTTCGACGGGCTTCAAGACCGTTTCCGCTCGTGTAGGAGTTGATCGATGCGTTGTTGTCGCTGGAGGCGGCTTTAACATCGGCCAAGGGCGTAAATTCCACGACTGCCGGCGGCGGGTCGTCGTCCATGGTATCCGCAACTTCCACATCGACCTGAACGTCCGAAGGCGCATCGACGGAGACATCGGTTTCCACCTCTTCCATGTCGTCCGTATCGAGGTCCATTTCGAGTTCTTCTTCTTCCTCTTCCTCCATCACTTCTTCTTCCACGACTTCTTCGTCAGCGGTTGAAGTGAAGACCACCGCGGCTTTCTTGGCCTGCTGGTCAACCTGGATGAACATCATGATCGTGAGCGCAACCGTATGCACGATCATACTGATGAGCCAGCTGGGAACACGTTCCAGGAAACTCCCCTTGCTTTCTACATATTCTACAGCTTCCTGATTTTCATTGTCCTGCGACATGGGATGCCCTTTCGATGACTAGATTAAATAAACTGGTTTGCCGCGGAAATCGCCCCATTCAAAAACGTAAAGAGGGGAAAACCCACAGCAAAACAGGTACTAAACCTCTTATTTTTCCATTTTACCCGAAATTTATAAAATTTCAAGCAGATTCCCACCCAAATTTTGGAAAAAATTTAAAAAAAGTCAAAAAATTTTTTGTTCCCCGAGAAAGTTTGCGGCTCAGGAAAACTCCGCGGACGAATTGCCCTGAAAAAATTTTCACTCGCCGCAATTCAAAATCCGCTCTCCGATCGCCGGGTGCGAGTGTAGCCAGAAAACCTCCAGCGGGTGCGGGAACGGGTCCGCCTTGTTCTGAACGGCCAGCTTCACGAATGCGCTGCGCATCGCCTCGGGCGACGCGGTTTTCAGGGCGTAAGCGTCCGCCTGACGCTCATTTCTGCGGCTGAACATGTTTCCAAAAGGTTCCGCCACGAACGAAATCAGCGAAAGGATCAACGAAAGGAACGGCACGGCCCAGACCGGGAACTCCGCGTACACCATCTCCGGCCCCAGCCAGAGTTTCAGCGCCAGATCGGTCAGCCAAAAGGCCGCGAAACTTCCAAGGAAAATCATCACGCACTGCTTCAAAATGTGGCGGTGGACGTGGTGGCCGACCTCATGCGCAAAGACCGCGGTGATCTCATCCTCGGTAAAATTTTCGAGCAGCGTATCGCCCAGCAGAACACGGCGCGTCGAGCCAAGACCACCGAGCATCGCGTTCGCCTTGCTCGTCTCGATGGAAAGGTCCAGCCGGTAAATGCCGGTCAGTTTCAAGGTAGTCGGGCGGGTGATCTCCTCAAACCGCTCCATCAGGGAAGGCTTTTCAAGCCGTTCCACCTTGTAAAAAAGCGGGAGGACCAGTACCGGGAAAAGGATCCCCAGAACGACCGAGAAGAACAGAAACATCACGGAAACCGCCGCCCACCACCATGGTCCGCACAAGCGAATGAGGAAAAAAATTCCCCCGACCACCACGAGATTCAGCCCCGCACCAAGCGCAAAATGAAGCAGGTACCGCCGGAACCAGTGGCCAAGCGTCAGGTTGCTCAGGCCGAATTTCTGCTCCAGGATCCAATCGTCGTAAACGTCCAGCGGAAAGCCGAGAAGCGCCTCGAAGATCATCACCGCGATGAGAAAAACGACCAGAAGCGCGTACGTGTGCACCGCCAGAAACGGGCACTGCGAGCAGAGCCATTCCGCCAGCGGCCGAGCCAGAAAAAATGCGATAAAAACCGCAAGAATCAGACTCCAAACCTTGGAAATGAGCGTACAGTACAAACCCAAGCGATGGTACTCGCGGCTCTCGCGTAGCTGCTCAGGCGTCATGATTTCGGCACAAAGCGCAGATTGGATTTCGGATTTCGTGGACATTTGGGAAATGGGGGTTTAATTAGGAATTCGTAATGCGTAATGCGTAATTAAAAAGCCTTCGGCTTTTACGGGATGAAATCTTTCTGAAAGCGACGTTACGCGCAAGCGTCAATTACGAATTACGCATTACGAATTCCTAATTGAAACGGCGCGGAACGTCAGGATCACCGAATCCCCCAGCGGAACCGGCGGGCTTTTTCGGATGCTCAGCTGAACACCATGCGGCGCGTTCTGAACGACCTCCACCTGGGCCGCCCCGTCCAGTGAAAAACATTCCACCACCGGCGTCTGGCAGAACGGTGGACAAAACGCCACAAAAAGCGGGACTTTCGTCTGGTTTGGCAGGAATTCGGCACGCAAAAGGCCGGAAATCTCCTCGGAGCCGTCCGGATTCTGAAGACGCTCCAGTTTTTGATGCACCCCAAGCGGAAGCGGCTCGTCCTCCTCCCCGATTTCTTCGGATTCCAGGTCTGGTTCTTCGGCCGATTCCGATTCCAAATCCGAAACGGGAACAGCTTCGGTTTCCGTCGGGAGATTTGGCTCCGGCTCCTCAGATGATGCAAACGGACGGTGGAACTCAAACCAGTAAAGGATTCCGGAAGTCAGCAGGAAAATGGCCGCGAAAACGAGCCAGGTCAGCACCGAAGTACCGGGGATCTGAACGGCCAGCCCGATGAGCAAATAGTCCAGAAGCAGCGTTCCGGCCATCGTTCGGCGCAGCAAAACCGCTCTTTTCGGGAATCCCCGGGTCCAGGCCCGAATCAGGAAATAAAGCAATAAAACCGCGATTCCGAAAATGGTTGAAAAAATAAAAACCCCCGCCGTCGGCATGGTTTGAGAAAAAAAACCAGAGATCCGGCGCGACAGGAAAAAAAATCCCCCTGCCAAAACGATACAAAATACCAACCAGGTCCAAATTGAGAGGGCCGGGGGAATTTTTTTCAGGTTTTGGGAAAAATTTTTAAAATTTTTTTTGAGGGACATTTCTTCCGTTCAAAAATCAAAAAATGGGGCGATCGCTATTAACAATATGTCACATTATAGAAGATTTTCAAAAAAAAAGAACCGGGGTAGATGGCAAAAATGAGAAAAAAAATAAAAAAAATCTCCTCAAGCCCCTCTTGCAATTTTTGGAAAATCCGCCATACTATGAATCACAAGGACGCGAGAACCAGCAAGGAAGCTGAACTTTTCTCAACCACAAAAAAACGGTGTTTTCAACGCAGGATGCTGAGAAACACCGTTTTTTTAATTAAATACACTAAAATCACCAAGGGTTTTCCATCATCCCGACGATGTGCCGCGCGATGGTTTGCATCAAAGTTTGGGAGGAGGTCACATTGGATTGCCCCATTTCTGTCACGAGCGCAGCCGAGGACGAAATCTTGAGCGCTTCCTGCTGCATGTCGATGTGCTGGGACTGACGCACGCCCTGGGTCCGGCGGTCGATCCACTTCGCCTCGACGGTCATCCCGAGGGAGATTTCACGCGGGTCCGCCCAGTCGTTCTGGAAAGTCACCGATTTGTTCTCGCCCACGATGTTCACCTGAAGGATCGTGTCGGCGCGGCATTCCGGAACCACTTTGTACGGAGTCCGCGATTCGATCTCCCGGATGAGTGCTTCCGTCAGGCGTTCGCCGTAGCCGCGGCGCCAGGTTTCGTTTCCGCAAATGGAAACGCTCACCGTCTGAATGTCCTGCGGGAAAAGGCACTGATTCCCTAAATTGTACGCCGCACAGCCGGTGAAACCTGCGCAGCACCAAAGCAGACCGAGGGCCAGCACAACGAAAATCGTTTTGGACTGGCGGGTCTGCATGGGTGACTCCTGGAAAACTTCTGGAATTTTACGGGGATTAATTCTTCTCGGGGAAAACGACTTTCAGCCACGCGAAGTAGTCCTTCGGCTCCGCCCGGAAATTCTCGATTCGGGCGTAGTTTTTCTTCGCCTCGATCGCGCTCTGCGTCTGTGGGTAGTCCTGCATCACGAGCAGGTAGTAGTACCGCGCGGCGCCGTAGCAGCGTTTCGTTTCGTAGAAAGCCGCGATTTCCAGGTCACGTTCCGCTTTCGCTTCCGTGATCTTGCTCTGGGTTTCCAAAAGGGCCTGACGGCGGTCCGCAAGCTGGGGCCCAAACTGGCTCAGCAGCCGATTCGTCAGATCCTCTGCGTCTTCCAGCGCCTTGCCGTCGTATTTCGGTCCCTGGTACATCAAGAGCTTGGCCGAAAGGTTCAGCTCACACGCCGGAAGCAGATGCTTCGACTGCGGGTAGTTCTTGATCAGGTCGTCGTAAAAATCGGCCGCGTCAAAATACTCGCCGCGGATGTAGTTCGCATTTCCGGCCGCCATGACCGCGTGCTCGGCCCAAAGACCGTTCGGGTCGTGCAGTGCGATCGTTCTGTACGCTTTGATGGAGTTCCCGAACGTGCCGATGAACGGCCGGGTTTTGTCCGTAAAGTTGGGCGTGATCGGGCCGTAGTGGTTGATCTGGTCCAGTTTCTCCCAGTACTGTGCAATCGCAAACAGACGCGGCGAGACCCGGTCCATGTACCGCGTGGAATCGTATTTCTTCAGCAGTTTCTCGTACGCCCGCTGGGCCTTGGCGTAACGATTCGCAAAGAAGTACGCCTCGCCGCGCAGGAAAAGGGCATCTTCCTGAAGTGCGGAATCCGGCCAGCGGAACGCCGCGTAACCGAGTTTCTTGGCCGCCGCCTCAAACTGGCCATGATCGAAAAGTTCCACCCCTTCCTCAAAAGCGGCCATCGCGATCGGTTCGTTCGGTTCCTGATGAACGAGGGTCAGACAAGCGAGTTTGAACTTCTTCCCGAATTTTTCAGCCGTCATAGCCGAGAATGAATTATCCTCCTCCTCGAAATACTCGGAAGCTTCATTCACCTGCGCCATATCGACCTGCGGATTGGGCTGCTCCTTGAGTGCCGAGTCCATCCGGTTCAAATCTTCCAGGGAAGTCGAGCGCGATCCAATCGTCGAACAGCCCGCCGCACAAACGAGCGCCGCCAAAAGCAGGGCACACGTCGCGTAAAGCGGAATGCAGTGGAAACAAACGGATCGATTCATAAAAGGGACTTCCGGGAAAACCGGCCTCAAAGGAATATTTAGTTACAAAACGTTAAATATTTTTGACGTTCTGTCGACAGTTAGTTAATATTTTGTAATTATTATTTAACGGAAGGGCAGTTCCGGAAAATGGCCCCTCAACGCTTGAGCCACCTCAAAATCGGAACCGGGCGTTCCATCTGGTGAGCGAGGTACTGGTTCCACACGCCGCGGATCTCGCCGAGGGTTTTCTGGGAAAGCTGGAGGCGTTTCCAAAAACGTTCATCCGGCGAAGCAAGGAGCTGGAGTGCACCGAGGGCCTCGGGCGAAAGGGAAACCACGTTCCTCTTTCCCGGCCGGCAGTTCGCACACAGGACCCCTCCGTCCATCATTCCGAACGCGATTCGTTTGGCTCCGCGGCTGACTTCGACCTTTTTGGAGCAGCCGACGCACTCATGGAGCGAGGGCGCCAACCCGACGAGTCCCAGGAGCCGAAGTTCGTAATGAAGGAGGCAGCGGGAAAGTTTTTCCGGTGGATTTTCCAGACTCGCGGCCTTACAAAGGGAATCCAGTGATACAATATCGTTTAAAACGATTTTTGTCAAGTCGAATAATTCATTTTGAGGGTCAAAATTTTCAGTAAAATAATTTAAAAGCTGAACTACATGGAAACCTGCGTAAATGGCGACGGTCGAATCGACCCGGAAACGGTCTGTGAGTTTCGCCTCGGTAACGAGCTGGAGCACGTCGCCGTTTTTGGGGTAGTACAAAATCTTGCAGACGTTCATGGCGTCGAGGGCCGTATCGAAGGGATTTTTGAGACGGCGCGCCCCCTTGGCCAGGCACGAGATCTTTCCGTTCTCGCGAGTGAAGAACGTCACGACCATGCTGGTCTCGCTGAAATCGGCAGTTCGAAGGACGATCGCGTCGTCGTTAATGGGTGGAGCCATGAAATACCAGGGGGAAAAAACCAAACAGGAATCCAGAATAAGTATAGAAGATTTTCCGCTTTGACGCAATTGGGATTTTAGAGAAAAAAGCGGTTTTTCTCTTATATATTAATTAATATTGTATAAATGAGAGAAAAACCGCTCCAGAGTGCCAAACTACTTTTCGTCCACGTACTTCTTCACGTACGGCTCGACTTCTTCCGCCCAGATCTCGTAACCGACCGCGCCCGGATGCAGGCGGTCGCCCATCATTTCCTGCGGGAGCGTGCCGTCTTCAGCGAGGAATTTCTTGCCAAAATCCAGGAAGAAAACGCGCTGACCGTCAGCCAAAGCCGGGAGACCCGCGTTGATCTCGTTCACTTTAACGCGCATTTCGTCGGTCGGATTGGCGCTGCGCGGGAAAACGGCCAGAAGGAGCACTTTCGCCTGCGGGGCTTTTTCGCCGATGATCTCGAGGATCTTCTTGATCCCTTCCACGGTCTGCGCCGGGGTGGAGGAGCGGTGCCCCACGTTATTCGTGCCGATCATGAGGATCACGAGTTTCGGGGAAATGCCGTCCAGCTCGCCCCCTTCGGTGATGCGCCAGATCACGTGCTCGGTGCGGTCCGCGCCGTAGCCGAGGTTGATCGCGTTGCGGTTTCCGTAGTACCTGGCCCAAACGTCTTTCCCGGCCCGCTCCCAGTTGTGCGTGATGGAATCGCCGAGAAAAACGAGATCGACCGGCCCTTCCTTGGCCTGGGCGAGTTTCTGTTCGTGACGGTCTGCGCACCACTTTTCACCCATGCGGGAAACGGACTGGACCGCGATGTTGGGGGCGTCCTTCGCGAAGACCGTGCAGGTCAGAACGAGCAGCGCAAAAACGGAAATGAGGATTTTTTTCATGTTGGAACTCCTGAATTAAAAAGGGAGAAATGAGGGTTTGAAATTTTGAAAATTTGACGAAAAAAGCGGGGTTTCAGCGGCGATTTTACCGGACGCCCAGCGCGCAGATCCGGAACTCCGTGTTCTCGCCGGAATCGATTCGGACCTGGAACTTTTCGGTCTTCCGGAACGCTTCGGGAAGCTCGAATTCCGCGGCGGCCGGGAAGGTTTGGGGCTCCGCGCCGTCGGCCGTGAGCGTGACGGTTCCGCCGGGTTTCCCGATGAAACCGAGGTAAACCGTCCGCGCCGGCTCGCCGTCCACCCGGGTGGGAAGGTTCCACGACGCGAAAGCGTTCCGGCGGAAGTAGAGGTTGGAGATCCGGTCCTCCATGTTCTCGCACTCGGCCCGAATTTCCGCGTCGTCCTCCCCAACGAGCCAGAAGCGGCGGCACTTCCGGCCGAAAGACTCCTCCAGCGTTTCCATCGGGGCCGGGTTTTCCCAGTTCGGAACTTCCGCGAAGCCAAACGGCTCCCCGTCCTTCGTGAGCCAGCGGTAGGCCGAGGCGGTGATCAGACCGTTTTTCGCGAAAAGGAGGCGGTAAAGTCCGTCGTCCGGGCTCCACGAACCGACCGGCGTGAGCGACTCCACCACGCGCATCGGGCGGCCGCCAAGCTGGATCACGCGGTCCGAATTCCCGTGATTATGGCCCGCAATATTCCAGACCGCTTCGCCCTGGAAACTCTGCACGATCGGTGCGAGCTGGCGGCGGGCGCAGTGCTGATCCGCGTCTTTCAGCGGCTCGTGCGTGAACAAAACGAGCGTCCGCGCCGAGGTTTTCGCCACGATCTCGCTCAGCCACGCGAGCTGCTCCGCGTCGTAAAGGATCCCGGAGTGATTGCTCGTCTGCGCGCCCCAGCAGTTGTAGCCGTGCAGGCCCGCGAAGCAGATCCCACCCCGCTCGAAGCTCCAGTAAACCGGAAGTTCCGGGAAAACCTTTTTGTACGGAACGGCCGCGCAGTCGTTATTCCCGATGATCTGCCAGAACGGAATTTCAAGCCGGTCGCAGATGATTTTTTTGTATCGCGCGAAGTACTGCTCCGCCCGGTCCCACGTGCTCGGGTTCATGGAGGTCATGGAGATCAGGTCGCCCGTCAGCGCGACGAACGCCGGCCGGGGGTCGAGCGCGTTCATGTCCTGCACGAAGCATTTCCCCTCGAATTTGTGCGGCATTCGCAGCGCGCCGACTTCCACCTCGCTGGAGTGAAGGTCCGTCGCGTGCAGGAAGAAGAAAGCGTCCGGGTCGTTCGGCGACCAGCCGACCTTCCGGCAAATCCCCTCGAAATCAAAGTCGGCGGCGTGCGCGGCGGCCCAAAGCTCCTCGGCCGCGGCCAGAGAAAGGCCGGAAGCGAGGCAGGCGGTGAAAAATTGGCGTCGGTTCAGTTCCATATTAATTAATAAAGGTCTAAATTCTTCTCCTAAAGCACCCAATCCAGCGAAATACAGGCCGAAAAAGGCCCCGCGGATCAGGCGGATTAAGCGGATTTAAGCGGATCAGGAGGAATTACTTATTTAAAAAAATGACCTCTTCTCTAAACACAAAATCCGCGCTCAAATAAAAGTTGGAAGCGGGTTCAAATCATGCCTTAAAAAAAGACTCCGAGGTTTTTGAAACTTCCTTTTTAAAAAATTAAAATCCGTCTCGATCCGCTTCATCCGCATAATCCGCGGGGCCTTATTCGGCTGGCGGATTCTTACGGATTTGGAGCTTTGCGAGTGGTCACAAAAGCGTGACTCCTTTCCCTTCCTTAATTCGTCAGCAAACGCACGAGCCCCTGCACCGCCGTGCCGGAAATGACCAGCGAAAAGAGGAACGCCCCGGTCATGCCGATGTTCAGGAGGACCCCCGCGCGGTGCTCGCCCATGATCGAGCGGCGATTCACGAGGATCTGCATCAAAATGATGATCAGCGGAAGCACGAAAACCTGCGCGATTTGCGTCAGGATCTGCGCCGCGATCGGATTCGCCCCGAGCAGAGGGACCATCAGCCCCAGGAAGCAGACGAATGCCGAGATGATCCGGAAAAGCGGCGTCCGGATCTGAAGCGTTCCCTGACGAAAGTCGCCGATCAGCAGCGGGCAGACCATCACGATCGGGAAAATCGACGAAAGCCCGGCCGAAATCATCCCAATCAGGAAGAGGATCACGGCGCCGGAGCCCGCGATCGGCGTGAGCGTCTGCACCATGTCGAGCACTTTTTCGATCGGTTTTCCGCCGAGGTTCAAAATCGCGCCGCACGCGCAGCACATGATTGCGGCGTTCACGACGAACATCAAAACCGACGAGAAAAGCACGTCGCGGGTCTGCGTTTTCAGGTCGTTTTTCGTCCAGCCCTTCCCGTGGAGCAGAAGCGGACGCACGACGAACGTCGGGGCGGCCAGCGTCGTGCCGACGAGCGACGCCACCAGCAGCGTCGTGCTGACGGAAAGCTTTCCATCCACGTAAAACGTCGAAATTTTGGGGAGGAAACCACCGAAAAACTGCCCCGCCGTCGGGTGAACGTAGGCGTTCGAAACGATGAACGAAAGGCCCAGCAGCGTCACCAGCAGCGTCAGAAGAAACTCAAGCCGCGAGTAGTTTCCGACCCACAAAATCGCGTACACGACGGTCATCACGCAGGCGGCGGTCCCCAGCACGAACCAGTACCGGTCCACCGTCTCCAGCCCGGGCCAGATGAGGAGGAAAAGCTGGTAAAGCGCCTCGGACGAAAGCCCGACCAGGCCGGAGAGACAGAACCACTGGCCCAGCACCACCATGAACGCGACGAGGATCGCCACGGGCGCGCCGAAGTACCGGCGGAATGCGTGGATCGACGTCTCGCCCGTCACCAGCGCGAACCGGCCGTAAGCCTCCATCAAAACGCCGCAAAAAAAGCAGCTCGCGGCCACGACCCACAAAAGGCTCATTCCGTACTCGGAGCCGGTTTTGATCATCGTGGTCACGGAACCCGTCCCGATGGTGTACCCAACGCAAAAAATGCCCGGTCCAACGAGAAGGAGGAAACGGTAAAGAGTCTGGAGGAATGATTTCATGACCGTCAAACTTTCTTTAAATTAGGAATTCGTAATGCGTAATGCGTAATTGGAAAAGCCTTCGGCTTTTACGGGTCAAAGTCTTTCTGAGGCGTACATTACGCGAAGCGTCAATTACGAATTACGCATTAAATCATTTCGCCGCTTCCAGCGCTTCGTCCGGGTAGTCGGTCGTGATGCTGTCGACGCCCATCTTGTAAAGCTCGGCGAGGCGGGCCGGATCGTGCTGAACGGTCCAGACCATGATGTAAATCCCGCGGCTTTTCAGCTCTTTGGCGATTTCCGGAGTAATGCGCGAGTGCTCAATATCGACCATGTTCGTGTTTCCGTTTCTGCAGACCTTCTCAATGAAGTCCGGCAAATCCTCGTCCGAAACGTTTTCGCACTTCCCGAGCAGGCAGGCGGTCGTGATTTCCGGGCAAAGCTCCTTCACCCGACGCGAGGCGGAAATGAAGACGCAGCGTTTCTCCATCCCGCGCGCTTTCACGGCTTCCACGACCGGTTCGGGCGGGCACTTTTTCAGCTCAATGACCGGGATGCATTCCGTCCCCTTCAGCGTGTCGAGGTACTCGTCGAGCGTGGCGATTTGGGTCCCGCGGAACTGCTCCCCCTTCCAGATCCCGACGTCGTACGTCCGGAGCGTGGCGAAATCGAAGTCCGCGATCTCGCCTTTCACCGGATTCCCCTGCGCGTCACGGAGTTTCCAATCCGTTTTCGGGTCGTGGAAAAGGACGATTTTGCCGTCTTTGGTGAGCATCAGGTCGCACTCGCAGCCGTTCGCGCCGGTCTCAACGCACTGACGGTCGGCCAAAACCGTGTTTTCGGGCTGGATGGACGAATGGCCGCGATGCCCCACGACGCGCGGGATCACCGGGTCCTGCAGCGTGCGAAGGTCCTGCGCCTGAAGAGCAGGAACGGCAAAAAGGAAGGCGAAAAAGGTGAGAAACGTCAAGGCGAGTTTTTTAGTCATGGTTTTGATCCTCATTCGGTTAGGTCAATTAAAGTAAAAGTCACTGAATCCCGTATTTTTCACGGGCTTCGTTCATCTGGTCCATCGTGTAGAACTCCTGGAGGAAGCGCACGACCGGTTTTCCATCGGGCATGGAGTACTGGTTCCCCTCCATCCGATACGAGGCGCTCCAGTCGTTGAACAGACGGATGCAGACCTCGGTCGAATTGGTGAACACGTTGTCACGGACGACGAAATTGGTCGTTTCCGCCCGATTCGAGTAGAACATCATGTGCGCGCCGTTCGGGTCCGGACGCTGACCGTGCGCCCAGCCGAAACCCGCGTCGCGGCAGACGTTTTTCTCGAACAGAATGTCGCTGGTCACCCCGCCGCTGTTCCAGTACTCGAACGAGTATTCCGAGTTCCAGATCTCATTTTCGCGGTAGGTGATCCGCACTTCGTTCGACGGGTCGTTTTCGTTCCCACGGCCCTGATTGGTCAGCGCGGCATCGTAAACCTCCCAGAGACGGCACTTTTCCACGAGGCAGTCCGTCGCGGAGCCCCAGAACTCGATCCCGTTTCCGAAGCGGACCGGGCGACCGTTTTCCGTCGTGAACTGGTGCGCCCCGCCGATGTAGTAAATGTCGCAGTTCCGGATCACGTAACGCACCGGTTTCGTCCCGCCGAAGCCGTGGGCCGCGCCGTAGGCGATCCCCAGGCCGTCGATCACCACGTCATGAATGCAGGAATGATCCACGACGTGCCGTCTCATGGCGAGCTCAATGCTCTTGCACGTTTTGGCGGGATTTTCGGGCCAGTAAAGAAAAACCCGATGCGATGCGGCGTCGTAGAAATAATCGCCCGGGGCTTTTAAAGCGTCGAGGCTCCATTTTTTAATGCCGCAGCGGTGGTACTTGGTGAAGTTTCCGTGGTCGAAAATGATGTTCCCGACGTCCACGGCAAGGTCGAGCGCGTCATCGACTTTCACCTCGAAGATCTCGCCCGGCTGGATCTCAAGCTCGCAGTTCGCCGGCATTTGACCGAGATTCAGGTGCCAGCGCAATTCGTCGCCGCAGTCGGTTTCGAGGAGCGTAAACGGCGCCTCGAAGTCCTGCCATTCGGTCGTGATCTGGTGCGAGCCTAACCCGCCGCTGCATTTCGTGTAGTACGGGAAACCCGCCTGCATGATGGTGAACGCCGGCATGGCAAACGGGACCGTCGCCCGGGCGCGGAACTTCAGAACGAAATGCTCCTTCAGGTTTTCGTTCGTCGGGCCGCTCCCCCAGAGCTGAATGTGATTCGGGGCCGTGCCGGTCTCGGCGGTTTTCAGCGTGAGCAGGATCTGGCCGTCCTCGCCGCGGGCCGTCGTTAGTTTGCACTTCGCGCCGTGCTCCGTGTGGAGCCACCAGTTGGTCAGCGGGATCTCGTTCTTGCCGAGGGTTTGGCGTTTCGTCTCACGCGTCCCCCAGATATTCGGGGCGGTCTGGACCCAGTCGTTTTCGTTGGAGGCGCTTACGGAGCCGTAAATCGTGGGCTTTTCGCCCTTTCCGTAGGACGTGTACGTGACCGGTTTTCCCTCTTCGCCGGAGTGCGGGCGCAGGGAGGGGCCACGGCCCGTCCGCCAGATCCCGCCGCTTTCAAAGAGGACGCGGTCGCCCGGCTGGATGCTTTTCGACTGGTTCACGGCTTTGATCGTCCGCCAGGCGGTCTTTTCGGTCAGACCGTCGGCCGAGTCGTCGCCGTTGGGGGAGACGTAAAAATCAGTACTCCAGGCCGGTATGGCGAGGCAGAGGGTAAAGAGCAGAGAAAGGAAGGCGCGTTTCATAAAAGGACCTCAAAAAAAGGGAAGTGGGGAGGGATCAATCGTTAATTATACACATCGCGGGGGAAATTGCAAGGAGCCTCCGGAAAATTTTGGTCAAACCGGAAAAGACGATTTCCTGCCCTCCTAGTACGCGACGCTCCATCCTTGAAAAAACGACCGAAGCCGCAAAGGGAGCGCAGATTTTGCAGATCGACGCAGATGAAACGGATTGGATTCTTTTTTTTATTCTCTTTGCGTCCTTTGCGTTCTTTGCGGCTTAAATTTTGATTCTTTGGCCGCAAAGGACGCAAAGAGCGCAAAGAGTTTTTCTTGTCACCGATCAAAACGCGGCGGACTGAAATCACTCCCAAAACTCCTTTTTATCCTCTTTGCGTCCTTTGCGTCCTTTGCGTTCTTTGCGGCTTTAAAATTGATTGAAATGGCTGGGGGTGGCACTCGGCTGGACGTGAACTTTGGGAAAGAGGAAAAAGCCCCCGATTTCCAAAATTCTGACGTTTTTTTCAGTTTTTTTTCATCCGGGGCCGTGACAGTTCATTTTTTTGGCGTATAATAAAGGCATGATAATATTGAGATTTTCCCAAGGAGTCCGAAATGACCTTCAAATTTTATAAAAATTCCTCGCTTTTAACGCTGGCGCTCATTTTTCTCACGTCCTCACTGAACGGGCAGGCCACGACCACGTACCCCGACCCGAACACGCTGACGGAAAACACCACGTACACGATCAACTCCGACGAGACTTACACCGGCGCGGTCAACGGCGGGACCACCCTCACGCTGACGAAAGAGGGAACGGGGACCATGAACTTCACCCCGACCGACACCACTGCGCCGCTGATGAACGTGAATCTGACGATCAACGCGGGCAAGGTCTCCCTGAACACGGCGTTCCTCCAAAACTCTTTCTTCTCCGGCGGGAACACGCTCACGATTAATAACGGCGGGGAATTCGTCACGACCATAACGGACGCCCTGGGCTGGAAAGCCATTTCCACCTGGTACATTAATATTAATGAAGGCGGAGTCATGGACCACACCGTCTCCGGGAACGAATCCTGGGCCAATGCCCGGATCACGCTCAACGGCGGCGAGCTCAAATCCACCGGCAACGGCGCGTACCACATGCTCGAGGGGACGAAAATCAGCGTCATCGGCGAAACCCCGTCCACCATCTCCGGAAATCTTTGCCCCCGAAACAGCGCCGGGCTGGAAATCAACGTTTCGGAAGGCTCCCAGCTTAATTTCACCGGCACGTTCACCAATTACGGCGGCGGGGGCCTGGTGAAGAAAACCGGGGCCGGCACGATGGTGATGAACAAAAGCGGCGGTTTCCAGAATGCGTTCCAGCTTCAGGAAGGCACGCTTCGGGTCACGGGAACCATCCTCGCCTCCTCCTCCGGCCTGACCGTTTCGAACGGCGCCACGCTCGAGATCGGCACGAACGGAAACGTCGCGTCGCCCCTGAATATCGGCTCGGGCAGCATCGTGAACTTCACCGACAGCGGAACGATTTCCGGCCTTCTGACCATCTCGAGCGACGTGGATCTTTCGGCCCCGGAGGGCAAAACCATTTCGCTCACCGGCGGCTCGGCGGGAAACTACGCCTTGAGCACTTCCGGCGGCGCGAAGACCGTCCTCGGCGGAGAGCACGCGGCCCAGACGATTAATATTAATACGGAGGAACTGGAACTTGCCGGAAACGGCTCCATCACCACGACCGTGGTCTGGAACGGGACTGGCACGCTGAAGAAAACCGGAACCGGCGTCTTTTCCATCTCCAAAGACACGGACGTTTCCACCCTACTCGATAATAATATTTCCATCGAGGGCGGCACGCTGGAATTCGACGTGAACACGGCCGCGACTCTGGCGGGGGACATCTCGGTAGCCTCCGGCGCGCTCCTCGGCGTGAACAATTCGGGCACCGAAGCGGTGACATTCAACAAAACAATCAGCGGCGCCGGCGGTCTGCGCAAAACGGGAACGGGCGACGTGATCGTGACCCAGACCGGCATCGCAAAACTCGTCGCGGGAGAATGGACGCTTCAGGCGGGTGACGCTTCGACCTCGATCGGCGACACGACCTCACTCTTCGCAGAAGATGGCGCGAACCTGAAATTCTACGTGAGCGGCGACGATACCGTGACGCTCTCCGGCGACAAACTGGCGACGGCCGGAACCGGAACCCTCACGAAATACGGTACCGGAACGCTGGCGCTGACCTGCGCGGGCACGTCCAACTACGTGAATGGAAATCTCGTCATTGAGGAAGGAACGCTCAAAACGACCACCACCGGCGGAGCGCTCCAGTTCCGAAATAATGCGGTCCTGACCATCAAGGACGGTGCGACGCTGGACACCGCGGTCCATGACTCCCTCGGCTACACGGAGGCCATCGACGCAGGCGCGACGACGAACCACTACACGATCAACCTGTACGGGACCTGGAAAAACACGGGTGGAAACGAATCCATCCGGAACTGCGACATTAACCTCTACGGCGGGACCATCACTTTCACCACCGGGCAGTTCGACATTCTGACGAAGAACGTGACCTTCACGGCCAAGGCGCTCGACGGCGCGACGGAGGCCGAGCCGACGGTTTCCTCGATGAATTCCAAGTTGAACCTGCGCGAATCCATGTCGGCCAACTCAAACCTCACGCTCGCCGCGGAAGCGAACGCAGAACTGGATGTTTCCGGGAGCATCACGACCGCAAGCGCAGACAATCACTACGGCATCACGAAAACTGGCGACGGCGTCGTGGTTTTGAGCGGCGGCTCACTGAACCACTCCGGGACCACGCTGGTCCAGGACGGAACGCTTCGTCTGAAAAAGAAACTGAGCGCCACCAGCGGGATCACGGTCTCGGACGGCGCGACGCTTGACCTTACCACCGGCGGCTCGCAGACCCAGCCGGTCTCCATCGCGGGAACCGGGCACAACGCGATCGGCGCGCTGTACTTCAGCGACACGGTGACGAGCGCCGGCGCCCTGACCCTCACGGCCGACGCAACGGTCGGCGTGGCGGAAGGCAAAACCGGCTCGATCACCGGCGGAATCACCGGCCCGAAATACAGCGAAGCCACCGAAGAGACCCCGGCCCAACTCATCGGTAACTACACGCTGACCTCGACGGGCGCCGGGACGCTGAGCATTTCGGGGGACGTCACCGCCAACCTCGCCGGGAGCAATCTGGCCCTGAACGGGACCGGCTCCCTTTCCGGCTCACTGACCGTTCCGGCTGACGCGACGATCCAGAAAACCGGCGACGGAGTCTTCACCCTGACGGGCGACCTTTCGGCCCTTAACGGCACGGCCACAGTTCAGGCCGGGACGCTGAGCATTCAGTCGGCCACCAACGACGCCGCGCAAGCGACCATCGCCAGCGGCGCCGTGCTGGAACTCGACCCCGGCGCGGGAAACACGCAGGCGTTTAACTGGGCGACGAGCGGCGCGAGTGCGGACTCCATCGGCACGCTGAAAGTCACTTCCGGAACGATCACCCGCGACTCGACGGCGGCGCTCGGCACCAATTTGAGTCTGGCCGAGGGGTCCGAGTTCAAGTGGACGGTGAATAGTGCCACGACCTACGCGCAGAATTTCACCGGTACCGGTACGCTCGAGAAATACGGCACCGGGACGCTGACGCTCACGAAAGCGGGTTCGACCGGTGTTTTGGAAATTCATGAAGGCGAAGTCAAACTCACCACCCAGACTGCAAACGGTTTCTTCAACGGCGCGAAAGTGTACATTTACGAAGGCGCGACGCTCAACTGCGCCAACAAAGACACGCTGGGCTACAACAATTACGCCTGCGATATTTACGTGTACGGCGGCACGCTGCTGAACTCCAACCAGAACGAAACGCTTGGCTACCAGCGGATCCACCTCAAGAACGGCACGATGAAAAGCACCGCCAGCGATTTCGACCTCCTGAGGCCGTCGTTGCAGATCATTTCTGAAGCGGAAACCGGTGCGACGGCAGAAAACCCGACCGTTTCGCAAATCACCGCGCCGCTGAAATTCCGGAATGCTCTGGGAGCCGATGGCGGCTGCACGTTCGAGACGCAGGCCAACACGCGGCTGGAGGTCACAAATAGTATTCGTTATGAGGCGGGTGAAGACACGTCTACGATCAGTTTCACGAAAACCGGCGCCGGCACGCTGGCGTTCCTCAGCGGATCCAGCGCGTATGCCGCGAAGATTTACGTGAACGAAGGAACGTTTGAATTCAAGGATTCCAGCCTGAACGACGCGGCAAGCATGATCGTAGCGGACGGCGCGACCATCAAGCCGCTCGACGCCCAGACGATCGGCACCGTGACGCTGAACGGCACGACCGCGCTGGTCTTCAACGCAACGGGGTCCGACCTCCTGACGAATAAACTCACGGTGACGGACGGGACCATTGCTCCCACGGCCGATTTCTGCCTGATCAATGACGGCGAGGAGCCGCTGAACGTTCTGGCAATGGACGGGATGGAAATTTTCACCGCCACGGCGCTCGACGAACCCGCGCCCCAGACGCTGGGCGTTTCGTTCGACCCGGCCATTTTTGAAGAGATCGGAATAAACTACACCCTCACGGCGGTCTGGCAGCCCAACCGCGGTGAAGGCGGCAGTTACATTCTTCAGGTCGCCCTCCCGGAACCGGCCTCCTGGATGCTTCTTCTGCTGAGCCTCACCGTAGGATTTTTCCTCCTGCGCGGCCGGATTTTGATGAATAAATAAAAAATATTGGGGAAAAGATGGCCCCAGACGCAATGCGGAAGCCAAACGTCTGCTCCACTAACCTCCCAACCAACACAAACTGGTAAGTCGTTTTGTTTCCTGCGAATTTTGAATTTGAAAGGAATAAAATGATCACTTCACCTTTTGCAATGTTTGGAATTGGCACGAACGAATTGCTGATTTTGGGCGTAGTCGCCCTTCTGCTTTTCGGGACGCGCCTTCCCAAGATCGCCCGCTCGTTTGGTCAGAGCGTCACGGAATTCAAAAAAGGAATCCGGGAGGCGGAACGGGAATCCACAGAAGACGAAACGACTGAAAAAACTCACGAAGAAACCTGATTTCGCTCAACTGCCATGCGACACAAAACCCTGAAAAAAACGACCTGGCGGCAGACGTCCCATGAGCTGATCCTTCTGCTCATGATCTACGTCTTGCTGTTCCAGACGCTTGTACCACCGAGCAGCGTTTTTTCCGAGGAACACGCCCAGCAGTCCCAAAGCCGAAGCATCGCAGACAAAACGACGGACCAGACGCTCTGTTTCCTGGTGGAAACGTCGCCCATGACGCTCATCGCCTCGAACTCATCGCGTAATATTCAGTCGGTGGTTTGCTGGTGCGTTCCAGTCCCGTACCGTTGCGCGGTCGGTTCGATCGTGAGTTCACTTTCGGCACTTCGTCTCATTCATTCGAAGCAGTTTTTCAAACTGCAGATCAATCTCCCCATGCGGAATTAATGGTCTTTTAAGCCGCGAACGTTTTCGTTAAATTAGGACCACTATGTACGTACAGGAGAAAAAAATGAACGAAGAACTTTTTAATGAAGAAAAAAATGAAACGTTGGCCTCCAACGATAATCCACTCAAATCGTGCCTTCTGATGATCGGAATGACGATCCTTGCGTTTGCGCTGATCGTCGTCATTAACCGCTCGACCGGAACCTCCAAGGGACCGGAAAAGACGGAAACTCCCGCCGTGGAAACTTCGGCAGAAGCACCGGCCGCGGAACCCCCGGTTTCAGAAGCACCGGCCGCGGAGACTCAAACGGAAAATCCAACCAAATAAAAAGGAGACTCATCATGGACCAGCTGAATTCCAGCGGGTCGGGTGGGTTTTCAGACGTCAGGCCGGCTTTGTACTTTTTGCTGTTCGCGGCCGGCTTGACCATCGGAATCGTACTATGCGCGTACCTGACGCTCCATGATTCATCGAAACCGAATCAAGGGGACGCTCAGCACGTGGAGAGTACGCAAGTAACTCACTGACCCTTTACGGGGAGCGCGCCCTTTCGCGCTCCCTCCCTCCTTTTTCCCTGTAGGAAAAACCATGAAAAATCTGATTTTTACCTCTTTTTTTGGTCTTTTGCTCACCCTTTCTTCCGTGACGGTTTCCGCCAAAACGTTCTACGTGGCCCCGAACGGTCCGGCCGACGCGGATGGAAGCGCCGCGAAGCCTTTCGCGACCCTCGAAGCCGCTCGTGACGCCGCCCGCCCGTTCGTCGGGAAAGAAGCCGTGACGGTCGTCGTGAAGGACGGCAAATACTTCATCGGCGGAGGGTTCAAGCTCGGCCCGCAGGACGCCGGAACGCCGGACGCCCCGGTCGTTTACCGCGCGGAAAACCCGAAGGGGGCGCACCTGATCGGAGGCGTGGCGCTGGACGGAGCCCAATTCATCCCCGTGACCGACCCGGAAACCGTCGCACGTCTGCCGGAAGTCTCCCGCGGAAAGGTCCTCGAGTTCGACCTTGCGCCGGTCCTGACCGCGGCGGGGATCCAGAATCTGAGCGTCCTGAACGACCACGCCTTCACGCCGCTGCCGATCCCGGAACTCTTCGTGAACGGCGTCCGGCAGAAAACGGCCCGCTGGCCGAACGAGGGCTGGGCGACCGTCGAAAAAATCATCGATCCCGGCTCCAAAGGCAATTCCGGCCTGGCGTCCGACGCCGCCAAAATGCTGGGGCAGAAGGAACCCCCTCGCGGCGGAACGTTCGAGTACTCCGGCGACGCTCCGAACCGCTGGAACGCTGAAAAAGGTGTCTGGCTCTGGGGCTACTGGTGCTACGACTGGCACGACGACGTGCTGAGAGTCGCGTCGATCGACCCGGAAAAGAAGCAGATCACGTTCCAGTCCCAATCGACCTACGGCCTGCGTCAGGGGAATCCGTCTCCACGCCGCTGGCGCGCGATCCATCTCCTTGAGGAACTGGACGTTCCGGGCGAGTATTTCGTGGACGCCGCCGCGAAAAAGCTTTACTTCTACCCCGCCGGGGACCTGAAAGGCGCCGACGTGACTTTCGCCTGCCGCGGGAATGCCATCGTTTCGCTCGAAAACACGCAGTTCGTCACGCTCGACGGCTTCGTCATTGAGGAGACCTTCGCGACCGGAGTCTCCTCCATCGGTTCCTCGTTCATCACGATCCAGAACTGCACGGTCCGCAACACGCGCCAGACCGGCATTTCGTTCGGAAGGGGCACGGACGCCAAATTCCTCGGAAACCTGGTCGAGTTCAACGGCGCGGGCGGGATCCAGATCTGGGAGTCCGGCGACCGCAAGACCCTCACGCCGGGAAACTGCCTCGTGGAGAATAATACGATCCACGACTTTGCCGAGCACCGTCTCTGCTACGCCAACGGCCTGGCGCTGGGCGGAGTCGGCCACACCGCGCGGCACAATGAATTCTTCAACGCGCCGCACCAGGCCGTGGCCGTCGGCGGGAACAACATGGTGTTCGAGCTGAACGTCATTCATCACGTCTGCCTCACGGGCGACGACGCGGCCGCGTTCTACAAAGGGCGCAATCCGTCCTGCCGCGGGAACGTCATCCGCTGGAACTACTGGCACGACATCGGCTCGCCGCGAGGCCATGGAAATGCCGCGGTCTATTTCGACGACGGCGACGGCGGCGAGAAGGTTTACGGAAACATTTTCGTGAACTGCGGCGACCCGGGCAAAGGCTCCTTCGGGACGATTTTCTGTCACGGCGGCCACGGAAATTACGCCTGGAACAATATTTTCGTGGACTGCAAGCGTCCGCTCGGTTCGGCGCCCTGGAGCGACAAACACTGGAAAGAGTACATCGACGCGCCGCTCTGGCAGCAAAGACTTTTGGAAGACGTGGACATTACGAGCGACGTGTATCTGCGCGCGTACCCGGAACTCAAAGGCTTCATGGACGGCGCGCCGATTGCCGAGCGTCGGAATTTCGCCCAGCGGAACGTTTTCGTGAATCCGACGATGGACCCGACCGGCACGTGGGATCTCGACGAGACGAACCTGACGCTCGACCACGACCCGGGTTTCGTCGATTTTCAGGGCGGGAATCTGAACCTCCGCGACGATTCGGAGGTTTTCAAAAAGATCCCGGGGTTTGAGAAGATCCCGTTCTCGGAAATGGGACTGAGGCACTAGATACGGAGGGCCGGCGTCCCGCCGGTCAAGTTAAAAAAGCACGGCTTGATTCAATATTCTGTTCCTAAAGCTCCCAATCAGGTGAAGAGTTCACCCGAAAAAGGCCCCGCGGATCAGGCGGATGAAGCGGATGAAAGCGGATTTTTAAAAATAAAAAAAATCCGTTTAAATCCGCCCAATCTGCTTAATCCACGGAGCCTTTTTCGGCCTGCGAATTCTTGCGGATTTGGGGTTCAGTTGGACATTGAATTAATGAATTCTCACTGGCAGAGCTTTTCCCGCTTCACCAATTATTAACTTGACCGGTGGGACGCCGGCCCTCCGAATCCGTTCTTTTCAGGGTTCAGGAAACGCATGATGTTGCGCTGCAACTGCCTGTAACGCTCAAGAGTGTCTTTATTCTTGCCGCAGTATTCCCGCGAAATCTCCTGGTTCGGCTCGTAGTCCACGGGAAGGTCGTAGAGGTCGAACTGCTCGCGGGTCAGATCGATGTATTGCCCGTTGATTTTGTTGAAGTAATGCGTCCCGCCGCCGTCCACCCGGATTTTGTGGATCGTGCCGCCGAACATGTCGTGGACCAGCGTGGCCGTGATCGCGCACTGACCGTAAGACGGATCGTTCGGAACCCATTCCGCCTGGCAGGCCGGGTATGCCGTCTCCTTGCACCAGCATTTTTCCAGGACGGCAAAAAGCTCCAGCAGCGTGGTAATGCCGGGAAATTGCGGGACCGGCGTGCACTGGAGGTCCTTTTGACTGTCGCCGTAGAAGAAATAGCCGAAGCACCTTCTTTTATTCTTAGCGGCCTGTACGGCTTGCTTAACAATTGGATTTTCCATACTCACGATCCACCTTGCAAACGTTCGACGATGAACACCGCATTCCGTGGGTTTCACCCACGGCTATTAACATTCAATCCCTAAAGGGATTGCGCGGCCGGGCCGGCCGCGGACGGCAAGCCGCACCAATTTAAAGCCACCCCTGAAAGGACAGGTGGCCCGAAGGGCCGGAGGGGTCCAGAAGCGGAGGGAAAATCCGTCCTTTGGTCGGAACCCCCCAGTCTCGCTCCGCGAGCCAGCCCCCCTTTCAGGGGGGCCTTTAAACGGATTTTCACCTCTGCACACGGCCGCTTCCGTTTCCGCTCATCAGCGTCTTAACCTCGGCGGCGCTCGTGTAATTGTAATCGCCGTAAATCGAATGCGCCAGGCAGCTCGATGCCGCAGCGAAACGGATGGCCGACTGCGGGTCACTCAAATCGTCCGAGTTCAGCGCGAAAATGAGCCCGGCTGCGAAGGAATCCCCGCCGCCGACCCGGTCCACGATCGATTTGATCTCGTAGGGCTGGTACTCGCCCGCCTCGTTCAGGGGCGCGAAAAAGGCCTGGTCGCTTGCCGCGTCGTAGAGGACTCCGCCCCACGAATTGTGCGTGGCCGAGTGGCTTTCGCGCAGGGTGATCCCCACTTTCTGAATGTTCGGGAACGCCGCCACGACCTTTCTCGCCACGTCCGGGTACCGCGAAGTATCGAGTTTTCCCATCTCCGTGTCCGTATTATCGGCGTGGATCCCCAAAACGTCCGCGCAGTCGCTCTCATTGGCGATCAGAACGTCCACGTACGGCAGGACCTGCGTCATGGTGCGTTTGGCCAGCTCTTTTTTCGTGCAGGCCGGGTCCCAGTTCCAGAGTTTCTTGCGGAAATTCAGGTCCGAGGAGACGGTCAGCCCGCGCTTTTTGGCCTCTTGCACGGCGGCGATCGTCGCTTCCGCGGCGGTTTTGGAAAGGGCCGGCGTGATGCCCGTCACGTGGAACCAGCCGCAGCCGGCGAAAACGGAATCCCAGTCGTAAGCGTCGGCGGGGGTGAGGGAAACGCTCGAGTATTCGCGGTCATAAACCACGTTGCTCGGGCGCTGGTTGGCGCCGGATTCGAGGAAGAAAATCCCCAGGCGGCCGGCGTCGGTGCGGACGATCGATGAAGTATCGACCCCCAAGCCCCGCAGCGTGGCGACGCAGGCGTCGGCGATCGAGTGCTTCGGCAGCGCGGTGACGAATTTCGACTCACCGCCGAGCAGCGCGATGGAAACGGCCACGTTCGCCTCGGCGCCGCTGAACATGGTGTGGACTTTTCCCGGCATCGCCTGCGCGAAACGAAGAAAACCCTCGGGCGCGACGCGAATCATAATTTCGCCGAATGTTACGACTTTTTTCATGTTGGATCCTTTGACTGAAAAAACTTTCAATGATGAGGTTTAAACTTTAGTTGGACGTTTTATTTAAAAGGAACGACCACTTTGACTTCGTTCAGCGCCACAAGGTACGCTTCCACGTTGGGGATCTTCGGGAACCGGTTTTTCCCCCAGTCCGGGCATAAATACGCGTCGATGTCCGGGACGAATGTCGCTTCCTTCTCGCCGAGGTGGCACATCGTGAAGCCCAGGTCGCCCCAGTGTCCGACGGACGGGAAGCAGATCATCTGGATGCCGTCGTCCGTTTTGCTGTTCTTCCACCAGTGCCAGTGGCCGTGAATGTAGGCCGCGAATTTCGGGCAGGAAAGCAGGACGTCGTCGAGTTTCGTCTCCAGCAGACCGTGGTGGCAGCCGACAAAAACGGGCTTTTCCGTGTACTTTTTCAGCGTCCCGGCCAGCCATTCCTTCTGATCCGGTGCGATGCTGCCGTCCACGTGCCCCTCGAGGTACGAGTCAAGCAGGATGAAGTCCGCGCGCGGCGTCTCCACGATGTGGATGCACCGGCCCTCGATGATCGGTTTCTCCGTGAACCGGTCGGGGCAGGCGGCCTGGTAGTCGGCGATCCGGTCGTGGTTTCCCATCGTCACTTCCCACTTGATGCCGGCCTGGTCGAGCGGTTTCAGCAGCGAGCGGAGGATTTTGTAAAGTTCCACGCCGCCCTGATTGTACACCAGATCACCGTAGATCAGAAGCGTCGCGGGCCGGGGATTCATCGCGAGGATCTTCTTCACGCACATTTTGAAGCGCGGAATGTGCGGCTTCGTCTCATCGTCCGGAATGTGCGGGTCCGAAAAAATCGCGACCAGATTCGGGTCGAGCGGCACTTCCGTGTTGGCGTAAAGGGCGGGATCCAGGTTCAGCTGCGCCGAAATGGACGCCAGAGCCACGATTTTGAAAAATTCACGACGATTCATAAAAAGTCCTTTCTGTTTCAGGTGGGAGGGGCCTTAAAACGACGCTGCAAGCGTCGCCCCTAATTCATAATTCATCATTCTTAATTCTTAATTAAAAAATCAAGCAGCGCTTCGCACCCGGCGAGGATCGTCTCGTAAACCTCGGTGTAGCGCTCCGTGTACCACGGGTCCTCCACGTCGCCGCCGTCGCGGGTAAAGTCGAGCAGTTTTTTGACCTTCCGGTCCGGGTCTTTGCCGAGGATCCGCATCGCGTTGCGGACGTTCCAGGTGTCCATCATCACCAGCAGGTCGTACTTTTCGTAGTCGCTGCGGCGAAGCTGAACGGCCGTTTTTCCCGCGCAGCTAATGCCGTGCTTGGCGAGCAGGTCCCGGATCGGCGGGTAAACCGGGCTTCCGAGTTCTTCCGTGCTGGTGGCGCACGACTGAATGAGGAACTGGTCGTCCAGCCCGCGGCGGTGAACGAGGTCTTTCAGTACAAACTCCGCCATGGGGGAGCGGCAAATATTGCCGTGGCAGACGAACAGGATCTTGTGCATGATGAAATTTTCCTCACTGAAGCGAAGCCGCCAGCGCGTCGGCCATGCGTTTTTGCCGCGCCAGCACGATTTTCCGGGCCGCGGCCACTTTCTCGAGCGACGTTTCCCGGTCGGTCAGCATTTTCAAAACGGCCGGCGTAATGCCCGGAATTTCGTCTTCCTGGTCCATATTAAAGAGCCAGTCCCCCAAACCGATGTCGCGCCACATGAGGCCCTTGGAGGTCTGCTCCTTGAACCGGCAGACGATCGCCGGCACGCCGTTTCCGATGCACATGATGGGGGAGTGCATTTCCAGCCCGAACAGGCCGGCGCTGCGGACGTAAGTCGAGAGCGCCTCGTCGGTCAGCCAGTAGTGGTCACGCCAAACGACGCGCTTTTTCACGTCTTCGGGCAGTGGGTCGTAGAGGATCTCGCCTCCCAGCTCGACCTGGCTGCGGTCCTCGGGGCAGACCAGAACTTTCAGGCCCGTCTGGCGGACCGTCTCGATGATGGCCTCGCGAATTGGCCGATTATCGTGTTCCTTCATCGACTGCGAGTAGGCCCAAAACTGGAGGTCCTCCGGCGTCGGTTCCTTGCTTCGGATCTTCCAGTACGGCGTTTTCCTGTAGCGCGGGATCACACAGGCGAATTTCCCGGTTTCCAGCTCGTGCTCCTTGAGGAACGCGTCCGCGGCCGCGTCGTTCCGCAGGTCGCAGGCGAATGCCCCGTCCGGGCCGAACTCCATGATCGGGGCCTTGACTCCCGCCGCTTTTGCCGCGCTCAGCGAGACGGAATCGCGGAAAAAGATGAACTTCGCCTGGTTCATGAAGTTGATCTGGCGTTCATCGCCGTGTTCCCACGTGATCCCCCAGACTCCGTACGGTTTCCCGGAGATCTGGACGGCTTTGGAAACGTCCCAGTAAGCGACGAAACTCGCGCCGCTGCCGTGGAGGATGAAGTCGCACTCGTCGAGCGCCTCCATGACCCCCGGGGAGTTGGGCTTCGAGCCGTCGGGGAAAACGCTTCCTTTCACGACTTTTTTGAGCATCGGGAAGCGTTTCGACTCGATGGCGTGCACGTCCTCGGAGTACTCGCCGCTGGCCCAGAGCGTGATCTCGGCGTCGGGGAAATAGCGCTCGAGGATCGCCAGAACGCCCGGCGTGTGCGCAATGTCGCCGATGTTGACGGTCTGCCAGGAGGAACGAAGAAGGATTTTCAGCGGACGAGCCGTCTGCGCGTAAACCCTGGAAAAAAGCGGGGAAAGCGCCAGCGCGGCGGTGGAGGTGAGAAAGTTTCGGCGGTTCATGGGAAGGAAAAGGGGGGAAAGAGTTTTCAGTTGGCAGTTGGTATTTAAAACCCCTCCCGCGCTGGGAATTGCTGGGAGGGGCGGGGAATTTTCCGGGATTTTCTGGGAATCTTCAATCCTCAGATCATCACCTGCTTCCGCGTCATGATCGCCTCGATCTCCTTGTGGCACAGGATGACCGAGTCGGACGCCAGCGAGCAGTCGAGAATTTCCGACTTCACGCCCGTCTCGATGGAGCGTTTCGCCTCGGTGAGTTCCTGCTCGAACGGGAACGTGTCGGAGCAGGCGGGCAGCTCGGGCTTCGTGACCGTGCCGTCCTCGTTCAGGACCGTCAGCGGAAGGTCCGCGTACAGGTCGCACAGGACCGTCGCTTTCTCGAAATGGACCTCAAAGCCAAACGTGAACGGGCGGCCGGCCTGCATGATCGCGCCGCTGGTGGCCGTCACGACGATGGACGGATCATCGTACAGGAACTGGACGTTGAAGTATTCCGGCACGTTTTCCTTGCGGCAGCGGCCCACGCCCTGCACCGCCTTCGGCATTCCGAAGAAGTAGCGGATGAAATGCGCGTCATGCACGTGCAAATCGAGCATCGGGCCCCCTACAATATCGAGGTCGTAGTAGTGAACGAGCCACTTCGGGTCGGCCGTCACGCGGAAGAAGTTTCCGCCGAGGACTTTCCCCCAGCGCCCGTCTTTTTTGGCGTCAATGAGGAATTTGTAGGCGGGGAAGAACGGGAGCACGTGGCCAATATTCAGGATCTTCCCGGTTTCGGCGGCGGTCTGGGCCATCGCGGTCCCTTCCGCGGCGCTCAGGGCGATCGGCTTCTCGCAGAAAACGTGCTTTCCGCCCTTCAAAGCCATGATCGTGGCCTCAGCGTGCTGGTTCGGCGGGAGGCAAACGTCCACCATGTCCACGTTCGGATCCGCGACCATGTCGGCCAGCTCCGTGTAACAGGCGAACGGACTCATGTCCATCATGGTCCCCTGCGGACCGAAATTTCCCTTGATCGTGGTCCAGTCCCCGGCCAGACGCGCCTGATTGTACTTTTCGCAGAACGCGACGACTTTCACCCCCGGGATGTTCTGGTAGGCGAGGTAGTGGATCATCCCCATGAAACCGATTCCGGCAATTCCGATTTTCAGCATGCTATTTCTCCTTGGGCAGGCGGTTGGAAATAAAAAACCAATTTTTTTCATTTTAACAAATTCCCCGCCAAATGTCAAGCGTTCGGAATTAAAAAGAAATTAAAAAAAGAGAAAAATATTTAAGGAAACGCGCCCGAAAACTCCCGGCTCAAAGCAAAATCAGAAGATTTATCTCCCCTGCTCTTTTTCTTTAACTTGACAAAATCTTACACTTTTTCCAAAGATTCCCTTGCCCCCCCTTGATAAAAGTGAAAATTTTACTATAATATGCTCTATTAAGTACTATGAATTCAAATTATGTCACTAGAACCTTTTTTTAACAGAGGAAAACAATGTACGCGATTATTCGTGAAAGTGGACGTCAGTTCAAAGTTGAAGTTGGGTCCGAGTTTCAGATCGACTATCGTGAAGGTCTGAAAAAAGACGACGAAATCGTCTTCGACGATGTTCTCGCCTGCCGCACCGATGAAAAACTCCTCATCGGTCAGCCGACCCTGAATGTTAAGGTCAAGGCGACCGTTTACGACGCCGAAGTCAAAGGCCCGAAGCTCAACGTTCAGAAATTTACCCGTCGTGCGACTTACCGCAAACGCAACAGTCACCGTCAGAAGTACATCACCGTTAAGGTGACCGCCATCGAAGTGGCCGAGTGATTTCTGACTGAGAGCCTTTAAGGCTTTCCCGGATCCCGCGGATGCTTTCAAATGAAAGCGTCCGCTTTTTTTGTGCCCTCACACTCACCGGATACGAATATTCCCCCGCCGCCAGTTCGGCTCGATCCACTGAAAAGCGTCGGCGCAGTACAGAATTTGCGGCTCCTCATTCTCCGGCCAGATCACCCCCACCACATCAAAACGAACGGGCCGGGACTCCGGGATCTCATTCTCCCGAAGCCAGAGCCGGGCCGCGTGGCAGACGTCCTGGCGTTTCGCCGCCGAGATCGCGCTCAACGGCGTGCCGAATTCGTCCCAGTTCTTCGCCCGGGAGCGCACCTCCACGAACACGATGGTCTGCCGTTCGTCGTTCAGAACCATGATCAAATCGATCTCGCCCGAGACCCGCCCGCCGGTCTTCGAAAGGTGGGTTTTCGCATTCTGCTCCAGGCACGTCATGCTGTGCTGAGTCTCCAGAAACCACCTCGCCACCCGCTCGCAGTTCGGCCCCAGCGGGAGCCGCTGCGCGGTCAGTTCCGCCGGGATCTGCAGCGGGCGAGGACGAAAAAACCGATTCAGGAAACCAAACATCAGAGCGTCCATCCGTTATGGTACGGCTGGGAGATGAGCGCCTGCGCCTCCGTATTGTTCGCGATGGTGAGCGTCTCCGGGTCAAACTCGACCGCTTTGCCCGTCATGACCGCGAGGTTCCCGAGCAGCACGAACTCAGTTACGGGGATCGCGTACTCGAAATTGGCGCTGGCCGCCTGCCCGCCCCGGCACGCTTCGTACCATTCGGGCATCACGCCGCCGCGGCGTTCGATCGTCTTCGGAACGTTCGCGAACTTTTCGGCCCGCTCCGGATCAAGGATCCGGTCGTTGAACATCATCCCCTCAGTCCCGACGTAGAGCACGCCCTCGGCCGGGAACATTTCGGAGCCCATGCACTTCGGGACCGGCGGTTTCAGGCCGCCGTCGTACCACGTGAGGCGGATCTCCGGGAAATCCTCGCTTGCCGGGTAGTCGTACGTCACCATGCAGCCGATCGGGTACGAAACTTTGTAAGCGCGCGTGCTGGAGGCCGTGATCCGGGTCGGGTGCTTCAGGCGGAACATCCGGTACGGAAGATTGGCACGGTGGCACCCCATGTCGCCGAGCGAGCCGGTCCCGAAGGCGAACCAGCCGCGGAAGTTGAACGGGTGGTAAACGCCGCGTTTGCCCCAGTTCGCGCACGCCATGCCGGGGTACGGGCAATTTTCCGGCCACTGGTCCGCAAAGGGCCGTTTCTCTGCCGGGCCAAGCCAGAGATCCCAGTCGAACGTGGACGGGACCGGGTCTTCCCAGTTCGGGTAGTCGAGCATCCCCTGCGGCCAGACCGGACGCCCCGACCAGGCGTGGATCTCGCGGATCTCGCCGATCGCGCCGGCGTAGATCAGTTCCATGGTCCGGCACGCCTGCTCGCTCGTGTTCGGCTGCATCGTGACCTGGGTCGCGGTCCCGGCTTCCCGCACCGCCTTGAGCACCGCCCGGCCTTCCTCGATGGTCCGCGTCAGGGGCTTCACGCAGCAAACGTGCTTCTTCGCCCGAAGGGCCGCGAGCGTGATGATGGCGTGCGTGTGGTCCGGCGTGCCGCAGTAAACCGCGTCGATTTTGTCGCCTTCCGAGTTGAGCAGATCGCGGAAATCCCGGTACTTGCGGGCCTCGGGGAAAACGTCGTAGGTCTTTTTCGCGTGGACGTCATCCACGTCGCACAGCGCGACGACCTGGAACCCGGCGTCCCGAGCGTCTTTGAGCTGGGGGTGACCGATCCCACCGATCCCGATCCCGGCGAGGGTCACACGGTCATTGGGGGCGGTCCCGGCTTCGCCTCCCAGAACGTAACGCGGAACGATCGTCACCGCGGCACCGGCAAAAAGGGCGGATTTCAGAATCTGACGGCGAGTTAAAGGCATGGCTTTCTCCTTGATGAATGGATGGAAAGAATTAAAATGAAGTTTCAGGCGAGTTCAGACTTCATTATAAACCAGCGCCGGGCGATTGTCAAGGGGCTCAACGGGGGCGGACGTCCCGGTTTTTTCCCAAAAATTTCTTTTTTTGAGTTTCAGAGCGTCAAGTCCACTTGATTTTTTGTCAGGAAATATTATGATGAAGAAAGGGGTTCAGGTTTTTGAAGCCGCCCTTAATGGCTGAAAAGATCCATGATCCAGCGATAGAGAAAAAGCATCACGGCGCCCAGCGCGATGCTCAGCACAAGGGTGAAAATCTGGAAGAGGTTAAAGTCGGTAACGTCCCACCAGACCCGATACAAATATTTCAGTATCAGCCCGCTGAGGATCGTGGAAACCAGCCCGAGCAGGAACGTGGTCACGACCCCTTGCAGTTTCTGGCCCGGAACCAGGAGTTTGGCTCCCACGCCTGAAATCGTGGCCATGCCGGTCATGAGCAGGACGTAGTTCAGGATCGCGTCAAAATTCGTCAGATTTGCGTTTTCCATCAAAACCCCACAATAATTAGGAATTCGTAATGCGTAATGCGTAATTGACGCTTCGCGTAACGCTGCTTTCAGAAAGACTTCAACCTTCAAAAGCCGAAGGCTTTTTTAATTACGCATTCCGCATTCCTAATTCCTAATTAAAATAAAAGTCCACGGCTCTCCGTTCTGCCCGTGATGTTCAGGCAGACGCAGAGTCGTGCGTAATTTGGTTTCAGACGCAATGCAGGACCACGCGAAACGAGTCCGGAAACAGAATCAGGCAAAATTCACCGGGAGTAATTCCCCTTCACGCCTGATTCCGTCCGTATGGTTCATCACGTTACGGTCTTTTAAACCGCGGTTCAGGTTTTATTTGGCTTCCTGCAGTTTCGCCGATTCGTTCTGCAGATTGTTGCGCGGACCCGGCGAAGCGTAATGAATGTCGTCGTTAAGGTAGTAACCGCTCGGAAGCGTCTGCCCGCCGATGTAGGACTGGCATCCGACCGTGACCGCGAGCGCGGCAAACAAACAAATCGCGAAAATGATTCCGTACAGAGGGCGCATTCGCCACCTCCTTGTGCTTTGACTGATGAATGACTCAGGGAAAATCCCTAAATCCGAAAATCCTTTAAGTACCTCTGTAATTGTTATCGTCGAAAAAAACCTCAAACTTTAACAAAAATTTCAGGAGTTTTTATATGATCCGAAAAGTTTACCCGGTTTTCCTGTTTTTCCTCTCGGGAATCGCCCTTTGGGGGGAGTGGCCCCCTCTGCTCGCCCAGCGTCCTGGGGGAAATTCCAAAATCTCCATCCGGCTCGAAATTTTCTGCGACGGCCAGCTCCAGCCCATGGAGGCCCAGCAGTGGGGGCGCGAGCTGAGCGGGGCCGGCTTCCAGAGCGTTCAGGTCCGGGCCGGGGCCAGCGCCGACGCGCTCGACATTCAGCCGCTCGGCGCCGGGTTCTACTCGGCTTCGGGAATGCTCACGAAAAATAATCAGCTCCTTCTGACCGGCGGCCGGCGCTTTTCACTCAGCGAAAGCCGCCAGGTGAAGCCGTACCTCGAGGAAAAGATCCTGGAACTGGAACAGGCCGAGGCCGAAGAAAAAGAGGAAAAAGCGGCGGAAGGGACGCAGGATGTGCTTCTGCGCGAGCTTTCCGTCCCGGTCGGGTTCCAGACGAAGGGAATGCCGCGGAAACTGGTCCTCAAGCAGATGCTCCAGACGTTTCGCCTCCCGATCCGCGTCCCGTCCAGCCTGAAAAAAGCCTTCGATGAGGAAGACCTCGTGGAGGAAGAACTCAAAGGCGTGGCGCGCGGCACGGCCCTGGCGTACGTCCTGCGCTACATCGGGTACTGCGTCCAGCCAGAAAATGCGGACGACGGCGGGCTCTCCCTGCGGATCGTCAGCGCTCCCAACGCCGACGCGAAAAAAATGATCCCGATCGGCTACGCGGCTCCAAGGGCCACGGTGGACGAGCTCTCCGAAAGTTTCGAGGCGAACGTGGACGGCGCGTCGGCCAAGCGCGTGCTGGACTCACTGCAGGACCGGCTGGACGTCCCGTTCCTCTACGACTACAATTCCATGGCCGGGCTGGGGATCGAGCCGTCGGACGTGGTGATCCATCAGAAACCGGGAAAATTCACCTACAACAGACTCCTGAACGCGGTCCTCTTCCAGGCCCAGCTCCAGCGCGAGACCCGGGTCGATGAGGCGGGAAACGTCTTTTTCTGGATCACGACGATGAAGAGCGCGGACTGAACCCGGCGCGTTGAGGGGCCTCTTGATTTTTTTCCCCAAGAGAGTAAAATGGTTTTAATTTCCCGGAGCATTCGACTCGGCTGAACCCACCGTCCTTTTTCATTTTAGAGGCCCTCATGAAACCCCGATTTTTGCTTCCCTTCCTCGTTTTCAGCTTCCTCTTTTGCGCGGCACTTTCGGCCCGGACTTTCGTCGTTTCGCCGGACGGAGCCTCGACAGACGGCATGACGCTCGAGCGGGCCGTCGCCTCGATCCCGATCCTTTCCGACCGCGGCGTTGACGTGGAGATCGTTCTGAAAGGCGGGATCTACACGATCGAAAAACCCATTGAGTTCGGCAAAATGCAGGGGGCCATGATCGAATTCGAACCGGGAAAGTACGCAAGCCGCGTGATCGTGCGGGCCGCGGAGGGGGAAAAGGTCCTGATCACCGGCGGAAAGGTCCTGAAAAACTTCGTCCCGTGGAAGAACGGGATCTTCAAAACGAACGTCCGGGAACAGGGACTTGACGGCGTGGATTTCAAGGTCCTCGTGGCGGACGGCGAGCGGCAGCGGATGGCGCGTTGGCCCAATTTCGACCCGGAAAATCCCTACGCCGGCGGCTGGGCGTACGCAGACGGCGAGTACATTCCTATGTACCAGACCATCGAGGGCGAACCGAAAAACCAGTTCCGCTACAAACCGGAGGACGCGCGGGAATGGCGTCGGCCCGAGGAGCTGCGCGTCATGGTTTTTCCGCGTTACAACTGGTGGAATAATCAGGTCACCGTGAAGTCGATCGACCGGGACGCGCGGCTGGTCACGCTCACCGCGAACTGCTCGTACCCGATCCGGCCGAACGACCGGTACTACATCGAAAACGCCCTGGAGGAGCTGGACGCGCCGGGCGAGTGGTACCTGGACCGCGAGGACGGAACGCTTTACTTCTACCCGCCGAAAAACCCGGTCACCGGCAAAGACCGGACGCTCGAGGAGATGAACCAGATGACCGTCACGGCTCAGGCTGCGTCGTGCCTTTTCGTCCTGAAGGAAACGCAGGGGATCGAATTCCGCGGCCTGACGCTCGAAAACGCGACCCACGAGGCGGCAGTCGTGAAAAACTGCTCCGACGTCGTGTTCACGGACTGCGTGGTCCGGAATATTGGCTCGTACAAATCCACGGCGCTTTACTTCCAGCAGTGCACACGCTGCGGGGTCAAACGCTCCGAGATCTCGTTCATCGGCGGAACTGCCGTCGGCCTGAACGGCGGCGATAAAGTGACGCTCACGCCCGGCGAAAACTTCGTCGAGGACTGCGTGATCCACCACACGGGGATCGACTTCAAGCAGGGGGTCGGCGTCTCGCTGACCGGCGTGGGAAACCGCGCTTCCCACTGCGAGATCCACGACTGTCCCCGCTTCGGGATCGGTTTTGGAGGCCAGAATCAGATCATCGAGTTCAACCACATTCACCACGTAAACCTCGAAACGAGCGACACGGGTGCGATCTACACGGGCGGGCGCGACTGGATCTCCTCGTACGGGACCCAGGTCCGCTACAATTACTTCCACGACGTTCTGG
Source organism: Thermoguttaceae bacterium (assembly GCA_017447865.1). Classification (GTDB taxonomy): domain Bacteria; phylum Planctomycetota; class Planctomycetia; order Pirellulales; family Thermoguttaceae; genus RGIG3701. The sequence continues at coordinate 40,742 of JAFSMO010000089.1, forward strand.
GCTTCGGCTGGAACGCGCAGGAAAAAGCGTGGAAAAGCCCGCATTTCTGCTGGGGGATCTACCTCGACGATAATACGGGGGGCGTGGACGTTTACGGGAACGTCGTGGTCGGGTGCATCCGCGGCCTGATCCACCTGCACAACGGCCGCGACAATCACATCTGGAACAATATTTTCGTCGATGGGACGCTGAACCAGTTCGAGGCGAACGGCTGGACCGTCGATTCAAGAAACTGGAACGAGCATTTCCCCACGATGGTGACGGGCTACGAGTCCATCGCCGACGCGCCCGCCTGGAACGCCATGCGTCATCACGGCCAGCACCCGAAAGACGCGCCTCTGCCCGACGGCTCGATCATGCAGGGGAACAAGCTCTGGAACAATATTTTCTACTTTTCCAATCCGGACGCGAACTGCTTCGGGACCCGGTGGTTCAACCCGAAATTCAACGAGAGCGACCGCAACCTGATCTGGAACTACGCCGATCCGGAGGCGGTGATCCACGCGACGGCCGCGGGCTACGAAGGGGAACCGAAGACCGTGGCGGAGATCCCCGTGAACAACCCGGGCTTTGAGTCGGGCGAAGCCGGCAAATTCCCGCCCCAGTGCCGCTGGCAGTCCAATCCGAGCGGCAAAGCGGTGATCGTCCTCGACGATTCGGTCGCGCACAGCGGAAAGCAAAGCCTCCGCATCGAGGCCGACTTCAATCCGGCCAACACGAACAATACGGTCCCGGCCCTCGTTTTCCCGGGGATCCAGCTGAAGGAAGGAAACTCTTACCGCGTCTCGGCGTGGTATCGGGCCGCGGCTGAAAACGGCTCCGCGCGCATCGGGATCCACTACTACCGCCCCGGCACGTACTGGGGAGCAGGCTCCGCCTCAACGATCGGCACGGAATGGAAAAAACTCTCGCACGTGGTGCGCGTTCCGAAGAAAGGCGAATCCGGCTGGAAAGAGGGGATGGACTCGTTCAATATTTCCATCGCCAATCCATCCCGCGACGGCGTGACGCTCTGGGTCGATGACGTTCAGCTCGAAGAGGTGCAGCCGGTCAGCACGCTGGAATTCTGGCAAAGCCTCGGTTTCGACCGGCACAGCGTGGTGGCCGATCCTCTTTTTGAGGACGCGAAAAACGGCGACTACCGCCTGAAAAAAGACTCGCCGGCGTGGAAACTCGGATTCCAGCCGATCCCCCTGGATGAAATTGGGCCGAGGAAGTAAAAAAAGAAAAACCGTTCAACGAAAGATCAAGGAATCCCCCATGCGCGTGCTGCTCGTTTTGATTTTCCTGCTTTTCACTCCCGGTTTTGTCGCCGCGGCAGAGGAAACCTCACCGGACCAGCGGTTTCTGGAGGAACTGCTGGGGCGAGGGCTTTTTCGCCTCGCGGAATTACACTGCCGGGAACGGCTCAGCGCCGAAAATCTCTCGCAGGGGGTTCAGGCCGAGCTGACGCTAGAACTCATCCGCGTCCTTCAGGAGCGTGCACTCGCCGCCCCCGGGCCCGAAAAAAAGGCGCTGGAGGATCAGTCCCGCGAGATTTACGAGGAGTTCCGGAAGAAAAATCCGGACTGCCCGTGGCAGTTGGCGGTCGATTTTCAGTACGCTCTGGGGCTTCTGGCGCAGGCCCGGCGCGCGGAGATGGAGGCGCATTTCGCCCTGGAGCCGGAGGAAGGGCTTCAGGCCGCCCGGGAGATCGTACGCGAAGCGATCCGGCGGTTTCTCGAAATCGACGCCGCCCGGGAAGAGCAGACGCTTAAACTCGCGCAGGAATCCAAAACCAGCGCCCCGAAAGCGGGGAAAGGCGGAAATTCCGGGAAAAAGGGCGCGAAACCCGCCTCGGAACCGCGGGATTACTCCCGGTTCACCGGCGACGGGCTTTCGCTTTTCGAGCTGGAATCCCTCAAGAATAACGTGCAGTTCCAGCTTCTGCTCGCGTACGAGCTTCAGGCGGCGTGCTACCCGGAAGAGTCGCTCGACCGGCTCAACGCGCTGAAAGAGGCGCAGTCCCGCGCCCGAAACCTCACGATGGTCCCGTCCATCTCGCGGCTCTACTGGAACGCGCGGATCGAGGAACTCCGCATTTTCCGGCTTCAAAACGATTTTGAAGGCGCCCGGAAACGCTGGGAGCTCCTCGTCCAGCAGAGCGACACCATGACGGAAAACGTGCGGCTGGAACTCATTGCGGAATTGATCCGGCTGGCTCTGGCCGAAGGAAAAACCGAAGAAGCGCTTGGCGTCGTAAAGAACGAGCTGCACCCGGGGATCATCGGCCGGAACGGCGAGCTGGACTGCGCGATCCTGGAGCTTTGGCTCGCCCAGTGGGACGCGGCAATTCAGGCCAATTCCGAAGACGCGGCGAAATTTCGGGACGAAACCATTGGGATACTGAACGAGATCCGCAAGAAAAGCGCTCCGTGGTGGGCGCGCCGCGCCGAGGTCCTTTTCAACGGAATGTTTAAAAAGGCGGCGGGGAATCAGAACCTTCCGTTCCTGAAAATGGCGGCGGAAAACGCCTGCGCCAATTTCGACGCGGACGCGGTGCACGCCTGCGAGCGCCTTTGGGACGCGGCCCAGACCGAGCAGAACGAGGAAATGGCCCTCCACGCCGGGCAACTTGCGGCCAGTTTCCTCTACAAAAGCGGGAAAAAGACCGAGGCGGCCGACTGGTTCCGCCGTTTGGCCGTCACGTTCCCGGAAAATCCTCAAAGCGTCCAAAACCACTCGCTCGCCATTGCGGTCACGGCCGAGGTGGTTTCCCAGGAGCTTCAAAATGCCGGGGGGAAAATCTCCGATCAGCTCAACGAGAAACTGGACCAGTACCAGGCGCTTTTGCTCGAGCACTTCCAGCTTTTCGGGAAAACCGACCCGGAGATTCTGGAGACGCTGCGAAAACTGGAGGCCGTGACGCGCATCCGGCAGAATTTCGCGGAGTGCGTGGACGTTTCGATGATCCTCGTGCAGAACACGCCCGTGACCGACCCGAAGTACGCGGAAACCGAGGCGGCGTGCTTCGAGACGTGGAAGAAGTACCTGACCCAGCTGAAAAAATCGGGCTCGGCCGACTACCGGCGCGCGCTTCTGACGGCCGTCCGGTGGGTCGAAACGCTCGAAGAGTCGGAGGATCTGGCGGAAACCCGGGCGAAAAACTGCTTCTTCCTTTTGTGCGCGCTGGACGGTCTGAACTCGGGATCCGAAACCAAAGACCCGAAAATTCTTCAGGCGGAAACCCGGCTTTTCACCGGGATGAAAAACCATTTGGACGCTTTTCCGCCCGAGATCCGCGACGAGGTCGAGCAGATCGGCACGTACGCGATGATTCAGGCCGGAAACCCTCAGGAGGCTTTTCCGTTTTACGAGAAAATCGCCCAAAAATTCCCGAATCGGCTGGAGGTCCAGCTCACATGGGGGCGGCTTCTGGCTGAAAAGGCGCTGGTGGAAAACGATCCGGCCCGGAAAAAGGCCGCGCTGGCGCAATGGCGTCAAATCGAGAAGCACACGGAAAACCAGACGTCCGACTGGTACGAGGCGAAGTACTGGGTGATCCGCTTCCTGATGGAGGTCGGCGAGACGAAGCAGGCCGAGCGTGTCCTGCGCACATTCAAAACCCTTCACCCGGATCTGGGGGGCGAGAAATGGAAAAGAAAGTTTGAGGAACTGGAGGGCACGCTTCACTAAAGCGCCCAAATTTCACCCGAGAAAGGCCCCGCCAGATTCGGAGGGCCGGCGTCCTCGCCGGTCAAGTTAATACCAGTGAAGAGCGGAAGGAATTAAATCATTAACTTGACCGGCGAGGACGC
>JAFSMO010000090.1 GCA_017447865.1 Thermoguttaceae bacterium
CCGAACGTGATCGTCACGTCGCACCAGGCTTTCCTGACACACGAGGCTCTTGCGAACATCGCTCAGACGACGCTGGAAAACCTGGACGCCTACTTCTCCGGCGCTCCGCTCGAAAACGAGATCTGCTACCGCTGCCTCGGCTCCGGCGGCGCTGAAAAAAAGGACTGCCCGCGCAGAACCGGCGGACGCTGCTTCAAATAGCCACCGGTCCCCGGAGGAAGTAAAGACCGCAGAGGGGAGGGATGATGGCGATTGCGTTGCCGCAGAGCTGGTTGAAAAACCAATTCACAATAAAGGAAACTGACATGAAGAACGAAACGATTTGCCGAAACATCGAGACGATGCGGCTTTTCGAGAAGTGTATCAACACGAACGACCTGGAACTTGGGAAGAAGCTCATTTCCGCAAAAGCCGCCTTCAGGACGCCGGTCTCGCCCGAGCCGCTGATGGGGGCGGAGGGGTACTTGAGCGTCGTGACGATGATGCGGGCGAGCTTCCCGGACGTCCAATGGAAACTCGAGGACATGGTTGCCGACGAACATACCGTCGCGGTCCAGTGGACCTGTTCGGGCACGTTCACCGGCTCGCAGCCGTTCGCGGGAATTCAGCCCAATGGCCGCAGGTTTTCCACGACCGTCATGAACTTCTACTCGTTCGACAAAGAAGGCAAAATTTTCAAAGACGTTGCAGCGACCGGTATCGCGGGAATCCTCCAGGGGATCGGCGCGATACCATGATGGCATAAACTCACAAGAATCTGCGGAAAGGGCAACAATGAAAAAAGTTAAAATCACCATTCTCAAAACAACACTCGACAAAGAACTGGCGGAAGAATATGGCATCCATGGCCTGACAGCCTGCCCCATGATGAAAGCTGGCGACGTCTTCTACGCCGACTACGCGAAACCGCAGGGGTTCTGCGACGAGGCGTGGAAGGCAATTTACCAGTACGTATTCGCTCTTGCTCACGGGGCTGACAGCGGATTGTTCTACTACGGGGATTGGATTCGGGAACCCGGCGTCGCAATCGTCAGCTGCAACGACGGCCTTCGCCCGGTCATCATGAAGCTCGAAGCGACTGACGATGAATCGAAGATCGACTATACTCCGATCGAAAGACCATAGGGCAACACGGAACAAAATCAAGGAATTAACCGCCATAAAGAAAGAAGAAAAAGACAAATGAAATACGTAAAATTCGGCAATACGGGCATGGAAGTCTCTCGCATCTGCCTCGGAATGATGAGTTTCGGCAAGCCCGGCAAGGAGAACGGCGTTTTCCCCTGGGCGAGGGATTATGATGATGCGAAACCGCTTTTTAAGGCAGCAATCGACCTCGGAATCAACTACTTCGACACGGCAAACGTCTATCAGATGGGGTCGAGCGAGGAGATCACCGGTCGGCTCATCAGGGATTTTGGCCTTGACCGGGACGAGATTGTAGTGGCTACCAAGGTCCACTTTGACATGCGGCCGGGACGTCCCAACGGAGGAGGTTCCTCACGCAAGAATATTTTGGCCGAGATCGACCACTCGCTCAAGCGTCTCGGCATGGACTACGTGGATCTTTATCAGATTCACCGACTTGACCCGAACACGCCGATGGAAGAAATCATGGAGGCTCTTCACGACGTGGTAAAAAGTGGCAGGGCACGTTACATCGGCGCGTCCACCATCTTCGCCTGGCAGCTTGAACGTATGCAGCAGATCGCCGAGCGCAACGGGTGGACGAAATTCGTCTCGCTTCAGCCGCAGTACAACCTCATTTACCGCGAGGAGGAACGGGAGATTCTGCCGCTCTGCCGTGACCGTAAGATGGCCGTCGTGCCGTGGAGTCCGCTCGCAGGCGGCAGGTGCGCTCATCCGTGGGGGACGAAAACCGCGCGCAACGCAATTGATGAAGTCTCGCCGATGGTGTGGGGTGCGACGGACGCGCAAGACAAGGTCGTGGTGGACAACCTCGAAAAGGTCGCAAAGGAGAATGGACGTACCATGGCGCAGGAATCGCTCGCGTGGATGCTCTCAAAACCCGGAATCACCGCACCCATCGTCGGTTCCACATCGGTGAAACACATCGAGGAGGCCGTTTCTGCGCTTGACATTACACTCTCGCCCGAGGAAATCGCCGCGCTCGAAGCCCCTTACGTCCCGCACATCAAGACGGGAGCATTTTAACAGAAAGGTGATTAAAAATGAAAGTACTGATGCTCAATGGAAGCAGTAATGCCGACGGCTCGACGAAAGCGGGGCTCGATGAAATGGCCAGCGCATTTGCCTCTGAAGGCGTGGAGACCGAGATCGTCACAGTCGGAGGCAAGCCGGTCGCTGACTGTCTTGGCTGCGGAAAGTGCGGCGAGCTGAAACGCTGTGTCTTTGCGAATGACGAAGTGAACGAATTTGTGCGCAAGGCGGCGAAGGCGGACGGTTTCGTGTTCGGCACGCCCGTTTATTATGCTCACCCCTCAGGGCGCATATTGAGTTTTCTCGACAGAGTATTTTTCTCGTCGATGAGTGCAAACCGCTACGAGAATTTTCGTCACAAGCCCGTCGCTTCGATCGTCGTTGCGCGCCGTGCCGGAACGAGCGCATCGTTCGACGTGATGAACAAGTATGCGGGCATCTCCAACATGATCACCGTGGGTAGCACGTACTGGAACGAATTCCACGCGCTCACGAAGGAAGACGTGCCGGGGGATCCCGAAGGGACGCAGACCCTGCGCAATCTCGCCCGTAACATGGTTTACGTTATGAAGTGCCTCAAGGCGGGCCGCGAAGCGGGGATCACTCCGCCGACACTTGAGGAAAACGTATTCACCAACTCTGTGAGACGCGGAGAAGGTTAGGCCGCAAAGAACTCAAAGGATACAAGAATGATAAACAGAAAAGAATTTATACTCCAGGCGGGCACGTTCTGCGCGGCGGCACTCGCGGCGCCCGCATTCGCTTTCCATGAGGAAAAGAAGATGAAGATAAAACAGATACGCAATGCAACGCTTCGCGTCACTTTCGGAGGCGTGGAATTCCTGGTCGATCCGTGGCTCATCAGCAGGTCAGAAGGATTCTCGTTTGGGCAGGGACCGTTCACAGCGGAGGTCGTCGATCCGGCGCAGCTGGGTATCGTGATGCCGATGTGCGAACTGCCCATGCCGCTTTCCAATGTGCTCAGCGGAGTTGACGCCTACCTGCTCACGCACCTTCACCCCGACCACTTCGATATGGCGCCCGACGGTACGGCAGGCGAGAAGCTCGACAAATCCGTCCCGCTGTTCGTGCAGAACGAGTGCGAGGTCGGCGTGATGAAGAAGTCGGGCTTCGAGAACGTACGGACGTTTACGGACGACGGCGTCACGTTCAAAGGTGTGACCCTGAAGCGCACGTTCGCCAGGCATGGGACGAAAGAGCCGTGCGGTCCGGCGTCCGGCATCTTTTTCTCCTCGCCCGGCGAAAAGAAGACGCTCTGGATCCTCGGCGACACGATCTGGTGTGACGAGGTCGCAAAGACGATGGCGGAGCTGAAACCGGATGTGGTCGTGCTGAACGCCTGCGCCGCGCAGCTCAAGACGTACGGACGCCTCATCATGAACGATGCGGACGTCGAATCGGTCTGTCGGGCTGCACCCAACGCGGTGGTTATCGCAAGTCACATGGACACGGTCGCCCACGCCTCGCTGACACGCGAGACTCTCAAGGCGGCCCTGGAACGGCGGAACCTCGCCTCCCGCGTCCTTATACCTGACGACGGTGAAGAGTACGACTTCGAATGATCCAGGCCGTCTTACGTGCATTTGCAGTTTTTAAGGAGTTACATCATGAACAGAAGAGAATTTATCAGGAACGTGGGCGCAGTCGCGGGTGCGGCTGCGCTCGGCAGCGTCGGCTGTACCAGGAGTACCACGAAAGAAACAAACGAGGAAACTGAGAAAATGAAAAAGAGCATCGTCATCTATTTCTCGCATACGGGCGAGAACTATTCGGTCGGGTTCATCACCGAGGGGAATACCGCCAAGGTCGCGAAGGAGATCGCCGCGCAGACCGGTGCGGAGATCTGGGAGCTCAAGGAGAAAGAGCCCTATCCCGAGAAATACACGACCTGCATCGAACTCGCGAAACAGGAACTCGAGGCGAAGGCACGCCCGGAATTTGTCGGCGAGATCCCCGATCTTTCGGAGGTCGGCACGATTTATCTCGGCTACCCGAACTGGTGGTCTGCCGCCCCGATGATCATTTACTCGTTCCTCGACGCGGCGCAGATCGACGGCAAGACGGTCCTGCCGTTCTGCACGCACGAAGGTTCCGGCCTCGGCTCCACGGCCCGCAAACTCGCGGCAGCGTACCCCAAGGTGAAGTTCGAACTGAAGGGCCTCGACATTTTCGGACACGTCGCGCAA
>JAFSMO010000091.1 GCA_017447865.1 Thermoguttaceae bacterium
CCGAACGTGATCGTCACGTCGCACCAGGCTTTCCTGACACACGAGGCTCTTGCGAACATCGCTCAGACGACGCTGGAAAACCTGGACGCCTACTTCTCCGGCGCTCCGCTCGAAAACGAGATCTGCTACCGCTGCCTCGGCACTGGCGGCGCCGGAAAAAAGGACTGCCCTCGCAAAACGGACGGACGCTGCTTCAAATAGCCACCGGTCCCCGCCAGATACGGAGGGAATGAAGCTCATTTTCAGAAAGGAAACCACAGAATGCACAAACTCATTACAGGAGTACTTTTCATGATGACAGCAATCACAACAGCCGCCGCTGCGGAACTGACGGTCAAAGAAGCCGCTATCGTCGATATTGGCGCCGCGGTTGCAAGGGGTGAACAAACGCGGCTCGCGGAGGCGTTTAAGACTGGTTTCGAAGCCGGGCTTACTCTGAACGAGGCGAAGGAACTGGTCGGGCAGCTTTACGCCTACTGCGGGTTCCCTCGTGCGCTCAACGCTGCCGCTGCGCTGATGAAGACCGCGGAAGAGGTAAAGCCCGAAGAGGGGCCGACGTACACCCCGTTCAAAAGAGATTACGACGCGCTGCGGGACGGCACGGCAAACCAGACGAAACTCTGCGGAGGCCCCGTCAAGGGAGCGCTTTTCGACTTCCACCCGCAGCTTGACGAATACCTCAAGGCGCATCTTTTCGGCGACATTTTTGAGCGGGACACGCTCGACTGGCGGACGCGCGAGCTGGTCACCATCGCCGCTCTCGCCGCTCGTCCCGAAACCGAGCCGCAGCTCAAGGCGCACATCCAGGTCGGCAAGGTCAACGGGATCACCGACGCGCAGGCCGCCGCAATCGTCCAGCGTGTCCAGCGTCCGAACGACCCGTCCGATTTGCCGGCTGACTGGTCCCCGATCCCGGTTGGCGAGCCGAACACGGCGTACGCGAAGTTTTTCATCGGGAGGAGTTACCTCCATAAGCTGACGCTCGACCAGGTGCCGGCGTTTGGCGTGACGTTCGAGCCGGGCTGCCGCAACAACTGGCACGTCCACCACGCCAAGACCGGCGGCGGGCAGATCCTGATCGTCACAGCCGGCGAGGGGTACTACCAGGAATGGGGCAAACCGGCGCGGCGGCTCGTGAAAGGCGACACGGTGAACATTCCCGCCGGCGTCAAGCACTGGCACGGCGCCGCCCCCGACTGCTGGTTCCAGCACATCGCTCTGGAAATCCCCGGCACGGAGCAGTCCAACGAGTGGCTGGAGCCAGTCGATGATGCCTCTTACGCCGAGGCGACGAGGTAAACGCACGCGAATAAGTTTGCCTCCGACAAAATGAAAACACCACAAACCGGGCACGGCCACCGTCATCGTCTATCTTGCGGGACGAGCGTGAACAATGTGTGAGTATCATGTCACCAACCGAGAAAGAAGAATATTCACCAATTTTGTAAGATAATTCCCCAAAGAAAGGAAATAACCATGAACAATTTCATCTTTGTAAACCCGACGAAAATCTATTTCGGCAAAGACCAGCTTCAGAGCCTCGGTGCAGAGGTCGCCCGCTTCGGGAAGAAGGTCCTGTTCGCCTATGGCGGCGGCTCCATCAAACGCATCGGCCTCTACGACCGCGTGGTGGCGCAGCTTGCAGCGGCCGGGCTGACGGTCTTCGAGCTTCCTGGCGTGGAGCCGAATCCCCGTCACACGACGGTCAATAAGGGCGCGGAGATCTGCAAGCGCGAAGGCGTGGACGTCCTGCTGGCCGTTGGCGGCGGTTCCACGATCGATGCCTGCAAAGCGATCGCCGCCACCGCGAAGTACGAGGGGACCGACTCGTGGGATCTGATGACCGGCAAAGCGTCGGTCACGGACACACTCCCCATCGTGACGGTCCTCACGCTGGCCGCGACCGGAAGCGAAATGGACGGCGGCTGCGTCATCAGCAACGTCGGGACGAACGACAAGCTCGGGATTTTCTTCCCGAACGCCCACCCGCGCGTTTCGTTCCTCGACCCGACGAACACGTTCACGGTCAGCCCCTACCAGACGGCCTCCGGCTCCGTCGACATCATGTCGCACATTTTCGACGTGGCGTACTTCAGCCGCGAGGACGAGATGGACATGCTCCGGCGCATCCAGGAGGAGGTCCTTTCGACCGTCGTCAAGTTCGCCCCCGTCGCCGTGAAGGACGGGAACGACTACGAGGCGCGCGCCAATCTGATGTGGGCGGCGAGCTGGGCCCTGAACGGCTTCCTCTTCGACGGCATCGTTCAGGACGCGGCCTGCCACGCGATCGAGCATGAACTTTCGGCCTTCTACGACATTACGCACGGCCACGGTCTGGCCATTCTGACCCCGCGCTGGCTCACGTACGTGCTGAGCGACGAGACGGCGCCGCTCATCAAGCGCTTTGGCGAGCGGGTCATGGGGGTCGATCCGTCGCTGGGGCCGATGGAAGGCGCCAAGGCCGCCATTGCCGCGCTCGAAGAGTTCTTTTTCGGGACGCTTGGCCTCAAGAGCCGCCTTTCCGACCTGGGCATCGACGACACGCACTTCGCGACCATGGCGAAAAAAGCCTGCGGCGAGAAGGGAACGCTCGACTCCTTCACGACCCTGACACCGGCCGACGTCGAAGCCATCTTCCGGATGTGCCTGTAAAAAGAAAACAGAGCAATTAAATAACGATAAACACCGCAGATATAGGCGTTACAGCAAACATGAACAGAAGAGTATTTATCAGGAACATGAGCGTGATCGCGGGTGCGGCTGCGCTCGGCAGCGTCGGCTGTACTAAAAAAAGTACCACGAAAGAAACAAACGAGGAAACTGAGAAAATGAAAAAGAGCATCGTCATCTATTTCTCGCATACGGGCGAGAACTATTCGGTCGGGTTCATCACCGAGGGGAACACCGCCAAGGTCGCGAAGGAGATCGCCGCCCAGACCGGTGCGGAGATCTGGGAACTCAAGGAGAAGGAACCCTATCCCGAGAAATACACGACCTGCATCGAACTCGCGAAGCAGGAGCTCGAGACGAAGGCGCGCCCGGAATTTGTCGGCGAAATCCCCGATCTTTCGGATGTCGGCACGATTTATCTCGGCTATCCGAACTGGTGGTCTGCCGCCCCGATGATCATTTACTCGTTCCTCAACGCGGCCCAGATCGACGGCAAGACGGTCCTGCCGTTCTGCACGCACGAAGGTTCCGGCCTCGGCTCCACGGCCCGCAAACTCGCGGCAGCGTACCCCAAGGTGAAGTTCGAACTGAAGGGCCTCGACATTTTCGGACACGTCGCGCAA